>LJCV01000027.1 GCA_001298575.1 Actinobacteria bacterium OK074
CAGCGGTGCGGCCGGGGACCGCGCGGTCGGTGAAGCCGAGCCCGCAGGACGGCTCCGGGCGCCCGGCGGTGAGCGCCGCGCGGGCGAGGGCGCGGGCGGTGCAGGCACGGTCGCCGACCGCCGTCGCGGCCCGCTCGTCGGCCCAGCGCTCGACGAGGAAGCCCACCGTGCGCGCGACCGGGGCGAGGACCGGGTTGACCGCCGCCGCCAGCGCCACCGCGGTGCACAGCCGCGCGTGCCGGTGCGTCAGGTGCGCCCGCTCGTGGGCGAGCAGCACCCGGCGCTCCTCGGGCGCCAGCGCGCCCAGCATGGCGGTGGTGACCACGATCCGCCCGGGCAGCCCGGCGCCGCCCGGCACGGCGAAGGCCCGCGGTACGGCGGAGGCGGCCACGACCAGTTCGGTGTCCGGCGGCTGCCCCGCGCACAGGCGCCGCAGCGTTCGCCGGGTGCGGCGCTCGGTGCGGACCGCGCGGTACAGACGGTGGCCGAGGACGAGCAGGAGCACGCACGCGGCGGCCGCGATGGTCTCCGGCACGGGTTCGGACAGCCGCAGGCCGTCCGCGCGGGCGTCCGCGACGACCGGGGGAGCGGCGTCGACGAGGGTCGCGGTCAGCAGGAGCAGCGACCAGGCGGTCGCCGCCGCGGTCACCACGGCGGCCCCGGCCAGTACCCGGGCGGCGAGCGCGGGGGCCATCCGGCGGCCGACGGCGGGACCGGCCGCGGCGAGCAGCAGCGACAGCAGGAACGGGGTGTAGACGTCGACCCTCACCGTTCGTCACCCCTCACCGCGTGCCGCCCCTCACCACTGGCCACCCGTCACCGCTCGTCGCCCCGCAACAGCTCCCGCAGCGCCCGTTCCTCCTCCGGGCTGAGCCCGGTGACGAACTGCTGGAGCGCGGCGATCGGGTCCGGGCCGCGGTCGAGGGCCTCGTGCATGGCCTCGGCGGTCAGCTCGGCGGCGTTCTTGGCGGGCCGGTACGCGCCGCGCCGCCCGTCGGCGTCCCGCAGCACGAGCCCTTTGTCGTACAGGCGTTTGAGGATGGTGTGCACGGTGTTGTAGGCGAGGCCGCCGCCGATCTCCGCCTGGACCTCCGCCGGAGTCAGCGCCCGGTCGCCCGCCCACAGCGCGGCGAGCACCTCGCTCTCCAGCTCGCCTGCGTTACGCCGTTCGGCTCTGCCCTGCGGGCCCGTGGCAGCCATGCCTGCCACCTTACAACGTGTAGGGGTCAATGCCCGGCTCCCGTATTCGACCCTACGGGTTGTAGGGTTACGTAGGCCCTACAGGCTGTAGGGGGAAGAGGTGAACGTGTCATGGCCGAGAGCCCGCCGACCGCCACACTGGCGCCCACCCGCCGCCCGCCCCGGCCGCCGGACGCCACCGGCAGGGCGGAACGGGCCCGCGGGGACAGCTGGCTCGTGGTCGTGGCGGGCGTCTTCACGCTGGCCCAACTCGCCCTCGTACGACCGGGGATGGGCCTCGGCTGGGACGAGACCGTGTACGTCAGCCAGGTCAGCTCCCACATCCCGGCCGCCTACTTCAGCGCACCGCGCGCCCGCGGCGTCCCGCTCCTGGTGGCGCCGATCGCCTCCTGGTCGACGTCCACGCCGCTGCTGCGCTGCTACCTGGCCGTGCTGTCCGGCCTCGCGCTCCTCTGGGCGCTGCGCGCCTGGCGGGGCACCTTCCCCGTACGGGTCCTCGCCACCGCGGGCGGTCTGTTCGCCTCCCTGTGGGTGACGCTGTTCTACGGCCCGCAGGCCATGCCCAACTACTGGGTCGCCGTCGGCGCCCTGGCCGGCACCGGCTACTTCCTGCGCGCGCAGCGCGACCGGCAGGACCGCGTCGCCCTGTGGGGCGTGGCCGCGAGCGCCGCCCTGATGAGCTGGATGCGCCCCACGGACGCCGTCTGGGCCGCCCTCCCGCTGCTCGTGCTGCTGGTCGGTGTCCGGCGGTGGCGCCAACTCCGGCTGCTGGCCGCCCTGTTGGCGGGCCTGGCCGGCGGCGCCGCCGAGTGGGTGATCGAGGCGTACGTCTCCTACGGCGGACTCGCGCAACGCCTCTCGGACGCCTCCGCCATCCAGGGCGGCCTCGGCTGGCACATCGCCATCACCGACCAGGTCCGCAGCCTCGGCGGCCGGGCCCTGTGCCGCCCGTGCACCGGGGCGACGCCGAGCCCGGCGACGACCCTGTGGTGGTACGCCCTGCCCCCGCTCGCCGCCCTCGCGCTGTGGGTGGCCGTCCGGGCCCGCCGCACCGCGGCCACGCTGGTCCCGCTGGCCTGCGCCGCGACGGCCGCCGTCCCCTACCTGTTCCTGATCGGCTACGCCGCCCCGCGCTTCCTGCTGCCCGCCTACGCACTGCTCGCGATCCCGCTCGCCGACCTGCTCGTCCACCTGGTCACCCTGCCGAACCGGACCTGGCGGCCGGTCGCCGTGACCCTGGTGGCGCTCGGGCTGGCCGGGCACCTGGCCGTGCAGTACGCGGTCCTGGAGCACACCGTCCAGCGCACCACGGCCTCCCGCGAGGGCTGGACCCGCGCCGCCGCCGCGCTGCACCGGCTCGGCGTGACACCGCCCTGCCTGCTCACCGGCGCCGACAGCCAGCCCCTCGCCTACTACGCCGGCTGCGCCTCCGCGGCCACCAGCGGCCACAACGCCAACACCACGGCGGCGGCGATCCGGCACACCGCCCGGCGGATCCCGGTCGCCGCGCTGGAGACCGCGCGCGGCGGCCCGCCCTCCTACGCCCGCTCGTGGACGCCGGACCGGGCGGCCGGGGTCCGCGTGTACCTCGCACCCCAACAGCGGCCGTGAGGACGGGACTTCACCCGGTCGGCGCCGCGACCGGGCCGTCGTGCCGCATGCGGTTGACGATCCGGCTCGCGGCCGTCTTCTGGAGCAGCCCGTAGGCGAGCACCGGCAGGAGCAGCTGCGGCTTGCCGGGCAGGGTGGCCGTGATCAGCACCGCGCTCGCGCTGCTGTTGTTCATCCCGCAGGCCAGGACCAGCGACGAGGCCACGGGGGCGTCCAGCCGCAGCACGCGGGCGGCGGCCCGGCCCAGCCCGAAGGAGAGCAGACAGACCAGGGCGGCCACGGCCAGCGCGGCGGCGATCAGCAGCGGGCGCGGCCGGTCCAGGAAGGAACCGAGGGCGCCGCTGGCGTTGACGTAGGTCAGGACGAGCGAACCGGCCAGGGCCACGGGCACGACCGTCCCGCACAGCCGCAGCAGCCACCGGGACGGCAGCACGAGCGCGCACAGCAGGCCCGCCGCGCAGGGCAGGACCACGGTGGTGAGGGCGAAGCCGCCGTGGGCGAAGGGGCCGGTGGCGGCGAGGGCGTGCGCGTAGCCGCCGTGGAGCAGGGGTGCCAGCGTCGCCAGCAGGAAGGGGGTGCTGAGCGGGCTGAGGAGGGTGGAGGCCAGCACCAGCCCCACCATCGTCGGCTGGTCGCCGTCGCCCTTGCCGGTCCACACGGTGGCCCCGGCGGCCACCGGCATCGCCACGATCAGGATCATCGCGGTGAGCAGTCCGCTGCCGCCGTCCGAGTCGGGCGTACGGCGGAGCAGGGCCGCGACGAACGGCACGACCAGCAGCGGGATCGCCAGATGCAGGACGATCCCGGCGAGCAGGGCCTTCGGGCGCCGCAGCAGCCGGCCCAGGGCGCGTACGGGCACCTGGAGCCCGGCCGAGAACAGCACCAGCGACAGCAGGAACGGGGCGGTGGCGAACGCCGGATGCGCCAGGGCGGCCGGGCCGGCGCCGAGCGGCACGGTGTGCGGGCGGCGCAGCCACAGGCCGGGGCCCGGCAGGAACAGGGCGAGGGCGTAGGAGAGCAGGACACCGCGGCCGAGACGGCGGCGCAGCCAGGAGGTGGCGCGGTCGGTGCGGGAGCCGCCGGGGGACGGGGAGTCAGCCGGTGAGGTCGGCCGGTGGGAGGTATGCGGGCGGGGCACAGCGGGCTTCTTCTTCCGTCGGGAGGGCAGGGGCGGGACGGAAGGGCGCTATGCGCGGGCCGGGTACGGGGAGGCTCATGTGCCCATCGTGGCCGGGCGGGGCGTGTGGTGGTGGGCGGCGGGGCGCGACGGTCAGGATGCGTTCAGGTAGCGGCTGGCACGGTCGGGCCCCATGACTCAGGAAATCTTCGAGACCCCACAAGCCGCCCGGGGCGGTCGCACCGCCGCCCCGCGCCCGCCCCGACCGCGCTGGAACAAGGTGCCCGAAGTCACCGCCTACTTCTGGATCATCAAGGTGCTGTGCACGACGGTCGGCGAGACCGCGGCCGACCTGCTCAACGAGAAGGCCGGGCTCGGCCTGACGGGCGTGTCGGTGCTGATGAGCGTGCTGCTGGCGGGCGTGCTGGTCGTCCAGTTCCGCACCACCGCCTACCGCGCGGGCGTGTACTGGCTCGCCGTCGCGCTGATCAGCGTGGTCGGCACCCTGATCAGCGACAACCTCACCGACAACATGGGCGTCCCGCTGGAGACCACCACCGCGGTCTTCGCGGTCCTGCTCGCGGTCGTCTTCGGCGTCTGGTACCGGCGTGAGCGGACCCTGTCCATCCACAGCATCGACACCACCGGCCGCGAGGCGTACTACTGGCTGGCCGTCCTGTTCACCTTCGCCCTCGGCACCTCGGCCGGCGACCTGTTCTCCGAGCGCATGGACCTCGGCTACTGGCTCTCCGCGCTGCTGTTCGCCCTGGCCATCGCCGCCGTCGCAATCGCGCACTTCTCGCTCGGCCTGGACGCGGTGTGGAGCTTCTGGATCGCCTACGTGCTCACCCGCCCGCTCGGCGCCTCCATCGGCGACTACCTCTCCCAGCCGACCGGCGACGGCGGACTCGGCTTCGGCACCGTCGTCACCAGCGCCCTGTTCCTGACCGTCATCCTCGGCCTGGTCGGGTACCTCGCGGTGACCCGCAAGGACGTCGCCGGACCGGGGACGGGCGCGGCGACGGCATAGCGGTTGCCGGAGTGTCCGTGTCTACGCGATCAATTCCCCCACCAGCGCGGCCACTTGCTCCGTCTCGATGAGGAACCCGTCGTGCCCGTACGGCGATTCGATGATCCGCAGGCGGTCGGCCGTGGCGATGCCCGTCGCCAACTCGGCCTGCTGGGACGGCGGGTAGAGACGGTCGGAGTCCACCCCGGCCACCAGGGTCCGCGCGGTCACCCGGCCGAGCGCCGCGCGCAGGCCGCCGCGCCCGCGGCCGACGTCGTGGCTGTTCATCGCCTCGGACAGGACGACGTAGCTGCCGGCGTCGAACCGCCGTACCAGCTTGGCCGCGTGGTGGTCGAGGTAGGACTCGACCTGGTAGCGGCCCCCGTACCAGGGGTCCTCGGTGTCCTGGGGCGAGCGGCCGAAGCGGGCGTCGAGCTCCGGTTCGCTGCGGTAGGTGACGTGGGCGAGGCGGCGGGCCAGGCCGAGTCCGGTGTGCGGGCCCCGGCCGGTGTCGTGGTAGTCGCCGCCGTGCCAGTCGGGGTCCGAACGGATCGCGTGCAGCTGGATGTTGGCCCACGCGATCTGCTCGGCGCTCGCCGCGGCCGTCGTGGCGAGCAGCAGCAGCGCGGTCGTGCGCTCCGGCCGCGACACCGCCCACTCCACCGCCCGCATCCCGCCCATGGAGCCGCCGACGACCAGCGCCCAGCGGCCGATGCCCAGCGCGTCGGCCAGGTCCGCCTCGGCGGTGACCTGGTCGCGCTGGGTCAGAAACGGGAAGGCGCCGCCCCAGCGCCGGCCGTCGGGGCGGGCGGAGGACGGCCCGGTGGAGCCCTGGCAGCCGCC
Organism: Actinobacteria bacterium OK074; assembly: GCA_001298575.1. Lineage (GTDB taxonomy): Bacteria > Actinomycetota > Actinomycetes > Streptomycetales > Streptomycetaceae > Streptomyces. The sequence continues at coordinate 5,781 of LJCV01000027.1, forward strand.
GAGGACGTTCGGCGCGACGACGAACCAGCGGTCGGTGTCGAGCGCCCGCCCGGGGCCGATCAGCCCCTCCCACCAGCCGGACGTGGGGTGCCCGGGCTCGGCGGGGCCGACGACATGGCTGTCCCCGGTGAGCGCGTGCAGTACCAGGACGGCGTTGGACGTGTCCGGCGCGAGCCGCCCCCACGTCTCGAACGCCAGCCGCACGCCCGGCAGTTCACCGCCCGCCTCCAGCGGCAGCGGCCGTTCGCGCGCGAACCACTGGCGGCGGCCGGGCGGGTCCCCCTCCCGCCAGGCCCCGGAGGCCGGCGGGAGGGGGACCGCTGAGGGGGTCAGTACGGTGTTCAGGACGCGCCCTTCGCGGCTCGGAACCCGGCGTCCAGGTCGGCCTTCAGGTCGGCGAGGTTCTCGATGCCGACCGACAGGCGCACCAGCCCGGGGGAGGTGCCGGTGGCCGCCAACTGCCCCTCGTCGAGCTGGCTGTGGGTGGTGGACGCCGGGTGGATGATCAGGCTGCGGACGTCGCCGATGTTGGCGAGATGGCTGAACAACTCGACGGCATCCACGAACCGCTTGCCCGCCTCGACGCCGTCGCGCAGTTCGAAGGAGACCACGGCGCCGGCACCGCGCGGCAGGTACTTCTGGCCCGCCTCGTACCAGCGGCTGGATTCCAGTCCCGGATAGTGGACGGCGGCGACCTCGTCGCGCTGCTCCAGCCACTCGGCGAGCGCCTGCGCGTTCGCGGAGTGGCGTTCGATGCGCAGGCTGAGCGTCTCCACGCCCTGGAGGAGCAGGAACGCGGAGTGCGGCGAGAGGGCGGGGCCGAGGTCGCGCAGCAACTGCACCCGCAGCTTGACGGCGAAGGCGCCCGGGCCGAGCGCGGGCCAGTAGCGCAGACCGTGGTAGCTGGGGTCGGGCTCGGTGAAGTCCGGGAACCGCTCGGGGTGCTGGCCGAAGTCGAAGGTGCCGCCGTCGACGACCACGCCCGCGATGGTCGTGCCGTGCCCGCCGAGGAACTTGGTCGCCGAGTGCACGACGATGTCCGCGCCGTGCTCAAGGGGCCGCAGGAGATAGGGGGTTGGGACCGTGTTGTCGACGATCAGCGGTACGCCCGCGGCGTGCGCCACGTCCGCGACCGCCCGTACGTCCAGGACGTTGCCGCGCGGATTGCCGAGGGTCTCCGCGAAGAGGGCCTTCGTGTTCGGCCGGATCGCCGCCCGCCATGCCCCGGCGTCGTCCGGGTCGTCGACGAAGGACACCTCGATGCCGAACTTCGGCAGTGTGTGCCGGAAGAGGTTGTAGGTGCCGCCGTAGAGCGAGGTGCTGGAGACGATGTGGTCGCCCGCGCTCGCCAGCGTGAGGATCGCCAGGGTCTCCGCGGCCTGCCCGGAGGCCAGCGCCACGGCCGCGACGCCGCCCTCCAGCGCGGCGACGCGCTGTTCGAAGACGTCCTGGGTGGGGTTGTGGATGCGCGTGTAGATGTTGCCGGGCTCGGCCAGCGCGAACAGGTCGGCGGCGTGCTGGGTGTCCCGGAAGACGAACGACGACGTCTGGTAGATGGGGGTCGCGCGGGCGCCCGTGGCCGGGTCGGGGGCGGCCCCGGCGTGGATCTGCTTGGTCTCGAACGACCAGGCCGAGGTGTCGGGTCCGGTGGGCTCGTCCTCGGGCGTGTGGCCCGCGGTGACGGAGTCGATCGGCTGGCTCATGGGGAACTCCCTTGTGCGGAGGGGGCGGAGAGGATGGAGGAGGCGGACGCGGGCGGCACGAAGACGCCCGCGGTATGGAGGCGCGCGGGGCTCGGGCAAGGGGAGCGACCGCCCGGACGAGGACCGCGCGTACGACAGCGGCGCCCACACCGGGGCGACGGTCAACGCGGGGCTGGGACAAGGCGGTTGGGATGCAGGAGCGCGGCGTCAGCTCGTGGCGGAACAACACGTGGTGGTGACACGCACGTAGTCGACGTGGCGGCGGGTCACGAGCACGGTCATGCCGCCAGGTAACCACACCCCGGGCGGTGTGCACCAGCAAAAGACGGCCGTCTCACCCGTCGGGATGCATGGTGGACGCACCTGCACGGGTGTGCTTTGATCCGGCCATGGAGACCACTGGACCGGCACTGATAGTGCTGCTCGACCCGTTCTGGGTGAGCCGCCGTGCGGACCAGTTCGACGAAGTCTGTTGCTGACCGCCGCTCTCCGGCGCGCTGCCCGTCCCTGACGGCTCGCGACCTCGATTCCCGCTCTCGTCTCCCGACCCGCCCCGGCACCTCCCCCGCTCGGCAACCGCCTTTCCCGCACTGGCCGTTGACCGGTGGCGCCGCGGTCGGTACGCCGTTGCCGCGAAGGAACCTCCCATGGCCCAGCCCACCGCTCTGCCCCTCATCGACATCTCCCGCTACCGCGCCCCGGACGCCGACCGCGCCGCCTTCCTCGCCGAACTGCGGGCCGCCGCCCACGACGTGGGCTTCTTCTACGTCACCGGACACGGCGTCCCCGCGACCCTGCGGGACGAGGTGCTGAGCGCGGCCCGCGCCTTCTTCGCCCTGCCGGAGCGGGCCCGGCTGGAGATCGAGAACGTCAACTCGCCCCAGTTCCGCGGCTACACGCGCACCGGGACCGAGTACACGGCGGGCGGCGCCGACTGGCGGGAGCAGATCGACATCGGCCCCGAACGCGAGGCGCTCACCACCGGACCGGACGACCCCGACTACCTCCGCCTCGTCGGCCCCAACCAATGGCCGTCCGCACTCCCGGAGTTGAGGGACACCGTGCTGCGCTGGCAGGCGGAGGCGCTCCGGGTCAGCCGCGAGGTGCTGCGGGCGCTTGCCGCCGCGCTCGGCCAGGACGAGGGCTACTTCGACCAGTGGTTCGACGACGAGGCCGCCGTCCACGTGAAGATCGTGCACTACCCGCCGCGCGCCGCCGCACACGCCGACCAGGGCGTGGGCGCCCACAAGGACTACGGCTATCTCGCCCTGTTGCAGCAGGACGAGGTCGGCGGGCTCCAAGTGCAGCGCGAGGACGGGTCCTGGATCGACGCGATGCCCGTGCCCGGCGCCTTCGTGTTCAACATCGGCGAGATGCTGGAGATCGCCACCCAGGGCTATCTGAAAGCCACGCAACACCGGGTCGTCAGCCCGAAGTTGGGCGTCCACCGCTACTCCATCCCCTTCTTCCTCGGCCCGCGGCTCGACGCCGTCGTCCAACCCCTCCAACTGCCACCGGAGTTGGCGGCGCGCAGCCGAGGCGTCACCGACGACCCGGGCAACCCGCTGCTCGCGGCCTTCGGCGCGAACGCCGTCGTCGGCTGGCTGCGCTCGCATCCGCGGGTCGCCGAACGCTGGTGGTCCGACGTCCTGGCGGTGGGGGTCCCCCCGGTCGAGCGAAGCCGAGAGTGGGGGAGGGAGAGTGCCCGATGAGCGGTGAACAGCGGCGCGGCGCCTGGGAGTTCGAGACCCGGCAGGTGCACGCCGGTGCCGTACCCGATCCGCACACCGGGGCGCGGGCGGTGCCGATCCACCAGACCACCAGCTACGTCTACCGCGACACCGCGCACGCCGCCGCGGCCTTCGAGCTCTCCGACCTCGCCACCCACGCCTACACCCGGCTGTCCAACCCGACCACCGCCGTCGCCGAGGAACGCCTCGCCTCCCTGGAGGGCGGTTCGGCGGCCGTCGCCGTCGCCAGCGGTCAGGCCGCGACCTCGCTCGCCCTGCTCAACCTCGCGCGCACCGGCGACCACATCGTCGCCTCCTCCTCCCTCTACGGCGGCACCCGCACCCTGCTGGAACACACCTTCGCCGACTTCGGGATCACGGTCGCCTTCGTCGACGACCCGGACGACCTGGGCGCCTGGCGCGCCGCCGTACGGCCCGGCACCAAGGCCCTGTTCGGGGAGACCATCGGCAACCCGCGCGGCAACGTCCTCGACATCGAGGGCGTGGCCCGGATCGCGCACGAGGCGGGCGTGCCGCTGGTCGTCGACAACACCGTGCTCACGCCCTACCTGTTGCGGCCCATCGAGCACGGCGCCGACATCGTCGTGCACTCCACCACCAAGTTCCTCTCCGGCCACGGCACCGGCATCGGCGGAGCCGTCGTCGACAGCGGGCACTTCGACTTCGGCGCCGATCCCGACCGGTGGCCGGGGCTGACCCGGCCGGACCCGACCTACAACGGGCTGTCGTTCTGGGACTCCTTCTCCGACCTCGGGCTCGCCTACGCGCTGCGGCTGCGCACCCGGCTGGTCCGGGACCTGGGGCCGGCCGTCTCACCGTTCAACAGCTTCCTGCTCCTCCAGGGCCTGGAGACGCTCAGCCTGCGCGTCGAACGGCACGTCGCCAACGCCCAGTTGATCGCCGAATGGCTCGAACGGCAGCCGCAGGTGTCCCGGGTGCACTACGCCGGGCTGCCCTCCAGCCCGTGGCACGCCGAGGCCAAGCGGTACCTGCCGCGCGGCGCCGGAGCGGTCCTCGCCTTCGAACTCGCCGACGGGCTCGACGCGGGACGGCGGTTCGTCGAAGGGGTCCGGCTGTTCAGCCATCTCGCCAACATCGGCGACGTCCGCAGCCTCGTCATCCACCCCGCCTCCACCACCCACGCCCAACTGGACGCCCAGCAGCAGGCCGTGGCCGGTGTCACGCCCGGTCTGGTGCGGCTGTCGGTCGGTCTCGAAGGCGCCGCCGACCTCGTCGCCGACCTCGAACGCGGCCTGAGAGCAGCGGCCGTATGAGCACCACGGCCGTACGAGTAACTCCCGTACGAGCAACTCCCGTACGAGCAACTCCCGTACGGACAGCCCCCGTTCGAGTAGCCGCCCTATGAGCACCGCCCCTCGCACCCAAGGAGTCCGATCCGTCATGCGTCGCAGAACCGCCGTCCGGCTCGCCGCCACCGTCGTACTCGCCGGACTGGCCGCGACCGGCTGTGGTACCGGCGCGACCGACGACTCCGCCAACGCCGGGCAGACCACGCAGGCCAGCCAGGCCGCCGACATCGACACGAACGCCACCGTCGACGTCCGCCTCGTGCTCGAACCCACCAGCCTCGACATCGCCTCCACGGCGGGCGCGGCGCTCGACCAGATCCTCCTCGACAACATCTACCAGGGCCTGTTGACCCGCGACGAGAACAACAGGATCGAGCCGAGCCTCGCCACCTCGTACAAGGCGTCCTCCGACGGGCTCACCTACACCTTCCACCTCGCGAAGAACGCCACCTTCCACGACGGCACCAAGGTCACCGCGGCCGACGCCGTCTGGTCGCTCCGGCAGGTCACCGCGGCCGGCTCCACCAACCCCGACGCGGCGGCGCTGAGTTCGGTCGAGAGCGTGTCCGCCGCCGACGCCCACACCGTCGTCGTCAAACTCGAACACCGTGACACCGGCTTCACTTGGGGACTGACCGGACGGGCCGGGATCGTCTTCGAGAAGGGCACCGACTTCTCCTCCCTCGCCGGGAAGGAGAACGGCACCGGGCCCTTCAAGCTGAGCGGCTGGAAGCGCGGCTCCTCCATCACCTTCGTGCGCGACGACGCCTACTGGGGCACCAAGGCCAAGGTCGCCAAGGTCGTCTTCCACTACATCAAGGACGCGAGCGCCGCCAACAACGCCCAGCGGACCGGCCAGACCGACATCGAGACGGGCGCGCAGGCCGACCTGCTCCAGCCGTTCTCCGACACGACCAAATACACCGTCCTGCGCGGCGACACCACCGACAAGTTCACCCTCGCCTTCAACAACGACTCCGGCCCCACCAAGGACATCCGGGTCCGCCGCGCCCTGCGCGAGGCCATCGACAACGCGGGCCTCATCAAGACCCTCGGCGGCGCCGCCAAGCAGGTCGGCGGCCCCATTCCGGCCACCGACCCCGGCTACGCGGACCTCACCTCGGTCGACGCCTACGACCCGGACGACGCCAAGAAGCTGCTCAAGCAGGCCGGTTACGGCGACGGGCTGAAGCTCACCGTCAAGATCCCCAACATCTACCAGACCGAGATCGGCGACTACCTCGCCTCCGAACTCAAGCAGGTCGGCGTCCAACTCACCGTCCAGCAGGTCGAGTTCCAGACCTGGCTCGACTCCGTCTACACCAAGCACGACTACCAGCTCAGCGTCGTCAACCACGCCGAGGCCCGCGACCTGGGCAACTTCGCCAACCCCGACTACTACTTCGGCTACGACAACGCCGATGTCCAGAAGTGGTACGCCGCAGCGCAGACCGCGGCCACCGACGCCCAGCGCGACGCCCTCCTGAAGAAGGCGGCCCGGCAGATCTCCGAAGACGCCGCCGCCGACTGGCTGTTCGTCAACCAGACCCTCACCGTGGTGCGCGACGGAGTCACCGGCGTGCCGCGCAACTTCACCAGCAACCGCTACGACCTCGCGAACCTCGCCGTGGCGAAGAAGTGAGGCCGGCGTGACCCTGTATCTGCTGCGCCGGGCCGCCCTGTTGGTGGTCTCCCTGTTCGCGGCCAGCGTGCTGATCTTCCTCGTGCTGCGGCTGCTGCCCGGCGACGTCGCCCAGACGATCGGCGGCATCAAGGCGACCCCGGCCCAAGTCGCCGCCGTCCGCCGTGACTTGGGGCTGGACCGGCCGCTGGTCGCGCAGTACGGCCACTGGATCGGCGGGGTGGTCACCGGGGACTTCGGCCGGTCGGTCCTCGACGGCACCTCGGTCTCCGGACAGCTCGCCGAGAAGCTGGAGGTGACCGGACCGCTGGCCGTCGGCGCCGTCGTCCTCGCGCTCGCCTTCGCCGTGCCGCTGGGCGTCCTGGCCGCCGTCCGGCGCGACTCGTGGCTCGGCGGCGCGGTCAACACCCTCGGACAGCTCGGCATCGCGCTGCCCGCGCTCTGGGTCGGGCTGCTGCTCGTCGTGGTGTTCGCGGTCCAGGTCCGCTGGCTGCCCGCGCAGGGGTTCCCCGTCGACGGCTGGGCCGAACCGGGGCAGGCCCTGCGCAGCCTCGTCCTGCCCTGGCTGACCCTGGCCCTGTCCGAGGGCGCCGTCCTGCTGCGGTTCGTGCGCTCCGCCGTACTGGACGTGCTGCACCAGGACTGGCTGCGCACCGCCCGCGCCAAGGGCCACACCCGCACCGGCGCGCTGCTGCGGCACGGGCTGCGCAACGCGGCCGTACCGGTGGTGTCGGTGCTCGGCCTCCAGATCGCCGCGCTGGTCGCGGGCGCGGTCGTCGTCGAGCAGGTGTTCGTACTGCCCGGCGTCGGCCAGATGCTGATCACGGACGTCGGCAACCGCGACCTCGACAAGGTGCAGGGCGAGATCCTGCTGCTCACCGGGGCGGTACTGGTCATCGGGTTCCTCGTGGACCTGGTGCACCGCCTGATCGACCCGAGACTGCGGAGCGCGGCATGAGAACCCCGGTGGACATCCAAGTCCCGCGCGTCCTGCGGGCGTTGCTCCGGACACGCAGCGGTCTCGCGGGCGCCGTCCTGGTCGGGCTCCTCGTGCTGGCTGCGCTGGTCTCCCTCGTCTGGACGCCCTACGACCCCACGCTCGCCCGCCCGCAGGACAGTTGGCTGCTGCCGCTGTCCGGCGGGCATCTGCTCGGCACCGACCGGCTCGGCCGCGACGAGCTGAGCCAGTTGCTCGTCGGCGCCCGCGCCACCCTGCGAACCGCCGTACTGGCAGCGGCCATCGCCGCCGTCGTCGGACTCGCCCTCGCGCTCGCCGCGGTCCTCGCGCCGCGCCCGCTCGGCGCCGCCGTCGTCCAGGTCACGGACGTGCTGATCGCCTTCCCCGTGCTGCTGATCGCGATGATCCTCACCGCGGTGTACGGCGGCTCGACCTGGACCGCGGTCACCGCGATCGGCGTCGGCGCGGGCGTCAACCTCGCCCGGGTGGCCCGCGCCGAGGCCGGGCGGGTGCTCAACACCGACTACGTCCTCGCCGCCCACGCGGCCGGATCGGGCACCTGGCGCACGGTCCGCAAGCACCTGCTGCCCAACATCGCGCCCACCCTCATCGTGCAGCTCTCCCTGGTGCTGTCTGTGGCCGTCCTCGCCGAAGCCGCCCTGTCCTACCTCGGGTTCGGCACCCCGGCACCCGCGGTCTCCTGGGGCCGCATGCTGCAAGAACAGCAGGAGTACATCACCGCCCGCCCCCTGCTGGTCATCTGGCCGGGCATCGCGGTCGCGTGCTCCGTGCTCGGCTTCAACCTCCTCGGGGACGGGCTGCGCGAGGCCACAGACGCGCGCCTGCGGGTACGGGAGGTGGCGGCGTGAGCCTCTTCTTGGACATGCGGGAGGTGTCGGCGGCATGAGCCTGCTGGACATCGCAGGACTGAGCGTGCGGATCGGCGGCACCACCGTCGTCGACGACGTCGGCCTCCACCTCGCCCCCGGTGAACGCCTCGCGCTGATCGGCGAGTCCGGCTCGGGCAAGTCGCTCACCGCACTTGCCGTCCTGGGCCTGCTGCCGGACGGCGCCGCGGCCACCGGTAGCGTCCGGTTCGACGGCAGAGAGCTACTGGGCCTGGGCGACCGGGAGTTGGCGCGGCTGCGCGGCGACCGCATGGCCATGGTCTTCCAGGAACCCATGAGCGCGCTCAACCCGCTGATGCGCATCGGCAGACAGCTGTCCGAGCCGCTGCGGCTGCACCGGGGGTTCGGCCGGCGCAAGGCCGCGGTCGCCGCCGTCGAACTCGCCGCCCAAGTCGGCCTGCCCGACCCCGAGTCGGTCGTCCGCGCCTGGCCGCACCAGCTGTCCGGCGGACAGCGGCAGCGCGTCGGCCTGGCCATGGCACTGGCCACCCGCCCGGCGCTGCTCATCGCGGACGAACCCACCACCGCCCTCGACGTCACCGTCCAGGCCGACATGCTGAAACTCCTCGACGACCTCGTCCAACAGCACGGCACCGCCCTGCTGTTCATCAGCCACGACCTCGCCGTCGTCACCCAACTGTGCCCGCGGGCCGCGGTCCTCAAGGACGGCCGGCTCGTCGAGCAGGGCACCACCGACACCCTCGTACGCCAACCCCAACACCCTTACACCCGGCGGCTGGTGGCGGCCGCGCGGGCGACGGGCCGGGACACCCCGGAGGTCGCGCTGTGACCGAAGAAGCGCTCCTCGCGGCCACCGGCCTCGGCCGCAGCTTCCGGCTGCCGCGCACCTCGCTCTTCGCCCCGGCCGCCGTCCGGCACGCCGTGCGGGACGTCTCGCTGGCGGTGCGGGAGGGCAACAGCCTCGGCATCGTGGGGGAGTCCGGCTCCGGAAAGTCCACGCTGGCACGGCTGTTGCTCGCGCTGGACCGGGCCGACTCCGGCACCGTGCACTACCGCGGCCGTGCGGTACGGCCGGGCGCGCCCCGCACGCTGACGTGGTTCCGGCGCGAGGTACAGGTCGTGCTCCAGGACCCACTGGGCTCCCTCGACCCGCGCGCCACCGTCCGCGACATCGTCGCCGAACCGCTGGAGTGCCTGCGGCTGCCCGGCGACCACGACGACCGGGTGGACGAACTCCTGCGCGCCGTCGGCCTGGAGCCGTCCGTGCGCGGCCGGTACCCGCACGAGTTCTCCGGCGGCCAGCGCCAGCGCATCGCCATCGCCCGGGCGCTCGCCCCCGGCCCGAAGGTCCTCGTCGGCGACGAACCGCTCAGCGCCCTCGACGTGTCGGTACGCGCCCAGATCCTCGCCCTCCTCGACGACCTCGCCGAGCGGTACGGCCTGACGCTGCTGCTCGTCTCGCACGACATCGGCGTCGTACGGCGGCTGTGTACCGACGTGCTGGTGATGAAGGACGGCCGGGCCGTCGAACAGGGCCCGGCCGCGACCGTCCTGGCCGATCCCCAACACCCCTACACCCGCCGCCTGTTGGCCGCCGTACCGCGACTTCCCCGCTGACCCCCGTCCGCCCCGGAAGTCCGCGCGGGCCCGGTGGCCGCACGACCGGAAGGCCCTCATGACCACGAACGAGACCGTACGACCCCGCCAACTCACCCTGGGCGCACTGGTGCACGGCTCCGGCGGCCACATCGCCGGCTGGCGGCACCCGGACGCCCGCCCCGACGGACAGCTCGACTTCGCCTTCCACGCCGACCTCGCCCGCACCCTCGAACGCGGCCGGTTCGACGCGCTGTTCGTCGCCGACGTCGTCGCGATCTGGGGACACCAGCTCGACTCGCTGTCCCGCACCGGCCGCGCCGAACACTTCGAACCGCTCACGCTGCTGTCCGCGCTGTCCCTGGTGACCGAGCACATCGGTCTCGCCGCGACCGCGACCACCACCTACAACCACCCCTTCCACATCGCCCGCAAGTTCGCCTCCCTCGACCACCTCTCCGGCGGTCGCGCGGGCTGGAACGTCGTCACCTCCGTCGTCCCCCTGGAGGCGGCCAACTTCGGCCACGACACCCACCTGGAACACGAGTTGCGCTACCGCCGCGCCGACGAGTTCGTCCAGGTCGTGAAGGCCCTGTGGGACAGCTTCGACGACGGCGCGGTCGTCCGGGACAAGGCGGCCGGCCGCTACTACGACCCCGCCGGACTGCACCCGCCGCACCACCGGGGCGAGCACTTCACCGTGCGCGGACCGTTGAACATCTCCCGCCCGCCGCAGGGGCACCCGGTGGTCTTCCAGGCCGGATCCTCCACCACCGGACGGGAGTTCGCCGCCCGGCACGGCGAGGTCCTCTTCACCACCCAGCACGAACTCGGCGCCGCCCAGGACTTCTACGCCGACATCAAGGCCCGCGCCGCCGCGCACGGCCGCGACCCCGCCCAGGTCCTGGTCTGGCCGGGGCTCACTCCGCTGGTCGCGGCCACCGAGGCGGAGGCCGGGCGACGGCTGGCCGAACTCCAGGACCTCATCCACGACGACGTCGCCCGCCGTCTGGTCCAGGACAACCTCGGCGAACTCGACCTGACCGACCGGCCGTTGGACGGGCCACTGCCGGACATCCCCGACAGCAACCGCAGCAGGTCGCGCCGCGACCTGCTCGTCAAACTGGCCCGGGAGGACAAGTTGACGATCCGTCAGCTCGCGGCACGGTTCGCCGCGGGCTCCGCCGTCGCCGGTACGCCCGAGCAGATCGCCGACCACATCGAGACCTGGTTCCGCACCCGCGCCGCCGACGGCTTCAACATCTCCTTCCCCTATCTCCCCGGCCCCGCCGAGGACTTCGTCGACCACGTGGTGCCGCTCCTCCAGCGACGCGGCCTGTTCCGCACCGAGTACGCGGGCCCGACCCTGCGCGAGAACCTCGGGCTGCCCCGCCCGGCCGCCGCCGTCCGACAGTTCCAGGAGGCCGGGTGATGTCCGGCCGACACAGCGGCGAGCGCCGTCGCAGCGACCAACTCCACCTCAACGCCTTCCTCAAACCGCCCGGCGAGTACCTGGCCGCCTGGCGGCACCCGGACACCGCGGCGGACGCGGGCGTCAACCTCCGCGAGGTGCTCTCCTACGCCCGCATCGCCGAACGGGCCACGTTCGACGCGGTGTTCCTCGCCGACCTCGTCGGGGTGCCGTTCGCCTCCGAGGACGTCCTCAGCCGGGTCAGCGTGGTCAACGACTCCTTCGAGCCGACGACCCTGCTGGCCGCGCTCGCCGCCGGGACCTCCCGGATCGGCCTGATCGCCACCGCGTCGACCAGCTACAACGAGCCCTACCACGTGGCCCGTACGTTCGCCTCGATCGACCACATATCCGGTGGCCGGGCCGGCTGGAACGTCGTCACCTCTCTCAACGACGGCGAGGCACGGAACTTCGGCCTCGACGCCCACCTCGACCACGCCACTCGGTACGACCGCGCCGAGGAGTTCCACGACGTCGTCACCGGCCTGTGGGACTCCTTCGAGGACGACGCCTTCCGCCACGACCAGGCAAGCGGCGTCTACTTCGACCCCGCCAAGCTGCACGCGCTCGACCACGAGGGCGAACACCTCAAGGTCGCGGGGCCGTTGAACATCGCCCGGCCTCCGCAGGGACACCCGGTCATCGTGCAGGCGGGCGCCTCCGAGGCGGGCAAGCACCTCGCCTCCCGCATCGCCGACCTGATCTTCTCCGGCATCCGGGACCTCGGCCGTGCCCAGGAGTTCTACGCCGAGATCAAGGAACGCGCCGCCGCCCACGGCCGCGACCCGGACCACGTGAAGGTGCTGCCCGGCCTGTCCGTCGTCACCGCCCCGACCGAGTCCGAGGCCCGCGAGAAACTCGCCCGGCTCACCGAACTCCTGCCCCCGCAGGTCGCGTTGGCCGACCTCTCGTACTGGCTCGGCGGCTTCGACCTCAGCCCCTACCCGCTGGACGGCCCGCTGCCCGAACTCCCGCTCTCCAACCAGTCGCACACCGCGCAGCAGCAGATCTACGACGAGGCCCGCCGCGACAACCTGACCATCCGCGACCTCGTCCGCCGGGTCGCGGCCGACGACCGGAGCATCGTCGGCACACCGGAGCAGGTCGTCGACCACATCGAGGAGTGGTTCCACGGCCGGGCCGCCGACGGTTTCAACGTCATCTTCCCTTACCTGCCGGGTACGTTGACCGACTTCGCCGACCTGGTGGTCCCCGAGCTGCGCCGCCGGGGCCTGTTCCGCACCCAGTACACGGGCCGCACCCTGCGGGAGCACCTCGGCCTGCCCCGGCCGCGACGGCGCGCGTAGCCACGTAACCGCCCGCACACCAGGAGGAGTTCACCATGGCCACCGTCACCGACACGGAGATCCGCGGCGCGCGGGCCGCCGCGCCCGAGGAGCCGGAGCACCGGCATCGCTGAGCGCACGGGCGTGCTCCCGGGAGCCGACCGGGCCGCCCGCCGCGTGCAGTTGGTCTGCATGGCCGCCGGGGCCACGACCCTGCTGGACCAGGCGGTGCTCAACATCGCCGTACCGAGCATGCGCCAGTCGCTCGGGGCGGGCGCCGCCGACGTCCAGTGGATCGTGGCCGGTTACTCGCTGACCTTCGGGCTCGCGCTGGTGCCCGGGGGCAGCCTCGGCGACCTGCGCGGCCGTAAGCACCTGTTCCTCGCGGGCATCGCGGTGTTCCTGCTGGCCGGGGTGGCGGCGGCCACCGGCGCCGGGCCGGGCACGGTGATCGGCGCCCGGCTGGTCCAGGGCGCGGCGGCCGGACTCGTCAACTCCCAGGTGATCGGCACCATTCAGGACGTCTTCCAGGGCGTGGACCGGGGCCGGGCGCTCGGCCTGTACGCCGTCACCTCCGGGGTCGCCGCGGCGCTCGGCCCACCGCTGGGCGGCGCGCTCGTCGCGGGCCTGGGCCCCGCGGCCGGCTGGCGGTGCTGTCTCCTGCTGAGCGCGCCCCTCGCGGTGCTCACCCTGACCCTCGCGGCCCGCTGGCTGCCACCGCCCCGGCGCACCGCGGGCAACGCCCGGCTGGACGCCGTCGGCCTCACCCTCGCCTGCGGGTGCACCCTGACGCTGATGGTGCCCTTCATCCGCACCCCGGGCAGCGGGGGAGCGGCACTCCTGTGGGCGGGCGCGGCGGTCGGGCTGGCGGCGCTGTTCACCCTGCACCAGCGGCGGCGCGCACGGCACGGCCGCCGCCCGCTGGTGCACCCGGCGCTGACGGCGTCCAGGCCGTACATGCTGGGCACGGCCGTCGCCATGGCCCAGTTCGGCGCCTCGCTGGCCTCCTCCCTCGTCCTCACCGTCTTCCTCCAGGACGGACTCGGGCACTCCGCGCTGCTCACGGCCGCGGTCACCTTCCCCGCGGCGGTGGCGATGGGCGTCTCCTCCGGGCTCGCCTGGCGGCTGGTGCGCCGGATCGGCCCGAGCACCGTGACCGTCGGCCTCACCCTGGGCATCGCCGCCGCCCTGACCGGCGCCGCCGTCGCGCTGGCCGTGCCGGGCGGGCCGCTGCCCCTCGCCCTGGCCGCGACGCAACTGGTGGTCGGCGCCGCGTCGGGGCTCAGCGTCTCGCCCAACCAGACCCAGGTGCTCCAGCACGCGCCCGCGGAGGCCGCCGGGGTGGGCGGCGGCATCCTCCAGATGGCCCAGCGCATCGCGGCGGCCGTGTGCCTCAGCGCCGTCTCCGCGGTCTACCTGCACACCGCGTCCGGGCCGTCGGGAGCCGCGGGCCCCCGGTCCGCGTACGCGCTGGCCTCCTGCGTCTGCGCCGGCCTGCTCGTCGTGGCCCTGACCCTCTCGCTGCTCGTACGCCGCGACACCCCGCCCGGCACGCCGACGCCGGCCCGGGCGACCGAAGCGGAACCCACCGCGAAGCCCGCCTGAATGTTGGCGGACGATATTTGCACAGGTTAAGAAAATGGCGACCAATTGGGCATGCGGAAATACCAGCTGCCACGTTGGCGTAAAACGAACCTTCGCTGGTGAAAAGGTTTCCTTGAAAGGTGCTCAGTCGGTCTCTAGCATCTGAGAAATGGTCTCCGCGTACTCGGCCTCAACTCCGTTATGTTGCCGTTCGGTTCGGACCCTCCGGTGAAAGAAACCCTGTCGGGGTTCCCCCGAGCCTTCTGGTGGCTGTGGACCAGCACCCTGGTCAACCGTCTCGGCTCCTTCGTCGCCGGTTTCCTCGCCCTCTACCTCACCGCCGACCGCGGCTACTCCGCGAGCTACGCCGGACTGATGGTGGCGCTCTACGGCGTCGGTGGCGCCGTGTCGTCCGTGATCAGCGGGGTGTGCGCGGACCGGATCGGGCGGCGGCCCACGCTGCTCTTCGCACAACTGGCCACGGCCGTGCTGACCATGGCGCTCGGCCTGGTCACGCACCCGCTGGCCATCGCCGCGCTGGCCTGCGCGGCGGGCGCGGCCAGCAGCGCCTCCCGGCCGGTGGTGCAGGCGATGATCGCCGACCTGGTGCCCGCCGAGGACCGCGGCCGGGCCTTCGCGCTGAACTACTGGGCCATCAACATCGGCTTCGCCGTGGCCTCCGCCTCCGCTGGGCTCATCGCCGCGCACGGTTACGTGTGGCTGTTCGTCGGCGAGTCCGTGGCCACCCTCGGCTGCGCCCTGGTGGTCTTCGGACGGCTCCCGGAGACCAACCCGGGCCCACCGCCCGCCACCGACGACCCGGCCGCCGAACAGGCGGCCGGACTGGGCGGAGTGCTGCGCAACGGGCGGTTCATGGCCGTGGCGGGGCTGTCCTTCCTGATCGTGATGATCTTCCACCAGTCGTCCACCGCCCTGCCCATCGCCATGAACCGCGACGGTCTGACGGCCTCGCAGTACGGCCTGGTCATCAGCGTGAACGGGCTGCTGATCGTGGCGTTGCAGATCCCCGTCACCCGGCTCATCGGCCGCTTCGACCCGGCCCGGCTGCTGGTCCTCGCCTGCCTGCTGTGCGGCTACGGCTTCGGCCTCAACGCCTTCGCCGGGTCCGCCCTCGGCTACGCGCTGGCCGTCGCCGTGTGGACCCTGGCCGAGGTCGTGCACTCGCCCCTCAACATGGACCTGGTCGCACGGCTCTCCCCGGAGCACGCCAAGGGCCGCTACCAGGGCGTGTTCAACCTGTTCTGGGCGACCGGGACGCTGACCGCGCCCCTGGTCGGCGGGGTGATGATCGACAGCCTCGGGCCCGCCGCGCTGTGGGGGGCCTGCGCGGTCGTCGGGACGGGGGCCGCGGTGGGGTACTGGGCGTTGTTGCGACGGCCGGAGCCGGAGCCGGCGGCTGCTGCGGGGGCGGTGGTTGAGGAGCACCTCTGAGGCAAGTCGCCGAGCCGCGCGTCCTGTTGTTGAGAAGAACGGCCAAGAGGCCGGGGCGGACAGGGAGTTCCGCTCCGGCCCCTCGACACCGCGGCTACTCCGGTTCCTTCGCACCGGGATACTGGCTGGAGTCGTACGGGCTGCTGAGCCGCTTGGCCATGCAGACGCTCCGCTCGGAGTCCGCGTACTCCGGCCAGCGTTCGATGTGTTCGAAGCCCAACCGCTCGTAGAGAGCTATCGCGACGGGCTGCCGGTCGCCGGTCTCCAGCCGCAGCCGGCCGAAGCCCTGCCCGTACGCGTGCGCCTCCAACGCGCTCATCAGCCGCTTCGACACGCCGTGGCCGCGCGCGCGATCGGCCACGTAGAGCCGTTTGACCTCCGCGGTGTCCGCGTCGACCGGGACCAGCGCCACACAGCCGACCGGCGTGCCGTCGTGGCGGGCCACGAAGAAGGCGCCCCGGTCGCCGAGCGAGGCGGGGTCGAAGCCCGCGTCGCCCGCGTCGACGAAGTCGTACGTCCGGGCCAGTTCGGCGGACAACTCGCCCATCAGGGAAGCGGCTTCGGCGCCGCGTACGTCCTCCGGGCCGACCACGACCCCCGAACCGGCGGCCAGCGTGAGGGTCCCGGCGAGCAGCGTGCGGGCCGCCGACAGCATGAACGCGAAGTCGAGCGTGTCGACGGTGTCGCGCTCCGAGTGGTAGTTCGGGTTGCGCAGGAACGAGGTGTCCGTGGCCATCAGGGCGGGCAGTCCCTCGTCCCAGAACGCGTCGTGGTCGGAGCGCTTGGCGTCCGGCTGCGTGTCCGGGTCGACCGCGGCGGCCACCACCCGCAGCCCCGGGTTCCACCGCTCGCCCGCGGCCCGGAAGTGCTCGACCAGCGCGGCGGACGGCAGATCCCCGATCAGGGCGAGGAAGTCACCGGGCGGCGGGAAGAACTCCTGGTCGGGCCCGGTGAAGCCGAGCATCTCCAGGGAGACCATGCCCAGCACCCGCTCGCCCCGGTCCGCGTAACCTGCCGCGAGCAGCCGCGCCCCGGCCAGGTTGCCGGGCTTCTCCTCGAACGGGAAGAGTCCGACGTCCACCGAGTACGGCAACTCCACCGAGCCCAGCACCCGGGCGAGTTCGAGCGCGACGGCCCCCCCGGAGGCGTTGTCGTCCGCGCCGGGGCTCTCGGCCACGCTGTCGTAGTGCGCGCCCAGGACGAGGACGTCGCGCGGTCGGCTGGTGCCGGTCCGGCGGGCGACGAGCGTCGGCAACTCGAAGTCGTTCTTGCTGGTCGGCAGCGACCGGACGGCCAGCCCGGTCGCCCGTAGGTGTTCCTCGCACTCCGCGGCCGTCTTCTCCAGCACCCCGATGTCCACGTAGGGGCTGCGGATGTGGGAGAGGCGGACGACGTGGGCACGGAGGGCTTCGACGTCGATGCGGTCGAGCGCCGCGGGGACGGCCGTGACGACGGTCGTGGCGACGTCGGTCGGCCGGTCGGTTACGGACACGGGGGCTCCTTCTCGGTGGTACGACGGGTGCGGCGGGCGGCGGTCACCGGTGCTGCCCGTCCGCCTCGGGAGACGGAGACGCCGCCGTTGACGTGGGGGACGGAGTGGCCGTGGGGGATGGAGGGGCAGCGGGAGACGGAGAGGGCGCCGGGGGCAGATAGCCGGTGTCCAGGTAGTGCCGGATCCACCGGTCGATCATCCCGTCGTCCACCCGTGGGCAGTCGTGACCGGTCCCCTCCAGCCGTTCCCGCGTGCGCCGGTCGTCGAAGCGCGGCCCCGGGTCCTGGTCCGAGGCCCCGGCCGCGGCGAACTGCCCCGGGCCGAGGGTCGCGAGCAGCGCCTCGCCCGCCGGATGCGCCCGGGCCCGCTCGACCCACGCGGTGGCGTCCACCGCGTCGACCCGGTGGCCCGCCGCCCGTACCCGGTCCAGGATGCGGGTGCTGGTGACCGGCTCGTGGCCCACCAGATGGAAGACCTCGCCCCGGGCCGGGGCCAGCGACAGCCGGACGAGCGCGGCGGCCACATAGTCCACCGGAGCGATGTGGAAGGGGAGTTCGGCGTCGGGTGCGGCGCCCAACTCGGCGCAGAGCCGCACCAGTTGCCAGACCAGGTCGTCCTTGGGCCCCACCCCGTTCGTGGTGTCCCCGCCGATCCGGCCCGGCCGGTACACGCTCACCGGCAGCCCGCGCGCACCCGCCGCCGTGACCAGCCGCTCGGCCACCCACTTGGTCTGCTCGTACCCGCGGTCCAGGTGCCCGTGCTCCGCCGTGGGCGGCGCCTCCGCCGTGACACCCTCGGGGAGTACGCCGATGGTGGACGTGAAGTGCACCGGCACCGCCCGGCCGCGCTCGGTGGCCAGCCGCAGCAGGGCGGTGGTGCCCTCGACGTTGGGCGCCCGCAACTGCCCGTACGAGGCGAGGAAGTTGACCGTGGCGCCGTTGTGGTAGACCGCGTCGAGCCGGGTCGCGAGACGGTCGTACGCCGCCGCGTCCAGGCCGAGCCGGGGGCGGTCCAGGCCGCCGGGGAGAGCGGCGATGCGGGCGGCGAAGCCGTCCTGCCACAGGCCCGCCTCGACAAGTCCCTGCCGTACCCGCCCGTTCGCGCCCTCCGTGTCACCCGCGCGGACCAGGCAGTGGACCAACGCGTCGGTCTGGAGCAGGAGTTGGTGCAGCAGATGGACCCCGAGGAAGCCGGTCGCCCCGGTGACCAGTACCTCGCGCGGGGGAGTGGCCACGGGGTCCGGCGCCGTGGCCACCTCGATGTCCGGGGGGAGTTGGGCGTCCCCGGCCAAGTCGGCCTCCGCCACGGTGACTTCGCCCGCCAGCGCCGCCGCGAGACCGGCGAGCGTCGGGTGGGAGAAGGCCAGCAGCAGCGGCACGTCGCGGTCCAGGCGGTCGCGGACCAGCCGCATCATCCGCGCCGCGAGCATGGAGTTGCCGCCGAGCGCGAAGAAGTCGTCGGCACGGCCCACCGGTTCGCCGTTCAGCACCTCCTGCCACGCCTCGGCGAGCAGCGACTCCGCGGCCGTCGCGGGAGGTTCGTACGCGACGGCGTCGTCGACGGGCGCCGCGACCGGTGCCGGGAGCGCCTTGCGGTCGACCTTTCCGCTGGTGGTGAGGGGGAGTTGGTCGATGGCGGTGTAGAGGTCGGGCAGGAGGTACCAGGGGAGGAGCGTCTTGAGGTGGGTGCGGACGGCGGTGGAGTCGGGGTGTTTGCCGTGCGGCACCAGCCAGGCGGCGAGCCGCCGTTGGGTGCCTTCCCCGACGGCTTGTACGACGGCTTCGGCGATGTCGGGGTGGGTGCGCAGGGCGGCTTCGACGTCGCCGGGTTCGATGCGGAAGCCGCGGACTTTGACCTGTTGGTCGGTGCGGCCGAGGTAGGTGTAGGTGCCGTCGTGGTGTTGCCGGACGGTGTCGCCGGTGCGGTAGGCGCGTGCGCCGGGTCGGGTGGGGTGGGGGACGAAGCGGTCGGCGGTGAGGTCGGGGCGGGTGGGGGAGGCGCGGGGCGGGGCGTCGCCGCCGCGGACAACCTCC
>LJCV01000028.1 GCA_001298575.1 Actinobacteria bacterium OK074
GGGTGCCGTGGGGGGCGGTGCTGCTCGTGGGGGCGAGCGTGGGGAGTAACTCCAAGGGGTACGACGACGGCGTCGTACCGGAGATCTGTCGCCTACGGGCCGCCGTCATGACACCGGCTCCGTGAGGGCACGGTCCGTCGGTACGGCGTCGGTGACCGTGACGGCGGCGGGGTCGAGGTCGGCCGGGGTCGGCATGACGCTGCCCGGCAGTTGGACGGCGGCGGCACCGTGGGCGACGGCGGAGGCGAGGGCTTCGGGGCCGTTGCCGCCCGCGATCAGGAACCCGGCGAGGGAGGAGTCACCGGCGCCGACGTTGCTGCGTACGGTGTCGACGCGGGCGCTGCCGAACCAGGTGCCCGTGGCGGTGACGAGGAGCTGGCCGTCCGCGCCGAGGCTGGCCAGGACCGCTCCGGCGCCGAGTCCGCGCAGTTCCTCGGCGGCCTTGACGGCGTCGCCGACGGTGGCGAGGGGGCGGCCGACGGCTTCGGCGAGTTCCTCGGCGTTGGGCTTGACGACGTCGGGGCGTTCGCGGAGGGCGGCCAGGAGGGCGGGGCCGGAGGTGTCGAGGGCGATGCGGACGCCGGCGGCGCGGGCGCGGGCGACGAGGTCGGCGTACCAGGAGGGGGCCAGGCCCCGCGGGAGGCTGCCGCAGCAGGCGATCCAGTCGGCGGTGCGAGCGTGCCGCCGTACCGTTTCCAGGAGGGATTCCTGTTCGGTGGCGGAGAGTTCGGGGCCGGGGGCGTTGATCTTCGTGAGGGTGCCGTCGGGTTCGGCGACGGCGATGTTGGAGCGGGTGGCTCCGGCGACCGGGACGGGTGCGACCTCGATGCCCTGACCGGCGAGCAGGTCCGCGACAAGCGCGCCGGGGGCGCCGCCCAACGGCAGTACGGCGACGGTGTCCTGGCCCGCGGCGGCGACCGCGCGGGAGACGTTGACGCCCTTGCCGCCCGGGTCCATGCGTTCGCCGGTGGCGCGGATGACCTCACCGCGGTCGAGGGCGGGGACCTCGTACGTGCGGTCGAGGGAGGGGTTGGGGGTGACGGTGAGGATCATGCGCGCACTACTTCCGTGCCGCCGCGCTCGATGGCGGCGGCGTCGTCGGGGCTCAGGCCGGTGTCGGTGATCAGCAGGTCCACGTCGGTGAGGTCGCCGAAGCGGGCGAAGTGCTCCTGGCCGTGCTTGGTGGAGTCGGCGAGCAGCACGACCCGGCGGGCGGCCCGCACGGCGGCCCGTTTGACGGCGGCCTCGGCGAGGTCGGGGGTGGTCAGCCCATGATCGGCGGAAAAGCCGTTGGCCGCCACAAAAAGGACGTCGGCCCGGATCTCGTCGTACGCGCGCAGCGCCCAGGCGTCGACGGCGGCGCGCGTACGGTGGCGGACGCGTCCGCCGACGAGGTGGAGCTGGATGCCGGGATGGTCGGCGAGGCGGGCGGCGATGGGGAGGCTGTGGGTGACCGCGGTGAGGGTCGCCTCCAGCGGGATCGCGGCGGCGAGGCGGGCGACGGTGGTGCCCGCGTCGAGGATCATCGTGCCCTCGCTCGGCAGTTCGGCGAGGGCCGCCTTGGCGATGCGGTCCTTCTCGTCGGCGGCGGTGGACTCGCGCTCGTCGAGGTCGGGCTCGAAGTCGAGCCGCCCGGCGGGGATGGCACCGCCGTGCACGCGCCGCAGCAGCCCGGCGCGGTCCAGCGCCTTCAGATCCCGCCGGATGGTCTCGGCGGTGACCTGGAACTCCTCGGCCAGCGACACGACGTCGACCCGGCCGCCGTCACGGGCGAGCCGCAGGATCTCCTGCTGGCGCTCGGGTGCGTACATGTCCGGTTGCCTCCGCCCGATGTCCGAATACGTGGTTTCAGGGCGAGGCTACGGCTGGATTTCGGAAAAGTAAACATGTTCGGGCGGACGCACGGACACAAACGGGCATCGGGGTGGCGCGTCACGCCACTGGCGGGCGAGCGGACCGGAGGCGCGCACGGCGGGCGCACGGGCGTGCGCGGCCGTTCACGGGGGCACACAGGGGTGGCGAGGGGGCACATCGGGGCGCACGAATACGCCGGTGACCTGCGCGAATGATCCAAGGCCGCTGTGACAGAATCGGCCGGTCGGGTCGCCCCGGGGTTCAGGTCCGGGGCGGCCCGACGATGCCCGACGATGCCTGGGGTGCCGTCGGGGGCGGTGGCCAGGTCTCCGCCCGCCCGGCGAGGACGCTGGAGGAACTGATGGCGGCGGTCCGCGAGAGCAAGCACCGGGCCCCGCAGCGCCGTCCGGAAGGACACCTCACTCTCGGACCGAGTAGACCTGCGCTTCGCCGACAGTTCCCTGGTCGCGGTCGAGGTGGGCAAGGAGCAGGCCCGCGCCCCGGAGGCACTGGGTCAGGGCGTCGTCCCGCCCCCGCGGGCCTGATTCGGCGCGTCGGTGGGAACGGGCGATGGCCGGGGGATGCGGTTGCGCCTCGGCCGGTGTGCCCGGCTGAGCTCGTCGGCGGGGACTCGTGGGTCGGCAACGTATGGAGCCGGACCCCGGCGCCAAGGGGGGGTGAGGCGCCGGAGTCCGGCTCGGGGAAGGTCCCGCCGCTCGGGGGGAGTGCGTTGGGACTTGGCTCTTGTGTTGTGGTGGCCCCGCGGGGGGGCTCTTGTCCTGCCGGCTGTGATTCGGTCGTCGTGCCCTGGGGGTCACGCCGCCGCGTCGAAGCCGGTCTGACGGGCCAGCTTCTTCAGCTCCAGCAGGGCGTGCTTCTCTATCTGGCGGATGCGCTCGCGGGTGAGGCCGTGTTCCTTGCCGACCTCCGTGAGCGTGCGCTCCCGGCCGTCGTCGATGCCGTAGCGCATCTTGATGATCGACGCCGTGCGCTGGTCGAGGCGGCCGATCAGGTCGTCCAGTTCCTCGCTGCGCAGCAGGGTCAGGACCGACTGCTCGGGCGACACCGCGGAGCTGTCCTCCAGCAGGTCGCCGAACTGGGTCTCGCCCTCGTCGTCCACCGGCATGTTCAGCGAGACCGGGTCGCGGGCCCAGTCCAGGACGTCGGTCACGCGCTCCGGTGTCGAGTCCAGCTCCGCCGCGATCTCCGCGTGCTCCGGGTCGCGCCCGTTCTTGCGGTTGAACTCGCGCTGCACGCGCCGGATCCGGCCCAGCTCCTCCACCAGGTGGACGGGCAGGCGGATGGTGCGCGACTGGTCGGCTATCGAGCGGGTGATCGCCTGGCGGATCCACCAGGTCGCGTACGTCGAGAACTTGAAGCCCTTGGCGTAGTCGAACTTCTCCACCGCGCGCACCAGGCCGGCGTTGCCCTCCTGGATCAGGTCCAGGAGCGGGAGGCCGCTGCGGGGGTAACGGCGGGCCACGGCGACGACCAGGCGCAGGTTGGAGCGTATGAAGACGTCCTTGGCGCGCTCGCCCTCGGCGACCAGCGCCTCCAACTCCTCGCGGGTCGCGTCCGCCGTGGCCTCCTCGCCGTCGAGGATCTGCCGCGCGAACACACCCGCCTCGATGATCTGGGACAGCTCGACTTCCCTTGCGGCGTCGAGCAGGGGCGTCCGCGCGATCTCGTCGAGATACATGCCGACCAGGTCGCGATCGGCGATCTCGCCGCCATGGGCGCGAACACTGCGTGCCGCGTCGGCGGTCCCGCCTACGGCGGACTGACGACGGGCGACGGCACGGGTTGCCATGCGTGCTCCCTTGCGATGGTGGGCTGACGGTTGGGTGCGTTGTTCGTGTTCGTTGTTCTTGTCGCGTTGTTCGGATGTCGGGTTCGGGGGGAGTGTCCCGGTCTTGGGACTCTTCTCGTGTTCCCGGCTTCCGAAGGAAACAACGACTTGAATCAGGACAGAATTCCCAACCAGACCCCCAATTTTTATGATCTTGCAGTACCCTGTGCCGCCACACGAGGAGGCGTGATGTCGTCGGAACGTACAGAGGTGCAGGTCAGGCCGGGTACCGAGGGTGATCTCGGACCGCTCACCGACATCTACAACCACTACGTACGTGAGACTCCCATCACATTCGACACAGAGGTCTTCACTCCGGAAGAACGCCGCCCGTGGCTGCTCTCCCACCCTGAAGACGGCCCGCACCGCCTGATGGTTGCCACGTCCACGGACCCGACAGCGAACTCACAGGAGATTCTCGGGTACGCCACATCCAGCGCGTTCCGGCCCAAGCGCGCGTACGCGACGACCGTGGAGGCGACGGTGTACCTCGCGCCGGGGGCGGCCGGACGCGGCGTCGGGACGCTGCTGTACAAGGCTTTGTTCGAGGCGCTCGCCGAGGAGGACGTCCACCGGGTGGTGGCGGGGGTCGCGCTGCCGAACGAGGCGTCCGTGCGGTTGCACGAGCGGTTCGGGTTCCGGCACATGGGGACGTACACGGAGGTCGGGCGGAAGTTCGGGCGGTATTGGGATGTGGCCTGGTTCGAGCGGGGGGTTTAGGGGGCCGGATCCTCCTTCGCCACGGGGGCTACGGGCTCGCGCAGCGGGAGTTTCGCCATCGCGGCGCGGATGGTGTCCTTGACATCGGGGACGGTCATGCCCAGGGCGCGGAGGCGGGCGGCCGTCTCCGCCAGGGGGATGTGGAGGCGGTGGGAGGCGGCGAGGATGTGGATCAGGGGGACGGGGGACCGCGGGTCGAGCAAGGGAGGTTGGCCGTGCAGCCCGCGGCTGAGCAGCGTCAGACTCTCGTGCCCGTGCCGGTCGGTCTCCGCCCAGTCGTGGTCCGGGACCGTGCAGCCGTACTCCGCGAGGCGGCGCGCGACGAGCGTCACATGTGCTCTCGCACGGTGCGCGGCCAGCAGGACCTCCCCCACGGAAAGATCCGCCCGGCCCAGTCTGTTCATGTCCCAGTGATCGAGCGCGGGGTTCAGGAGCACCTCGTCCAGAGCGTCCCTGTCCTTCTCGGCGGGGAGGCGAAAGGGGGTGGTCATGCCGAGTTCACGCATACGCTCCACGGCGGCGGCCGGCGGCATCCCGAGTCTCCCGGCTCGCTGGAGGAGCGAGTGGATGCTCGGCGACGGGAGGGTCCACATGACCCCCGTGTCCTCGTCGACGCCCAGCAGCGACCGGTCCGCCGCCGTCAGCGCGGGCGTCGCCGTCGTCTCGGGATGCAGGCCGTACGACGTCAGGACGGCGGCCACGGCGGCCACGTCCGTGCCGAACTCGCGGGCCGCACGCTCCAGATGGGCGTACGGCACCGCCTCCCCGTGACCGATCCAGGGCGGCTCGCTGTCGAAGTCCCGGCTGAGCAGCCGCAGGTCGCCCGCGCCGGGCCGGCCGGGGACCGGCGGGACGGTGAACCCGAGCCCGCGCAGCCGTGCGCACACCTCGGCCGCCGGCAGTCCGGTCGCTTCGGCCGCCCGGACGACATGGCCCGGCGGAACCGGGTTCGCGACGCTCCACCGCCCTTCGACGCCACCGGTGCCGGGCCTGCCGTCGTAGTACGTGGTGACCAGGGCGAGGTCGTCGGCGGTCAGGCGGTCCGGCAGTCCTTCGGCGGCGGACACGTCGTAGCCGTACCGCTTCAGACGCCGGGCGATCTCCGGGATGCCCGTCTCGTGGCGCACGTGGGCCTCGATGAAGTGCCGCGCGGTGAGCGGAGCGTGTGTGGCCCCGAGGTGCGGCACGAGGCTCAGCAGCGCGAGGTCGAGCGGGGCGGGGTCGGCGTCGGGGTAGCACGGGGCGCCCGGGGCGGCGAGACGCAGTTGCGCCGCCCGTCGGGCGAAGTGGTGGAGGTCCCTGCCCATCCGCTGGGCCAGCCGCACCGCGGCGGAGGGCCGCCCCGACACACCTCTGATCAGCACGCTGTCCGAGGGCAGGGCGGGCAGCAGCGGGCCCGCCGCGGCCAGTTCCGGGACCAGGCCGACGAGCCGCTCCGCCTGCCCGTGCGCGAGAAGCCGCCACAGGAGGATGTGGTCCGGCACCTTGTAGCCGGGCGGATCGCCCACGCCCCTGGCCCAGTTGAGCAGTTGGGCGTCCTCAAGCAACAGCCCGGTCCCGGCGGGTCGGAACGGCAGCCCCTCCGGAAGCCGGAGCGTACGCCGCGTCCGCATCACCGCTTCCACGACGATGTCGGCGACCTTGGAGTTGGCCTCGGCCAGGGAGTAGATCCAGGCGAAGTCGAGCAACTCCGATTCCGTGGCGGCCAGTTCGTCCGCCGCCTCGCACAGCAGCCCCTCGACGGTGCCCGAGATGTCGTCGAGGATCTCCAGGCGGTCGATGGAGAGCCTGGGCACGAGGTCACCCGTCAGGTTGACCACGGCGCCCTGGGGAGACTCCCGGGTCTGCTTCGGCGTCGTACGGAACCGGCTCCCCTCCTTCCGCAGGATCCCCGTCTCCACCCTGGGCCGCGTCAGGATCCCGTCCACCAGGATGCCGCCACCGCGCTCGCACCAGATCACCCGGGGATGGCCGTCCTCTCCCGGCGGCCCCGGTACCTGCCTGCCCCAGGCCCGCAGACCCCGGTCACCGGACTTCAGCCGCTCCCCCCGCAACCGGAACTCCCCCGCCCGCCAGACCACCTCGCGAGGCCCGTGCCGCGCCACGGTCCCGAACTCCGCGAACCCCAGCAGCCCGGTCAACTCATCCACACAGGACGGCGCCCCCTCCCGCAAGTACAGCCGCACCGTCGTCCCCGCGTCCGGCCGCCTGTTGCTGCGGACGATCCGGAACAAGTGGTTGGGGCCGTAGACGGCCACCGTGTGGCAGGGATCCGTCTCCCCGTCGTCCCGCAGTTTCCGGGTCGTGATCTCGATCTCGTCCGCGATCATGAAGTAGCTCAGGACGCCGATGCCGAAGCGGCTGACGGGGTACATGCGGATGCCTGCGGCCTCCCAGCGGGCGCGTTCGTTGCGGACGTCGGTGAGGTCGGTGAAGCGGGTGCCGGCGCTGACGAAGACGCGGGTGAGGTCCGACTCGCTCATGCCGATGCCGTTGTCGGAGCAGTCCAGGTAGGGGCGGCCGTCCTCCGTCACGCCCTGGGTGAAGGTGATCCGCCCCTCCCACGACCTCCCCCGGGCGCCCTGGCTCTCCTCGTACTGTGTGCGCGCCCTGCGGTAGCGGCAGGCGTCCAGCGCGTTCTGGTACAGCTCGCGGATCGCGAGGCCGGGGGTGCGGTAGAGCTGGTCGCCCATCAGGAGGTTCTGGACTCGGCGGGGGTCGACCTGGAACTTGCCGTACTTGCCTGGCTTTCCGGAGCCGAGGCCGTCGTCGTCCTCCGTCACCTGGACGCGTTCCGCCAGCGCCCGGTGCGGCAGGGCGCGCAGCAGTTTCAGTTCCTCGTCCGTGGCCGCCGCGCGGTGGACGTCACGGAGGAGTTCGTCGGTCTGGTGCACGTGCCGGGTCAGCGCCTCGACCACGGCCACGTGTCCGCACCGGGCCGCCTCCAGGACGAGAGCGTGGTGTTCGGTGCTCCACGCGGCCTCGGACACCGTCGTCGTGCGCAGCGACTCCAGGTCCACGGGGTCGGGGATGCCGACGTTCTCCACCAGGTCGTCCGGGAGCGCCGGGATGTCCAGAGCCCGGGCCCGGGCCACGGCCAGGAGCAACGCGAGGAGTTTGGGGCGCAGTTGCTGCGGCTGGGGGGTGTTGCCGCCGCAGCGGAACTTCCGGTGCGACTCCAGGCGTTCGGGCAGGCACATCTCCCACAGGGGCAGACGCAGGCCGTGCAGGAGCTGTTCCGTGCGGGGCGAGGTCAGCGCCGTACGCAGGAAGGGGTCGTCCAGCGGCAGGGCGGCGGTCAGGGTGTCGTACGCCTCGCGGTGGTTGACGGTGTCCCGCAGCCCCTCGTCCACCCACTGGTGGAACAGCCACCAGCCGATCTCCGGCTCGGCGCGCGGCCGGTCGCGCAGGCCGAGTACCGCCCGGCGGACGAGGCGGTCGTGGCCGTCGCCGCAGAACTTCTCGTACGACCGGCGCAGCGCGTCACCGCCCCGGTAGGTCAGCTCCGCCGGGCGGGCCGCCGCGCAGGTGGCCGCCGTGCGCGCCCACAGCGTCTGGGAGAGGAAGGGGGCCAGGGCCAGCACCGCCAGCTCCACCGGCTCGAAGTCGCCCTCGGCGCCGGTCAGTTCGCCCAGTATCTGGACTGTCTGCACCAGGAAACGGGGCGCGAAGTCGGGGTCCCACCACGGGTCGGTGTCGGTCAGCTCCGCGGCGGCCTCGTCGTGCAGGGCCGCCAGCGCCGTCGCGACCCGCGTCGCCGCCTCGCGCGCCCGGCCGTCGTCGCGGCCTTCCGGCAGGCACGACCACAACTGCGGCAGGGCCACGGCCTCGGCCCACGGGTGCGCGAGAACTGGGGGTTCTGGGGGCGGGGGAGCCTGGGGATACACGTTGACGACGCCGACGCTCTGCGCCTGGATCGCCGTCCCGTTGTTCGTGCCACCGCTGAAGGTGTTGTCCGCCCCGCCCCGCTCAGTCACCCGCCCAGGGTATGAGCAACTCCCCTACGCGGCCCAGCGATCCCCCATCACCCGAACTGCACCGACGTCACCCGAACTGCACCGACCGCTTCGCCAGCCCCAGCCAGAAGCCGTCGATCACCGATCGCTGGTCGCCCAGCTCCCCCACCGCGTCCGCCGCGCCCATCGTCACGAACAGCGGCGCGAAGTGTTCCGTGCGCGGGTGGGCCAGGTGGGCCGCCGGGGAGCGGTGCAGGAAGTCCAGGAGGCCGTCCGTGTCGCCGGACTCCAGCGCCTCGTGGCCCCACACGTCGAACTCCGCCGACCACGACGGCACTCCGCTGTGCCGCAGCGCCGCCAGGTTGTGGGTGAAGAAGCCCGAGCCGACGATCAGGACGCCCTCGTCGCGCAGGGGGGCCAGGCGGCGGCCGATGTCCATCAGCTTCGTCGGATCGAGTGTGGGCATCGAGATCTGGAGGACAGGGATGTCCGCGGTCGGGTACATCTCCACCAGGGGGACGTACGCGCCGTGGTCCAGGCCGCGGTCGGGCACGTCCTGTACGGGCATACCGGGGGCGCGCAGCAACTTGCGTACGGAATCGGCGAGTTGGGGGGCGCCGGGGGCCTCGTACCGGACCTGGTAGTAGTGCTCGGGGAAGCCCCAGAAGTCGTAGACCAGGGGTATGGTCCGCACCGCGCCCAGGGCGAGCGGGGCCTCCTCCCAGTGGGCGGAGACGACGAGGATGGCCTTGGGGCGCGGCAGGTCCGCGGACCACGCGGCGAGTTCGCCGGGCCAGACGGGGTCGTCGGCGAGCGGCGGCGCCCCGTGGCTCAGGTACAGCGCGGGCATGCGTTCGGGCGCGGGGTCCGGAGCGGGGCGCTCCTCGGTCACGGCGGTCATGGCGGTTGCTCCTCCGGAGCGGTTCGGGGCGGATCGGGGCGGATCGGGAAGCCGAAGGGCATGTTGTTGAAACTTAAAGGTCACATCTGACCACAGCTTACTTTCGATTTGTTCAACTTTCAATGAGGGGGCTCGTAGAGTGGAGTACATGAACACGGCACCCGTCGACGAAACGCGCTGGCTCACCGCCGAAGAGCAGCGCGTATGGCGTGCGTACATCCAGGCATCCACCCTTCTGGACGACCATCTCGACCGGCAGTTGCAACGGGACGCGGGCATGCCGCACGTCTACTTCGGCCTGCTGGTCAAGCTCTCCGAGTCGCCAGAACGCAGGCTGCGGATGACCGAGCTGGCCATGCTGGCGAAGATCACCCGTTCCCGGCTCTCCCACGCCATAGCGCGCCTGGAGAAGAGCGGCTGGGTACGGCGGGAGGACTGCCCCTCCGACAAGCGCGGCCAGTTCGCCGTACTCACCGACGCGGGGGCCGAGGTGCTCGCCCGCGCCGCCCCCACGCACGTCGAGACCGTACGGGCCGCCGTCTTCGACCTGCTCTCGCCCGACCAGCAGAAGCAGCTCGGCGAGATCATGGGCATCCTCGCCGAGGGGCTCCAGCCGACGGAGGCGGGGGCGGACCTGCCCTGGCTCCGCTAGGCCCTGTCCGAACGCATGGGTTCGCCCCGGCTCCGGCTCCGGAACCGGGGCGAACCCGGGGTCTCGTGCGGCGAGGCGTCCCCACCCGCGCCGCACGAGAAGTACTGCCGCACGAGAAGTACTGCCGTACGGGCACTGCGGCTACCGATGCGCCGACAACGGCGTCCCGCGCCTCAGTGGGCGATCACCGGCACCGGCAGCTCGTCCTGCGCCGAGTCCCGCGCCGAGCCGTCCGCACCTTCGCCGGTCGAACCCATCGACGGACGGCCCGCGTTGACGAAGGTGAAGGCGATCGTCGCGGCCAGGACCAGGATGCCGACGGCGAACCAGATCGCGCTCGTGTAGCCGTGCACCATGCTCTGCGCCTGCACCAGCCGCTGCTGCGGCCTGGTCGTCGCGGACGCGATGTGGTCCTTGACGTACGACGTCGTCGCCGAGGCCGCGATCGTGTTCAGCAGCGCCGTACCGATCGCGCCGCCCACCTGCTGCGAGGTGTTGACCATCGCGGAGGCCACGCCCGCGTCCCGCGGCTGCACGCCCTGCGTGGCCATGGACATCGCCGGCATGAACGCCGTACCCATGCCGAGGCCCAGCAGCAGCATCGCCGGGAGGATCAGCGAGGTGTACGACGTGCCCAGGTCCAGCCGGGTCAGCAGGAACATCGCGACGCCCGCGGTCAGGAACCCGGGGCCCATCAGCAGGCGCGGCGCGACCCGGGTCATCAGCCGGGTGCCGATCTGCGTCGAGCCCGTGATCATGCCGACGACCATCGGCAGGAAGGCGAAGCCGGTCTTCACCGGCGAGTAGCCCTTGATGATCTGGAGGTAGTACGTCAGGAACAGGAAGGTGCCGAACATCGCGATGATCGCGAGGCCGAGCGAGAGGTAGACGCCACCGCGGTTGCGGTCGGTGACCACCCGCAGGGGCAGCAGCGGGGCCTTGACCTTCGCCTCGACGAGCACGAAGGAGAGCAGCAGCACCGCCGACGCGACGAACAGGCCGACCGTCACCGCGTCGCCCCAGCCGTCGGACTCGGCGCGGGTGAAGCCGTAGACCAGCGAGACCAGGCCGAGGGTGGACAGCAGCACGCCGGGGATGTCCAGCGGGTTGCGGTTGCGACCGCCCGCGGGCTCCTGGATGACGAAGTACGCGCCCGCCGCCGCGACGATCGCGAACGGGATGTTGACGAAGAACGTCCAGCGCCAGTCCATGTACTCGGTCAGCACGCCACCGAGGATGAAGCCGACGGCGCCGCCACCACCGGCAATCGCGCCGTAGATGCCGAACGCCTTCGCGCGCTCCTTGGCGTCCGTGAAGGTCACGGCGAGGAGGGAGAGCGCGGCGGGGGCCAGCAGGGCGCCGAAGACGCCTTGCAGCGCGCGGGCGCCGAACATCATCGCGCCGCTCTGCGCGGCGCCGCCCAGCGCGGAGGCCAGGGCGAAGCCGACCAGGCCGACGGTGAAGGCGCGCTTGCGGCCCCAGAGGTCGGCGATCCGGCCGCCGAACAGGAGCAGACCGCCGAAGGCGAGCGCGTAGGCCGTGACGACCCACTGGCGGTTGCCGTCGGATATGCCGAGGTCCGTCTGGGCGGACGGCAGCGCGATGTTCACGATGGTCGCGTCCAGCACGACCATCAGCTGGGCCAGCGCGATGAAGATCAGCGCTTTCCAGCGGCCCGGGTTGAGGTCCTCGGGGCCGTGGCCCTTGGTGTCGAGGCCCTTGGTGCCGGGTGCGCCCTTCGCGGGCTGCACCTGAGCTGTTTCAGACATGGGGGTACCCACTTCGGTACTCGGTAGCGGAAAAAGGCGAAACGAAGGGGGGGTTACGGCGCGCCGTGGGGGGACGGTGGCGGACGCAACCTTGTGGTGGTCAAAGGTGATCGCGGAAGTGAATGCGACCGTGATGGTGGTGATGGTGGTGACTGGTGCGAGCGGCCGGACTCATCGGTCCTTGCAGTCCTTGCGGTCCGGGTGGTCCTGGTGGTCCGGGTGCCGTCGCGTCGCGCGGTGGTTCAGTTCTGGCGCAGGTCCTCCAGGGTCGGGGCGGTGCCGGGCAGGACGGGGCGGGCGGGCGCGCGGGGCCCGTCGGCACGCAGTCCGTCGAGGAACAGCTGGAGATGGCGGTGGACGAACCGCTCGGACGAGACCGTGCCGGCCGGTGGGCGGCTGAGCTGCGCCACGACGACCATCAGGTCGCCCGGGGCCACGTCGCCCCGCAGCTGCCCCGCCGCACGGGCCCGTGCCATCAGTGCCTCGACCAGGGACTCGATCCGGTGGCGGGCCGCCTCCAGGTCGGGGTGGTGCTGGTCGAAGTTGCTGGCCATCATCGGGCACAGCGCGTTGATCTTCGCGTCGGCGACGACGTGCATAAACCGGGAGAGCCCGGCGAAGGCGTCGCCGTCCTTGGCGAGGGCCTCCTCGGCGTTCTCCGCGACGCGGTCGAGCACCGAGCAGACGACCTCGCGGACGAGTGCCTCCCGGTCCGGGAAGTTCCGGTACACCGTGGCGTTGCCGACCCCGGCCCTGCGGGCGATCTCGTCCAGCGGCGACTGCGGGCCGTACAGGACGAACATCTCGCGGGCGGCATCGACGATCCGCTCCCGGTTGCGCACGGCGTCGGCCCGCGGCCGGGGCACCTTGCGCTGTTCGGAAGGGGCGGTCTGCACGGCGTACTCCTCGGTGGGTGGAATCTTTGGGTGACGGATGCGATCCGGGGAGTGATTCCCCGCTTCGCTCGGACGAAGGTTCAAACGGGGAATCGGTCCCCGGTTATTTCCCCTCTCGCGGAAATGAGGTGTGACCCGCGTCACACACCCGTCCGGCCCGCCCCGTAGGTGTCCCAGCCACCAGCCGCCCCGCTTGAACATCGAGCCGATGAAGCATGTCGCGCACGCGAGTTGAGGCCGTGGACGCGGGCCGAGGGGAGATCAACCGGTCAGTGACGATGGCACGAGCACGCGTGCCCGCTCGTACACGTCACGGGCCGCCGCGTTCTGCAGATACGGGCGCAGGAGGCCGAACATCGCCCTCACACGGTCGTCGGCGCGGCCGGACTGGACCATGGGGTAGTCGTCGAGGGCCTGGTGCCAGGTGGCGCAGGCGGCTTCCAGATGGCCGATCTTTAGTTGGCGTTCGGCCAGGGTGCCGCGGCGGTGCACTCGGGTGCGCCGGTAGACGCTGTGTCGCAGCCGGTCCGCCTCCTGCATGGCCTCGACGGCGCCGCGAACGTCACCGAGTTCGTAACGGACCTGACTGACGTGGTAGTTGAGGGCCGACGGGTCGTACGAGCCGAACGTCTTGGCGCGCGACTCGGCACGGTCCATGGCCGCCTCGGCCTCACGGATGTACCGCAGAGCGCTCGTACGGTCGCCGGTCTGCGCGGCTGCGTGCGCCTGCTGACCGACGAGGAACGCCTGCATCCGGGGTCCGGCCTTCGGGGAGGCGGCGGCAGCGGCGTCGGCCAGTTCCATGGCTTTCGCGCCGTGGCGCAGGTCGACCGCTTGCACGCTCATGCCCCGCAAGGTGGTGCAGTACGTCAAGTGGTCCTCTGCCTCGCCCGCCAGCTCCAGCGCCTTGACGTAGTAACGCTGTGCGAGACCGTGCAGTCCTTCATCCACCGCCATGTAGCCGGTCAGGTACAGCAGGTCCGAGGCTGCGGACAGCATGGCCTTGCGTACGTCCGCGGGGGCGTCGGCGTGCAGGTAGGGAGCCACGGTGTTGACCATGAACGAGGCCGCCATGGGGCGGGCATGGCGTCCGCCGAACTGGTCGTCCAGCTCCGAGACGCGCTCGGTCATGGCGATGACCATGTCCACGTCGGTCATGCCGATGCGCGATGTGCGGCCGGACCGCACGGCCTCGGCCCGCCCGATGACGTCGGGCCAACCGGGGATCGTGAGGGCCACGGAGAACAGGCTGGCTCCCAGGACGCTGCGGCGCGACGGGTCCATGTCCAGCCTCCCCAGGTCGATCACCCCTTCCACGGTATCCGCCGCCGTGGGCGAATGATCGCGGGGAATGGGCAGTCCGGCCTCGGCGTGAGTGGCAGGGCGGCCAAGGCGTCGCGAGAGGGCTTCGAGGATGCACACCCGCACGGCCTCACGAGGGACGGTTCCGTTGAGCCAGTGGCTCACCGCCGACTCGTCGTAGCGCAGAGGAGTGCCCCGCTCGGTACCCACGCGGTTCACCGCCCGCGCGAACTGGCGGTAAGTCCAACGGCTTTCGGTGAGCAGGCGCCCGAGCGCCACGTTCGGTTCCCGCTTGGCCACGCCTTCAACTCCCTGCACCCTTGCGAACTTTCAAGGCTTTCAAGTCGGAGCCCAGCTGCAACGGTAACCGCTGTGCGTGATCAAGCGGTTGCGTAGAGAAAGAACCGGCCGCTGAAAGGGCTGGTCACTCCCAAAGACCCCGGCGCCGCTGGAACGGCCCGGGGCGTGGCCGACTGGACCGAGTGAAACGGAGTCGACATGTCTTGTGTATCACGGGTGTTCGAACGGATGAGAGAACTCCCGTTCGGGGCCGCCGAACCCCCTGTGAACCCACAGCGGCACAGCGCACGCTACCCCGCAACCGAGGAATCCGTTCCCAGGGCGCGGCACGCCGTCGCGAAGGTGCTGTCGGACTGGGGGCTGTCCCAACTGGTCGACGTGGCCAGGCTGTTGGTGAGCGAGTTGACCACGAACGCCGTGACCCACACCGACGCAGCCATGTTCGGGGCCTCGGTGACCCGTACGGGGTCGTACTCCGTGAGGATCGTCGTCACCGACACCTCGCGCACCCGGCCGGACCCCGTCACGACGCCCGGCGAGGACGAACACGGCCGTGGTCTGCTCCTCGTGGCGGCCCTCGCCGACGGCTGGGGAAGCGAGTTGGTGCACGGCGGTAAGCGAGTGTGGGCGGACGTGTCCGTGCCGGACACCCAGTGATCGTCCAACAGCCGCCGCCTCCGACCCAGTTGGCGCCGACGGACATCGCCCGGCTCTTCCCCCGGCTGCTTCCCCGGCAGCAGATGGGTATCGACTGCGTCCTGTGTGCCCGCCGCCTGGGGACGACCGGGCGGGTGCTCGGCGACGTCCGGTATCTCGGGTGCCTGTTCCGGCTCTGGGCGTGCGCGCCCGGCTGCGCCCAGCGACTCGGGGGCGGACGGTGACCGGTAGGCGGTGCCCTCACGGGCTCCTGATCCAAACCGCCCTGACCACCGGTTCCACGGCGGCTCTACTGGCCGCCCTGGTGTACGGCGCGTCCCACTCCCGACCCCCGTCCGCCGGGCCTCCGGCCACGGCGGTCCCCCAACACGCAAGCGAGGAAGGGAAACGCCGATGAGCCGGATCCGCGTGGATAACGTCCCCGGCATGACGACCGACACCGATGCCCAAGAGTCCCCGACGGAACAGCAGTTGCGTGACGCCCTGGCGGAACAGCTCGTCGAAATCGGAGCGGCCCGCAGCCCTCGTGTCGTGGCCGCGTTCCGTACCGTCCGCCGGCACCTGGCCACGCCCGGGGCGGACATGGCCTCGACGTACGACGCGGAGGTCGCGACGATCACCAAGACCGACGAGCACGGGGTGCACATCAGCTCCGTGTCCGCGCCGCGCGTCCAGGCCATGCAGCTGGAGCAGGGCGACATCGCGCAGGGGATGTCCGTGCTGGAGATCGGTTCCGGCGGCCCCAACGCCGCCAACCTCGCCGAGGTGGTCGGCCAGGACGGCCGCGTGGTCACCGTGGACATCGACCCGGAGGTGACCACCCGAGCCGCGGCCTTCCTGAAGGAGACCGGCTACCGCAACGTCACCGTGCTCACCGCAGACGCGGAACACGGCGTCCCCGGCCACGCGCCGTTCGACCGCATCATCGTCACCGTCCAGGCCGCCGACATCCCGCCGGCCTGGATCACCCAGCTCAAAGACGGCGGCCGCCTCGTCGTCCCGCTCCGGATGCGCGGCCTGACGCGCACGGTGGCCTTCGTCCGCGACGGCGACCGGCTCGTCAGCGACGGGTTCGAGCTGTGCGGCTTCGTACCCATGCAGGGCGCGGGGGAGAACCGGGTACGCCTCGCGGTCCTGCACGACGAGGAAGGCGCGGAGGTCGGCCTGCGTCTGGACGGGCACCCCGAGCCGGACACCGCAGCCCTCTCCAAGGCCCTGTCGATGCCGAGGAACGAGCAGTGGTCCGGAGTGACGCTCGGCGGCAGCGAGTCCAACGAACACCTCGACATGTGGCTGACCACCGCGCTGGACAACCTCCCGCGGCTGGCCGCGAAGCCCGGTGCGCGTACGCGTGGCCTGGTTGCCTCGGCCTCGCCGCTCGGCATCCCCACGCTCGTGGACGGCGACAGCTTCGCCTACCGCACCGTACGGGCCACGGACCAGGAGGACCGCTACGAACTGGGCGCCATCGGGCACGGCCCGCACGGGCAGCGGCTCGCCGAACGCCTGGTCGAGGAGATCCGCATCTGGGACCGCGACCACCGCACCGATCGGGCGCACATCGAGGTCTACCCGGCGAGCACGCCGGACGACCGCCTCTCCGCCGACGGCCGGCGCATCGAGCGACGGCACTCGCGGATCACGATCACCTGGCCGTAACCATCGGAACGACCACCGGCCAGGCAGCACCGCGCATCCCTGCAACCTCCCTGAAGGGGAACGAGATGGCACAGCAGATCAGCTCCAAGTCCGGCGCCGCGCTGAAGGCGGCAACGGACTTCCGCTCCGACGGCGGGGACTTCGACCTGAACATCGAGACGATCTCCTCTGCCCCCGTCCTCGGTGCGCTGCTGAACGACACCAGCGACAACTGCACGTCCACCTGCGCGTCGGCCTGCTCGAACAGCACCTGCATCGGTGGCTGACCCGCGGCGCCACCACCCGTAGTTGACGGGACCCGGGGGCGAGTAGCCGCCCGCCCCCGGGGCGCCGCGATCTGAAGGAGTACAGATGTACCGCCAGATTGACGCGAGCATGATCAGAGTGTCGGTCTTTCCGCTCGCCTCTCCCACCCCCATCTGGCCGGGGGAGAACGCCGACGTCGAGCAGGTCCGTGCGTGGATGGCGCAGGTCTGGGCGGACGGCCTCCGGGCCGAGGCCATCGGTCATGCCTCCCCGCTGCTCGCCTCAGCCGTCCAGGAGGTGATGGCTGGGACCGCCAAGCCGTCCCGTGTCCACCGGACCTGCCGGGCCCTGGCCCGCTACCTGCTGAGGATGCGATACCGAGCGACGCCGTTCGGGTTGTTCGCCGGACCTGCCGTCGCGCACACCGGACAGGAAGCACACGTCCGCTGGGGCCCCATGAACCGGGCCTTCGCGCGCGCCGATGCCTCCTGGCTGCACGACATCACCACCGCCTTGGAACGTGACCCGGCCGTCCTGCGACACCTGACGGTGATCGCCGACCCCGCCCACGTCGTGCGCGGTACAAGCATCTTCGTCATGAACCAGCCCGGCAAGGACGGCCCGACCGACACCAGCCTCCGTCGTACCCGGGCCGCCGAGAGCGCGCTGGAGTTGGCCGGTTCCCCGATTCCGGCCGATGTCCTGGTGGCCAAGCTCGGCATCGAGCACCCTGACACCCCGAAGGCGGCCATCGAGGAGATGGCGCGCGACCTCGTCGCGCATCGGGTCCTGCTGACCGAACTCCAGGCGCCGATGACCTGCCCTGACGCCCTGGGTCACCTGGTCGCCCGGCTCGACGAGACCGGCGCCGACGTGCCGACGGCCGCCCGGCTCCGTGCTGTTCACCGTGTGCTGGACCGCCACGACAGGGCTCACCCCGCGGAGCAGCCGGGCTTGCGGGCAAAGGCGACCGAGGCAATGACCGCGCTGATCGGCGCCACCGGGGCCACCGGGGCCACCGGGGCCACCCTCATGGTCACCGTCCGCCCGGACGGCGACATCATCCTTCCCCATGAGGTCGTCCGTGAGGCGGAGCGGGCCCTGAGCCTCATGGCCAGGATCACGCCCTACCCGCACGGCTCCGCCGCCTGGAAGGACTACCGGGTACGGTTCCTGGAGCGGTACAGCACGGGAACTGTCGTTCCCGTCCGCGAACTCACCGACCCCGACACCGGTCTGGGCTTTCCTGCCGGCTACCGCGGCACCGTCCTGCCCAGGCCCGTCCTCGCCACGACGCCCCGCGACGAGCACCTTCTCGCCCTCGCCCAGGATGCCGCCCTCACCGACCGGCGGAAGATCGTCCTCACCGGGGAGGACATCGCGGCCCTGTCCCTCGGGGAGCCAACGGCGGTTCCCGCCCACGTCGAGCTGTGCTTCAGCGTGTTCGCACAGTCCACCCGTGCGCTGGCGGAGGGTCGCTTCACCCTTTCCACCGTCGGTCTGTCCCTGGCCGCCGGCACGCTCACCGGCCGCTTCCTGCCGCTGCTGGAACCCGCTGACCAGGTCCGGATGACAGCCCAGTACGCAGCTCTGCCCACCCTGACCGAAGGCGCAGCGCGTACCCAGATCTCCGCACCCCCGCTGCGCCGCCAGACCTGCAACGTCGCACGGGCTCCCCTCGTTGCCCCCGAGGTGTTGGCCGTCGGCGAGCACAACCCCGACGCCACCCTCGACCTGGACGACCTGGGCGTCGTCGCCGACTCCGGGCGCCTCTGCCTCGTCTCCGTCTCCTCCGGGCAATGCCTGGAACCCTCAGTGATGAACGCCGTCGAACTGAGCACCGCGACTCACCCCTTGGTGCGCTTCCTGACCGAGGCGCACCGCTCCCATGCCGCCGTCCTCGCCCCCTTCGCCTGGGGCTCCGCGAGCAGACTGCCCTTCCTCCCCGAGGTCCGGTACGGCCGAACCATCCTCTCGGCGGCGTGCTGGCGACTACGCGCCCGCGACCTGGCCGACCTGTCCGACTCCGGGCACTGGACGGAAGACTTCACCAACTGGCGCATCCGGTACGGCATCCCGCGCACCGTGTACGTCGGCTCCGGCGACCAGCAGCTCCGCCTCGACCTCGACCTGCCCGCCCACCTCGCCCTGCTCCGGGCCGAGCTGGACCGTCACTCCGTCCTCGCTCTGCACGAGGCGCCGGAGGAGAGCGCCTACGGCTGGATCGGGCGCGCCCACGAGGTGACCATGTCCTTCGCCGCCCATCAGCGACCCGTACCGGTCCCGACCTGCCGGGCGGTTGCCCGGCGCACCGCCGGGCGCCTGCCGGGCGCCATGGACTGGACGTACCTGAAGGTCTACGGCAGCGAGGCCCGTGCCGCCGAAATGCTGACCACTCACCTGCCCCGTCTCCTGGACGAACTGGCGACGTCGTCGCAGGCGTGGTTCATCCGGTACGCGGACCCCGAGGCCCACCTGCGTGTCCGACTGCGCCTGCCGGCTCCGGACGCGTTCGGGGCCGTAGCGTGCACGGTCGCTGAATGGGCGGACGAGTTGCGCGAGGAGGGCCTGATCCAGCACGTGCAGTGGGACACCGACCAGCCGGAAACCGGCCGCTACGGTACCGGTGCCGTGCTGGCCGCTGCGGAACGGTACTTCGCCGCCGACACGGCCTCGGCCCTGGCTCAGATACGACTCGCCCTTCCCCCGGCCCTCCGCCCCGCGGTCACCGCCGCGTCCTACGTGGACATCGCCACCGGCTTCCTCGGCTCCCCCGCCGAAGGACGCGACTGGCTGACCCGGCATCTTCCGCGCAGCGACGGCGCGACGGCTCCGCGCCCCGCACAGGCCCTCGTACTCCGGCTCACCGACAGCGACGACGCAGGCCCGGCCCTGGCCGACTTCCCTGGGGGCGACGCTGTCCTGAACGCCTGGCGGCACCGGCGAGAAGCCCTCGGCCACTACCACCAGGCGCTCGGCAGCGCAGGGCACGAGCCGTCCGGCGTCCTGCCGTCGCTGCTGCACCTGCACCACAACCGCGTCGCGGGCATCGACTCCGACGCCGAAGCCCTCTGTCGGCGCATGGCCCGCGCCGCAGCCCTGTCCTGGACCGTCCGCCCTGAAGGAGCCGCGCGGTGACCAACGCCCCACCGTCCCCCGACACCTCCCTGTCCTCCCGGCAGTCTCTCGCCCACGGCCCTCTGGGCGCCGCTCTGCCGCACATCGAGCGGGCCCGCCGCAGCGTCGGAGACTGGAGCGAGGCGCACCGCGCCCTCACGGGGATCGGGCCCCTGCTGGACGGCCCGGACGCCAACCTCTTCCTCGGCGCCCCCGCGATGGCCGTCGTCCTCCACTTGGCCGCCGACGGCACCGACCGGTACGCCGGCGCGCTGCTCGCCCTCGACGGCATCGTGGCCGAGCACACCAGAAACCGTTTGACCGCCGCGCATGCCCGTATCGACTCCGGCCGCCGCACCACCTTCGCCGAGTACGACCTGTTCCGTGGCCTGACCGGCATCGGCGCACTGCTGCTGCTCCGCCGACCCCGAGGCCCCGAGCTGAGGGGTGTTCTGGAGTACCTGGTACGCCTGACC
Organism: Actinobacteria bacterium OK074; assembly: GCA_001298575.1. GTDB lineage: Bacteria > Actinomycetota > Actinomycetes > Streptomycetales > Streptomycetaceae > Streptomyces. The sequence goes on from LJCV01000028.1 coordinate 20,355, forward strand.
GAGTCCATCACCGACTCGACGGGCGAGACCCTGCCCGGCTGGTGGGTCAGTCACGCGCCGGCCAGTGACAAGAGGGCCACCCCTGGGGGACACGCGAACGCGGGGATGGCGCACGGCATCGCCGGGCCCCTCACGCTTCTGGCTCTCGCCCTGCGCGCGGGCGTCAGCGTGGACGGCCACGAGGACGCCATGCTCCGTATCTGCCGATGGCTCGATCAGATTCGGCAGCGTGATCACCGCGGAACCCGCTGGCCGCGCTGGGTCAGCCACCGAGGGCCCTCGCCCGCGTTGCCGGCCACCTCTTCGTGGTGCTACGGCACCCCGGGACTGGCTCGTGCTCAGCAAGTCGTTGGCATCGTTCTCGAAGACGGCGACCGCAAGACGATGGCCGAGCGCACGCTTCTGCACTGCCTGACCGACCCGAACCAGCTCGACAAGGTCGCCGACCGCGGCCTGTGCCACGGGTTCGGCGGTCTTCTCCGCACCGCGCAGCGCGTCGCCCAGGACGCAGAGGTTCCGGCCGTCTTCGGCGACGGGCTCGGCCTCGTCATGGGCCGATTCCTGGCTGCGGACACCCCCGAGGAACCGGGGTTTCTCGTCGGGAAGGCCGGGGCCTCCCTCGCTTTCCAGGACGCGGAGCCGGGTGCGGCGCCCCAGGGGCAGTGGGACGCCTGCCTCCTGCTGACATGAGCGGAATGCCCGTGCGGTACGACGCGAACCGCATCGAGGACGCCGTCCTCGCTGTCCTCGGCGGTGCGCCCGTCGGAGAAGCCGCCCGCGCGGCCGACACCGCGCCCGGCGACCTCTCCGAGGCGATCGAGCGGTACCGGGCCGCCGGCCGGGCCGCGCTCCGCACCCAGCCGTCCGGCTGGCACCAGGTCAACGTCCGCTTCGCCGACTACCCGACTGCGGAACGCGCCTTCCGCGCTCACCTTGCGCCCGCCCTGCGTACCGGCCCGGTCGGTACCTGGTGGTTCGTACGGAAGCATCCCCACTGGCGCCTGCGCTACCACCCGGCCCCGTGGGCCACCCCCGAGGACGCCGCCAGCCAGGTCACCGAAGCATTGGACAGTTCCGTCTCCTCGGGGGTGACCAAGGACTGGAGGTCAGTTCCGTACGAACCTGAAACCGTCGCCTTCGGCGGCATGGAAGGGTTGGCGCTCGCGCACGACCTGTTCCACACGGACAGCGTCGGCGTCCTCGACTACCTGCGCCTCACAGCCGACGGGAACAAGGGGATGACGGACGCCAAGGCCACCTCTCTCCTGGCCATGACGCTGATGATGCGTGCGGCCCGCCTGGAGTACGGCGAGCAGGGAGACGTATGGGGGCGGGTCGAAGAAGGCCGCCCGCTCAGCGGCGACGTCACCCCGGAACAGGTCAGCGGGATGGTGGAACCCATGCGCCGCCTCCTCTTGACCGACGCCCGGGCACACCTCGACTCCGGAGCTTTGGCGCCTGTACGGCCCTGGATCGAAGGGCTGGAGACCAGCGGACGGGCGCTGGCAGAGGCCGCGGATGCCGGGAGGCTCGGCCTCGGGGTGCGCGGCGTCCTTGCTCGGCACGTCATCTTTCATTGGAACCGCATGGGATTCACCGCTCGGCAGCAGTCCATCTGGTCTCGCGCTGCCCGGGAGGCCGTTCTCGGAAGCTTCGGAAGCTGAGGACAAGGCCCCCACCCCCCGTTCGGTCTCCTCCAACGCGCGCCCCCGCCCCCACCCCCGGAGGGTGATCGAAAGGGTGCAGCCGGTGACCGGTGGCTGCCGGGAGCGAAGGGCCACCGCATGCAGCCGACCCCGCAGCCGAGCCCCGGGCCCACGCCGAACGAACCGAACGAGCCGAACAAGCCGAACGAACCGAACGAACCGGCCCCGCGGCCGAGCCCCGAGCCCCGCTCCGAGCCCCGCCCCGAGGCGCACCCACCCGCCCCTGAGCCCCGCACCCCCCGCCGCCGGATACGCCCCCGCCGCGTCGCCGCGCTCGTCTCGGTCACCGCGCTGACGCTGGCGGTCTCCACCTCGGCCACCACCGGCCACCTCAGCACCGGCACCTCGACCGCGGGCCCCACCGCCCGGGCCCGTACGACCGCGCTCGGCTCCTGCGCGATCGGCGGCGGCCTCGACGTCCAGATGTCCGAGGGCATCCCCACCGCCTCCGGCTACGCCCGCTCCACCGGCACCGTCCGCGCGCTGACGCTGATGGTCGACTTCTCCGACGCGCCCGGCGAGGGCAGCGCGCTGGACCGGCTCGCGGAGTTCTTCCCGCAGACCCAGCAGTGGTTCGCGACCAGTTCCTACGGCCGCCTCGACTACCGCGCCGAGACCCCGGTCACCCACTGGCTGCGGATGCCGAAGCCGTTCCGGTCCTACGGCATAGAGCGCGGCGCCCCCTTCGACCCCGGCTACCGCGACCTGGTCCGCGACATCGTCAAGGCGGCCGACCCGACGGTCGACTTCCGCTCCTACGACCTGCTGAACGTGCTGGTCACCCCGAACGCGGGCCCCTCCGCCCTGGACACCGTGCTGTCGGTGACCTTCGCCGGGAACGCCGAGGCCCCGGTCGCGGACGGCGTGCCCGTCGCCAACGCGTCCTTCGTGTACTCCCGCCAGGACGACGGCTCCGGTTCCTACGCGCAGACCGGCTTCCGGGTGCTGCCGCACGAGAACGGCCACGTCTTCGGGCTGCCCGACCTCTACACCCAGGACGGCGGCGGCGCGGTCGGCCACTGGGACATCATGAGCGAGGACTGGGGCGCCGACAACGACCTGCTGGGCTGGCACAAGTGGAAGCTGGGCTGGCTCGACGACACCCAGGTCGTGTGCGCCTCCGCGCGCGCCACGACCGCCGAGTACACGCTCACCCCGCTGGCCCGGCCCGGCGGCACCAAGCTGGTGGTCGTGCCGCTGGGCATGAAGACGGCGTACGCCCTGGAGCTGCGCACCCGCGAGGGCAACGACCTCACCGTGTGCCGCCCGGGCGTGCTGATCTACCGGGTCGACACGGACGTGGACACCGGCGAAGGACCGATCACCGTCTACGACTCCCAGCGCGACAGCGGCGGCTGCACCCGCAGCCCGAACGTGCACGCCGAGCTCTCCGACGCCGCCTTCACCCCCGGCGAGACCTTCCGGGACCTCGCCCGGGGCGTCACCGTCGACGTCCTCGGCATCGACGCGGCGGGCGACTACCGGGTGCGGGTCACGCGCCGCTGACCGGCCCGGCACGCACGGCGTCCGGCCGCTGACCCGCCCTTTTCCCCCGTACGGGATTACGGTGGCCCCATGGTCGCGAACGTCCCCCAGGCTGTCTCCTCCCCCGGCGCCGACGCCGTACCGGCCGAGGCGGTCACCCCGCTCGTGCGCGGGCTGACCGTGCTGCGGCGGCTCACCGAGGCGGACGGCGTCGCCGGGCCGAGCGCGCTGGAGCGGGGCACGGGGCTGGCGCGCTCCACCGTGGACCGGATCACGGCGACGCTGGCCCGGATGGGATACGTCCGCCTCGACGGCCGGGACGTGCTCCTCGCCCCCCGGCTGATGGAACTCGGCAACGCCTACCTCGCCGCGCTGCGGCTGCCCGCGCTGCTCGACGCGCACGCGGACGCCCTCGCCGACGAGCTGGACGAGTCGGTGTCGCTGGCCGTCGCCGACCTGGACGGCGTCCGCTTCATCCACCAGGCCACCCGGCGCCGCGCGATGTCGCTGAGCTTCCGCATCGGCGACCTGCTGCCGGCCGAACGCACCGCGCCGGGACCGCTGTTCGCGACCGAGTGGGACGCCGCCGACTGGACCCGCTGGCACGAGCGCCGCGCCGCCGACCCGGAGGACCGCGGCTTCCCCGCCGTACCGGCCCGCAGCCGCCCGGCAGTCGGCGCCCCGGGCCCGGCCCCGGGCGACGAGTTCGCGGAGCGGACGACGGCGGCGCGCGCCCAAGGATGGTCCCTGGACGACCAGTTGATCGAACCGGGCCTGGTCGCCCTCGCGATGCCGGTCCGGGAGGCGGACGGCAGCGGCCGGATCGCGTGCACGGTGAACGTCGTCAGCCACACCAGCCGGCACACCGCCGAGGACCTGCGCACGGCGCTGCTGCCGCGGCTGCGGGACGCGGTCGCGGCGATGGAGCGGGCGTTGCGGGACGCCCCCGCGGTCGAACCGCCGCCGTCCGACGCCGGGTTGGCGGCCTGGACCGGGGCCAGCAAGCAGGAGCTCGGGCGGGACTTCGTCGAGTCGCTGGCGCGCGGGCTGACCGTCGTCACGTCGTTCGGCGAGGGCCGCGCGGAGCTGACCCTCAGCGAGGTGGCCAGGGCGACGGGGCTGGCCCGCGCCACCGCCCGGCGGGCGCTGATCACCCTCCAGTACCTGGGCTATGTGACCTCGCCCCGGGAGCACGTCTTCCGGCTCACCCCACGGGTGCTGGCGCTCGGCTACCCGCCGCTGTCCCGGACCACACTGCCCGACATCGCGGGCCCGCACCTGACCGCGCTCTCCCAACTCCTCCAGGAATCAACGTCGTTGGCGATCCTGACGGGGGACGAGATCCAGTACACCGCCCGCCGCGCGACCCCGCGCGTGATGAGCGTCAACGTCACCGTCGGCACCCGGCTGCCCGCGTACCCCACGGCACTGGGCCGGGTCCTGCTCGCGGCCCTGCCCGATCACCGACTCCCGCCGGACCTGGCCCCGTTCACCACCCGTACGGTCACGGACCCGGTCGCGCTGCGGGCGGTCCTGGACGGCGTACGGGAGGACGGATTCGCCCTGGTGGACGGGGAGTTGGAGGAGGGGCTGGTGTCCGTCGCGGTGCCGTTGCGGGAGGCGGGCGGGCGGGTGGTGGCCGCGGTCAACGTCGGCCTGCACAGCAGCCGTCGTACGGGCGCGGAGTGCGTCCGCGAGGTGCTGCCGCAGCTGCGGGCGACGGCGGACCGGATCGAGGCGGAACTACGGGTGGCGGGCCGGTTCAGACGCGTACCCCTCGTCTGAACCGGCCCCCCCCCCGCCGGGCCTTGGGCGGCAGCCCCCCCCGGCGGCCCGCCCCCCCCGGGGCTTGTTGGTCCGAAGCGGCCCCGGGGGGGGCG
>LJCV01000029.1 GCA_001298575.1 Actinobacteria bacterium OK074
CCTGGGTGGCGACCGGCTCGTCCGGGATCCAGTGCAGCGGCGTCCGCTCCCAGTCGAAGGACACGCGCCGGGGGGCGATCGTGTGCGGCTCGCCGGGGGCGTCGGACGCTGCGGGCGTGGCGGGCGTGGCGGGCGTGGTGGGCGTGGTGGGCGGGGGGGGGGTGGTGGGCGTGGCGGGTTCGCCGTTCACGATCCTGTTCTTCGCCGTCTCCGCCGTCTCCGCCGTCTCCGCCGTCTCGGCTGTCTCGGCCGTCCCGTCGTTCACAGCGGTGGCTCCACTCGGGCGATAGCGCGCAGGACGCCGGGCGCGAAGCGGGACAGCAGGCGGGCGCCGCGTGCCTCGGGGGTGACCGGGACGACCGCCCGGTTGTGCGCGACCGCGCGCAGGATCGCGGCCGCGACCTTCTCCGGCGGATAACCCCGCAGCCGGTACAGCAGAGTCGCCCGCTTGCGCCGCCGTTGCTGCTCCTCGGCGCCGACTCCGGCGAACCGCGCGGTCGACGTGATGTTCGTGTGCACCAGGCCCGGGCAGATCGCCGACACCCCGATGCCCTGTCCGGCCAGTTCGGCGCGCAGGCACTCGCTGAGCATCAGCACCGCCGCCTTGGAGGTGCTGTACGCGGGCAGCACCTTCGAGGGCTGGTACGCGACCGCCGACGCCACGTTGACGATGTGACCGCCCTGCCCGCGCCCCGCCATCTGCTTCCCGAAGAGGCGGCAGCCGTGCAGGACGCCCCACAGGTTGACGTCCAGGACGCCGCGCCAGTCCTCCGCGGTCGTGTCGAGGAAGGCCCCGGACAGGCCGATCCCGGCGTTGTTCACCAGCACGTCGACCACCCCGTACTCGGCGGCGACCTTCCCGGCCAGCTGCTCCATGGCCTGCTCGTCGGCGACGTCCACCGTCTCCGCCCAGGCCCCTGACGCCCCGAGCAGCAGGGCCAGTTCCGCGGTGCGGGCCGCGCTCTCCGCGTCCCGGTCGACCGCGACCACGCGCGCGCCCGCCTCGGCGAACGCGAACGCCGTGGCCCGCCCGATGCCGCTGCCCGCCCCCGTGACCAGCACGAGCTGCCCGGCGAACCGGTCCGCGTACGGTCCGTCCGGCACCTTGGGCGCGGTCCGCCCGTCCTCGGCGGTGCCTTCGACGCCGGTCACGAACTCGGTGATCCAGGCGGCGAGTTGATCGGGCCGGGTGCGCGGGATCCAGTGCCCGGCCGGAAGCGTACGGCGCACCGCATCCGGGGCCCACCGCTCCAACTCGTCGTACAGCCGCTCCGACAGGAAGGGGTCCTTCAACGGCGTGATGAGCTGCACGGGCGCGTGCGCGTAGGCGTCGGGCCGTGGACCGCGCAGCCGCGTCCGCACGTTGTCCCGGTACAGCCAGGCGCCGTGGGCCGCGTCCGTGGGCAGCGACGAGGTCGGGTAGGCCGCGTCACGCGGCTGCTTCTCCAGGCGGCGCAGTACCGCGGGCCAGTGCTTGCCCAGCGGGCCGCGCCAGGCCAGTTCGGGCAGGACGGGCGTGTGCAGCGCGTACACGTACCAGGACTTCGCGCCCTGGCCGAGGAGTTGGCCCAGCGCGCGCGGGGTCGGGCGGTGCAGGCGTCGTCCCAGCCAGTGGCCGAAGTGGTCCAGGGAGGGGCCCGACATCGAGGTGAAGGACGCGATCCTGCCCTTGGTGCGGGCGACGGTGACGAACTCCCAGGACTGCACCGAACCCCAGTCGTGCCCCACCAGATGCACGGGCCGGCCGGGGCTGACCGCGTCGGCGACCGCCAGGAAGTCGTCCGTCAGCTTCTCCAGGGTGAACCCGCCGCGCAGCCGCCGCGGCGCCGTGGAGCCGCCGTGGCCCCGGACGTCGTACAGCACGACGTGGAATCCGCCGTCGGCGAGGCGTACGGCGACCTCGGACCAGACTTCCTTGCTGTCCGGGTAGCCGTGCACGAGCATCACCGTCGGCTGCTCCGCGTCGCCCAACTCGGCGACGCACAGCTCCACTTCGCCGGACCCGACCCGGCGCTCCCGCGCGCCCTCGATCGTCATGCGCCCTCCCCCTGTCCGGCCCACCGACGGGTGTGCGGCAGATCCTCGTCCAGCCAGAAGGCGCTCTGCTGCGGGTCCTTGGAGTCGGTGACCACCAGGATCTCCTCGAACTTCGCGCCCGTGCCCCGGAATCCGAGGTGCGGTTCGACCGCCCACAGCCCCGGTTGCGGCGGATGGTCGGAGAAGCGGTACGGCGACCACAGCGGGGACCAGCCCTCGCGGTGGCCGTGCAGCGCGTCGGAGGCCAGGCCCTTCACGGACTGGGTGCCGAACCCGAACACCCTTGGTGACCAGCGGCGTTCCTGCACCCGGTCGACCTTGTGGGCGATCACGCCGAAGGGGTAGGCGCGGTGCCGGTTGGTGTACCCCTGGCGGTTCATGAGCCGGTCCACGTCCTCGTAGATCTCGCGCAGCGGGCGCCGCTCGCGCACCTCGCGCAGGATCAGTTCGCGGTGGAGCCGGAGGTCGGCGATCAGCTTCTCCTGGACGGGGTTGGCGCCGAGGGAGCCCGAGTAGCCGACGTCCGTCGTGTACCCCTGGTACACGGGCGCGAGGTCGAGGATGAACGGCATGCCCGGCTCCAGCCGGCGGCCGGTGGGGAAGAACTGGAGCGGGACCCGGAAGTTCACGAACGCCGTCCGGTCCCCGAACCAGGCGAAGGGCAGATGGAACCAGTCCCGCACCCCGCGCTCGCGCAGCCACTCCCGCTGCATGCGCGCCGCCTCGCGCTCGGTCACTCCCGGCTCCAGCCGCGCCGCGACCGCCTCCGCGCACTCGTACGCGAGCCGTTGTACGCGGGCGAACCCCCGCAGCTCGGCGGAGAGTCGACGTTGCTGCCCGCCCACCGCTGCCGCCGTCCTGCCCGCTGCCGTCCCGCCCGCCGCTGTCGTCGTCATACCCCTGCCCCCATCGGTACCCCCGCCGTGCCGTCGTCGTTGTCCCGGTGTCGTCCTGCCGTCTGCCGTCTGTGCGCCCACCACCTGTGCGCGCCCGTGTGTCTGTCGTGCCTGCCGTGTCTGCCGTCGGTGGTCGCGGAGCGTGGCCGCCCCGTCGCACGCTGACACTGATCAATGTGACAGTCGTCGGCGGCTGCGTCAACGGTTTTCGCCGGAACCAGGGACACCCCCACCGGGCAACCAGGCACAACCCCCGGACAATCAGGGAAATCCCCGAGACACCGAGTCCCTCTCAGGCAGGGATCCCCTACGGGCCCGTACGCCTGAAGTCTGACGCGCAGACAACTCTGCGGGCTGACGACCGGCGTGGCGCAGGTCACTACCTTCGGAGGTGTGACTGTGATCGCGACCGAAAGCCTGAGCAAGCGGTACCCCAGGGTGACCGCTCTCGACCGGCTGTCCGTGGACGTCGGAGCCGGTGTGACCGGACTCGTCGGGGCCAACGGCGCCGGCAAGTCCACCCTGATCAAGATCCTGCTGGGTCTGTCCCCGGCCAGCGAGGGCCGGGCCGCCGTGCTCGGACTCGACGTGGCCACCGAAGGCGCCGCCATCCGCGAGCAGGTCGGCTACATGCCCGAGCACGACTGCCTGCCGCCCGACGTCTCGGCCACCGAGTTCGTCGTGCACATGGCCCGCATGTCCGGCCTGCCGCCCACCGCGGCCCGTGAGCGCACCGCCGACACCCTGCGCCACGTCGGCCTGTACGAGGAGCGCTACCGCCCCATCGGCGGCTACTCCACGGGCATGAAGCAGCGCGTCAAGCTCGCCCAGGCCCTCGTCCACGACCCCAAGCTGGTCTTCCTGGACGAGCCGACCAACGGCCTCGACCCGGTCGGCCGCGACGACATGCTAGGCCTGATCCGCCGCATCCACACCGACTTCGGCATCTCGGTCCTGGTCACCTCGCACCTGCTCGGCGAACTGGAACGCACCTGCGACCACGTCGTCGTCATCGACGGCGGCAAACTCCTGCGCTCCAGCTCCACCACCGACTTCACCCGGACCACCACCACCCTCGCCGTCGAGGTCACCGACAGCGACACCCACCCCAACGGCACCCTCGCGGTGCGCGACGCGCTCCACGCGCGCGGGGTGACCGCCTTCGACAGCGGCGCCGGCCTCCCGGGCGCCGGACACGTCCTGCTGCTCAAGGCGGCAGGCGAGGAGACCTACGACCTCGTCCGTGACGTCGTCGTCGACCTCGGCCTCGGCCTGGTGCGCATGGAACAGCGCCGGCACCACATCGCCGAGGTGTTCCAGGACGAGCAGGACGAGCAGGGCGAGCAACAGGACGATCAGCACGAGGCACAGACCGGCACCGCGACGCAGCACAAGGAGGCGGCCGTCCATGGCGGTTGAGCACCAGGTCGCCCAGCCCGGCGACCAGACCCGTACCGATCGGACCAGTACCGACCAGACCCGTATCCACGACATCGGCTACCGCGGCTACGACGGCCCGCGCCTGGGCCGCGCCTACGCCCGCCGTTCGCTGTACTCGCAGTCCCTGCGCGGCGCCTACGGCCTCGGCCGCTCCGCGAAGTCCAAGGTGCTGCCGATGATCCTGTTCGCCGTGATGTGCGTCCCCGCACTGATCATGGTGGCGGTCGCGGTCGCCACCAAGGCGCACGAACTGCCCGTCGCCTACACCCGCTACGCGATCATCATGCAGGCCGTCATCGGCCTCTACGTGGCCTCCCAGGCGCCGCAGTCCGTCTCGCGCGACCTGCGCTTCAGGACCGTACCGCTGTACTTCTCACGGCCGATCGAGACCGCCGACTACGTACGCGCCAAATACGCGTCCCTCACCTCGGCGATCTTCATCCTGACGTGCGCCCCGCTCGTCGTCCTGTATGTGGGCGCCCTGCTCGCCAAACTCGATTTCGTCGATCAGACCAAGGGATTCGCCCAGGCGGTGGTCTCCGTGGCGCTGCTCTCCCTGCTGTTCGCGGGCATCAGCCTGGTCATCGCGGCCCTCACGCCCCGGCGCGGCTTCGGCATCGCGGCCGTCATCGCCGTCCTGACCGTCTCCTACGGGGCCGTCTCCACGCTCCAGGCCATCGCCGACGTCCAGGGCAGCAGTTCGGCCGTCCCGTGGTTCGGGCTCTTCTCGCCCATCACGCTCATCGCGGGTGTCCAGAACGCCTTCCTGGGCGCGCCGTCCACCTTCCCCGGCCTGAACGACGTCTCCGCCGCCCAGGGCTGCGTCTACGTCGTCTGCGTCCTCGGGCTCGTCGCGGGCAGCTACGCCCTCCTGATGCGCCGCTACCGAAAGGCGGGCCTGTGACCACGCTCTCCATCGACCACGTCTCCCGCTGGTTCGGCAACGTGGTCGCCGTCAACGACGTCACCATGGCCGTCGGCCCCGGCGTCACCGGCCTGCTCGGCCCGAACGGCGCCGGAAAGTCCACCCTCATCAACATGATGGCCGGTTTCCTCGCCCCCTCCACGGGATCCGTCACCCTCGACGGCCGGCCCGTGTGGCGCAACGAGGAGATCTACCGGCACATCGGCATCGTCCCCGAGCGGGAGGCGATGTACGACTTCCTTACGGGCCGCGAATTCGTCGTCGCCAACGCCGAGTTGCACGGCCTGGGCGCGAAGGCGGCCCAACAGGCCCTGGCGACCGTCGAGATGGAGTACGCCCAGGACCGCAAGATCTCCACGTACTCCAAGGGCATGCGCCAACGCGTGAAGATGGCCAGCGCCCTCGTACACGACCCCGCGCTCCTCCTTCTGGACGAGCCCTTCAACGGCATGGACCCGCGTCAGCGCATGCAGCTTATGGACCTGCTGCGGCGCATGGGCGCCGAGGGCCGCACCGTGCTGTTCTCGTCGCACATCCTTGAAGAGGTCGAACAACTCGCCGCCCACATCGAGGTGATCGTCGCCGGACGGCACGCCGCCAGCGGCGACTTCCGGCGGATCCGGCGCCTCATGACCGACCGGCCGCACCGCTATCTGGTGCGTTCCAGCGACGACCGCGCGCTCGCGGCCGCGCTGATCGCCGACCCGTCCACGGCCGGCATCGAGGTCGACCTCAAGGAGGGCGCCTTGCGCGTCCAGGCCGTCGACTTCGGCCGTTTCACCGCCCTCTTGCCGCGCGTGGCCAAGGACCACGGCATCCGGCTCCTGACGGTCTCCCCGTCCGACGAGTCCCTGGAATCCGTCTTCTCGTATCTCGTCGCGGCGTAGGAGGTCCAAAAATGTACGACCCCACGGTCGCCCGGCTCACCTACCGCGGCCTCCTCGGCCGCCGCCGGGCCCTCATCCTGGGCGCCCTGCCCGCCCTCCTGATCGTCATCTCGCTCGTCGTACGGGCGCTGACCGGAGCGGACGACCAGACCGCCGCCGACCTGCTGGGCGGGCTCGGACTGGCCACCATGGTGCCGATCATCGGCGTCATCGCGGGTACGGGCGCGATCGGGCCGGAGATCGACGACGGCTCGGTGGTGTACCTGCTGTCCAAGCCGGTGAAGCGGCCGACGATCATCTTCACCAAGCTGATCGTCGCAATCGCCGTCACCATGGCGTTCTCCGCGCTGCCCACGTTCGTCGCGGGCATGATCCTCAACGGCAACGGCCAGCAGATCGCCGTCGCCTACACCGTGGCCGCCCTGGTCGCCTCCATCGCCTACGCCGCCGTCTTCCTGCTGCTCGGCACGGTCAGCAGGCACGCGGTGATCTTCGGGCTCGTCTACGCGCTCGTGTGGGAGGCGCTGTTCGGCTCCCTGGTGGACGGGGCGCGCACGCTCAGCATCCAGCAGTGGTCCCTCGCCGTGGCCCACAAGGTCACCGAAAGCGACCTCGTCACCTCGGACGTGGGGCTCCCCCTCGCCACGGTGCTCCTGGTCGGCGTGACCGTGACGGCGACCTGGTACGCGGGCCAGAAACTGCGGTCACTGAAGCTGGCCGGGGAGGAGTGACGGGCCCTCCAGGAATTCCTCCGGGGATTCCTCCGGGGGCTGCGCGGCTCGGACGGGGCTCCACGCGCGCGTGGAGCCCGGGGCGGGCCTCGGGTTCGGGACTTTCAGGGCTTTCTCACGTTGCCCGTGGGCTTCTTGACGTCGGCTTCACGTCTGTACGAGCACCATGGTGCAAAGGGGATGCACAGCAGGGAGGACGAAGGGGATGGCAGCGGAAGCAGCACAGGGCGACGGGACCGGGGAGGCCGGGGCCGGGGACACCTGGGAAGGCGTCGTGTTCGACGAGGACTTCATACGGTCGGCGGACGCCAAGGAGCCGTCGGCCCGCGCCCGGATGCTGACCGCGCGCTGGCGCGACGAGGCACCGGGCCCGCAGCCGTGGCGGTCCGACGAGCCGCCCGCCGGCTGGTTCTTCAGCAAGGCCCGCCGCCGCAAGTGGCGCCGCCGGTAGTCGGCCTGGTTCTGGCCCGGTTCCGGACGGGCTCCCATTCCGAGACGGGCTCCCATTCAGATCAGGGCCGGGCTCCGTCCCGGTTTTATTCGGTGGCGCCGAACCCGCCCTCCAGGCACAGTGGTTGTGTCCACCACGCCGGAGCGCGTCGGCGCCGCAGTCTGGGAGAGGAGCCACGGCGATGTCCATGCACGGCAGTACGCCGGGCTCCCGACAGGGCAGCCCGCGGCGGGTCCCGGAGTAGTTACCCCTCCGTCGAACCCGCCTCCACGAGAGTTGCCCGGGGCGGCCGCTTCGAGCGCGCGACGTCAGGTCGTGCGGGCCGCCCACCCGGAGGATTGGCCGAGAGGCAAGGCACCGGCTTGCTAAGCCGTGGTCGGGGGCAACCCCGCGCACGTTCGATCCGTGCATCCTCCGCGATCAGCCCCACACCACCCGCGGCCGTCGCGACCGAAACGCGACCGAACCCGTAGCGACTAAGCCCCCACGCCGCCCAACAATCGCTCGACCACCACGGCGACCCCGTCCTCGTCGTTCGACGAAGTCACCTCGTCCGCAGCCGCCCTCAGCTCGTCGTGCGCGTTCGCCATGGCCACGCCGTAGGACGCCCAGGTGAACATCGGCACGTCGTTCGGCATGTCGCCGAAGGCGATCGTGTCGCCGGACTTCGCGCCCAGACGGCGCGCGGCCAGCGAGAGACCGGTGGCCTTGGACAGGCCCAGCGGGAGCAGCTCGACGATCCCCTGTCCCGCCATCGTCACCGAGACGAACCCGCCGGCGGCCTGCCGTGCCGCGTCCGCCAACTCGTCGTCCGACAGCGACGGATGCTGGATGTAGATCTTGCTCAGTGGCGCCGACCACAGGTCCGACACGTCCGTGAACGGCGTGACCGTGAGCGGCCCGTCGAAGTCGTAGCCGGGGCCCTTCAGCAGTTCGCCGTCCAGGCCCGCGCGGGCCGCGGCCAGGAGCAGCGGACCCGTCTCCGCCTCGATCTTCGCCAGGGCGAGCGCGGCGATCTGCCGGTCCAGGGTCACCGACGTCAGCAGGCGGTGCGCCCCGGCGTCGTACACCTGTGCGCCCTGGCTGCAGACCGCGAGTCCGGTGTAGCCGAGGTCGTCCAGGATGTGCCGGGTCCACTGCGCGCCCCGCCCGGTGACGACGATGTGCGCGGCACCGGCCGCGGCGGCCTCGGCGAGCGCGTCCCGCGTGCGCCGCGAGACGGTCTCGTCGCTCCGCAGCAGCGTCCCGTCGAGATCGGTCGCGATCAGCCGATACGGAAACCCGGGCGCGCCCGAGCCAGAACCCGAGCCAGCACCGGAGCCCGGGCTGGAACCCGAGCCACCCGCCGACCCCGAGCCCGAGCCCGAGCCGAAACTGGAGCCCGAGACCGAGCCACCCGCCGAGCCCGAACCCAGGCCCGAGCCCGAACCCAGGCCCGAGCCCGAACCCAGGCCCGAACCCGAACCCGAGCCCGAGCCCGACGCAGCCGACCCGCTCACCGTGCCGCGACCGGTTCCAGAACCTCCCGGCCGCCCAAATACGGCCGCAGTATTTCCGGAACGCGCACCGACCCGTCCGCCAGCTGGTGGTTCTCGAAGAGCGCCACGATCGTCCGCGGCACCGCGCACAGCGTGCCGTTCAGCGTCGCCAGCGGCTGCACCTTCTTGCCGTCGCGCATGCGGACGGACAGCCGGCGGGCCTGGAAGCCGTCGCAGTTGGACGCCGACGTCAGCTCGCGGTACTTGCCCTGCGTCGGGATCCACGCCTCGCAGTCGTACTTGCGCGACGCCGACGCGCCCAGGTCGCCCGAGGCCACGTCGATCACCTGGAAGGGCAGTCCGAGGGCCGTCAGCCACTCCTTCTCCCACTCCAGGAGCCGCTTGTGCTCGTTCTCGGCGTCCTCGGGGTCGACGTACGAGAACATCTCGACCTTGTCGAACTGGTGGACGCGGAAGATGCCGCGGGTGTCCTTGCCGTAGGTGCCCGCCTCGCGCCGGAAGCACGGCGAGAAGCCCGCGTACCGCAGCGGGAGCCGCTCGGCGTCGAGGATCTCGTCCATGTGGTAGGCCGCGAGCGGCACTTCCGAGGTGCCGACCAGGTAGAAGTCGTCCTTCTCCAGGTGGTACACGTTCTCCGCGGCCTGGCCGAGGAAGCCGGTGCCCTCCATCGCGCGCGGGCGGACCAGCGCGGGGGTCAGCATCGGCGTGAAACCGGCCTCGGTCGCGCGGGTGATCGCCGCGTTCACGAGCGCCAGTTCGAGCAGGGCGCCGACGCCCGTCAGGTAGTAGAAGCGCGAGCCGGAGACCTTCGCGCCGCGCTCGACGTCGATCGCGCCCAGCGCCTCGCCCAGTTCCAGGTGGTCCTTGGGCTCGAAGCCCTCGGCGGCGAAGTCGCGGATCGTGCCGTGCGTCTCCAGGACGACGAAGTCCTCCTCGCCGCCGACCGGCACGTCCGGGTGGACCAGGTTGCCCAGCTGCAGCAGCAGCCGCTTGGCCTCCTCGTCCGCCTCGTGCTGTTCCGCGTCCGCCACCTTGACGTCCGCGGCGAGCCGGCTCGCCTTCTGGAGCAGCTCGGCCTTCTCGTCGCCGGTGGCCCGGGGGATCAGCTTGCCGAGCGCCTTCTGCTCGGAACGGAGCTCGTCGAAGCGGACACCGGACGACCTGCGCCGCTCGTCGGCGGAGAGGAGGGCGTCGACGAGGGCGACGTCCTCTCCACGGGCGCGCTGGGAGGCGCGAACACGGTCGGGGTCCTCACGGAGCTGGCGTAGGTCAATCACCCCCCAAGGCTACCGGTGCGGGGTTCACGCTCACGACTGGGAATTGCGTGATGGTTCGTTATGGGCGTTTAAGGGTGAATTCAAGCTGTACGCGCGTGGTGGCGCTGTCGCGTCAATCGGGCGGGCGGAGGCCCTCGCAAGGGGTGGTCGGAGTGCGGTCCGTTGACTCGACTTCCTTGTGGGGAAGGGGATTTGAGCTTCGGTTGTCCACAGTCGTCCACAAGCGCGGGAAAGTTATCCACAGGGTCTTCGAGGGGCTGTGGATTTCTTCCTTGATCATTTCCGGGACTTCGCGCGAAACGCAGAATTCACGGTTCAAACCGTCATCAAGCGCACTTTCGAGTGGAAAAGGGTCGCTCCAAAGTGGTCACCGGGAGAAACAGGTGGACAACTGAGGTTGGAGGGGCGGTGGACGAACCGGCAGTCAGTACAGCGATTTGTCGACAACTCGGCACGCCCATATCGACTTGTCCCCAGGTCGAGAAGGTGGCCTGTGGATAACTTCTGTGGAGAAAGAAAATCCGCAGTTAGTACTGCTCAGAACGGCCCGCAGACGCCGACTCGTGCTCAGAACCGGCCGTCCTGGCACCGCGCCACCCAGTCCGCCGCCGACACGAACGCCTCGTCCGACGTCCCGGGGTGCAGCGGCCGTACGCCGTCCACGCCGACGTCCGCGCGCGGGTACGAGCCCAGGAAGCGCACCTGGAGGCTGCCGCGCTTGAGGCCCATCAGCGCCTCGGCCACGCGCCGGTCGGTGATGTGGCCCTCCGCGTCGATGCAGAAGCAGTAATTACCGATGCCCTCGCCGGTCGGGCGGGACTGGAGCAGCATCAGGTTGATCCCGCGGACGGCGAACTCGGCGAGCAGGTCGCGCAGTCCGCCGGGGTGGTCGTCGCGCTGCCAGACGACCACGGACGTCTTGTCGGCGCCGGACGGGGCGGCGGGCCGGGCCGGACGCCCCACGAGCACGAAGCGCGTCTGGGCGTTCTCCGCGTCGTGGATGCCGGTCTCCAGGGCCGCCAGCCCGTACCGCTCGGCGGCGAACTCGCCCGCGAACGCCGCGTCGTAGCGGCCCTCCTGGACCAGCCGGGCGCCGTCCGCGTTCGAGGCGGCCGACTCCCACAGGGCCTCGGGGAGGTGGGCCTTGAGCCAGTTGCGGACCTGCGGCTGGGCGGCCGGGTGCGCGGTGACCGTCTTGATGTCCGTCAGCTTCGTGCCGGGCCGCACCAGCAGCGCGAAGGTGATGGAGAGCAGCACCTCGCGGTAGATCATCAGCGGCTCGCCCGCGACCAGCTCGTCCAGCGTGGTCGTGATGCCGCCCTCCACCGAGTTCTCGATCGGCACGAAGGCGGCCTCGGCCTCGCCGCCGCGCACGGCGTCGAGCGCGGCCGGAACCGACACCATCGGCACGAGCTCGCGGGTCGCGGCCTCCGGCAGCGTCCGCAGGGCGACCTCCGTGAAGGTGCCCTCCGGACCGAGGTACACATAGCTGGCTGGCATGGCCTCACCCTAATGGCCCCGAGGGGACTCGGCGTAACCTCGGGGAAACAGCGGCCACTGTGGCCCGTGTGGGTGACCCACCCGGCCCGTACGTCGTTGTTCCACGACACGTTCTACGGCACCGCCGCGCCCCCCCCGCGCCTCCCGCACCCCCACCGCACCTCCGGTCACGCCTCCAGCAGCCGCTGCCCCACGTACTCCCCCTCCGCCGCCCCGCCCGGCACCGCGAACAGGCCGCTGGCCTCGTGGCGGATGTACTGGGACAGGGCGTCGCCGCGGTCGAGTTTGCGCTGGATCGTGACGAAGCCGCGCAGCGGGTCGGCCTGCCAGCAGACGAACAGCAGGCCCGCGTCCGGTACGCCGTCGTCGTCGAAGCCGTCGTGGAACGAGAACGGGCGGCGCAGCAGGGCCGCGCCCCCGTTCTGGTCGGGCCGGGAGATCCGGGCGTGCGCGTTGATGGGCACGACCAGGTTGCCCTGGGCGTCGGTCTTGTCGAGGTCCATCGCGGTCGTCTCGGTGCCGCCGCTGAGGGCCGCCCCGTTGGCCTTGCGGCGGCCGATGACGTTCTCCTGCGTGTGCGGCGAGAGCTTCTCCCACTCGTCGAGGAGCATGCGGATCCGGCGTACGACGGCATAGGAGCCGTTCGCCATCCAGGCGGGGTCCTTCGTGACGGAGGAGGGCACGAAGACGCGCTCGTCGAAGTCGGACTCGGTCGGCTTCGGGTTGCGGGTGCCGTCGAGCTGGCCCATGAGGTTGCGGGCGGTCATGGGGTGGGCGGTGGCGCCCGGGGTGCGGTTGAAGCCGTTCATCTGCCAGCGGACGCGGGCCGCGCTGCCCGCGTCCCGCTGGATCGCGCGCAGGGCGTGGAAGGCGACCAGGGCGTCGTCGGCGCCGATCTGGACCCACAGGTCGCCGTTGCTGCGGTTCTTGTCGAGGTGGTCCGAGGAGAAGTCCGGCAGCGGGTCGAGCGAGACCGGGCGCTGCTTCTCCAGCCCGGTCCGGGTGAAGAAGCTGTGGCCGAAGCCGAAGGTGACCGTCAGGGAGGAGGGGCCGGCGTCACGGGCGACGGAGGTGTCGTCCTGCGCGGCCGGTTCCCCCGCCATCAGCCGCTGGGCGGTCGCCGACCAGCGGCGCAGCAGGGCGGCGGCCTCCGTGCGGCCCGCTCCGGCCGCGAGGTCGAAGGCGACGAGATGGCCGCGGGCCTGGAGGGCGTTGGTGATGCCCGGCTGATGTTTCCCGTGAAACATTGCCATGTCCGCGCCGACCGAGGTCAGCGGCGTCGGCCTGTCGTCGGCCGCGGCCTCGTACCCGGCGGCGCTTCCGGCCGCACCGAGTACGAGCCCGGTGGCGCCGGCGGTACCGAGCAGCCGACGGCGGGAGAGGGCGCCCTTGGGGGGCTTGGGGGGCTCGGAGGTTTCGGAGGAACCCGGCGACTTAATGTCGGTGGTTTCGGAAACGGCTCCCTCTTTTGTGGTGCCGTTTTCCGGGGCGGCACCCTTGGCGGTCTTTCCGGAAGTCTTGGAGGGCTTGGAGGGCTTGGAGGGCTTCGCGGGCTCCGATGGCCCGGACGGTCGGTTCCCGGCGGCGTCCTGCATGGTGTGGTTCAGCCGATCTGCGCGTTCTTGGTCACGGTCACTTGGTCGATGTCGGACGTCCGTACGGTCACCGCGACGGACCAGTCGCCCGCCTGGGGGATCTGGAGCCCGGTCGCCGCCCAGTGCGCGGTGGCGATGCGGTCGAGGGTCACGGGCAGCGGGCCGATGTCCTTGGTGCCGAGGGTGAGGGCGACCTTGACCTCGGGGACGTCGAACGCCTTGCCCGCGGGGGTGGACACGTAGACGTGCATCTCGTTGAGGCCGACGGCGGCCGGGTCGAGGGTGACCTCGGCGGTGCCCTTGCCGTCCGTGCCGCCGGTGTCGAAGGGGATCTTGAGCGAGATCTCGCCGGTGCTCTTCGAGGTACCGGCCGCGGACGTGGCCGCCTTGGCGATCTCCTCCGTACGGCCGGGTTCGGTGGTCGTCAGGACGGTGGTGACGGCGAGCAGCACGATCGCGACGCCCGTCTCGGCGAACACCGAGCGGCGCAGTCCGGCGCGCAGCGGGTCCGCGTCGCGGATCCGGCGGGCCTTCGCGGCGGCCGCGGCGGCCTTCTGCCGGGCGAGCTGCTCGGCGCGCCGCGGATCACCGGATTTACCGCCGCCCTTGCCGCCCTTGGGCGCCTTGGCCGTCGTACCCACCGTCGTACCCGAGGAGGACGCCTTGGCCACCGCGCCGGAGACCCGGGCTGCCGCGACCGGCACGCGCGTGTCGTCGGCCGCGGACTCCGCCGCCGAGGCGTCCGTGAGCGTGTCGGTGTCCGCGAGCCGGGCCGTCCAGCGCCGCGAGATGGAGGCGATCCCGACGAGGACGGCGACCAGGCCGACCTTCACGAGCAGCAGTTGCCCGTACGCCGTGTCGGTGAGCGCCGACCACGAGCCGAGCTGGCGCCACGCCTGGTAGATGCCGGTCGCGGCCAGCAGCAGCACGCTGCCGAACGCGACGCGCGAGAACCGGCGCACCGCCGCGGACTCGATGGCCGGGACCTTGTAGAGGGCCAGGAGAAGCGCTGAGAGGCCGCCCAGCCACGTGGCGACGGACAGGAGGTGGACGACGTCGACGGGCATCGCCACGCCCGTCTGGATGCCCGTGGAGGCGTGCTCGGCCATCGCCCAGGTCGCCGCGAGGCCCGCCGAGATGACGGTGCCGCCGATGGCGAGCCCGAAGGTGAGGTCGCGCCTGTCGACACCGCCGTCCGCGGCGTCCTCCTCGGCGTCGCCCTGCGCGCGCGTGCCCGCGTCCGCGTCCGCCGGCTCGTCCTGGCGCGCGTACGCCCCGAAGAGCACCGCGATGAACATGGCCGAGGCCGCCAGGAGCAGCAGCCGGGAGACCAGGGCGGCGCCCGCCTTGGTCTGGAGCACGGGCCCGACCAGGCTGAGGTCGAAGATGTCGGAGACCTTGCCCGAATCGGTGTACGAGCCGCGCAGGACCAGCAGCGCGAGCGTCGCCGCGGTGAGCGCGAGCCAGCCGGAGACCACGAACCGCTGCATCACCCGCACCCCGGCGCCGCGCGGCCAGCACACGAGCACGAAGGCCGCGCCGCCGACCAGCACGATGAACCCGGCGTAGGAGACGTACCGCCCGAAGCCGTAGAGGTCGCCGACGACCCCGCCGCCCGCGTTCTCGCCGGTGTCCGAGACGGTGGTCGTGGAGGGCGCGCCGATGGAGAAGGTGAAGGCGCCGGCGACCGGGTGGCTGTCCGCCGACACCACGTGCCAGCTGACGGTGTAGGTGCCCTTGGCCAGCCCCGAGCGCAGCGGGACGCCATACGTCGTGCCGGTCAGGTTGCCGGGGTTGCCGGTGTCGACGCGTTTGCCCTTGGGGTCGAGGACCTTCAGGGAGTCGTCGGCCAGGGTCACCTTCTCGGAGAAGGTGAGCGAGACCTGGGTGGGTGCCTTGGCGGCCACCGTTCCCTGGAGGGGATCGCTGCCGGTCAGGGCGGCGTGCGCGGACGCGGGCGCGGCCGTGCCGAGCAGCAGCCCGGCCGCGGCGAACAGCAGCACCAGCAGCGCCCGCACGGCACGCGCGCGTGGGGCGCGCTTTCGCGGTACGGCACCTGTACGTGTGCGTACAGCGGCTTCCCCTGGCGAGGCCCCTTGGGAAGCGGTGGCCTGTGTCACGGTGATCCCTCCCTCAGTGTCCGGTCTTCGGGTTGTACGTCGGGGACTTGACCGGCATCTCGACCTTGACGGTGCCGGACTTGGCAAAGTGCAGTTCCACGGACACGTTCTCGCCCTGGGCCGGTTTGCGGGCGAGGTTTTCGAACATCAGGTGGTTGCCGCCGCTGGCGAAGGTGAGCGTGCCGTCCGCGGGCACCGCGAACGACGTCTCCTCCGTCATCTCGCCGCCCTTGGTGGAGTGCATGGTGACGGTCTTGGCGTCGGCGCTGGTCACGGAGGTGAGCGTGTCGGCGCCGCCGGAGTCGGTGACGACCAGGTAGCCGGCCGCGAGGTCGGCCGTGGGCGGCGCGGGCATGTACGCGCCGCTGACCTTCACCTCGGGCTTGGCCGAGCCGGAGCCGCCGCCGCACCCGGCCAGCACGAGCCCCGCGGTGAGCACGAATGCGCAGCGCCGCAGGCTCACGGGTTCTCCCCCTTGATGATCTTGGGGAGGTCCTTGGTGTAGTCGTCGACGGTGGCGTCCTGGTCGTAGATCACGTACCCCCCGTTGGTCTTCGGCGAGAAGGCGATGACCTGGGTGCCGTGCGTGGAGACGACCTTGCCGTTCTTGTCCTTGTGCGTCGGTTCGACGGAGATGCCGATCGAGCGGGCGGCGGCCTGGATGGTGGAGAAGTCGCCGGTCAGGCCGACGATCTGCGGATCGATGCCCTTGAGCCACTTGGCGAGTTCGGGGGCGGTGCCGGTGGCCGGGTCGGTGGTGACGAAGACGATGCGGAGCTTGGCCTGGTCCGCCTTGGAGAGCGACTTCTTGGCGACGGCGATGTTGTTCATCGTCAGCGGGCAGATGTCGGGGCAGTGGGTGTAGCCGAAGTAGATCAGCGTCGGCTTGTTCTTGGTCTCGGCGCGGAAGTCGTACTTCTTGCCCTCGGAGTCGGTGAGGACGAGGTCCGGCTTGGTGAACGGCGTGTCCAGAACGGTGGCGTCCTTGGTCGAGGCGCCCTCCTCGGACACCACGGCCACGGGGTCGTTGCTGTCGTCACCGGAACCGCAAGCGGTCAGCGTGAAGGCGGCGGCGACGAGCAGGGCGGACGCGGCGAGGGTTTTTTTCTTGCGCATAGGAAAAATGTCCCGGATTCAGCGGTGGGGGCCCGGGGGCACCGCCGCCGCCGTACGGCTTCGTCGTCGTACGGCAGCGGCGGCGTCCTCCGGAGGGATGAGTGGCGTCAGGCTTCTGTGGTGGTGCGGCGGCGGCCGGCCAGGACGCCGTAGGCCACGCCCGCCGCACCGACGACGATGCCGACGACGGCGAGCACGCGCGCGGTGGTGTCACTGCCGTCGGAACCGGCGGTCGTGTCGGCGGCGGCCGTGGTGGAGGTCTCCTCGGCGGCGTCCTCGGCGGTCGCGGAGCCGTGGTGGCCGTCGGCGGCGGTGGCGGCGGTCAGAGTGAGCACCGGGGCGGGGTTCTCGGGCTCGGCGGCGCCCTCCTGCTGGACCTCGATCCAGCGGACGACCTCTTTGTTGTCGTACGTCTGGAGGGCCTTGAAGGCGACCTCGTCGGCCTTGGCGGGGAGCGGGCCGACGGCGAGCGGGAACTTCTGGAAGTAGCCCGGCTCGATGCCCTTGCCGGTGGCCGTCCAGGTCACCTTGGAGACGGCCTCCTCGATCTGCTGGCCGCTGACGGTGACCGGCTTGTCGAGCTTGGTCGTGGTGACCTTCGCCTTCCAGCCCTCGACGGGCTGCGGCATGGCGTCCACGAACGGCGTGTCGGTCGGGAAGGACACCTCAAGCTTGGTGGTCGAGGCGTCGTCGCGTTCGTTGGGGACCCGGAAGTCGATGATCGCGTAACCGCCCTGGGGCGCCGTGCCCTCGGGCTCCACGCTGACGTGCGCGGAGGCGGGGCCCGCCAGGGCCAGTACGGCGGTGGCGGCGGCGATACCGGCGGCGCCGAGACGGGCCTTCGGGAACTTCGAGGAAGCCTTCGGGAACTGCATGAAGGGAGTACTCCGCTTCGAGTGGGTTCGTGACGGTGAAGGGCACGCGTACCGACGGGCACACGCGCGTGGCGCGCGACGGCACCCTTCACGACACGAACGGACCCGACGGCACAGACGTCGGACGAGCGCGGAAGACGGCTGCTTCTTCGGTCGGTTCGTTGCAGTGGGGCGGCGCGCGGCGTCAGAGAGCGAGGGCGGGCGCGGCGGGCAAGGGCGGCCCGCGCCGGATCACCGTGTGCTGGAGCGCGCTCGTGCGCGGCTTCGGCGGCACGGGCGGCGCGGTGCACAGCGCGCGCGGCCGGGCGTCGGGCGCGCCGGGGAGCCCGGCCAGCAGGGCGCGTACGAGCGTGAGGGCGGCGCGCAGGGCCCGTACGGGCGCCCCCTCGGCGATGCCCGCGGACAGCCGCATGAGCCGCAGCAGCGCCATGTCCCCGCGGCGCAGCATCCACCCGGCGGCGACGGCCGCGAGCACGTGGCCCAGCAGCATGGGCAGCGAGGGCAGCACGGACGGCAGCGCGGACGCGGAGGAGCCCGCCGTCGACGACAGCGCGTCCGAGGCGTGCGGCGAGGTGCCCGTGCCGAGCCGGGCCTCGGTCAGGATGCGCTGGGCCCGGGCCGGGCTGAGCGTCGCCGCGGAGGCCCCGCAGAGCAGCCGTGCGGCCCGCGCCACGAGCGTCGCGTCGGTGCCGGTCGCCGACATCCCGGGCATGCCCGCCATCGACGTACCGGACGCGCCGGCGACCCCGGCGGCGTGCTGGCCGAGCCCGAAGAGCGTGTGCAGGGCGGTCTGGCCGACGGCGAGCACCACGACGATGCCCGGCAGCGTCCGTTCCCGCCCGGCGAGCGCCGTCGCGACGCCGAACACGGTGAGGAAGCCCGCGGCCAGCGTCCACGGCGGCACGGCCGCGCAGGAGGCCAGCCCGTGCCCCGCGGCGGCCAGCACGACGCAGACCGCGGCGAAGACCGCGGCCCTCAGAACCCGGAGGTCGACTCCGGAGCGCGCCGTACGCGGCTGGCGGGGAGACATGGCGGGCTCATCATCGCACTGGCCTTACGGGCCCCATACGGCAGGTCCGCAAGGTGGCATGTGCGCGGTTACGGAAGAAGGCCCCATAAAAGAGTGTCAAAAAGTACGACAAGACCGCAATGTCACGGGCCTATACACCGATTCCTGCCGCCCGCGCATCCGCCCTATGGGCGGTATCACGGCGATCGGGCGATTGCATCGGGGTGAGGCTGGCAATAGGTAACGGTATGTCGAGCCGCGGCGGCCAGGAGGCTGGAGCATGAGCATCTGGTGGTCACTTCACTTGCGGCGTGAGGCCGCCAGCGTGCCTCTCGCGAGACGGCTGCTGCTCGGCACCATGGAGACCGCGGGCGTCGACCCGGACGTCTCCTACGACCTCTCGGTGGCCCTCAGCGAGGCGTGTGCCAACGCCGTCGAGCACGGCGGTGCCGCGATGCCCGGCGGCGGTTCGGAGGCGTACCGGGTGACGGCGTACCTCGACGGCGAGAAGTGCCGCATCGAAGTGGCCGACGCGGGCCCGGGCTTCCCCACCGGCAGGGCCCGCCCGCCGCTCCGCCCGGCCGCCACCGACGCGGAACACGGCCGCGGCCTCGGCCTCATCAAGGAACTCGCCGACCACGTCCACATCGGCAACACCCCGGGACGGGGCGGCGCGGTGGTGAGCTTCGACAAGATCCTCAAGTGGCGCGAGGACGCACCCCTGATGGCCGTTTAACGGCCTCTTCGGGGCACCCGTACGTTGTGCGCATCCTTAAGTCGCGCACAGGATCGGCTCAGGCTCCTGACGGGCGTCGTTCCTAACGTCGGCGTATGACGGGAAACCACAGGAACGCCACCATCACCAGACGCCGCGCGATCGTGGTGACCGGCGGGACGGTCGCGGCCGGCGGCCTCGCCGTCGCCGGGTACCAGTCGGCGTTCGCCGACACGGCCACCGGGGCCGAAACGAGCGCCACGGCCTCCGCCTCCGCGAGCAGCGGCAGTTGCACGCAGCTCATGTCGAGCGTCACGGAAGGGCCCTACTACCTCGACGGCGCCCTGGTACGGAAGAACCTCACCGAGGGCAAGGACGGCGTTCCGCTGACCCTGCGGCTGACCGTGGTCGACTCCACCGACGGCTGCACCCCGGTCTCCGGCGCGGCCGTGGAGATCTGGCACTGCGACGCCTGGGGTTACTACTCCGGCTACACCACCGCCAGCCCCAGCGGTTCGGTCCCCGCGGAGAGCGAAGAGGGCGACAGCGCGAACGACAGCACCTATCTGCGCGGATATCAGGTCGCAAACGCCAACGGGGTCGTCAAGTTCGAGACGATCTTCCCCGGCTGGTACGTCCCCCGCACCTGCCACATCCACGTCAAGGTGCACACCGGCGGCGAGCAGGAGGACGGCACCTACGAGGGCGGCAAGGTCAACTACACCGGCCAGCTCTTCTTCGCCGACGACATCGCCGAGGAGATCTTCGCCCTGGAGCCGTACGCGAAGCACACCGGCACCTACACCGCCCTCGCCGACGACATGGTCTACGACGGCGGCGGCGCCACCAGCGGCCTGCTGACCCTCAAGGCGGTGCACAAGAAGGACCCGGCCAAGGGCTACAAGGGCTTCCTGACCCTCGGCATCGACCCGGACGCCGAGAACACCGGCGCGGGCAGCGGGGGCGGCGGCACCCCGCCGAGCGACGGCGCCTCCCCGCCGAGCGGCAGCCCGAGCCCGTCGGCCTCGGCCTCCTCGTAGGGCGCGGGCGATGAACAGCCGCGAGGACGAGGAACTGGCGCGCGCCGCCGTGGCCGCGCTCACCGGGCAGCTGGCCCTGCTCCCCAAGCCGGGCCTGCCCGACCCGCGCGATCTCGGCGTCCGGTCCGCCGGACGCGACCACAGAACCCTGCTCTGGTCGGCCGGGGCGCTCGCGCCCGGCCTCGCGGCCATGGCCGCCGCCCGCCGCCGCAACGGCGCCGTCACCCCGCAGCTGCGGGCCGAACTCGGCGCGATCGGCCGCTCCGCGGAACGCACGGCGGGCCGCGCGGGCGCGGGCCACCGGGGCGCCCTGTGGGCGCTGGGCCTCCTGGTCGCGGCGGCCGCCCTGGGCCCCCGGACCAGGCCCTACGACGTGGCCATGACCGCCAAGCGGATCGTCGGCCATCCCGACCGGGGCGCCCCGCGCAGGCCCTCGCACGGCTCCACGGTCTCGGCGAAGTACGGCGCGGCCGGCGCCCGGGGCGAGGCGCGGGCCGGATTCCCGCACGTACGCCGGGCGTTGGAGACGCTGGCCAGGACCCGCACGGCCGGCGCGACCGAGGATCAGGCCCGCCTCGACGCCCTGCTCACCGTGATGTCCACCCTCCAGGACACCGAACTCCTGCACACCGCGGGCCCGCTGGGGCTGCGCCACGTCCAGGCGGGCGCCCGGGGCGTCCTGGAGGCGGGCGGTACGGCCACGGAGGCGGGCGCGGCGGCCCTGGCCGCGTTCGACGCGGACCTGCACACGCGCGCGTGGAGCCCGCGGGGGAGTGCGGGGCTGCTGGCGGGGGCGCTGTTCCTGGACTCGCTGCCGACCGGCGCCCCGTCCGCGTAGCGAGAGCCCACACCCACGCGCGCGTGGGCGCACGGCAACGGCCGGGCACCACCAGGTGCCCGGCCGCTCGGAACGCCTGCGTCAGCCGTTGGTGCCGCGCAGTGCGGCCATCCACGCCTCGACCTCGTCGGACCGCCGGGGCAGCCCCGCGGACAGGTTCTCGTTGCCGTTCTCCGTCACGAGGATGTCGTCCTCGATGCGGGCCCCGATCCCCCGGTACTCCTCCGGCACGGTCAGGTCGTCGGCCTGGAAGTACAGCCCCGGCTCGACGGTCAGCACCATGCCCGGCTCCAGCACGCCCTCCACGTACGTCTCGGTCCGCGCGGCGGCGCAGTCGTGGACGTCCAGGCCGAGCATGTGGCCGGTGCCGTGCAGCGTCCAGCGCCGTTGCAGGCCGAGTTCCAGGACGCGCTCCACCGGGCCCTCCAGGAGGCCCCACTCCACCAGCCGCTCGGCCAGCACGCGCTGTGCGGCGGCGTGGAAGTCGCGGTACTTCGCGCCCGGCTGCACCGCCGCGATGCCCGCCTCCTGGGCGTCGTACACGGCGTCGTAGATCTTCTTCTGGAGTTCGGTGTAGCGGCCGTTGATCGGCAGGGTGCGGGTGACGTCCGCGGTGTAGTACGTGTGCGTCTCGACGCCCGCGTCCAGCAGGAGGAGGTCGCCGGAGCGGACCGGGCCGTCGTTGCGGACCCAGTGCAGCGTGCAGGCGTGCGGGCCGGCGGCGCAGATGGAGCCGTAGCCGACGTCGTTGCCCTCCACGCGCGCGCGGAGGAAGAACGTGCCCTCGATGTAGCGCTCGCTGGTGGCCTCGGCCTTGTCCAGGACGCGTACGACGTCCTCGAAGCCGCGGACCGTCGAATCGACCGCCTTCTGCAGCTCGCCGATTTCAAACCTGTCCTTGACGAGCCGTGCCTCGGACAGGAAGACCCGCAGTTCCTCGTCGCGCTCGGCGGTCACCTTGTCGTGCAGGGCCGTCTCGATGCCGACGTCGTGGCCACGGACCACGCGGACCGGGCCGGTGGCCTCCTTGAGGAGGGCGGCCAGTTCGCGCACGTCCGAGACCGGGATGCCGTACAGCCGTTCGGACTCGGTCAGGGAGTGGCGGCGGCCGACCCACAGTTCGCCCTGGCCGGAGAGCCAGAACTCGCCGTTCTCGCGGTCGGAGCGCGGCAGTAGGTACAGCGTCGCCTTGTGGCCCTCGGCCTCCGGCTCCAGGACCAGGACGCCGTCCTCGGTCTGGTTTCCGGTCAGGTACGTGTACTCGACCGACGCCCGGAACGGGTAGTCCGTGTCGTTCGAACGCGTCTTCAGATTGCCCGAGGGGACGACCAGGCGCTCGCCCGGGAAGCGCGCGGAGAGCGCGGCGCGGCGGGCGGCGGTCTCGGCGACCTGGGCGATCGGCTCCAGGTCGTGCAGCTCGGTGTCGGCCCAGCCGGACTTCATGCTCTCGGCCAGCTCGTCGGACACGCCCGGGTAGAGCCCGTTCTTGCGCTGCTTGATCGCCTCTTCCTCGGCCTCTTCGCCTGCCGCGGCGTCGGCCTCGGCAGCTTCGGCGTTCACGGTTTCCGGGGTCTCCGGATTCTCCGAGAGCTCGTCCGCCACGGTCATCCTCCTTGGATACGGCACTGGGCCTCCTCCATCGTACGGTCGTACCGCGGAGGCCCCGGAGGGGTGTCCGAGTGGACGGGTGTGCGTGCGGACCGGGCCCTACTCGAAGCGTGCCTACTCGAAGCGTGCCGCCAGCACCACCACGTCCTCCGGGCTGTCCGTGGCGTCCTCCAGGCCGTCCGGCAGCATCCGGCGCAGGATGTGGTCGGCGACCGCCTCCGGGTCCGTACGCAGGGCCTTGGGGACGGTGGTCGCGGCGGTGTGCAGGCGGGTGAAGGCGCGGTCGGTGGACTCGCCGGTGCGGTTGAGGAGACCGTCCGTGTAGAGGACGACCGTTTCGCCGGGGTCCAGCGTCAGTTCGACGCTCGGCGCCTCCCAGCACGCGAGCATCCCCAGGGGCGCCGACAGCGACGTCTCCACGAACTCCGTGCGCCGCTCGCCGAGCACCAGCGGCGGGCAGTGCCCGGCCCCGGCGACCGTGACCTTGTGCAGGGCGGGCTCGCAGTAGGCGAACAGGGCGGTGGCCGAGCGGGCCGGTTCGGTCAGCCGCAGCAGCAGTTCCAGGTCCGACAGGACCGCCACCGGGTCCTCGCCCTCCATCACGGCGTACGCGCGCAGGGAGGCCCGCAGGCGCCCCATCGCGGCCACCGCGCTCGGCCCCGAACCGGTCACCGAGCCGACCGCGAGGCCCAGCGCCGCGTCCGGCAGCGGCAGCGCGTCGTACCAGTCGCCGCCGCCGCGCGGGCCGGTACGGTGCCGGGCGGCGAGCTGGACGCCGGCGACGCGGGGGAGCCGGGAGGGCAGCAGCTCCTCGGCGATCGTCCGCATGCACGCGCGTGTGCGCTCGACGTCGACGATCCTGGCCAGGTGCTCGGCCGCGTGCCGCACGTAGAGGCCGACGAGGTGGCGTTGCCGTTCGGTGGGTTCGGCGGGCTCGTCGTACAACCACACCGCGGCCCCCAGCCGGCCCGCGGACTCGCCGCTGAGCGGGAGCGCGTAACTGGCGGCGTACCCGAGCCGGGCGGCGACCTCGCGGTGACGGGGGTCGAGCCCGTCCTGGGCGAACAGGTCGGGCTGGCTGATCGCGTCGAAGCCGGGGGGACAGGGGGACTTGGGGGATTTGGTGGCCGCGGTCGTGGTGCCGGTGCCGTCGTCCGGCAGGCCGTCCAGGATCTGGCCGTACGACGTCGCGCTGCGCGGGATGGTCTCGATGTGACCGAGGTCGGCGTGGCCGAGGCCGAGGCCGATGGTGCGGTCGGGGCCGAGGCCGTCGCGCGGTTCCAGGACGAGCAGGCCGCGCCGGGCGCCCACGAGGGCGGCTCCGGCGCGCAACAGCTCCTGGAGGGCGGCGTCGGGTGCGTCCGTGCGGGCCAGACGTTCCGTGAGTTCGTGGAGAGTCGTGAGGTCGGAGACCCAGCCGGCCAGGCGGTCCTGGAGGATCGCGGACGGGGCGGGTGGGGGCGGTGGGACCGAGGGGGCGGCGGTGACCGCGGGCGTCGGCGCGACAGTCTGAGCAGGAGCCGGAACTGTGGCATCGATTCCAGCCACTTTCGGGAGGTGGGGGGCGCTCATCGTGTCCGGCTTTCCGACCGGTGCGTATTGCTCCACAGCATCGCAAACCCCCATGTCGTTCTGCGCCACCGGCAGCGTCCCGGCAGTGTCAGCAGTGTCTCCACATGTACACGCACTCGTACGGAGATGTCCAGCATTGTCCTGCGGGGATTCCCGAGTGTCCGCGGGATTCCCGGACTCACTTGCGGAAAGCAGAAGTTGGCTTGAAAATGACTCAAGTAACGGCATATTGCGGTCGACTGGCCTTGTTCGACGGAGCGTCACAGCGGTCGTGATGGGTACGTACTCGGTAAGGACCAGGGGTGGTCGGTAGCCATCCGGAACCTGGCGACCGGCCCGGGCGTCTTAACCATCGACGACCGAGCCCCATCCTCCCGTGGCGGAGGCGGCGAGCAACAGCGGGACGGCAAAAGCGCCAGACGTCGCCACCCCACGCCAAGCCCGTGCTTTTTGAAGACGCAGTATGGACGCGTGGAAACGCAGTACGGACGCGGACGAAGCCCACGCTCGGCTCCTGGGGCTCCTCTTGTCCACAGCGGGCCGGCGGCACATCGAAGGTGCCCGCCCCTGGACGCGGTCTCACGCGACCAGGGTGTGAGGTGCCGGCAGGTACGCAAAGCGAAGTGATCGACACATGGTGTGATGTGATCCCCGGTGTTGCCAAGCGTGCAACGGAAAGGAACGAGCGCACATGCGCGAGATCCTCGGAAGGCTCGGAAGGCGACGCAGGCCGTTGTCCCCGCGAAGCGGCGGGAGGTCTGAGGTGATCGGCGCGGCCCTGACGTTCGCGACGGAGTGGCAGTGGCCCGTTCTGCCGGGAGTGGCGCCGGACCCGCAGGGTCCCGCCCGCTGCGGCTGCCCCGACCCGGAGTGCACGGTGCCGGGAGCACACCCCTTCGACCCCGCGCTGCTCGCGGCCACCACCGACGAGCGCATGGTCCGCTGGTGGTGGACCCAGCGCCCGGCCGCGCCGATCGTGCTGGCGACCGGCGGGAAGGCGCCGTGCGCGGTGAGCCTGCCCGCGCCCGCCGCCGCGCGTGCGCTGGCCGCGCTGGACCGCGCGGGCATGCGGCTCGGCCCGGTCGTCGCCGCGCCGCACCGCTGGGCGATCCTGGTGGCGCCCTACTCCTTCGAACAACTCGGCGAACTGCTCTACGCCCAGGACCACGTCCCCGGCTCCCTCCGCTTCCACGGCGAGGGCGGATTCCTCGCCCTGCCCCCCTCCGAGACCGGCCACGGCACGGTCCGCTGGGAGCGCGCACCCCTGCCGGGGTCGGCCGCGCCGTGGGTACCGGACGTGGAGGCCGTGGTGGACGCGACGGTCGAGGCGATCAACCGGACGGGGGTCAGCGCGCCGGAGTTCTAGGGCGTGCTTGGGGTTGAGGGGCGCGGTGCGGTGCGGCTGCGCGCGCGTGGGGCTGCGCGGTGGGTTCGGTTCCGTTGCGGCCACGCGCGCGTGGGGCTGCGGGCGCCGCGACCGGGCCGTCGTGCCGCATGCGGGTTGCGGGCACGCGCGCGTGGGGCTGCGTTCGGGAGGGCGAGCGCCTTGGCGAGGCTGCGTCCCTCCACCCACGCGCACGTGCATGCACCACACCTCCCGGTCGTCCGCAAGAGCCCTCACCCGTACGGGTGTGAGCGCGCCCGAGTTACCGGGGCGCCCGGCGTGCGGCGGGTTCCGCGGCCCTGACGGGTCGTTATCTTCGGCTCATGCAGCCTCAGCCCAGCGAGCGTCAGCCCCAGCAGAGCCCGGTCGACGGGCCGTCGGGGGAACGACCGCCCGGTGGGCGCTCCCGGTCGCACGGAGTACGGCGTCCGGCGCCCGGGACCCCGGGTACCCACCGCGTCCGGCTCGTCGCCCTCGCGGGGACCGCCGTGGCCGTCGTCGCGCTGTCGCTCGCCGTGGCGTCCGCCGGGACGGTCGGTGACGAGGGGCGCGCGCTCGCCCGTACCGTCGGCGACGCGGGAGGACTCCTCGGCCGGGACGGACAGGCGGCGCGAAGTGGCGAAAACGCGCCCCGGGGCGGCGCTCCGGGAGAAACCCGGGACGACGCGGACGATGCCGGGGACGACATCCGGGGCGGTACCGGGGGTGCCGGAGCCGATGCCCGCGAAGGTGACGAGAAAGCGCCCGCGCCCACCGGTTCCCCGCGGCTGCTCGGGCTCGGTGTGGCCACCGCCGCGCGCTGCGGACCCCAGCTCTCCTCCCCCGACGGCGTCGAGGCGCAGACCTGCGTCCTGTCCCAGGGCGCGGACACCTGGGCGCGCACCTACTACCGCAACGCCACCGGTGAGGACGTGACCACCGTCCTGAGCCTGCTTGAGCCCGACGGCCGCACCGTACGGATCGACTGCGAGGTGGGCGCCGAGGACGACCCGGGGGTGTGCGAGACGCCCAGGGAGCGGGCGGCGGGAGACCTGGGCGCGTACACGGCGATCGCGGAGTTCGCGCGGGGTGCGCGTGGCCCGCTGCTGCTGCGCTCGGGGAGCAACTCGACCGAGCCGGAGGGGAGTTGACCGCGCCGCCTGACGGGGTGTCGGCCACGGCGGGGGGCGGTGGGTGACCCCGGGCAAGCAAAGACCCGGTTGCTGACGACGGGGGATGCATCAGCAACCGGGCTATTGGAACCGTAACAAGAGATCGGCGCTTCGCAAATTCCATCTCCCCTATTCGGACACGTATTTGCTTGTCACGATGGGGAGTTGTGACAGGAGTCACCCGGCAATGGGTACATGCGGGCAACGGGCCGGACACCCGGAAGTGCCCGGCCGGACCACGTCCGCACATGTGGACGACGATCATCCGGCTGCCCGGAGCACTGTCCGGATTGTGTGCCCGGGCAACGGCCGGCCTGCCCCACGGAAGGTGCCAAGGGGGCGGATCCCACCGTCTGGTCGAGTCCGCCCGGCCGGCCCCTTCCCGGCGCTCAGCTCAGCGTCACCTGGCGGTTCGTCAGGCCGCCGCGGGCCCGGCGCTCGTCCGGGGTGAGCGGGGCGTCGGTGGCGAGCGCGGTGGCGAGCCGTTCGGCGAACTCGGCCGCGGGCTTTTCGACGTCGTCGGCGGTGACCCCGCTCGGCAGGTCCCACACCGGCACGGTCAGGCCGTGCGCACGGAACGAACCCACCAGCCGCGTGCCCTCGCCGAGCCCCGAAGTACCTGCCGCGTGCAGTCGAGCCAACGCGTCCAGAAGCTTCTCCTCCGGGTACGGCATGACCCACCGCAGGTGGTTCTTCTCCGGCGTCTCGCACCAGTACGCCGAGTCCACGCCGGTCAGCCGTACGGTCGGGATGGCGGCGGCGTTGGCGCGCTCCAGGGAGGCCGCCACGTCCGGGGCCGCGTTGTCCGCGTCCGGCACCCAGAACTCGAAGCCGGCGTGCACAACTGGCTCGAAGGCGCCCTCGGGGTCGAGCAGGTCCTGGAGCCGGGGCCCCTCGGCGGGCGCCCGGCGGCCCTGCACCGGGGTGCCGGGTTCGGCGGTGAGCGCGCGCGTGAGGGTGTCCGCGAGGTCGCGGCTGATGTCGCCCGACGCGGTGTCGTTCTGCAGGCCGATCAGGACCGAGCCGTCGTCGCGGCGCAGTGCGGGCCAGGCCATCGGCAGCACGGTGGCGAGCGTCACGGCGGGCACGCCCTCGGGGAGCGGGTCCTTCAGCGTCAGCGTGACGGTGGCCGCGGGCACCAGCTCGCGCAGCGCCACCCAGTCGCCCTCGCCGGACAG
This sequence comes from Actinobacteria bacterium OK074, assembly GCA_001298575.1. Taxonomy (GTDB): domain Bacteria; phylum Actinomycetota; class Actinomycetes; order Streptomycetales; family Streptomycetaceae; genus Streptomyces. The sequence continues at coordinate 27,845 of LJCV01000029.1, forward strand.
CCCCTCGAAGGGGCGCTGCACCAGCTCGGTCACCGCGTGCGCGGCGGCCCGGCCGTGGCAGCCCTTGTAGCGCCGGCCGCTGCCGCAGGGGCAGGGTTCGCGGGCGCCGACGACCGGGAAGTCTCCATCAGCACCTGCGGTGCGGGCACCGTCGGTGGTCCGCGGCCGGCCGGCCTTCGTCTGGGGTCGCTTCTTGGCCATCTGGCTGTCTCCCGGTTACGGCTCGTCTCGTTACGGGCGCGAGCCTAGCCGCTCGTACGAGAGCCGACCGGAACCTGTGGACAACTCGTGGAGAGAGGTGTGCCGGGGGTGCCGGTGCCCCTCGGACCAGGCCCGGCCCGGTGCGCGGCGCACGCTTGTCGACGCCGCTCGGCCCGGGCCGTCGTACCCGTCTCCGTCCGCCTACCCGTCGTATCCGTCTGCGTAGCCGTCGTATCCGTCCGCGTAGCCGTCCGTGAAGTCCAGGTCGGCCATGCGGGAGACCGAGGGCGCGCTCACGCGGGCGGCGAAGTCCTCGCGGCGGTGGGCGGCCGTGGTGTCGTCGGCGGTGTCCTGGACGACGACCCAGACGGTGACCTCGCCGCGAGCGTCGTCCCGGACGCCCCAGTCCTTGGCGAGTGCCGTGATGATGTTCAGACCGCGGCCGCCGTGCGCGGTGACCGACGGGGTCGACGGCACCGGGCGGGTCGGGCCGCCGCCGTCCGTCACCTCGACCGTCAGCCGCCCCGAGGTGTCGAAGCGCCACGCGGCGCGTACGTCCCCGTCCCCGGTGAAGGCGTCACCGAGGGGCCTGCCGTGCCGACAGGCATTGCTCAACAGTTCGGACAGGATCAGTACGGCGTCGTCGATGACCGTTTCCGATATGCCACCGTCGCGCAGCTGATCGCGCATCCGGTGTCTCGCTTCTCCCACGCCCGCAGGGCCATGGGATACGGCCATGCTCGACGACGTGGGCACTTCCTGTGCCACCACCAACGCCACCCCCGAGACCTCCTTCGCCCCACGCCACGGTGTGAATGCCCCCCTGGGCTGGACCGGAAACCGGCCAATCCAGGTCCCCTGACGCATTCGTAACGATCGGATACGGAACGAACGCGCCGGTGCACTCCCTGTGAGCGCGTGGCCGGATTTCACCCGTTTTAAAGTCTGGTTCGAAGATCGTCCGGTGCACGCTTGGTGACTTCTTGATCCTCCGATGGGAAGGGATTTGCGAGTTTGCTTTCCGGACCCGGAAGACGGCCCTCCACGCGTGCGTGGCCGTTTTCGGCCGTCTCGGGGCGGTGGCGCTAGCGCCCCAGCCGGTCCAGTACCGCCCGCGGACGGTTGGTGATGATGGCGTCGACGCCCAGGTCGACGCAGAGGTCGACGTCCGCGGGTTCGTTGACGGTCCACACGTGGACCTGGTGTCCGGCCCGCTTCAGGCGCTCGATGTAGGCGGGGTGGTTGCGCACGATCCGGATCGACGGGCCCGCGATCCGTACGCCCGCGGGCAGCCGTCCGTCGCGCAGCCGGGGGGAGACGAACTGCATCAGGTAGACCGTCGGCAGCGTCGGGGAGGCGGCCCGTACGCGGTGCAGGGAGCGCGCCGAGAAGCTCATCACGCGCACCGGGGAGGCGGCGGGGGACTCGGGGGCGTCGAGCCCGAACCGCTTGAGGAGCAGCAACAGCCGTTCCTCGACCTGGCCGGCCCAGCGGGTGGGGTGCTTGGTCTCGACGGCCAGCCGTACCGGGCGCCCGGCGTCGGCCACGAGTTCGAGCAGCCGTTCGAGGGTGAGGACGGAGGTGTCCGCGCGGTCCTCGGGCCGGTGCTCCCAGTCGGGCTCGTCGGTGCCCTCGTAGCGCCCTCTGAAGGGCTCGCGGTTCTTCCAGGAGCCGAAGTCCAGGGCGGCGAGATCGGCGAGCTCCAGGGCGGAGACGGCGCCGCGGCCGTTGGAGGTGCGGTTGACGCGCCGGTCGTGGACGCAGACGAGATGGCCGTCCGCGGTCAGCCGTACGTCGCACTCAAGGGCGTCGGCCCCGTCCTCGATCGCCTTCTTGTACGCGGCCAGGGTGTGCTCGGGGGCGTCTTCCGAGGCTCCGCGATGGGCGACGACCTGGATCGGATGCTGTCGTGCGTGGGTCACCGCGTCATGGTGCCACCGCGCGGGGGCGGACGCCTGACCACGGCCGGAGTATGAGGCACCCGGCAGGCGGTCCGGAAGGCTGGAACATGAGCATCGGCTGAGTATTGTCTGAGGATTACCTGGATGGCCGTACGGACGAACCTTTGGTCATACGTGTCCTATATAAAGGTTAGCCAGGTATCCATAGAGACCGCTTATGGTGCCCTGACGGCCGGTGGGAAAAGCTGACGTCGTACACATGAACCCACATGCACCGCACAGCACTCCACAGCTTGCCTCGCGCCGGTCCGTCCTCAAGCGTGAACGAGCGTGACCGAGTGCGACCCAGGACACCAGCCGTGGATCGAGGAGAAGAGCTGTGAGCAGCACCGAGAACGAGGGCACCGCGGTACCCCCGGCCCCGTCTGCACCCCCTGTGCCGGTGGACACTCCCGCTGCTTCCGCGCAGGGCGCGGTGCCCGGAGGGGCCACCCCGTCCACGACGGGCGCACCCGACAGCGAACCCACCGCCGTACTCCCGCCGGTCCCCGCGGGCGCACCCGGCGGCTACGGCGAGCAGGCACCCGCCCCGGGCGGCTACGGCGACGCCCCGGTCACTTCCTCCCCCGCCGACGCCTCCTGGCCGCCCCCGCCGCCGGCGACTCCGGCGTACGGCGACGCGAACGCGGCGTACGGCGGTGAGGGCTCCGGCGGCGGCTGGGGCGCCCCCTACGGGCAGCCCGCGCCCAAGCCGAAGGGGCGCGGCGGCCTGGTCGCCGCGATCCTGGTGGCCGCGCTGGTCGCCGGCGGTATCGGCGGCGGCATCGGCTACACGCTCGCCAAGAACGACGACGACTCGTCCAGCTCGACCACGGTCTCCGCGGCCACGAGCGGCGGCGACGTCAAGCGCACCGCGGGCTCCGTGGCGAGCGTGGCCGCGTCGGCGCTGCCCAGCACGGTCACCATCGAGGCCGAGTCCACCAGCGGCGAGGGCGGCACCGGCACCGGATTCGTGTTCGACAAGCAGGGCCACATCGTCACCAACAACCACGTGGTGGCGGACGCGGTCGACGGCGGCAAGCTGACGGCGACCTTCCCCAACGGCAAGAAGTACGACGCCGAGGTGGTCGGCCACGCGCAGGGCTACGACGTCGCCGTCATCAAGCTCAAGAACGCCCCGTCCGACCTCCAGCCGCTCACCCTGGGCGACTCCGACAAGGTCGCGGTCGGCGACACGACGATCGCCATCGGCGCCCCCTTCGGCCTGTCGAACACGGTGACGACCGGCATCATCAGCGCCAAGAACCGCCCGGTGGCCTCCAGCGACGGCCAGTCCGGCTCCAGCACGTCGTACATGAGCGCGCTCCAGACGGACGCGTCGATCAACCCGGGCAACTCCGGCGGCCCGCTGCTGGACGCGCAGGGCGCGGTGATCGGCATCAACTCCGCGATCCAGTCGGCCGACACGGGCGGGCTCGGCACCACCGGCCAGTCCGGTTCGATCGGCCTCGGCTTCGCGATCCCGATCAACCAGGCCAAGTACGTGGCCCAGCAGCTGATCAAGACGGGCAAGCCGGTCTACCCGGTGATCGGCGCCTCCGTCTCGCTCGACGACAGCGCGGGCGGCGCCAAGATCACCAGCGGCGCGAGCGCGGTCACCTCGGGCGGCCCCGCCGACAAGGCGGGCCTCAAGGCGGGCGACGTCATCACCAAGCTCGACGACACGGAGATCGACAGCGGCCCCACCCTGATCGGCGCGATCTGGACCCACCGCCCCGGCGACAAGGTCTCGATCACCTACACCCGAGACGGCAAGACCAACACCGTGGACCTGACCCTGGGGTCGCGGGTGGGCGACAGCAGCTGATCCCTCCGGGGGTCGGGCCGATACGGCCATGGGGCGGGCGCGGCTTTGGGGCGCCCGCCTTTGCCGTACCCCCGGTAGCCGTTCTTGCCGCGCCCCGGCGCCCGCCACTGCCGCGGTCTGCTCCCGCCACCCGGCGCGTGACCCGGCGTGTGACCCGGCGCGTGGCCAACCTCCGGCCACCGGCGGACCGCCATCCCGTGATCATGAACCCGCCGGGTACTCTGTACCCCGCTCCGGCCCCAGGTGGCCGGGGTGCGGGTGGGTTGCCCGAGCGGCCTAAGGGAACGGTCTTGAAAACCGTCGTGGCAGCGATGTCACCGTGGGTTCAAATCCCACACCCACCGCGGTGGTCGCGCAGGAGCGGAAGGGGCGCCCGGAACCGTTCGGAGCCGGGCGCCCCACCGTGGGAAGGCGGACCAGACGCGGCCGCCGCCACCGCGCCACCGCCACGGCCACGCCGCCCGCACCGTCCCCTCCCGCCCCCGCCAACG
>LJCV01000030.1 GCA_001298575.1 Actinobacteria bacterium OK074
CCCCCCCCCCCCCCCCCCCCCCCCCCCCCCCCCACCCCCCCCCCCCCCGCCCCCTCCCCCGCGGCAGCCACCTGCGCCGGAACGAGCACCCCGGGCAACACCCGCCCCCACGAGTAATGCCCGGTGATCCCCCCAACAGCGAACAGCACAACCCCCACCCCGAAGAACACCCCGAGCGGATCCCGACGATCCCGCCGCACCCGCACCGCGAGCGCGACAACCCCCACCCCCCCCCCCCAGAACCCCGCGACAAGATCCCGGTACAGCGCCCCGTGGATCGCCTCCAGCCCACCCACCCGGAACAGCGCGAAGAAGTCGTAGTAGGGCCACACCCACAACACCAGCACCCCCAACGCGCCCCCAGCGGCCAACCGCGCCCACACGCCCCACGCGCGCCCCACCCGCGCCCCCACCACCGTCGCGAGCGCCCCCAGCGAGGCCACCACCCCGGTGAACTGGTGGCTGAGCAGAATCACCGCCCACAGCACCCCGAGCCCGAGATACCACCAGCTCTCGGGCTCGGCGGCACGCAGCACCCGGGTGAGCAGCGCCCAGAAGTGGAAGGACAGCCCGAGCGCGAACACGCTCGGATACGCCACCGTCAGCGCGAGCGAGTTCAGCCCGACGAACCCGCTCCACGCGAACTCCTGTGTGCCCCAGAGGAACACCACGCACAGCAGGGCGAGCGGCGGCGCCGCCCGCCGGTCGGTGAGCGTACGGACGTACGACCACACGCCCGTCACCAGCAGCCCCAGGCCGATCACGGCCCCCACACGCAACACGTTCCACACGGACAGCCCGGTGAGCCGCGCGACGCATGCCAGGAAGACCATCCACGGCGAGTAGTACGGGCTCGGCGTGTCCGCGTCGACGAGTGGATTGCCGGGGTCGGCGAGATCGTGCCGCAGCCGCTGGATCGTCGCCGCGTGCATGCCGAGGTCGCCGTCCCAGGGCAGCCGGACGACGACGAGCAGCAGAAAGACGACGAGAAGCGCGGCAACACCCCACAACCAGGCCCCGCCATCCCGCACCCGCGACCAAGCCCCGGCCCGCCAGGTCCCCCGAGTCTCCCGAGTCTCCCAAATCCTCCGAAGCAACCCGCTACGCCCGACGCGCATCGTGCTGGAACACCCACGTCCGGTACACCAGGAAACGGAACGCGGAGGCCAGCACGATGGACAGCGCCTTCGCCAGGTTCGAGCCGAGCGGCCCGTGCATGCCGAGGCTGTGGTACCCGACGTAGAAGAGCACGCTCTCCATGACCACGCCGAGCCCGCTGAAGACGACGAAGAGCACGAGCTGCTGCCGGGTGCGCGAGGCGCGGTCGCGGTAGGCGAAGAAGCGGAAGCCCAGGTAGTTCGTGGCCATCGCGACGACGCTGGCGAGTACGGTCGCCGTCATCGGGGCCCATGTGAGGCCGTGCAGCAGGGAGTTGAAGACGAGGAAGTTCACGGCGACACCGCTGCCGCCAACGACCCCGAACTTGACCACTTCCACCGCGAGCCGCCGCGCCCGCGCGACGACCGACACCGGAGCCGGAGCCGATCCCGGAGCCGCGCCCGAAGAGGCCGAAGAGCCCGGGGTCGCGGCAGGGGTGACAGGTGCGGGAACGGTCACGACATTCACAGTCACGGTTCCGGGTCCTCCACGTTCATCCGACGATCAGGCCAAACCTTAGCCCAAATATCCCTTTTAGCAGGAATAGGTAAGTTGATCGCCGGAGTTCTCCAAGGGCACGGCAAGAAAACGCCGCCTGCCAGGAGATACGCAGCAGGGGGCGCCCCGGCTCACGGGACGCCCCCACCTGCAATCGATCAATCCACGGATCCGCGCGATCCGCTCAACCCACGCGATCCGCGCGGCCCGCGCCTACGAATGCGTCCGCAGCATCGTCCGCATCGTCCGCATCGCCACCGACAGGTTCGCCAGGTCGAACGCGTCCGAACTCTGGATCTCCTCCAGCGTCAGCCGCGCCCGGCCCAGGATCGCCGCGTTCTTCTCCTCCCACGCCGTGAACCGCTGCTCCGGCGTCGAGGTGCCGTTCCCGGCGGCCAGGACGTCCGCCGTGAGGGAGGCGTGCGCCGCGTACAGGTCCTCGCGGATCGCGACGCGGGCCATCGACTGCCACCGGTCGGCGCGCGGCAGTTCGATGATGCGGTCCATGAGCTGGGTGATCCGCAGCCGGTCGGCGAGGTCGTAGTAGATCTCGGCGACGGCCAGCGGGTCCTTGCCGGTGCGGTCGGCCACCGACACGATGTCGAGGGTCGGGAACGCGGCCGAGAAGCCCGCCACGCGCGTGGCGACCTCGTCCGGAACCCCGCCGCCGGCCAGCTCGTCGTAGATCTTCTGGTACCACGCCTGGTCCGCGCCGCGCAGCAGCTTCGGCAGCTCGGCCCAGACCTGTTCGACGCCGTCCTTGAAGAACGCGATGGTCTCCGTCAGCTGCAACGGCTGCGGCCGGTTGTTGAGCAGCCAGCGCGTGCCGCGTTCGACCAGGCGGCGCGAGTGCAGCCGGATCCGGGTCTGGACGGCCGCGTCGACCTTGGTGTCGAGCGACTCGACCGCGTCCCAGACCGAGCTGGAGTGGAAGATCGCGCGGGCCGCGGTCTGCGCCCGGACGGTCTCCTCCAACGATGCCCCGGTCTCCTCGCGCAACCGGTGCAGGAAGCTCGTACCGCCCGTGTTGACCGTGTCGTTGACGAGGACGGTGGTGATGATCTCGCGGCGCAGCGCGTGCCCGTCGATCGCCTCGGGGAACCGCTCGCGCAGCTGGGCCGGGAAGTACCCGTGCAACAGCCGCTCGAAGTAGGGGTCGTCGGGCAGCGTGGTGTGCAGCAGTTCGTCGGCGACCGTGATCTTCGTGTACGCGAGCAGGACGGCCGTCTCGGGTCCGGTCAGCCCCTGCCCGGCGCCCAGGCGCTCGCGGATCTGCCGGTCGGTGGGCAGGAACTCCAGCGCCCGGTCGAGGTGGCCCTCCCGCACCAGGTGGCGCATGAACCGCTGCTGCGCGTGCAGCATGTCCTTGGCCTGGAAGAGGGCGTTGGCGATGGCCGTGTTCTGCGCGTAGTTGTTGCGCAGCACCAGGTGGCCGACCTCGTCGGTCATCTCGGCGAGCAGCTTGTTGCGCTGCTTGACGGTCATGTCGCCGTCCGTGACCAGGCCGTTGAGCAGGATCTTGATGTTCACCTCGTGGTCGGAGGTGTCCACGCCCGCGCTGTTGTCGATGGCGTCGGTGTTGATCTTCCCGCCGGTCTGCGCGAACTCGATCCGCCCGAGCTGGGTGAGCCCGAGGTTGCCGCCCTCGCCGACGACCCGCGCGCGCAGGTCGCCGCCGTCGACCCGGATGGCGTCGTTGGCCTTGTCGCCGACGTCCGCGTGCGACTCGGCGGACGCCTTCACGTACGTACCGATGCCGCCGTTCCACAGCAGGTCGACCGGTGCCTTGAGGATCGCCTTCATCAGGTCGGCGGGCGTCAGCTTGGCGACGCTGCCCTCGATGCCGAGGGCCTCCCGGATGTGGTTGTTGAGCGGGATCGCCTTGGCCGTACGGGGGAACACGCCGCCCCCGGCCGAGATCAGCCCGGTGTCGTAGTCGGCCCAGGAGGAGCGCGGCAGGTCGAAGACGCGGCGCCGCTCGGCGTAGGAGGCGGCCGCCTCCGGGTGCGGGTCGATGAAGATGTGCCGGTGGTCGAAGGCGGCGACCAGGCGGATGTGCTCGCTGAGCAGCATGCCGTTGCCGAACACGTCACCCGACATGTCGCCGATGCCCACGACGGTGAAGTCCTCGGCCTGCGTGTTGACGCCCAGCTCCCGGAAGTGCCGCTTGACGGACTCCCAGGCACCGCGCGCGGTGATGCCCATCTTCTTGTGGTCGTAGCCCGCGCTGCCGCCGGAGGCGAACGCGTCCCCGAGCCAGAAGTCGTACGACTGCGCGACCTCGTTGGCGATGTCGGAGAAGGTCGCGGTGCCCTTGTCGGCGGCGACCACGAGGTAGGTGTCGTCCTCGTCGTGCCGGACGACGTCGTGCGGGTGGACGACCTCGCCGGCCACCATGTTGTCCGTGATGGACAGCAGCGCCGAGATGAACGTCTTGTAGCTGTGGATGCCCTCCGCGAGCCAGGCGTCGCGGTCCACCGACGGGTCGGGCAGCTGCTTGGCGACGAACCCGCCCTTGGCGCCGACCGGCACGATGACGGTGTTCTTCACCATCTGCGCCTTGACCAGGCCGAGGATCTCGGTGCGGAAGTCCTCCCGCCGGTCCGACCAGCGCAGCCCGCCGCGCGCGACCTTGCCGAACCGGAGATGCACGCCCTCGACGCGCGGCGAGTACACCCAGATCTCGTACGCCGGGCGGGGCGCCGGAAGGTCCGGGATGGCCTGCGGGTCGAACTTCAGGGCGAGGTAGTCGTGCGGCTTGCCGCCGAGGCCCGACTGGTAGGCGTTGGTGCGCAGGGTCGCCTTGATGACGGTGAGGAAGGACCGCAGGATCCGGTCCTCGTCGAGCGAGGCGACCTGGTCGAGCGCCGCGTCGACCTCTTCGAGGAGGGCGTCGACGATCTCGCGCCCGGCGTTCTGCCGGTCCGGCGACATCCGCGCCTCGAACAATGACACGAGCAAGCGGGTCGTGTGGACGTTGTTGCGGAGGGTGTCCTCCATGTAGTCCTGGCTGAACGTGGACCCGGCCTGCCGCAGGTACTTCGCGTACGCGCGCAGCACCATGGCCTGCCGCCAGCTCAGCCCGGCGCTCAGTACCAGCGCGTTGAAGCCGTCGTTCTCGGCGGCCCCGGTCCAGGTCGCGGCGAACGCCTCCTGGAACCGCTCGCGCGCGTCGTCGCCCAGGTTGTCGCCGTTGCCGCCGGGCACGCGCAGACCGAAGTCGTAGATCCACGCGGTCGTCCGGTCCGCGCAGCGCAGCTCGTACGGCCGCTCGTCGGTGACCTCGACGCCGAGGCGGGAGAGGACCGGCAGCACGGCGGAGAGGGAGACCGACTCGCCCTTGCGGTAGATCTTGAACCGCCGCTCGCCGGGTCGGGCGCCGACGGGTTCGTACAGGCTGAGGGCGAAGTCCTCGCGGTCGTCCTGGAGCCCCTCCGGGCTGCCGCCGCGCAGCGCCTCTTCCTCGGCGGCGTCCCTGCTCGCGGTGTCCGGGCGCGGCGCGCCGCTGAGCTGTTCGAGGTGGACGAGGTCGGGGGCGGCGGCGCGGGCCGTGTGGTCGGCCTTGTACCCCTCGGGGAAGGCGCTCCCGTACCGGCGCAGCAGCCCGGCCGCGCGCTCCTCGCCGCACTCGGCGTTGAGCGCCTCGGCGAAGCCGTCCGCCCAGGAGCGGGCCGCCTCGGTGAGCCGGTTCTCGATGCGGTCCCGGTCGTTGTCGGACAGCTCGGGCAGCTCGGTGCCCGGCGGGACCCGGACCACGAAGTGCAGCCGGGAGAGGATCGACTCGGTGTTCCAGGCACTGAAGTCGACGCTGGTACCGCCGAGTTCCTCCTGGAGGACGTCGATGATCCGCATCCGCACGCCGGTGGTGTACCGGTCGCGGGGCAGGTAGACGAGGGCTGAGTAGTAGCGCCCGTACTCGTCCTGGCGGAGGTAGAGCCGCAGGCGGCGGCGCTCCTGGAGGTAGAGCACGGAGGTGACGATGGCACGCAGTTCGTCGGGCGGGGTCTGGAACAGCTCGTCGCGCGGGTAGGTCTCCAGGATCTGGAGCAGGTCGCGCCCGCCGTGGCTGTTGTGCAGGAACCCGGCGCCTTCGAGCACCTCGTCGACCTTGCGCCGGATGACGGGCACCCGGCGGACGGACTCGGTGTAGGCGGCGGAGGAGAACAGGCCCAGGAAGCGCCGCTCCCCGACCACGTTCCCGGCCGCGTCGAACTTCTTGACGCCGACGTAGTCGAGGTAGGAGGGCCGGTGCACGGTGGCCCGGCTGTTGGCCTTGGTCAGCACGAGGAGCTTGTGCTCGCGGGCCTTGGCGCGGGCGTCGGCCGGCAGCCGCTCGAAGGACGGGCTGACGGGGTGGGCCTCGCCCTCGCCGCTGTGCTGCGGATCGGCGCGCAGGATGCCGAGCCCGGTGCCGGGCACGGCGGCGAGCGAGTCGTCGTCGCGCAGTTGGTACTCGCGGTAGCCGAGGAAGGTGAAGTGGTCGTCGGCCAGCCAGCGCAACAGCTCGCGGGCCTCCTCGACCTCGGGGTCGGGCAGGTCGGAGGGGGTGGACTCGCCGTGCAGCCCCTCGGCGATCCGGACGGCCGCCTCGCGCATCTTCTCCCAGTCCTCGACGGCCTCGCGGACGTCGGACAGGACGCGCAGCAGGTCGGCGGTGATCTGCTTGAGGTCGTCCCGGTCGGTCTCCCGGTCGATCTCGACGTGGATCCAGGACTCGACGGCCGCGTCGTGCGGCAGTTCGGTGCCGTTGGGGGGCGTGGGCAGGACGTCCAGCAGCTTGCCGGTGAGATCGCGCCGCACCACGAACTGCGGGTGGATGACGACGTGGATCCCGCGCCCCTGCCGGGACAGCTCGTTGGTCACGGAGTCGACGAGGAAGGGCATGTCGTCGGTGACGACCTCGACGACGGTGTGGCTGGAGGCCCAGCCGTTCTGCTCGACGGTCGGGGTGTGCACGCGGACGCCCGCGGTGCCCTGCGGCCGGCTCTCCGCGATGCGGTAGTGGGACACGGCGGCGCCGTAGACGTCGACCGGGTCGCGGTCGGCGAGGTCCTCCGGGGCGGTGTGCAGGTAGTACCGCTGGAGGAAGGCGAGCACGGAGTCGTGGTCGGGGATGTCGGAGGTGTGTGGGGTGTCGGAGGCGTCTGGGGAGGCCGGGGCGCCCGGTGCGCCCTCGCTCTTCGTCCCAGTCGGTAGATGTCCCCCGGCCGGGCTGTTCTCAGCTACCCGAGCAGCCCTCTCCAGCAGCTCGGCCTTGGCTTCGTCCAGCTTGGATTGCATGGTCCTCTGGCTCCTGTCGCGCGCCATTGCGTGACGTAGAAGAAGTACGGTCTCTGCTCCGCCGTACGACGCAACGCCACGACGCGGGGTGTCCGGTCTGGTTCGACGCTATGCCGCGCGGAGAGACGAGCGGGGGTTTATCGGCCACTTTCGGCGCCCCGAGCGACTGTGATGCTGCTCTCGGTACGTGGTGCGTCCTTGACGCCCCAGGAACCCCGGCCGTTTCACGGGGCACCGTCGGCGCCCCTGTCACCCGGCCCCGCCTGCGAAGATCAGCGGCCGTCGCCCGGACACGGTCACCTTCCGTGCTCCCCGGGCGCAGGGCAGGGACGACGAGGCCCCCGCGAACTATCGCGCTGATCACGCCACAAGGCTATCGCCCTCACCGGGTCACTCAAGCCCCGGTGGCCCCGGCGGCCACGGTGACCTTGGCAACCCCGGCGGCCCTGGTGGCCCGCGCGCCCCCGGTGGTCCCGCCCGCTACGCGGCTATCAGCCGTCCCGCCTCCGCGACCGCCTCCGCCAGCGAGTCCACCACCGGTACGCCCACTTCCTCCAGGCTGGCCCGGCCGTGCGACCCGCCGGTGTACAGCACCGCCCGCGCGCCCACGTGCAGCGCGGCGACCGCGTCGTCGGCCGCGTCCCCGATGACGACCGTACGGGCGGGGTCGACGCCGCCCAGCTCCCGCACATGCCGCACCATGTGCTCCGCCTTGCTGCCGCCGGACGGCCCGACCCGGCCCTCGACCCTGATGAAGTGCGGCTCGATCCCGAACCCGCGGACCAGCGGGACGAGTTCGTCATGGCCGTACATGCTGAGGATCGACTGGCTGTGCCCGGCCGCCCGCCACTCGGCGAGCAGGTCGGTCACCCCGGCGGTGAGCCCGCACCCCACCTGGTGCCTGCTGTAGTGCCGGTGGAAGACCTCGTCCATGACCGCCCACTCGGCGTCCGTCGGCAGCCGCCCCATCAGCCGCTCGTAGAACTTCGGCACCGGCACGCAGTACAGCTCCCGGTACCGCTCCATCGTGATCGGCGCGAGCCCCAGCTCGGCGAACGCCGCGTTCGTCGCGCCGATGATCGCCTCGTTGTCGTGGAACAGGGTCCCGTTCCAGTCCCAGACGATGTGCGCTGCTTCGTGCATCCCCATGCCGAAAAAGTACCCGCCCCCACTGACAATCGAGGGAGGCGAGGGTCGGTTGGGGCCGTTGATGCAGGTCAGAAGGCAAACGTATGGTCATGCGCACGGCAGGACACGGCCAAACCGGCGGTGCTGAGCGGACCACGGACGGCTATCAGCCGGGGGCGACGGGCGCGAGACGAGTTCAGTCCCCGAGCCCCACCAGATTCGGGATCTCCTGCGTCGCGTACCAGAGCAGTTCGTGGTCCTCGGCCCCGTCCACCGTGAACTGCGCGTCGTCGTCCCCGAGGTCCGCCGCCCCGAGCGCCGCCGCAGCCGCGCTGACGTCCGCCTCCGCGTCGTCCGCGTCCACGTGCACCGCCGCCGCCTTCGCCAGCGCCACCGGCCCGGCCACCTTCACCTCGCCGAGCGCCGCCGGGTCGAGCCCGCGGTCGGGGTCGGCCACGGCCGCCCGGTCGGGTACGTCGACGGCGACCACGACCCGGCGCCGCGGCGCCCCCGGGTCGACCGCGAGCAGCCGCAGCGACGCCAGCGCGGAACGGTTCAGCGCCGCGTACTCCAACTCCTCGATGTCGTCCGAGAGATACCACTCGCGCAGCGCGGGGGTGACGGCGTACGCGACGACCGGCCCCGTACCCGACTCGCCCAGCTCACCCGTCTTGTACGCCTCGGCGAGCCCGGGAAGGGTCAGGGGGACGTAGACGCGCATGGCGAGCCGCTTTCCGTAGGGGATGGGTCGGTTCCGTTCACAAGTCACCCCAGGATACGTGGGGGCGTCCCCCTTCGGGTCCCGCTGCACCCACCGCCGGACGTCCACCCGAGTCCACGGATTCACCCGGCCCGCCCCCGCACCCCCGGGGCCGGGACGACCGCCGTCACCCGGATAAGTGAACCTTCCGGCCGCCCCTCACCACCCTCCACCACCCTTGCCCGCCACCCGTCACTCCCCGTACAAGATCCACAACAGAAAGCTACCGACCGGTACCGCACCCACCCGGAACCGGTCCCGAGACGCGACGGGGACACCGATGATCAAGGTGATGACGGTGATGACCAGGACGACCGGCCCCACCGGCCCCAAGCGCCACCCCGGCGGCCGCCCACCGGTCCGCCACGACACCCGCCGCCCAGGAACCACCCCGCGCCGCGAAACCAGGGCTACGACACCGACACAGCGGACGCCGGGGCCGACGGGAGCGACGGGAGCAGCAGGGCAGACGACGGCACCGACGCCGACGCCGACGCACCCGACGGCAACGCGAACGGCCTCCCCCGCGACGCCACCCCCACCCATCCCCCAGCCCCGCCCCACCACCCTCTTCGCGGACCGCCTGCTCGCTGTCCTGAGCGGCCACAGCCCCGTCCACACGATGCTCCGGCACACCCTGGGCCGCGCCTACGACGAACTCGCCTGGTACGCCGCACACGGCGCCCTGCGCGCCCCCGGGGCCCGCCGCCCGGTGATCCGCGACCTCGGCTACTGCGCACCGCGCCCCGGGGCGGTGGAGGTCTTCGCCCGCATCGGCGCGGGAGAACGGCTGCACGCGCTGGCCTTCCGCCTGGAGTACGGCCGCGACAACCGCTGGCGCTGTACGGCGGTGGAACTGAGCGGCCCGCGCATGCCCCGCGCGGACGACGACTGACGACTTCGGTACGACCGGGCCGCCTTGGTACGGATGCCGGCCTCGGCACGGGGGCACGGGCAAACGCGAGGGCCGGGCACCCGAAGATGCCCGGCCCTCACCACAACCGTCCCCCGAACCCCGGTTCAGACCCGCCGAACCGCCGGAGGCACCCGTATCGGCTTATCGGCTACTTCTTGCGGCGCCGCCCGCTCCGCTGCTTGCGCCGCTCCGCGCGCGTGAGGCCGTCCGCCTCGGACCGCACCGGCTCGTCCTCGTCGTCGGCGAACTCGCCCTCGACGACGCCGCCTTCGCCGTCCACCGTCGGCGCGGAGAAGTGCAGCTCACGGCGTTGCGGGGCGTCGAGCCCCTTCGCCCGGATCTCCGGTCGCGAACCCGCCTGGGCCGGCACCGCGTCCTGCTTGTCGAGCGACGGCTTGTCGTCCTCGACCGGGACCTCCTCGACCTGCTGCTCGACCTGGACCTCCAGGTTGAACAGGTAGCCGACGGACTCCTCCTTGATGCCCTCCATCATGGCGGTGAACATGTCGAAGCCCTCGCGCTGGTACTCGACCAGGGGGTCCTTCTGGGCCATCGCGCGCAGGCCGATGCCCTCCTGGAGGTAGTCCATCTCGTAGAGGTGCTCGCGCCACTTGCGGTCCAGGACGGACAGCACGACGCGGCGCTCCAGTTCACGCATGATCTCGGAGCCGAGCTGCGTCTCGCGCGACTCGTACTGCTCCGTGATGTCGTCCTTGATGGACTCGGAGATGAACTCGGCGGTCAGCCCGGCCCGGTCGCCGGCCGCCTCCTCCAGCTCCTCGACGGTGACCTTCACCGGGTAGAGCTGCTTGAACGCGCCCCACAGCCGGTCGAGGTCCCAGTCCTCCGGGAAGCCCTCGGAGGTCTCCGCGGTGATGTAGGCGTCGATCGTGTCGCTCATGAAGTGCTGGACCTGCTCCTGGAGGTCCTCGCCCTCCAGGACGCGGCGGCGCTCGCCGTAGATGACCTCGCGCTGCCGGTTGAGGACCTCGTCGTACTTCAGGACGTTCTTGCGGGTCTCGAAGTTCTGCTGCTCGACCTGCGACTGGGCGGAGGCAATCGCGCGCGTGACCATCTTGTTCTCGATCGGCACGTCGTCCGGGACGTTCGCCATCGACATCACGCGCTCGACCATCTGGGCCTTGAACAGGCGCATCAGGTCGTCGCCGAGCGACAGGTAGAAGCGGGACTCGCCCGGGTCGCCCTGACGGCCGCTGCGGCCGCGCAGCTGGTTGTCGATACGGCGCGACTCGTGCCGCTCGGTGCCGAGGACGTAGAGCCCGCCGAGGTCCTTGACCTCCTCGAACTCCGCCTTGACGGCTTTCTCGGCCTTCTCCAGGGCGGCGGGCAGGGCCGCGGCCCACTCCTCGATGTGCTCCTCGGGGTCGAGGCCGCGCTGGCGCAGCTCCGCCTCGGCGAGGTCGTCCGGGTTGCCGCCGAGCTTGATGTCGGTACCGCGGCCGGCCATGTTGGTGGCGACGGTGACGGCGCCCTTGCGGCCGGCCTGGGCGACGATCGTCGCCTCCCGGTCGTGCTGCTTCGCGTTCAGCACTTCGTGCTGGACGCCGCGCTTGGAGAGCTGCTGCGAGAGGTACTCGGACTTCTCGACCGACGTCGTGCCGACGAGGATCGGCTGGCCCTTCTCGTGCTTCTCGACGATGTCGTCGACGACCGCCTCGAACTTCGCGACCTCGGTGCGGTAGATCAGGTCCGACTGGTCCAGGCGGACCATCGGCCGGTTGGTCGGGATCGGGACGACGCCGAGCTTGTAGATCTGGTGGAACTCGGCGGCCTCGGTCATCGCCGTACCGGTCATGCCGGACAGGCCGGGCTGTTCCTTGCCCTCCTGGTTGTGGCGCTTGTAGAGGCGGAAGAAGTTCTGCAGGGTGATCGTGGCGAGCGTCTGGTTCTCGTCCTTGATGTCCACCCCTTCCTTCGCCTCGATCGCCTGGTGCATGCCCTCGTTGTAGCGGCGGCCGGCGAGGATACGGCCGGTGTGCTCGTCGACGATCATGACTTCGCCGTCGATGACGACGTAGTCCTTGTCCTTCTTGAAGAGTTCCTTGGCCTTGATGGCGTTGTTCAGATAGCCCACCAGGGGCGTGTTCACCGACTCGTACAGGTTGTCGATGCCCAGCCAGTCCTCGACCTTGGAGACGCCGGACTCGTGGATGGCGACCGTGCGCTTCTTCTCGTCGACGTCGTAGTCGCCGGTCTCCTCGACGCCCTTGAGCGGGTTGCCCGCCTCGCCCGCCTTGAGGCGGGTGACCAGCTTGGCGAAGTCGCCGTACCACTTGGTGGCCTGGTCGGCCGGGCCGGAGATGATCAGCGGCGTACGGGCCTCGTCGACGAGGATGGAGTCGACCTCGTCGACGATGGCGAAGTTGTGGCCGCGCTGGACGAGTTCGTCCTGGGCCCACGCCATGTTGTCGCGCAGGTAGTCGAACCCGAACTCGTTGTTCGTGCCGTACGTGATGTCGCACGCGTACTGCTCGCGGCGCTGGGCCGGGGTCATGTTGGCGAGGATGCAGCCGACCTCAAGGCCCAGGAACTTGTGGACGCGGCCCATCATCTCGGAGTCGCGCTCGGCGAGGTAGTCGTTGACCGTGATCAGGTGAACGCCCTTGCCGGAGATGGCGTTCAGATACGCCGGCAGGGTGCCGACGAGGGTCTTGCCCTCACCGGTCTTCATCTCGGCGACGTATCCGAGGTGGAGGGCGGCGCCGCCCATGATCTGCACGTCGTAGTGGCGCTGGCCGAGCGTGCGCTTGGCGGCCTCGCGCACGGTGGCGAACGCCTCGGGGAGCAGGTCGTCCAGGCTCTCACCATCGGCGTACCGCTGCTTGTACTCATCGGTGAGGGCCCGCAGCTCGGCGTCGGAGAGGTCGACGAAATCCTCTTCGATGGAGTTGACCTGGTCCGCGATGCGGTGCAGCTTGCGCAGGATCTTGCCTTCGCCTGCACGCATGATCTTCGAGAGGACGGACACGGGGTTATGTCTCCTTGCCGAATCGGGCCTGGGACGGTCGGTTACCGGACACTTTGACAGCCTGAGCAACGGCCATCGTAAGCGAGGACCCCACTGTGCCGGGAGGTCTGCCGGGGACAGTCACCAGGACAACGGACGGGCGGGCCGGAAGGTGCCGCACCGGCACAACGAAAAGTAACAAGTCGATCACACAAAGAAACATCCGGGAATCCCCCTAATGGGGCTCGCTGGGCAAAACCGATGGCACCCTTCCGCGCCCCCCGAGCACAATCGGGCAATGCGACCCGTCACGCTGACCACCGAACGCCTCGTCCTGCGGGCCGTCGGCCCCGAGGACACCGACGCGGTGTACGACGCCGTGCAGGACCCCGACATCCAGCGCTGGACCACGATCCCGTCGCCCTACCTGCGCGAGCACGCGGAGGGCTTCACCGGCCAGATGGTGCCGGACGGCTGGACCGACGGCTCGATGTTCACGTTCGGCGTCTTCCTCCTCTCGGGCGACCTGGCGGGCATGGTCGGCCACACGATGCGCTCTCTCGGGACGGCCGAGATCGGCTTCTGGGCGACGAAGAAGCACCGCGGCCACGGCTACATCACGGAGGCCGCGGTGGTGTCGTCCCGCTGGGCGTTCACGGAGATGGCGATAGACCGGGTGGAATGGCGCGCGGAGGTCGGCAACAACCCCTCACGCGCGGTGGCCCAAAAAGCCGGCTTCACCCTGGAGGGCACCCTCCGCTCAGCCATCAACAACAAGGGCGTACGCCGCGACTGCTGGGTGGGCTCCCTCCTGCCGTCGGACTTGGCCCTACCGTCGACGGCCCCGTATTTGCCGGCGCCAAGCCCTTGATCAGGGGCGCGGGGAACTGCGCGGTTAGGGGCGCGGGGAACTGCGCGCTGGGGGTCTGGGGGCGCAGCCCCCAGAAGCGGGGGCGAGGGGCGCAGCCCCGGAGGACGGGACGGGAAGGGGCGGCGGGGGCGCGAAAACCCCAGCTCACCCCCCGTTGTCAGTCCCACCCCCTACCGTGTCCCCATGCCGACCCTCCCGCCGCCAACCACCACCCTCACCGCCCCCGAGGCCCGCCGCATCGCCCTGCGCGCCCAGGGCTTCCTAGGCGCCCCACCCCGCAAATCCGGCGTCCACGGCCTCCTCCGCCACCTGGGCGCGGTCCAACTGGACACGATCTCCGTCCTGGCCCGCTCGCACGAACTGATCCCCTACGCCCGCCTGGGCGCAGTGGGCCGCGGCACAGTCGAACAGGCGTACTGGGGCGCGACGAGCCCCACCGGCACACCCCCGCCCCGCCCGCACGCGTTCGAGTACTGGTCCCACGCCGCCTGCATCCTCCCCATCGAGGAATGGCCCCACTTCGCCTTCCGCCGCCGCGCCTACCGCGCCCGCCCCCACTGGAACCACGAACTCCCGGACGGCGCCTACGACCAGGTCGTCAAGCAGCTCCGCGCGGAGGGCCCGCTCACCGCGACGGAGCTGGGCGGCGCGAAGAAGACCAGCGAGTGGTGGGACTGGTCGGGCACCAAGATCGCCGTCGAACGCGCACTGATGTACGGAGAGGTGGTGTGCGTCGAACGCCGCGGCTGGAAGCGGGTGTACGACCTCGCCGAGCGCGCCGTCCCGGCCGATCTCCTCCACGACGACCTGGACGACACCGAGTGCCTGCGCCGTCTCGTCCGCCTGGCCGGCCAGTCCCTCGGCGTCGGCACGCGCGCGGACATCGCCGACTACCACCGGCTCAGGGGCGACCAGGTGGACGCGGTGATCGCGGATTCGGGCCTGGTCCCGGTCGTGGTGGAGGGCTGGGGCAAACCGGCCTGGGCGGACCCGGCGGCCCTGGAAACCCCGCCGCGCGGCCGCCACCGTACGACGCTGCTGTCCCCGTTCGACTCGCTGATCTGGGAACGGGCGCGCACCGAGCGCGTCTTCGGCTTCACGCACCGCCTGGAGGCGTACGTGCCCAAGCCGAAGCGGGTGCACGGCTACTTCGCGATGCCGGTCCTCGCGGGCGGACAGCTGGTCGGCCGGGTGGACCCCGCGCGCGAGGGGCGCACGCTGGTGGCACGGCAGGTGACCCTGGACGGCCCGAAGGCGGTCGAGGCGGTCGCCCAGGCCCTGCAGGAGGCGGCGACCTGGGTGGACTGCACCAACGTACGCGTGGAGCGAGTGGACCCCCCGGCCCTGCGCGAGCCCCTCACCAGAGAACTGGCGCGCACCGTGGGGTAGTAGAGCGGGCGCGGCCCTACCGGATCTCCAGGATCTTCTCCCGCATCGCGTACACCACGGCCTCCATCCTGGAGTGCAGTTGCAGCTTCTCCAGGATGTTGCGGACATGGTTCTTGACGGTGTTCTCGGAAATGAACAACTCCTTGGCGATATCCCGGTTGTTCATCCCGGTGGCGACGAGCTTGAGCACTTCCAGCTCACGGTCGGTCAGCCGCGGTGCGGGCACCAGGCGCCGTTCGTCCGTCCGCTGGATCATCGACTTGAACTCGGTGAGGAGTTTCGACGCCATGGACGGGCTGATCTGCGACTGTCCGTCGGCCACCGCGCGAATGGCGGTGGCCACCTCGTCCGTGGAAATCTCCTTGAGGAGATATCCGGTGGCACCCGCCTTGATCGCGTCGTAGAGATCGGCTTCTTCGTCGCTGATCGTCAGCATGATGATCTTCGCGCTGGGTGCCACTTCCTTGATGGAGGTGCACGCCTCGATACCGCCGCGCTTGGGCATCCGTACGTCCATCAGAATGATGTCCGGCAGCAGGTCCGCGGCCTTGTCCACGGCCTCCGCCCCGTCCCCGGCCTCCCCGACGACCTGGATGTCCTCCTCGGCGGCGAGCACGATCTCCAGGCCGCGGCGGAAGAGGGCGTGGTCGTCCACCACAAGAACCCGGATGGGTTCCTTGCGCGGGGTGCCCGCCGGGAGCGCGCCGACGACGCCGTCGTCGGCGTCCGCGTCACCCATCGGTCCGAAGCTGTCCGCCATCGTTCCTCCCCCTGAAGGCTGTGGCCTGGTCCTGTGCCATCGCCAACCCAAGGCAACAGCCCACCTGTTGGGCCGTTGCGGCCATGATTTCATGCCTTGGCGACTCTCAGGTGACAGAGCAGGGCACGAACCGGTCGCACACCGGTGCCCCTGGGGGCGCACAGGCTCACAGGGGCATCGGTCCGGCCATCACCCGGCGGGGTCGGCCGACGGGCGTACGCCCCCCGTCAGCGGTCCGTGGACTGCGCCTGGGCGACCATCTGGTCGGTGCTGAGGTGGATGACGCCGTAGTCGTACGCGTGCCGGCGGTAGACGACACTGGGCTGCTTGGTCTCGGAGTCGACGAACAGGTAGAAGTCGTGCCCGACCAGTTCCATCTCGTAGAGCGCCTGGTCGAGCGGCATCGGGGACGCGGCGTGGGTCTTCTCCCGGACGATGAGCGGGCCGTCGCCCTTCACCTCCAGGGAGCCGATCCTCTTGGTCGGCACGTCGTCCGGCTCTTCCTCGTGCACGACACCGCCGTTGCCGTTCAGCGTGGCGGCGCCGGGGACGTGGTCGGGGACCTCCGCGGCGGAGAGGCGCTTGGCGCCGCGTCGGGCACACCGCTTGTCGTGCTGCTTGCGCAGCCGGGCTTCGAGTTTGTCGGTCGCCAGGTCCAGCGCCGCGTACGGGTCACTGGCCGCCGCTTCCGCCCGGATCACCGGGCCGCGGGAGTGGAGTGTGATCTCCACCCGGTCGGACCGGTCCGCCTGCCGCGGGTTCGGCTCCTTGGACACCTCGACGTCGAGGCTGATCACCTTGCCATCGAGCTTCTGGATTTTCTCCAGCTTCAGCTTCTCGGCCACGTGCTTCCGGAACCGCTCGGGCACCTCGGTCTTGCGGCCCTTGACGACGATGTCCACGCAGAACTCCGTTCCCGGATAGCCCCGCTCCCTGGCGGAGCATCTCCCTTTTGCACCAGGTCCCGGTGTGCGCC
Organism: Actinobacteria bacterium OK074; assembly: GCA_001298575.1. Taxonomy (GTDB): domain Bacteria; phylum Actinomycetota; class Actinomycetes; order Streptomycetales; family Streptomycetaceae; genus Streptomyces. The sequence continues at coordinate 16,705 of LJCV01000030.1, forward strand.
CGGAACCTCGGACTCGGTGACGTCCACCTCCTCCTCCCCCAAGGGCGAGATCTCCACCCCACCGTGCGGGTGATGAAGAAACCCGCGGTACGGCATCCGGATGTGAGAGGTATGGGCTGGGCCATTGCCTCACAACCGAACATATCTCGCCCGGAGGGATGTCGTCATCCCCTACCGCGACGTACCTCCGTTCAGGTGAATTGGTCCTGTCATTACCTGCAACGACGCAACTTCTCAGTCAGTTCCGGTTTATTTCGAAAGAATCCGGCGACGCCGCGACCACGGCCGCACGAATCCCGTCACCGCCGCTTTCGCGGCCTTCGCCGCCGGAGTACCGACCGTCGCCGTCACCGACGACACGACCGGAGTACTCACCGGCACGACCACCGCCGAAGACCCGGCCGCCGTCACCACCGGCGCGGTGTCCGAGGCGCCGGCCGATGTCATCACCGGCCTCCTCCCGCACCGCCTTACCGGCCCGGTCCGTCCCACCCGCCTTCCGTTCCTGTTTCCCGGTTGTTTCCCCCACAGCCCCGCCGTACACATGCGGCCCACCAGCCCCACGCGCACCGACCGTCACCGCCGCCACGGGCCCGTCCGCGACCACGGCCCGCACGACTCGCACGGCCCGCGCCGCCTCCGCCAGTGACGCGCCGGTCGTCACCACGTCGTCGACGAGCACGATCCGCCCTCCGCCGGCCAGCAGCCGTTCGCCCCCGGCGGCCACCTCCAGGGCCCCGGCGAGATTGACCAGCCGCTGCCGCCCGTCGAGCCCCGACTGGTCGGCCACGGCCCGCCGTTGCCGCAGCACCGCGGCCACCCGCGCCGGTGTCCCCGCCCGGCGCAGCTCACCGGCCGCCGCCAGCGCGATCCGCCGCGCCGGGTCGTGCCCCCTGGCCCGCACGGCCGCCCGCGCCGAGGGCACCGGCACCAGCAGTACGACGTCCCCGTCCCCGGGGCGGCCACGGGTGCCGCTGGTGCCACCGTCGGCCGCCAGAGCCGCACGTACGGCCCCTGCCAAGGCCGTTCCGAGCGGTCCCGCCAGCGTCAGCGCACCGCGTTCCTTGTGTGCGAGGAGCGCGGCGCGGACCGCGTCCTCGTACGGAGCCGCCGCGTGCACCACGGGCAGCCCCGGCGGCTCGGGCACCAGTCGCACCCGGCGCGGTGCGGCTCCCTGAAGAGCGGCGCGGCACTCCGGACAGAGCACCGCGCGAGGCTTCCCGCAGCCCCCGCACTCGGCCGGCAGCACCAGATCGGTCAGGTCCTGCCACCACCCCCGCATGCGGACCACTCTGCCAACGCCGGGACGGTCCCGCCAGCCCTGTGGATAACCGCCCTGTGGATAACTCGGGGCAGCCGTACACACCCGGGCGGACGGCCGCTCTCCCCGCCGCTCGCCCGGGACGGGACCACCGGCCACCAGGAGGATCTGGACGCCCGGCACCCGACCCCAACCCGCCGACTACCCGGGATAAACCGGCGCCATCCCGTCCTTGACCACCTTCTGCCACTGCGCCCCCGACGACAGCCGTACGATCCCGTCCTCCGAGTACGCCACCAGCGGCAGCCGTTCGTCCTCGGAGGCGGCGATCTGCTTCACGCCGGTGAGGGAGGTCGGCGCGGACGTGTCCGGCGTGGAGCCGTCGACCTGGACGTACCGGATCTGCTGGACCCCGCCCGACTCCCGCCCGACGACGACGAGGCGGCTGTCCCCGGCCCACGACATGGCCGTGACCGACTCCAACTGCGGTGTCACGGACCGCAGTTCGAGGACCGCGACGGTGGTGTGCCCGTCGCTGCCCTGCTCCCGTTCGATGCGCCCGATCTGCAACGAGGTCCGGCCGTCCTTCTCCACGATCAGCGCGATGCGCACCCCGTCGGCGGCCACCCGCACCGCGTCGATGCGCCCGTCGAGCCCGGGCGTGGCGACCTCCACCGGATCGCCCGTGCCGTTCTCGAACAGCAGCAGCCGCGGATTGTCCGGATCGCGGTCGGCCACCCACAGGTCGCCGCCGTTGTCCCAGCTCGGCGTCGTGAGGCGGTCGTCCGCCGAGGCGCCGTCGCTGCGCAGCAGCGCGGACCCGAGCGAGCCGCCCGACGCCAGCGAACCGACGTACAGCGACCGCCCGTCGAGGGAGACCCCCGCGGCGGCGTCCTCGTCGCCCGAGACGGCGGCCGCCCGCAGTTCCGTGTCGCCCGTGCCGAGCGCCCCGGACACCGGCTGCGGGGCCTTGCCCGTGGTGGACATGCGCACGAGCCGGTGCTTGCCGTCGATGAAGTACTCGAACTCGGGCTTCCGGCCCGTGCCGTGCTCGGCGACGGCCTCGGCCCGGTCCTCGGCGAGCACGCACAGCTGGGAGCCGTCGGACCGCTGGAGCTGCACCGTGTCGACGCCGGTCGGGCTCAGGTCCTGGAGGGTGAACAGCAGTTGGGCGGCCATCCGGTTGCACTGGGTCTGGCCGACCCGGTCCGCCGCCTTGTCCAGCGGGACCGTCAGTTTGTTCTGGTCGTCGGCCGTCAGCGACGTGACGCCCTTCTTGAGGGCGGTGTCCGTGGGGAACGCGGACCGCGCGACCGGCGCCAGCCAGCTCGTGGGCCCCTTGAGCAGCGCCTGGACCATCTGGGTCACCGGGTCCACCTGCTTGCGCACGTACACGGGGTCGGCGACCGTGTTGAGCTGCCGGTTCGTCCCGACCGGCGAATTCGACGCGAAGTAGTACTTATTGACGGACACATAGTTGCGCTGGAAGTCGGACGCGCCCATGACGACCCCTTGCGGGAGCGCGTCGATGCGCCACTGCTTGTCCTTCTGCAACGAGAGATGGACCGTCTTGCCGTACGTCCCGGACGCGGGCGTGTACGCGTGTTCGGAGTCGACCACGGCGGACTTGTCGCCGGTCAGCGCGTACGTGTAGCCCTCTTCGCCGTTGTCGCGGGGGCCGGTGTGTTCCGCGACGGGGATCGGGCCCTCGTCGAGGACGGTGGTGGAAGCGGCCGCCCGCCAGTGCTGCGAGGCCCCGCCGGTCAGATATTGGCGTGCCGTCTCATAGTGCGGATCGTCGCTGGTCAGCGCCTCAAGGAAGCCCTGCACGATCTCCGCGGGGGTGGCGTTCTCGCGCGGGGGCACCGCGAACACCCGCACCTGCGCGTCCTGCCGGGGCGTCGACTCGACACCCCGCAGATCCCCGCTGTCCGGCATCGACGCACACCCGGCCAGCAGTACGACACCGCAGCCGACGTACGCCATAAGCCGCCCCGGACGCCGTCGCCGGCCCCCCTCAGCGCCCACCTGCGGCCTCCCCTTGCCCGTCGCCGTCCTCGGGCGACCCCTGTCTGCTCGCGCCGCCGTCCACGGCCGCCTGCGCCTCGTCCGCCTGCTGGACGCCGCCCGCCGTGGTCCGTGGCACCACGCGCGCGCCGCTGCCCGGGAGGGCCGTCGGGTCCGCCGTGGGGGCGGCGGGCGTCACCGCGGCCAGCCCGGGCACCAGGGGCGTCCGCGCCTGCGGGCGGCTCTCCCGCGCGGGCCGCGCGGGCGCCGCGGCGAGCTTCTCGGCGCCGCCCCGGGGCAAACCGCCGCCCTCATGAAGTCCGCGTTCGGCTTCGCGCTGTGCCTGAAGCGCACGGTTGCGGCGCGAGTCCTTGGGCTCCAGCGGTATCGGCGACCCGCGCAACGGCTCGTCCGCGGTGCGCGGCAAGGTCAGCCGGAACTGCGAACCGCCGCCCGGCTCGCCCCACGCCTGGAGCCAGCCGCCGTGCAGCCGGGCGTCCTCCAGGGCGATGGACAACCCCAGGCCCGTACCGCCGGTGGTACGCGCGCGTGCCGGATCCGCCCGCCAGAAGCGGCTGAACACGCGCGTGGCCTCACCGGGCTTGAGTCCGACACCGTAGTCGCGCACCGCGACGGCGACCGCGCCGCCGGCCGCGGCGAGCTTGACGACGACGTCCCTGCCCTCGCCGTGCTCCACGGCGTTGACGACGAGGTTGCGCAGCACCCGTTCGACGCGCCGGGCGTCCGCCTCGGCCACGACGGGCTGCTGGTCGCCGACGACCCTGATCTGCGTGCCCTTGCGCTCGGCGAGCGGCTCGGCCCCGCTGACGACCCGCCGCACGACCTCACGCAGGTCTATCGGCTCGGCCTCCAGGGCGGCGGCGCCCGCGTCGAAGCGGCTGATCTCCAGCAGGTCCGCGAGCAGCGTCTCGAACCGGTCCAGCTGGTCGGCGAGCAGTTCGGCCGACCGTGCCGTCACCGGATCGAAGTCCACGCGCGCGTCATGGATGACGTCGGCCGCCATCCGTACGGTCGTCAGCGGCGTCCGCAGCTCGTGCGAGACGTCCGACACGAACCGCCGCTGCATCCGCGACAGATCCTCCAGCTGCTGAATCTTCAACTGAAGATTCAGCGCCATCTTGTTGAACGCTTCTCCCAGGCGCGCGATGTCGTCCTCACCGGTGACCTTCATACGTTCCTGGAGGCGCCCGGCGGACAGCCGCTCGGCGATCCCGGCCGCCATCCGCACCGGCGTGACGACCTGCCTTACCACAAGCCACGCGATGGCGCCTAGGAGGACGACCACGAACAACCCGGCCGTGGCAAGCGTGCCCTTGACCAGGCTGAGGGACTTCTCCTCCTGCGTGAGCGGGAAGAGGTAGTACAGCTGGTAGGGGTTGTTGTTCGGGTCGTTGACCTGCTTGCCGATGATCAGACCGGGCTGGGGGTCACCCTGCCCCTTGGTGTAGATGATCCGGGTGTAGCTCTGGGCCGCGCCCGTACCCGCGTCGACGCGTTTGCGCAGGTCGTCGGGGACACTGAGGCTCGGGTTCACCCCGCCGGAGGCACGCGGCCCGAACCCGCGCCCCTCGTTGTCGGCCGCGGACGTACTGAGCGTGACGACGTCGAAGGCGCCCTGGCCGCCGCTGGAGAGCGACTGCACCAGGTCGCTCATCCAGTTGCTGATGTTCTGCACGGCGCTGTCGTCCGTAGCCGAGGAGTCGTCCCCGCTGCCCGCGGCATCGTCGGCCTTCCCGCCGGCCACGGTGAACCCGCCGGATGCCTGGCTCTGCGACGCCTTCACCTTGGCGTCGAGCAGCCCGTTGCGCACCTGCCCGATGACGACGAACCCGAGCAGCAGCACCACGGCGAGCGACATCAGCAGCGTCGTGACGACGATCCGCAGCTGGATGTTGCGCCGCCACAACCGCATGACGGGCAGCAGCGGCCGCCGCACCCAGCGCATGACGAGCCGCAGCACGGGGCTGCCTTTGACCCCGCCCTGCAAGAGCCCGCCCGCGAGGAAGCGGTCCCACCGCGAGCCCGCCGCTCTCAGGCCGACAGGCCGCTCCGCGTCGCCCCCGGACCGGCCGGGCGCCGAAGCGGCACTGTCCCCGGACATGTCAGCTGGGTCCCGCCTTGTAACCGACACCCCGCACGGTCACCACGATCTCCGGCCGCTCCGGGTCCTTCTCGACCTTGGACCGCAGCCGCTGCACGTGCACGTTCACCAGCCGGGTGTCGGCGGCATGCCGATAACCCCACACCTGTTCGAGCAGCACCTCGCGCGTGAACACCTGCCACGGCTTGCGCGCGAGCGCCACCAGCAGGTCGAACTCCAGCGGCGTCAACGCGATCGACGCCCCCTCACGCTTCACGGAGTGCCCGGCCACATCGATGACGAGGTCACCTATGGCCAACTGCTCGGGCGCCGGCTCCTCGGACCTCCTCAGCCGCGCCCTGATCCGCGCCACCAGCTCCTTCGGCTTGAACGGCTTGACGATGTAGTCGTCGGCACCGGACTCCAGGCCCACGACGACGTCAACGGTGTCGCTCTTGGCCGTGAGCATCACGATCGGTACCCCGGACTCCGCCCGGATCAGCCGGCACACCTCGATCCCGTCCCGCCCCGGCAGCATCAGGTCCAGCAGCACCAGATCGGGTTTGGTCTCACGGAACGCGGCCAGCGCCTTGTCGCCGTCAGCTACGAAAGACGGTTCAAAACCTTCACCACGCAGCACAATGCCGAGCATCTCGGCCAGTGCGGTGTCGTCGTCGACGACAAGGACTCGTCCCTTCATAAACGCCATCATCCCATTAGCTCATCGTGACCTGTCGTGACCTGGCACACAGCTCGGCCAGCGCCTCCCTCGTCACGGGTGACACGGACCCCTCCTCGGTGACGATCGCCGTCACCAGTTCGGGCGGCGTCACATCGAACGCCGGGTTGTACGCCTGGGTTCCCAGGGGTGCAACCGGCGTCCCGCCTCCCGTTTCCGCTCCTGCTCCCGGTGCCTGCGGCACCGTCACCTCGGTGACCTCGTGACCGGGACGCTGCTCGACCTCGATCGACGCCCCGTCCGGCGTCTCCGGGTCGATCGTCGTCACCGGCGCCACCACCACGAACGGCACGTGGTGGTACCGCGCGAGGACCGCGAGCGGATAGCTGCCGACCTTGTTCGCCACCGAACCGTCGGCCGCGATCCGGTCCGCCCCGATCAGTACCGCGTCCACCTCGCCCGCCGCGAACAGCGACCCCGCCGCGTTGTCCGTGAGCAAGGTGTACGCCATTCCGTTGCGGGCCGCCTCGTACGCCGTCAGACGAGCACCTTGCAGCAAAGGCCGCGTCTCGTCCACCCACAGCCGCCGCAGCCGTCCCTCCCGGTGCGCGGCCAGGGCCACCGCGAACGCCGTTCCCTCCCCGCCCGACACCAGCGAACCGGTGTTGCAGTGCGTGAGCACCCGGTGCCCGCCGCCCGGCAACAACTCGTCCAGCAGGGCGAGCCCGTGCACCGCCATCCGCCTGCTGGCCTCGGCGTCCTCCCGGTGCAGCGTACGCGCCGCCGCCAGCGCCGCTCCGGCCGCCTTCCCCTGGTCACCGTCCGCGGCGAGCGCGGACCGGTACGCGGACCGGGCCCTGCGCACCCCGACGGCGAGGTTCACCGCGGTCGGCCGGGCACCCTCCAGCGCCTGGGCGGCCTCCTCCACGTCGAACCCGCGCGCGGCGGCGAGCGCGACCCCGTACGCCCCCGCGATCCCGAGCAGCGGCGCCCCGCGCACGGCCAGGCTGCGGATCGCCTCCACCAGCGCGGGCGCGTCCGTGCACACCAGCTCGACCTCCTCGGCCGGCAGTCTCGTCTGGTCGAGCAGGACCAGGACGGGACCCTCCGGTGGCTCGTCCCAGTGGATGACCGGAAGGGCCGGTACCTCCGGTGTCCGATGGGCCGATGCCCCTGGTGCCCCTGGTGCCGCGGGTATTCCGCTGGGCCGGTTGTCCTCGCCGGATCGCGCGTACTGATCAGCCATCCGCCCAGTCTGCCCCCTACCCGCCGGACAATTGAAGGTGCGCAGCCCACACGGCCCCCGGTCCCTTTCCGGACACCCCATGGCACGATGGCTGCCAACCCGCCGCCGCGACCGCGGACGGGCACCATGAAGGAGCGACGATGACAGACTCCTCGGGCTGGGCCTCGCCCGGATCTGCCCCCTCCGACGGGCAGGAGCCGGGCGTCCCGGGCGCCGCACAGCCCCCGGAGCAGCCCTCGGACCAGAGTGGCGCGCACCCGTCGCAGCCCTCGAAGTGGTCCAAGGAGCAGCCCCCGCCCGGACAGTGGACCGCTCCCAGCCCCCAGGACCCGGCCCAGGCCCCGCCGCCCCCTCCGCCGCCACCGCCCGGCCAGGGCTGGGGCACCCCCGGCGCACCCGGCACTCCCGGCCCCGGCAACGGCGGCTACACCGGCTGGGGCACTCCCCCGGGCGGCCCCGGTGCACCTGGCGGCCCCGGCGGCTACGGCTGGGGCGCGCCCAACGGCCCCGGCGGCCCCGGCGGTTGGGGCAGCCCCTGGGGCGGTCCCCCGCCCGCGGCCAAGCCCGGTGTCATCCCCCTGCGCCCGCTCGGCGTCGGCGAGATCCTCGACGGCACCGTCTCCACCATGCGCACCTACTGGCGCACGGTCCTCGGCATCTCCCTCACCGTCGCCGTCTTCACCGAGATCCTCGTCGTCCTCCTCCAGGGATTCGTCCTGGACGACAGCGGCGCCGTCGACACCCTCGACGACCCGAGCGCCTCCACCGACGAGGTCCTGCACGCCCTGCGCGACACCCTGGTCGGCTCCGGCGCCGTCGCACTGATCACCACGCTCGCCACGATCGTCGCCACGGCCCTGCTGACGACCGTGACCAGCCGGGCCGTGCTCGGCAAGCCGGTGAGCCTCACCGAGGCGTGGCAGGACGCCCGCCCCCAGCTGCTCCGGCTGTTCGGCCTGACCTTCCTGCTGCCCCTCATCGGCGGCGGTCTCGTCGCTATCGGCACTCTGCCCGGCGTGCTCGTCGCCGTCTCCGGCCCCACCGACGCGGGCGTCGACCTGGCGGTCCTCGGCGGTCTGGCCGGGCTGGTCGTCGCGATCTGGCTGCTGATCCGCTTCTCGCTCGCCTCGCCCGCGCTGATGCTGGAGAAGCAGAGCATCCGCAAGGCGCTGGGCCGGTCCGTGAAGCTCGTACGCGGCTCCTGGTGGCGGGTCTTCGGCATCCAACTGCTCGCCATGATCATCGCCAACATCATGGCCTCGATCGTCGTGATCCCCTTCGCGGTCATCGCCGGAGTCCTCAGCGGCGACGGGTTCAGCGGCTTCTTCACCGGCAGCGGCGACTTCGGCTGGACGTACCTCATCGTCAGCGGCATCGGCTCGGTGATCGGCTCCACGCTCACCTTCCCCGTCACCGCGGGCGTGACCGTGCTCCTGTACATCGACCAGCGCATCCGCCGCGAGGCCCTCGACCTCGACCTGGCCCGCGCGGCCGGCGTCTCCGGCTACGACTCCGACGCACCCGCCGCGGGGAGCTGACGCGGTGATCCTCGCGGGGGGAGTTTCCACAGCCGTACCCGTGCTGTGGCGGGCGAGCGACGGCGCACCACCGGTGACGATCCCGCGCGACCCCGCGCGGGAGGCGGCCCGGCGCGAGCTGTCCAAGCGCGTGTACCACCAGAACGACCCCGGCCTGGTCGAGCGGGCCATGAACGCCTTCTGGGACTGGCTCGACCGCGTCTTCGGCGCGGCCGCCACCGCCACCCCGGGCGGCGCGCTCGGCCTCGTCGTCATCATCCTGGTGGTCCTCGCGCTGGCCGGCGCCCTGTGGTGGCGCCTGGGCACCCCCAGCCGTACGTCCGCCCCGTCCCCCGCGCTCTTCGACGACCGCCCCCGCAGCGCAGCCGAACACCGCGCCGCCGCCGAGGCGCACGCGGCCCAGGGCCACTGGAGCCAGGCCGTCCAAGAACGCATGCGTGCCGTCGTCCGCGCCCTGGAGGAACGCGCCCTCCTGGACACCCGCCCCGGCCGCACCGCCGACGAGGCCGCAGCCGAGGCCGGCCGCGCCCTGCCCGCCCACGCGGACCGACTCCGCACCGCCGCACGGGACTTCGACGACGTGACGTACGGCGGCCGCTCCGCCGACCCGGCCACGTACCACCGCCTGGCCGCCCTGGACACCGACCTGGAGCGCACCAAGCCGGTCCTCGCCGGCCTGGCCGCGGGCCACCCGACGCCCGCGCACAGAGCCCCCAGCACCACCGACACGCCCCGAAGCACCCGCCCCGGAGCCCCCGAATGACCGCCCCGGAGGCCACGGAGGCAGGCCCACAGCCCCAACAGGCCGCACAGACCCCCGAGGACACGCCCTCGGCCACCTCCGCCTCGCTCACCCCCCGCCAGGTGTGGACACGCACGCGTGGCCTCGTCCTCGCCCTCGTGGTGCTCCTCGTGGCGGCCGTCGCCATCGCCGTCGTCCGCTCCGACCAGCAGCACGGCAACCTCGACCCGCGCTCCGCCGACCGCTACGGCAGCCGCGCCGTCGCCGAACTCCTGGCCGACCGGGGCGTGTCCACGCGCGTGGTCACCACCGTCGCCCAGGCACGCGCCGCCGTCGGCCCGGACACGACCCTCCTGGTCGCGGTCCCCGACCTGCTGACGAAGAGCCAGCAACGGCTCCTGCACGCGGCCACCCGTGACTCCGGCGGCCGTACGGTCCTGGTCGCCCCCCAGGCACCCTCCGTCGCCGCCCTCGCCCCCGGCGTCACGGCCGACCCGGCCCTCAGCCTCGACTCGACCCTCGCCCCCGGCTGCCGGTTCCCCGCCGCCCGGCGAGCGGGCACCGCCGACACCGGAGGTGTCCGCTACAACACGAGCGATACCGAGGCCACCACGTGCTACCCGAGCGAGGGCCTGCCCACGCTCGTCCGCGTCCCGGCGGCCACCGGCAACGGCGACACCGTCGTGCTCGGCTCGCCCGACATCCTCCTCAACGACAGCCTCGACGACGAGGGCAACGCCTCGCTCGCCCTGCAACTGCTCGGTTCCCGCTCCCACTTGGTCTGGTACCTCCCCTCGCTCGCCGATGCCTCGGCCACCGACTCCGGCAGCCAGTCCCTCTTCGACCTGCTCCCCTCCGGCTGGCTCTGGGGCACGCTTCAGCTCTTCTTCGCGGCAGCCCTGGCCGCCCTGTGGCGCGCCCGCCGCCTCGGCCCGCTCGTACCGGAAAATCTCCCCGTCGCGATCCGCGCCTCCGAGACCGTCGAAGGCCGCGCCCGCCTCTACCGCAAGTCCAACGCCCGCGACCGCGCGGCTCTGGCTCTTCGCACCACCACACGCACCCGCCTCGCCCCCCTCGTCGGCGTCCCCGTCACCCAGGCGCACGCGCCCGAGGCCCTGCTGCCCGCCCTGTCCGCCCGCCTGCACGGCGACGGACAGTCCCTGCACGTCCTCCTCTTCGGCCCACCACCCGGCGACGACACGGCACTGATCGCGCTCGCCGACCAACTCGACGCCCTCGAAAGTGAGGTACGCCGTCCATGATGGACCCGACCACTGACAACGCCGGGTACGCCGGGGATCCGGGCGCCGCCCGAGCCTCCCTGGAGGCCCTGCGCGCCGAGATCGCGAAGGCCGTGGTCGGCCAGGACGCCGCGGTGACCGGTCTCGTCGTCGCCCTGCTGTGCCGCGGCCACGTCCTGCTCGAAGGCGTCCCCGGAGTCGCCAAGACGCTCCTCGTCCGCGCCCTGGCCGCCGCCCTCGAACTCGACACCAAGCGTGTGCAGTTCACCCCCGACCTGATGCCGAGCGACGTGACCGGCTCCCTCGTCTACGACGCCCGCACCGCCGAGTTCTCCTTCCAGCCCGGCCCGGTCTTCACCAACCTCCTCCTCGCGGACGAAATCAACCGCACACCCCCGAAGACCCAGTCGTCCCTCCTGGAGGCCATGGAGGAACGCCAGGTCACCGTCGACGGCACCCCCCGCCCGCTCCCGGACCCCTTCCTGGTCGCCGCGACCCAGAACCCGGTCGAGTACGAGGGCACCTACCCCCTCCCCGAGGCGCAGCTGGACCGTTTCCTCCTCAAACTGTCGATCCCGCTCCCCTCCCGCCAGGACGAGATCGACGTCCTCACCCGCCACGCCGAGGGCTTCAACCCGCGCGACCTGCACGCCGCCGGCGTACGCCCCGTGACGGACGCGAAAGCCCTGGAGTCCGCCCGCGCGGCCGTGGCCAAGACAACCGTCTCCCCCGAAATCACCGCCTATGTGGTGGACATCTGCCGCGCCACCCGCGAGTCCCCGTCCCTCACCCTCGGCGTGTCCCCCCGCGGAGCGACAGCCCTTCTGGCCACCTCACGCGCGTGGGCGTGGCTTACGGGCCGCGACTACGTCATCCCCGACGACGTCAAGGCGCTGGCACTGCCCACCCTCCGCCACCGCGTCCAGCTCCGCCCGGAGGCCGAGATGGAGGGCGTGACGGCCGACTCGGTCATCAACGCGATCCTCGCCCACGTCCCCGTACCCCGCTGATGGCGTTCACCGGACGCGCCGCCCTGCTCGCGGCCATCGGCAGCATCCCGGTCGGCATCTGGGGCGCGGGCTGGACCAGCGTCCTCGCCGTCGACGCCCCGATCGCTCTCGCCTGCGCGTGCGATTTCGCCCTGGCCGCCCCCGTACGCCACCTGCGCCTGACCCGCTCCGGCGACACCTCCGTACGCCTGGGCGAAACGGCCGACGTCACCCTCACCGTCACCAACCCCTCCGGCCGCCCCCTACGCGCCCAGCTGCGCGACGCCTGGCCGCCCAGCAGCTGGCAGCCGGGCACGGAGACCACCGCGTCCCGCCACGGCCTCACCGTGCCCGCAGGCGAACGCCGCCGCCTCACCACCCGCCTGCGCCCGACCCGCCGCGGCGACCGCCAGGCAGACCGTGTGACGATCCGCTCGTACGGCCCCCTCGGCCTGTTCTTCCGCCAGGGCACCCACAAAGTCCCATGGACGGTACGGGTCCTGCCCCCGTTCGCCAGCCGCAAGCACCTCCCCTCCAAACTGGCCCGCCTGCGCGAACTGGACGGCCGCACCAGCGTCCTGACCCGAGGCGAGGGCACGGAGTTCGACAGCCTGCGCGAATACGTCCCCGGCGACGACACCCGCTCCATCGACTGGCGCGCAACGGCCCGCCAGACCACGGTCGCCGTGCGCACCTGGCGCCCCGAACGCGACCGCCACATCCTGCTGGTCCTCGACACCGGCCGCACCTCGGCCGGCCGCGTCGACGACGCCCCACGCCTGGACGCCGCCCTGGACGCGGCCCTCCTCCTGGCCGCCCTGGCCTCCCGCGCGGGCGACCGCGTCGACCTCCTCGCCTACGACCGCCGGGTACGCGCCTTGGTCCAGGGCCGCGCCGCCCGCGAACTCCTGCCGTCCCTGGTCAACGCGATGGCAACACTGGAACCGGAACTCGTCGAAACGGACGCCCGCGGCCTCGCCGCCACAACCCTCCGCACGGCCCCACGCCACTCCCTGATCGTTCTGCTCACCACCCTCGACGCCGCCCCGGTCGAGGAGGGCCTCCTGCCCGTCCTTCCGCAACTCACCCAGCGCCATACGGTCCTGGTGGCATCCGTCGCGGACCCGCACATCGCCCGCATGGCAACCGCCCGCGGCACCACAGACGCCGTCTACGAGGCCGCGGCAGCCGCCCAGGCCCAAGCGGAACGCGACCGCACAGCGGAAAAACTGCGCCACCACGGCGTCACCGTGGTCGACGCGATCCCGGACGAACTGGCCCCAGCCCTTGCCGACGCCTATCTCGCACTGAAAGCAGCGGGCCGGCTCTGAGCCGCTAAAAGAAAGAGAACGGGGAAAGGAGACGATGAACGAAGAAGATGGGAAACGCAGAAAACCCCCGTACCGTTTTCCCGGTACGGGGGTTTTCTCGAAGAATTGTTCGGCGGCGTCCTACTCTCCCACAGGGTCCCCCCTGCAGTACCATCGGCGCTGTAAGGCTTAGCTTCCGGGTTCGAAATGTAACCGGGCGTTTCCCCTACGCTATAACCACCGAAACACTATGAAACACTCAACCGCACCATCACCGTGACCATGGCAATGGGGTTGTTCGTGGTTTCAGAACCAACACAGTGGACGCGAGCAACTGAGGACAAGCCCTCGGCCTATTAGTACCAGTCACCTCCACCCGTTACCGGGCTTCCAGATCTGGCCTATCAACCCAGTCGTCTACTGGGAGCCTTACCCCATCAAGTGGGTGGGAATACTCATCTCGAAGCAGGCTTCCCGCTTAGATGCTTTCAGCGGTTATCCCTCCCGAACGTAGCCAACCAGCCATGCCCTTGGCAGAACAACTGGCACACCAGAGGTTCGTCCGTCCCGGTCCTCTCGTACTAGGGACAGCCCTTCTCAATATTCCTGCGCGCGCAGCGGATAGGGACCGAACTGTCTCACGACGTTCTAAACCCAGCTCGCGTACCGCTTTAATGGGCGAACAGCCCAACCCTTGGGACCGACTCCAGCCCCAGGATGCGACGAGCCGACATCGAGGTGCCAAACCATCCCGTCGATATGGACTCTTGGGGAAGATCAGCCTGTTATCCCCGGGGTACCTTTTATCCGTTGAGCGACGGCGCTTCCACAAGCCACCGCCGGATCACTAGTCCCGACTTTCGTCCCTGCTCGACCCGTCGGTCTCACAGTCAAGCTCCCTTGTGCACTTACACTCACCACCTGATTACCAACCAGGCTGAGGGAACCTTTGGGCGCCTCCGTTACCCTTTAGGAGGCAACCGCCCCAGTTAAACTACCCATCAGACACTGTCCCCCACCCGGATCACGGGCGCGGGTTAGACATCCAGCACGACCAGACTGGTATTTCAACAACGACTCCACAACCACTGGCGTGGCCGCTTCACAGTCTCCCAGCTATCCTACACAAGCCGAACCGAACACCAATATCAAACTGTAGTAAAGGTCCCGGGGTCTTTCCGTCCTGCTGCGCGAAACGAGCATCTTTACTCGTAGTGCAATTTCACCGGGCCTATGGTTGAGACAGTCGAGAAGTCGTTACGCCATTCGTGCAGGTCGGAACTTACCCGACAAGGAATTTCGCTACCTTAGGATGGTTATAGTTACCACCGCCGTTTACTGGCGCTTAAGTTCTCAGCTTCGCCACCCCGAAGAATGACTAACCGGTCCCCTTAACGTTCCAGCACCGGGCAGGCGTCAGTCCGTATACATCGCCTTACGGCTTCGCACGGACCTGTGTTTTTAGTAAACAGTCGCTTCTCGCTGGTCTCTGCGGCCACCCCCAGCTCAAGGAGCAAGTCCTCTCACCGGTGATGGCCCCCCTTCTCCCGAAGTTACGGGGGCATTTTGCCGAGTTCCTTAACCATAGTTCACCCGAACGCCTCGGTATTCTCTACCAGACCACCTGAGTCGGTTTAGGGTACGGGCCGCCATAAAACTCGCTAGAGGCTTTTCTCGACAGCATAGGATCATCCACTTCACCACAATCGGCTCGGCATCAGGTCTCAGCCTCATGTACGACGGATTTACCTATCGCACGGCCTACACCCTTACCCCGGGACAACCACCGCCCGGGATGGACTACCTTCCTGCGTCACCCCATCACTCACCTACTACAGGTCTGGACCGTCGGCTCCACCACTTCCCCTTGCCCGAAGGCTCCGGGACGGCTTCACGGACTTAGCATCGCCTGGTTCAATGTTTGACGCTTCACAGCGGGTACCGGAATATCAACCGGTTATCCATCGACTACGCCTGTCGGCCTCGCCTTAGGTCCCGACTTACCCTGGGCAGATCAGCTTGACCCAGGAACCCTTAGTCAATCGGCGCACACGTTTCCCACGTGTGAATCGCTACTCATGCCTGCATTCTCACTCGTGAACCGTCCACAACTCCCTTACAGGGCTGCTTCACCCGGCACACGACGCTCCCCTACCCATCCCAACACCCGTTAGGGCTATACGCTGGAATGACACGACTTCGGCGGTATACTTGAGCCCCGCTACATTGTCGGCGCGGAATCACTAGACCAGTGAGCTATTACGCACTCTTTCAAGGGTGGCTGCTTCTAAGCCAACCTCCTGGTTGTCTCTGCGACTCCACATCCTTTCCCACTTAGCATACGCTTAGGGGCCTTAGTCGATGCTCTGGGCTGTTTCCCTCTCGACCATGGAGCTTATCCCCCACAGTCTCACTGCCGCGCTCTCACTTACCGGCATTCGGAGTTTGGCTAAGGTCAGTAACCCGGTAGGGCCCATCGCCTATCCAGTGCTCTACCTCCGGCAAGAAACACACGACGCTGCACCTAAATGCATTTCGGGGAGAACCAGCTATCACGGAGTTTGATTGGCCTTTCACCCCTAACCACAGGTCATCCCCCAGGTTTTCAACCCTGGTGGGTTCGGTCCTCCACGACCTCTTACAGCCGCTTCAACCTGCCCATGGCTAGATCACTCCGCTTCGGGTCTTGAGCGCGCTACTCAAACGCCCTGTTCGGACTCGCTTTCGCTACGGCTACCCCACAACGGGTTAACCTCGCAACGCACCGCAAACTCGCAGGCTCATTCTTCAAAAGGCACGCAGTCACGAGATGCGTGTAAACACGCATCCGACGCTCCCACGGCTTGTAGGCACACGGTTTCAGGTACTATTTCACTCCGCTCCCGCGGTACTTTTCACCATTCCCTCACGGTACTATCCGCTATCGGTCACCAGGGAATATTTAGGCTTAACGGGTGGTCCCGCCAGATTCACACGGGATTTCTCGGGCCCCGTGCTACTTGGGTGTCTCTCAAACGAGCCGCTGATGTTTCGACTACGGGGGTCTTACCCTCTACGCCGGACCTTTCGCATGTCCTTCGCCTACATCAACGGTTTCTGACTCGTCTCATGGCCGGCAGACCATGAAAGAGAGATCCCACAACCCCGTATACGCAACCCCTGCCGGGTCTCACACGCATACGGTTTGGCCTCATCCGGTTTCGCTCGCCACTACTCCCGGAATCACGGTTGTTTTCTCTTCCTGCGGGTACTGAGATGTTTCACTTCCCCGCGTTCCCTCCACATACCCTATGTGTTCAGGTATGGGTGACAGCCCATGACGACTGCCGGGTTTCCCCATTCGGACACCCCCGGATCAAAGCCTGGTTGACGACTCCCCGGGGCCTATCGTGGCCTCCCACGTCCTTCATCGGTTCCTGGTGCCAAGGCATCCACCGTGCGCCCTTAAAAACTTGGCCACAGATGCTCGCGTCCACTGTGCAGTTCTCAAACAACGACCAACCACCCGTCACACACCGCTTGCACGATGCTTCACCGGGGCCGGCACTGAAGGCAGCCACACGGCCGTGCCCTCAGACACCCAACAGCGTGCCCGACCGGACTCCGTCCGAAGATCATGCTTTCCACACTCCGAAGAGCAGTACTCGCAAGCCTCCGACCCGAGACCCCGGCCGACTAATCAACGTTCCACCCATGAGCAACCAGCATCAGACGTTCGCCGATGTACTGGCCCTGGACCACCAAGCAAGACTTGGCGGCCTAGATGCTCCTTAGAAAGGAGGTGATCCAGCCGCACCTTCCGGTACGGCTACCTTGTTACGACTTCGTCCCAATCGCCAGTCCCACCTTCGACAGCTCCCTCCCCACAAGGGGGTTGGGCCACCGGCTTCGGGTGTTACCGACTTTCGTGACGTGACGGGCGGTGTGTACAAGGCCCGGGAACGTATTCACCGCAGCACTGCTGATCTGCGATTACTAGCAACTCCGACTTCATGGGGTCGAGTTGCAGACCCCAATCCGAACTGAGACCGGCTTTTTGAGATTCGCTCCACCTCACGGTATCGCAGCTCATTGTACCGGCCATTGTAGCACGTGTGCAGCCCAAGACATAAGGGGCATGATGACTTGACGTCGTCCCCACCTTCCTCCGAGTTGACCCCGGCGGTCTCCTGTGAGTCCCCGTCACCCCGAAAGGCACGCTGGCAACACAGGACAAGGGTTGCGCTCGTTGCGGGACTTAACCCAACATCTCACGACACGAGCTGACGACAGCCATGCACCACCTGTACACCGACCACAAGGGGGCGACCATCTCTGGCCGTTTCCGGTGTATGTCAAGCCTTGGTAAGGTTCTTCGCGTTGCGTCGAATTAAGCCACATGCTCCGCTGCTTGTGCGGGCCCCCGTCAATTCCTTTGAGTTTTAGCCTTGCGGCCGTACTCCCCAGGCGGGGAACTTAATGCGTTAGCTGCGGCACCGACGACGTGGAATGTCGCCAACACCTAGTTCCCACCGTTTACGGCGTGGACTACCAGGGTATCTAATCCTGTTCGCTCCCCACGCTTTCGCTCCTCAGCGTCAGTAATGGCCCAGAGATCCGCCTTCGCCACCGGTGTTCCTCCTGATATCTGCGCATTTCACCGCTACACCAGGAATTCCGATCTCCCCTACCACACTCTAGCTAGCCCGTATCGAATGCAGACCCGGGGTTAAGCCCCGGGCTTTCACACCCGACGTGACAAGCCGCCTACGAGCTCTTTACGCCCAATAATTCCGGACAACGCTCGCGCCCTACGTATTACCGCGGCTGCTGGCACGTAGTTAGCCGGCGCTTCTTCTGCAGGTACCGTCACTTGCGCTTCTTCCCTGCTGAAAGAGGTTTACAACCCGAAGGCCGTCATCCCTCACGCGGCGTCGCTGCATCAGGCTTTCGCCCATTGTGCAATATTCCCCACTGCTGCCTCCCGTAGGAGTCTGGGCCGTGTCTCAGTCCCAGTGTGGCCGGTCGCCCTCTCAGGCCGGCTACCCGTCGTCGCCTTGGTGAGCCATTACCTCACCAACAAGCTGATAGGCCGCGGGCTCATCCTTCACCGCCGGAGCTTTCAACCACAGACCATGAGACCCGCAGTATTATCCGGTATTAGACCCCGTTTCCAGGGCTTGTCCCAGAGTGAAGGGCAGATTGCCCACGTGTTACTCACCCGTTCGCCACTAATCCACCCCGAAGGGCTTCATCGTTCGACTTGCATGTGTTAAGCACGCCGCCAGCGTTCGTCCTGAGCCAGGATCAAACTCTCCGTGAATGTTTACCCGTAATCGGGTCGACACACACGAGAGC
>LJCV01000031.1 GCA_001298575.1 Actinobacteria bacterium OK074
CGGGTCCAGGGGGTGCCGGGCAGGGCGCTCGCGGTCCGGGAGTAGATCCGCACGGTCCGCTCACCGGACCCGTCCGGCGCCCCGACGCTCACCCGCAACCGGACCTCGTCCTCCTCGGGGAGCAGGAGCGGGGCCTCGGCGGTGAGTTCGACGACACGGTCGCAGCCGACCCGGTCACCGGCCTGGACCGCGAGTTCGACGAACGTCGTGGCGGGCACGGCGACGGTGCCGTCCGCCGCGGGCACGGTCCACCAGGGCCGTGCGGCACGGTCGAGGGTTCCGGTGAGCAACAGGCCGCCGGATTCCGGGAGTTCGACGGTCGAGTCCAGCAGGGGGTGGGGGGCCGTGGCGCCGGAGTCGGTGGCGGGTGAGGAGGCCGCGGTGGGCTGCGGGGCGGGGGTCATCCAGTAGTGGCGGCGGTGGAAGGCGTAGGTGGGCAGCGGCACGCGTCGGGCGCCGGTGGGGGCGAACACGGCGGTCCAGTCGAGGGTGGCGCCGCGGGTGTGGAGGTGGGCGAGCAGGGTGGTGAGGTCGAGACCGCCGTCGGGCGTGGTGGTGAGGGGGAGTTGGTCCGGGTCCTCGGCCGGCTGCGGGGCGCCCAGGACGACGATCGTGCGGTGGCCGCTGTCGAGCAGGGTTTGTCGAGCTTGCTCGGCTCCGGCAGCCGGTGCCGCTCCGAGGGTGGCGGCCCATTGCGCCGCGTCCTGCTCCGCCCCCACGTCCAGCCAACTGCCGGTCGTGGCCGAGCAGTACGGGATCTCGGCGGTCGTGAACGCGATCGATGGAGCCGCCTCGTCGGGCGTAGTGGCGTGGTGGACGGCGAGTCGCGCGCCCGTCTCCAGCGGGAGCAGTCCGGTGACGCAGGCCGCCGCGATCTCGCCCTGCGCCTGGCCGGTCACCGCGGCCGGTTCGATGCCGTACGAGCGCAGCAGGGCCGCCAGGGCGACGGCCGCCGCCCAGCCGAGGGGTCCGGCGATCTCGGGCCGCTGCCGCCAGTCGGGGGCGGTCCGTCCGGCGAGGACGTCGGCGGGGGTCCAGTCGACCAGCGGGGCCAGGGCCTGTCCGCAGGCCGCCAGGGCGTCGGTGAACACGGGGGCGGTGTCGGCCAGTTGGGCCGTGGCCGCCGTCCATTCGGCGTCGGCGGGCGGGAAGGCGAGGACGACGGGCGGTTCGGCGGAACCGGTGCGGGTGGTGCCGCTGATGACCGGTGCGTCGGGTGCGGTGCCGTCGGCGAGGGCCTTCAGGGCGCGCAGCGCCGAGTCGTGGTCGGACACGGCGAGGACCGCA
Source organism: Actinobacteria bacterium OK074 (assembly GCA_001298575.1). Taxonomy (GTDB): domain Bacteria; phylum Actinomycetota; class Actinomycetes; order Streptomycetales; family Streptomycetaceae; genus Streptomyces. The sequence continues at coordinate 1,288 of LJCV01000031.1, forward strand.
CGGTGGTCCAGGGCGGACCGGGTGGTGGCGAGGGACAGGGCCACGTCCTGGAGCCGTGGCGCGGGCTCGTGCGCGAGGAGGTCGTACAGCCGGGCCGCCTGCCCGCGCAGCGCCTCGGGGCTCCGGGCGGACAGGGGCAGCGGGATGGCGCCGGGCAGGGAGGGGACTCCGGTACCGCCGGGCAGCGACGGGGCTCCGGAACCGCCGGGCAGCGACTCGGCCTCGGGTGCAGCATCTCCAACAGCCTCTGCGGCCCCGGCAGTTCGGGGATTCCGGGCATCGGCAGGGGTGTCGGTGCCGTCGGAGGCGGTGGCCTCCCCGTCCCCGGGCGGCTCTTCGATGATCACATGGGCGTTGGTGCCGCTGATGCCGAAGGACGAGACGCCCGCGCGGCGCGGACGGTCGCCGTGCGGCCAGGGCACGTCCTCGCGCAGCAGTTCCACCGCGCCCGCGGACCAGTCGACGTGCGGGGTGGGCTGTCCGGTGTGCGGGGTGCGGGGCAGGACGCCGTGCCGCATCGCCATGATCATCTTGATGATGCCACCCGCGCCGGAGGCGGCCTGCGTATGCCCGAGGTTCGCCTTCAACGAGCCGAGCCACAGCGGCCGTTGGACCGGGCGGTCCTGTCCGTAGGTCGCGAGCAGCGCCTGGGCCTCGATCGGGTCGCCGAGCGGGGTACCCGTGCCGTGCGCCTCGACGGCGTCGACATCGGCGGAGTTGAGACCCGCGGCGGCCAACACCTGGCGGATCAGCCGCCGTTGGGCGGGGCCGCTGGGCGCGGTCAGTCCGTTGGAGGCGCCGTCCTGGTTGACGCCGCTGCCCGCGATCCGGGCGAGGACGGTGTGGCCGTTGCGCCGGGCGTCGGAGAGCCGTTCGAGCAGCAACAGGCCCACGCCTTCGGCCCAGTTGGTGCCGTCGGCAGCGGCGGAGAACGGCTTGCAGCGGCCGTCGGCCGCGAGGGTGCGTTCCCGGCTGAAGGCCACGTAGGGGTCGGGCTGCGCCATCACGGCCACGCCCCCGGCGAGCGCGAGGTCGCACTCGCCCGCGCGCAGCGCCTGCGCGGCCAGGTGCAGGGCGACCAGGGAGGACGAGCAGGCGGTGTCGACCGCCACCGAGGGCCCTTCGAGGCCGAAGGCGTACGACACCCGGCCCGCGGCCACGTTGCCCGCGGTGCCGGACTGCATGCCGGACGCGTAGTCGTGGTAGGTCACGCCCGTGAACACGCCGGTCCGGCTGCCCTTCAGGGCGGCGGGGGCGATCCCGGCGCGTTCGAAGACCTCCCAGGAGGTCTCCAGGAGCAGCCGTTGCTGTGGGTCCATGGCCAGCGCCTCGCGGGGCGAGATGCCGAAGAGTTCGGCGTCGAACTCCCCGGAGTCGTACAGGAATCCGGCCTCGCGGACGTAGGTGGTGCCGGGGCGGTCGGAGTCCGGGTCGTAGAGCGCCGCCAGGTCCCAGCCGCGGTCGGCCGGGAAGGGACCGAGCCCCTCCGCGCCCATGGCGACCAGCCGCCACAGCGCCTCGGGCGAGTCGGCTCCACCGGGGTAGCGGCAGCCCATGGAGACGATCACCACCGGGTCGTCGTCGCCCGCCGTGGAGACGTCGGGGCGGGCGAACTCGCCCTCGTGGGCGGCCTGTTCGCCGTCCAGGCCCAACTCGGCGATCAGATGGCGGATCAGGGAGCCGGCGGTGGGGTGGTCGTAGACGAGGGTGGCGGGCAGTCGCAGGCCGGTCTGTTCGCCGATCCGGTTGCGGAGGTTCACGGCGGCGAGGGAGTCGACGCCCAGTTCCTTGAACGGCTTGTCGGCGCCCACGAGTTCGGCGCTGTCGTAGCCGAGGAGTGCGGCGATCTGTCCGGTGACGAGGTCGGCGACGGCCCGCTGCCGGCGGGCCCGGGGCAGCGCGGCGATGCGCCGGGCGAAGTCGCCGTCCTGTCCGGCGCCGGTGCCCGCGCCCCGGCGGACGGTGACGCGGAGCAACCCGCGGCGCAGCGGCGGGAGTTCGCCGGTCTCGGCGCGGGCGCGCAGGGTGCCCGGGTCGAGCCGGAGCGCGAGCAGCAGGGCGCGGCCGGTGGCGGTGCCCGCGTCGAAGAGGGACAGGCCGTGGGCGGCGGAGAGCGGGATGACGCCCTGGGCGGTCACCCGGGCGGTGTGGGTGCGGTCCAGGGCGGCGGTCATGCCGCCGAAGCCATCCCAGGGTCCCCATGCCAGCGAGGTCATGGGCAGCCCGGCGGCCCGGCGGTGCTGGGCGAGGGCGTCGAGGAAGGTGTTGGCGGCGGCGTAGTTGCCCTGCCCGGGGTTGCCGAGGAGTCCGGCGGCGGAGGAGAACACCACGAAGGCGGAGAGTTCTTGACGCTGTGTCAGTTCGTGCAGGTGTGCGGCGGCGGCCACCTTGGCGTGGAAGACTGCGGCCACGCGGTCCGGGGTGAGGGAGGTCAGCAGGCCGTCGTCGAGCACGCCCGCGGTGTGCACGACCGCGGTGACCGGGTGCTCGGCGGGTACGGCGGCCAGGCAGGCGGCGAGGGCGGCGCGGTCGGCGACGTCGCACGCCTCGACGCGCACCTCGGCGCCCAACCCGGCGAGTTCGTCGTGCAGTTGGGCCGCGCCCGGGGCGGTGGGTCCGGACCGGCTGAGCAGCAGCAGTCGTCGTACGCCGTGCCCGGTGACCAGGTGCCGGGCGACCAGGGCGCCCAGGCCGCCGGTGCCGCCCGTGATCAGTACGGTGCCGTCGGGGCCGAACGCGGCCGGCGGCTGCTCGGCGGGACGGGCCGCCCGCGTGACCCGGGGGGCGAGCCCCGCGTCGCCGCGCACGGCGAGTTGGGGTTCGTCGTCCCGTACGGCGGCCGGGGGCAGGGCGTCGGCCGTGTCGCGGTCGACGAGGAGGAACCGGCCCGGGTGCTCCGACTGGGCCGTCCGTACCAGGCCCCAGACGGGGGCGTGGGCGAGGTCGGGCACGCGGTCGTCGGGGGCGGCGGCCACGGCGTGGTGCGTGAGTACCGCGAGCCGGGCGCCGTCGAGCCGTTCGTCGGCCAGCCATTCCTGGAGCGTCAACAGGACGGCGGAGGTGGCGTTTTGGGCGGCGGTGGCGAGGGTGGCGCTGTCCGTGTCCGCGTGCGTGTCGGCGGGGTCGAGCGACAGGAGCACGATTGTGGGCGGGGTGGCGCCGTCGTCGAGGGCGGCTCGGAGGGCCGCGAGGTCGGGGTGGGTGCGGACGGGGATGCCGTAGGTGGTGAGATGGGCGGCGAGGGCGGTGCCGTTCGGGCCGAGGAGCACCCAACTGCCGTCCGGGCGCTCGGTGTTCGCGTGCCCGCCGCTCCCCGCGGCCGCCGTCCCGCCGGGGATCGGCGCCCAGTCCAGCGTGTACAGCCCGTCGACCGGGCCGGGGCCGTCGGTGGTCACGTCGGCGACCGGAACGGCGGTCAGGGCAAGGGAGTTGACGGTGGCGAGAGGCTCGCCGTCGGTGTCCGTCAGGGTGAGTGCGGCGCGGTCCGTGCCCGCGTCGGTGACCCGGAGGCGGGCGGTCAGCGCTCCGGTCGCGTGCACGGTCACGCCCCGCCAGCCGAGCGGCAGCGCGACGTGGCCCTCGCCCGGCGTGGGTGCGGCCGACAGCGCGGTCTGCACGGCGGCGTCGAGCAGCACGGGGTGGAGGCCGAAGGTGCCCGCGTCCGCGTCGCGCGACTCGTCCGGGACGGCGAGGTCGGCGAAAAGGTCGGCGCCACGGCGCCACAGGCCGCGGACGCCACGGAAGGCGGGCCCGTAGGAATGGCCGTGCAGCGCAAGCGGGTCGTACAACTCGCCGTCCACATCGACCTGTTCGGCACCCTCGGGCGGCCAGACACCCATGTCCGGCAGCGGCGGTGGCGCGACAGCGGCGGGCAGGGGGCCCCCTGCGTGGCAGCGCCCGGGCTGGTCCGTCTCGTCGTCGTCCGGCCGGGAGTGCACGGTCACCGGGCGCCGTCCCGTGGCGTCGGCGGCGCCGACCGCGATCTGCATCCGCACCGCACCCCGGCGGGGCAGTGGCAGCGGTTCGCGCAGGGTGAGTTCCTCCAGGACGGTGCACCCGGCCTCGTCCCCGGCGCGGACGGCCAGGTCGACGAGGGCGGACTCGGGCAGCAGCGCGGTCCCGGCCGTCGTACGGTCGGCGAGCCAGGGCCGGGACCGCGCGGAGAGCCTGCCGGTGAGCAACACCCCGCCCGCGCCCGCGAGTTCGACGGTGGCGCCGAGCAGCGGGTGCCGGGCCGCGCCCAGGCCCGCGGCCCGGATGCCGGTGGCGCCGGAGGACCCGGCGGGCAGCCAGGCGTGGCGTCGCTGGAAGGCGTATGTCGGCAGGGGTTCGGGGGAAGTGGTCGCGCCCGTAAGGAAGTTGGTCCAGTCGACGGTGGCGCCGCGCGTGTGGACGACGGCGAGGGCGGTCTCGAAGGAGCGGGCGCCCGGCTGGTTCCTGGGCTGGGCGGGGACGGCGAGCAGCTCGTCCTGCGGCGGCAGGCCGGGCAGGTTCTGCGGCGGCAGGATGTGTGCGGTGAGGGCGGACAGGGTGCCGTCGGGGCCGAGTTCGAGGCAGCGGGTGACACCGAGCCCGGTCAGGGCGCGTACCCCGTCGGCGAAGCGGACGGCGTGCCGGACGTGCCGGACCCAGTACTCCGGGTCGGTCAGTTCGTCGGGGTCGGCGGGGCGGCCGGTGAGGTCGGAGACGACGGTCAGGCGGGGCGGGTTGAAGGTGAGCGACTCGGCGACGCGGCGGAAGTCGCGCAGCATCGGTTCCATCAGCGGCGAGTGGAAGGCGTGGCTGACGCGGAGCGCGGTGACCCGGTGGCCGAGCGCCTTCACCTGCCGGGCGATCTCCTCGACGTCGGCGGCGGCACCGGAAACCACGGTGGCGCGGGGCCCGTTGACGGCGGCGACGCCCACCCGGTCGGTGCGGCCCTCGATCAGGGGCAGCACCTCGGACTCGGGCAGCTGGAGGGAGACCATCGCGCCACCCTCGGGCACCGCCTGCATCAACCGGCCCCGGGCGACGACGAGTTGGCAGGCGTCGGCGAGGGACCACACTCCGGCGGCGTACGCGGCGGCGATCTCCCCGACGGAGTGGCCGAGCAGGACGTCGGGGCGGACGCCGAAGGACTCGGCGAGCCGGAACAGGGCGACTTCCAGGGCGAACAGGGCGGGCTGCGCGTACTCCGTGCGGTCCAGTGGTGCCGGGTCGTCGCCGAACACGACGTCCTGGAGCGGGTGTTCGAGGGTCGCGTCGACCTGGGCGCACACCTCGTCGAAGGCGTCCGCGAACACCTCGTACGTGTCGTACAACTCCCGTCCCATGCCGAGGCGTTGGGAGCCCTGTCCGGCGAAGAGGAAGGCGGTGCGGCCGCTCCCGGCGGCGGAGCCGGTGACCAGGCCGGGGCGGGCGTGGCCGTCGGCGAGGGCGTCGAGACCGCGCAGCAGGTCGTCCCGGCCGTCGCCGAGGACCGCGGCCCGGTGCTCGAACACGGACCGCGTGGTGAGCAGGGCCGCGGCGATGCCCGCCAAGTCCGCGTCGGGGCGGGCCCGTACGGAGTCGGCGAGGCGGCGGGCCTGGGCGCGCAGGGCGTCGGGGGTCCGGGCGCTGACCAGCCAGGGGACGGTGCCGGAGGGCAGGCGCAGGGCGGGCGGGACGGCCGGGGTCTGCCCGGCGGACGGCCCGTCAACCTCCGTTCCGCCCTCGGCCGTTGGCGCGGCGGGAGCCTGCTCCAGGATGACGTGGGCGTTGGTGCCGGAGACGCCGAACGCGGAGATGCCCGCCCGGCGCGGACGTTCCCCGGTCCGCGGCCAGTCGGCGCTCTCGCGCAGCAGCCGTACGGCGCCGGTCGTCCAGTCCACGCGGGTCGTGGGCTCGTCGGCGTGCAACGTCCTTGGCAGCACGCCGTGTTGCAGGGCGAGCACCATTTTGATCACCCCGGCGACTCCGGCGGCGGCCTGGGTGTGCCCGATGTTGGACTTCACCGAGCCGAGGAACAGCGGGAGTTCGCGGTCCTGGCCGTAGGTGGCGAGCAGCGCCTGGGCCTCGATCGGGTCGCCCAGTGACGTGCCCGTGCCGTGCGCCTCGACCGCGTCCACGTCCGCCGCCGTCAGCCCGGCCGACGCCAACGCCGTCCGGATCACGCGCTGTTGGGACGGACCGTTCGGTGCCGTCAGACCGTTCGACGCGCCGTCCTGGTTGACCGCGCTGCCGCGGACGAGCGCCAGTACACGGTGGCCGTTGCGGCGGGCGTCGGAGAGGCGCTCGACGACGAGGACGCCGACGCCCTCGCCCCAGCCGGTGCCGTCCGCGCCCTCGGCGAACGCCTTGCAGCGCCCGTCGGCGGCGAGCCCCCGTTGCCGCGAGAACTCCGCGAAGGCGCCTGGCGTCGACATCACCGTGACGCCGCCCGCGAGCGCGAGGTCGCACTCGTCGTTGCGCAGCGCCTGCACGGCCAGGTGCAGCGCGACCAGCGACGACGAGCACGCCGTGTCCACCGTCACGGCGGGGCCTTCGAGTCCGAGGACGTAGGACACCCGGCCCGAGAGGACCGACGCGGTGATGCCGGTGGTGAGGTGGCCGTCGGACTCCTCGGGGCGGCCCAGCATCAGGGCGAGGTAGTCCTGGCCGTTGGTGCCCATGAACACGCCGGTGCGGCTGCCGCGCAGGGTGCCCGGTTCGATGCCCGAGCGTTCCAGCGCCTCCCACGAGGTCTCCAGCAGCAGCCGCTGCTGGGGGTCCATGGTCATGGCCTCGCGCGGGGAGATGTCGAAGAACGTCGAGTCGAACAGCGGGGCGTCGTAGAGGAAAGCTCCTTGGCGGGCGTACGTCGTTCCTGGTCCGCCTGCCGGATCGAAGGCGGCGTCGAGGTCCCAGCCGCGGTCGGCGGGGAAGTCGGCGACGGTGTCGCGGCCCTCGGCCAGCAGTCGCCAGAACTCCTCCGGTGTGTCGGCGCCGCCGGGAAAGCGGCAGCCGAGACCGACGATCGCCAGGGGCTCCTGGCGGCTCGTCTCGGCGTCATGAAGGCGCTTGCGGGTCTGACGGAGGTCCGCCGTCACCCTTTTGAGGTAGTCCCGCAGCTTCTCTTCATTGCTCGCCATCGTGTCCCACTCCCTGCGGTGTCTTGCAAAAGCCGTGAACAGCGGTCGTGAAGGGCCGTGGCCCCGTCAGGAGTTCAAGGGGTAAAGAGGTCGGGAGGCCGTCGGGGCCCCGGGAGCCCGGGGTTCACAGGACCCCGAACTCCTTGTCGATCAGGTCGAACATCTCGTCGTCCGTCGCCTCGTCGAGTTCCGCGCCCGCGTCGTCGCCCGGCTCGTCGACGGTGTCGGCGCCGGTCCACAGCGCCAGCAGTCCGCGGAGTTTCGCGGTGATCTCCAGGTGAGTGTCGCCGTCGGTCCCGGTCTCGGCCGTGAGGACCTGCGCGAGCCGGTCGAGCTCCGCGACGACGCCGTTGTCGCCGCCGAACTCACCGCCGGAACCGGCGAATTCGGTAGCCAGGTAGCGGGCGATGTCCGCCGGTGCCGGGTAGTCGAAGACGAGGGTGGCGGGCAACCGCAGCCCGGTGACCGCGGTGATCCGGTTGCGCAGTTCCACCGCCGTCAGCGAGTCGAAGCCCGCCTCCCGGAAGGCGCGGGCCGGGTCGACCGCGTCCGCGCGTGCGTGTCCCAGGACCAGGGCCGCCTGTTCGCGCACCAACTCGACCAGTGCCGTGGTCCGTTCGTCGGCGCCGAGCCCCGCGAGCCGGTCCCGCAGGGCGTCGGCGTCCGCGCCGGAGGAGACGTTCTCCAGGGCGGCGCCCGCTTCGGGGATCTCCGCCAGCAGGGGTGCGGACCGGCCCGCGGTGAACGCCGGGGCGAAGCGCGTCCAGTCGATGCGGGCCACGACCGCGGCCGCGTCGGCGCCGCCGGCCAGCCGTTCCATCGCCGCCAGCGCCGGTTCGGGGTCGATCCCGGTCAGGCCCCGGCGGCGCAGGTACTCCTCGACGCTCCCGTCGGCGGCCATGCCGTCCTGGGCCCAGGGCCCCCAGGCCACGGAGGTGGCGGGCAGCCCGGCGGCCCGGCGCTGTTCGGCGAGGGTGTCCAAGTAGGCGTTGGCGGCGGCGTAGTTGCCCTGTCCGGGGGAGCCGATGGCGCCCGCGAAGGAGGAGAACAGGACGAACGCCGACAGGTCCCGGTCGCGGGTCAGTTCGTCGAGGTTGCGCGCGGCGACGGCCTTGGCGCGCAGTACGGTCGCGAAGCGTTCCGGGGTGAGCGCCTCGACGAGCCCGTCGTCGAGCACACCCGCCGTGTGGACCACGGAGTCCACTGGGTGGACCGACAGGAGTGCGGCGAGCGCGTCCCGGTCCGCCGCGTCGCAGGCGGCCACGGTCACCCTGGCACCCAACTCGGCGATCCGGTCGCGCAGTTGTGCCGCTCCGGGGGCGTCCAGGCCCCGCCTGCTGACCAGGACCAGGTGCTCGGCGCCCTGCGTGGCCGCCCAGTGGGCCACCCGGGCGCCCAGCGCGCCGGTGCCGCCGGTGATCAGCACGGTGCCGGAGGGGCGCCAGCCGCCGCCGAGGGTGGCCGGGGCCGTACGGCCGAGCCGCAGTCCGAACACGCCGGTCGCGCGGACCGCGACCTGGTCCTCTCCCCCGCCCTCGCTCTTACTGGAGCGCCCGGCCAGCACGCCGACCAGTCGGCCGACCGCGCGCCGGTCCACGGCCGCGGGCAGATCGACCAACCCGCCCCACCTGTCCGGGTGTTCCAGCGCCGTAACCCGTCCGAGGCCCCACACCGCACCCTGCTCCGGGTCGGGCGCCCGGTCGGACCGGTTGACCCGGACCGCGCCACGGGTCAGCGCCCACAGCGGGGCGCCGATCCCGGCGTCGCCGAACGCCTGCACGAGGACGGCGGTGGCGGCGGGGCCGGGGGGAATGTCGTGCCCGGCGGCACCGAGCGAAGTCCCGGCCGGTACGGCGCCGCCGTCCACGTCGGCGGAGGACGCGGCCGACGTGAAGCCGCTGGTGTCCGCCCCCCTCAAGTCCCCTTCAAGCAAGGCCCCTTCAGGCAAGGCCCGTTCCGACAGGTCCCGTTCCGACAGCGCCAGGAAGGACAGCACCCCGGCGACCGGTCCGTCCCCGGCCGCCAGCGTCAACTGCGCGGCCAGCGTGGCCCGGTCGGTGCCGGGCTCGTACCCGACCGGCACCGGCTCGGCCCCGTGCGCGGCGAGCCCGGCCAGGACGGCCGCGCACCACGCGTCGTCGCGCCGCCCGGCGGGCAGCACCGCCAGCCAGCGGCCCGGCAGCGCCGTACCGGACATGGCGCCCAGCGGCTTCCAACTCGTGCCGTAGAGCCAGTCGTCCACCCGGGACTGCTCCTGCTGCCCGCGCCACCACGACGACAGCGCCGGCAGCAGCCCGTCCAACGCGTCCTGCGCGACACCGAGCGAGTCGGCGAGCGCACGGGCGTCACCCTGCTCGACGGCGGTCCAGAACCCGGCGTCCGCACGGCCGTCGGAGCCGTCCGCGGGCCGGCCGCCCAGCTTGGCGCCCTCGGGCCAGAAGCGTTCGTGGTCGAAGGCGTAGGTCGGCAGGTCCACCACGGCGGCGCCGGTCGGGGCGAACAGGGCGGCCCAGTCGACCCGTCCGCCGTGCAGGTGCAGCCCGGCGACGGCCGCGAGCAGCGAGCCCGCCTCCGCACGGTCCTTGCGCAGGCCGGGCACGAGCAGGTGCCCGTCCCCGTCGAGGGAGCCCTGTGCGAGCGCGGTGAGCGTCCCGTCGGGCCCCAGCTCCACGAACCGGGTGACGTTCAGCTCCGCCAACTGCCGTACCGCATCGGCGAATCGCACCGGCCGCCGCACGTGCTCCACCCAGTATTCGGCCGACATCAACTCCTCCGCCGCGGCCACCTCCCCCGTCACCGTGGACACGATCGACACCCTCGGCTCGGCATAGGCCAGCCCCTCGGCGACCGCACGGAACTCGGCCAACATCGGTTCCATCAGCGGGGAGTGGAAGGCGTGGCTGACGCGGAGAGCGGTCGTCTTACGGTCCTGGGCGCGGAAGTGGGCCGCTATTTCCTCTACGGCGTCGGCGGCGCCCGAAATCACCACGGACTGGGGGCCGTTGAGCCCGGCGATGCCCACGCGGTCGTTCAGCAGGGGGAGGATTTCGTCTTCGGATGCCTGCACCGCGACCATCGCGCCACCGGGCGGGAGTGCCTGCATCAACCGGCCGCGAGCGGCGACGAGTTGGCAGGCGTCCGGCAGGGACCAGACCCCGGCCACATGCGCGGCGGCGATCTCACCGATCGAGTGACCGGCCAGCACATCCGGGCGAACTCCCCAGGATTCGAGGAGCCGGAAGAGGGCCACCTCCAACGCGAACAACGCAGGCTGCGCGAACTCCGTCCGGTTCAACTGCTCGGCGTCGTCACCGAAGACGATCTCCCGCAGACCGAAGGGGAGTTCCGCGTCGACCGCGTCGAACGCCGCCGCGAACACCGGGAACGCCTCGTACAACTCCCGCCCCATACCGAGCCGTTGAGACCCCTGCCCCGCGAAGAGGAACGCGAGGCGTCGGCCCGAGCGGCCGGGGGTGCCGTGGAGGACGTCGGGGTCGTGCTCCCCCGTCGCGACGGCGCGCAGGCCGCGCAGCAGGCTGTCGCGGTCGGCGGCCAGGACCACCGCGCGCTGTTCCAGCCAGGGGCGGAGGGTGGTGGAGAGGCCCAGGTCGCTCAGCCGTGGGGCGGTGTCGGCCTCGACATGGGCCCACAGCCGTTCGGCCTGGCCGCGCAGGGCACCTGGGGTGGCGGCGGACAGCACGACCGGGGTCACAGGCAACTCGGCTGTAGCCACGGGCAGTTCGGACGGGTCGGGCTCCCCTGCGGGGACTGCGTCGGGGGCCTGTTCGATGATGACGTGGGCGTTGGTGCCACTGATCCCGAACGACGACACACCCGCCCGGCGCGGCCGGTCCGACGGCCGCGGCCAATCCACGTTCTCCGTCAGCAGGTTGATGTCGCCCGCCGTCCAGTCGATGAAGGGGGACGGCTCGTCGGCATGGAGGGTGCGCGGCAGCACGCCGTGCCGCATCGCCATCGTCATCTTGATGACGCCGCCGACGCCCGCGGCGGCCTGGGTGTGGCCGACGTTGGACTTCACCGAGCCGAGCCAGAGCGGCTGTTCGCGGTCCTGGCCGTAGGTGGCGAGCAGTGCCTGTGCCTCGATCGGGTCGCCCAGAGGGGTGCCCGTGCCGTGTGCCTCGACCGCGTCCACGTCGGCGGACTTCAAGCCCGCCCCGGCCAGCGCCTGCCGGATCACCCGTTCCTGCGAGGGCCCGTTCGGGGCCGTCAGGCCGTTGCTGGCGCCGTCCTGGTTGACCGCGGACCCGGCCACCACGGCCAGGATTTGGTGGCCGTTGCGGCGCGCGTCCGAGAGTCGTTCGAGGACCAGCATGCCGATGCCCTCGGACCAGGCGGTGCCGTCGGCTCCGGCGCCGAAGGACTTGCAGCGTCCGTCGGCGGCCAGGCCGCGCTGGCGGCTGAAGTCGACGAAGGTGTCCGGGGTGGACATCACCATCACGCCGCCGGTGAGGGCGAGTTCGCACTCTCCGGCGCGCAGCGACTGGGCAGCCAGGTGGAGGGTGACCAGGGAGGACGAGCACGCGGTGTCGACCGTCATCGCCGGGCCCTCAAGGCCGAAGGTGTAGGCGATACGGCCGGAGTGGACGCTGCTGGTGTTGCCGGTGAGCAGGTAGCCGTCGGAGTCGTGTTCGCCTTCGCGCAGGCAGGAGTTGTAGTCCTGGCCCATGACGCCGGCGAAGACGCCGGTGCGGCTGCCGCGCAGTGCGGTCGGGTCGATGCCCGCGCGTTCGAAGACCTCCCAGGACACTTCGAGCAGCAGGCGTTGCTGCGGGTCCATCGCCAGGGCCTCGCGCGGCGAGATCCCGAACAACTCCGCGTCGAAGGAGGCCGCTTCGTAGAGGAAGCCGCCCTGGCGGACGTAGGTCGTGCCGAGCCGGCCGGGCTCGGGGTCGTACAGCGTCTCCAGGTCCCAGCCGCGGTCGGCCGGGAAGTCGCCGATGGCGTCGCCGCCCTCGCTGACCAACCGCCACAGGTCCTCCGGCGACTCGACGCCACCGGGGAAGCGGCACGCCATGCCCACGATCACGATCGGGTCGTCGCCCGTGTCCTGCCGGACCATCGACGTCGTACCGCGCGACTCGGCTCCGGCACCGGCGAGTTCGGCCAGCAGGTGACGGGCGAGGGCGGCGGGCGACGGGTGGTCGAACACCAGGGTGGCGGGCAGGCGCAGCCCGGTGACCGCGTTGACGCGGTTGCGCAGTTCGACCGAGGTGAGCGAGTCGAAGCCGAGCATCTTGAACGCCTGGCCGCTGTCCACGTCGGCGGCGGAGGCATGGCCGAGCACCTGCGCCACGAGACCGACGACCGTGTCGAGCAGGAACGGTTCGCGTTCGGCGGCGGGCAACTCCACCAGCCGGGCCCGCAGTTCGCCGCCCCCGTCGCCGTGCGCACCTCCGTGCCCGCCGGAGTGCGCGGCCCGGCGGACCGGTCCACGCACCAGACCGCGCAACAGCGGTGGCAGCTCGGGGAGTTCGCGCAGGGCGGCGAGATCGAGGTTGACGGGGAGGAGGTGGTCGGCGGCGGGTTCGGCGGGGCGGGGTGCGCGCAGTACGGCGTCGAGGACGGCGAGGCCCTGGTCCACGGCGAGCGGTCGTACGCCGCCGCGTGCCATGCGGCGCAGGTCGGCGTCGGTCAGGTCGGCGGTCATGCCCGCGCCGGGCGCCCAGGGGCCCCAGGCGAGCGAGACCCCGGGCAGGCCCTGGCGTCGGCGGCGCAGTGCGACGGCGTCCACGTAGGCGTTGGCGGCTGCGTAGTTGGCCTGTCCGGCGCCGCCGAAGGTGCCGGAGACGGAGGAGAACAGGACGAAGACGGCCAGGTCCAGTTCACGGGTGAGCGCGTCGAGGTGGTCGGCCGCGTCCACCTTGGGCCGCAGCACCGTACGCAACCGCTCCTCGGTCAGCGACGCGATCACACCGTCGTCGACCACACCCGCCGTGTGCACCACTCCGGTCAGCGGCCGGTCGGCCGGAACCGCCGCCAACAGCCCCTCCAGCGCGGCCCGTTCGGCCACATCGCAGGCAGCTATGGTGACGTCGGCGCCCAAGTCGCCCAGTTCGGCGGCGAGTTCGGTCGCTCCCGGCGCGTCAGCACCTCGGCGGCTGGTGAGCAGCAGCCGCCGTACGCCGTGCTCGGTGACCAGACGGCGGGCGACCAGGGCGCCGAGACCGCCGGTGCCGCCAGTGATCAGGACGGTGCCGTCGGCGAGTTGGGGCGGGCGGCGGGTGGGGTGGGGTTCGGTGTCGTCGGCGCGGAACGCAGGCTCCGGGTCGCGGTCCAGGGCACGGCCTGGCGCGGGCAGTGCCGTCGGGGTGAGCCTGGGGACGAGCAACGTGGCGCCACGGACGGCCAGTTCGTCCTCGGTGGCGACTCCCGGCCGGTCGGACGATGAGGCCAGGGAGGCGAGGACGGTCATCCAGGACTCGGGGGTGCCGTCCAGGTCGGCCAGCGCGAACCGGCCGGGGTTCTCGGTCCGCGCCGAGCGCAGCAGACCCCACAGGGCGGCGGCCACCGGATCCGGTTCCTCGTCCGGCGCCACGGCCACCGCACCGCGCGTGACCACGACGAGCCGCGCGTCCGCGAACTCCTCGGCCGCCAGCCACGTTTGGACGAAGTCCAGGGCAGCGGAGGTGACGGCGTGAGCCTCGGCGGCGGAGCCGGAGGCCGAGCCGATCCACGGCAGAATCACCGTCTCCGGCACGGGATCGCCGTCGTGCACGGCACGGGTCAGTTCGGACCAGGTGCGGGCGGGGACGGCGGGCGCCCGGTCCTCGCCGGACGGGCGGCCGTACTCGGGCGCGTGGTCCGTGAGCAGGACGGTACGGCCGGGTGTGGGCGCATCCTCGGTGGCAGAGACCACGGCATCCGAGGACGGCAGCGAGGTCCAGTCGATCCGGTACACGCCGGAGGGGACAGCGGACGTCAGCTCGGACGGGACCTCACGCAGCGCCAGGGCCCCGACGGACGCGACCGCGCCGCCGGCCGGATCGGCGAGGTGGAGGGTCACCGCGTCGGCCCCGGCGGGCACCACGCGCGCCCGCAGCGCGCGCGCCCCGGACGCGTGCAGCGACAGTCCGGTCCAGGCGAACGGCAGCCGCCCCGCGCCCGATTCGCCGACGGGCCCGAAGAGGACCGCGTGCAGGACCGAGTCCAGCAGGGCCGGGTGCAGCCCGAACCGGCCCGCGAGCGCGTCGTGTTCGTCCGGCAGCACGACTTCGGCGAACACCTCGTCCCCGCGCCGCCACACCGCACGCAGCCCCTGGAACACCGGCCCGTACGCCAGCCCGGCCGCCGCGAACCGGTCGTACACGTCGGCGAGTTGGCATGGTTCGGCGCCCTTCGGCGGCCACTCGGCGCGAGCGAAGGCCATGTCGTCGGACGCGGCCGACGTGGTGGCCTGCGGCGCCTCCGACACCGCGTCGGGCGCGAGCAGACCACTGGCGTGCAACGTCCACGGTGTGTCGTCCGGGGCGTCCTCCGGGCGGGAGTGCACCTCCACGGTGCGGCGCCCCGACTCCTCGGCGCTCCCGACGGTGACCTGCAACCGGACCGTGCCCTGCTCCGGCACCACCAGCGGCACCGCGATCGTCAGCTCCTCGACCCGGCCGCAGCCCACTTCGTCACCGGCACGCAACGCCAGTTCGGCGTAGCCCGTGCCGGGGAACACCACCGCGCCCACGACCGTGTGGTCCCGCAGCCAGGGGTGCGAACGCAGCGAAAGCCGTCCGGTCAACACCGTTCCACCACCCGCGAGTTCGACGGCGGCCCCGAGCAACGGGTGCCCGGCCGCGCCGAGTCCGGCCGCGGCCAGGTCACCGGGCCGCTGCACCGCCTCCGGCCAGAACCGCCGCCGCTGGAACGCGTACGTCGGCAACTCGACCGCCCGCGCCCCGCTCCCCTCGAACACCGCCCGCCAGTCCACGTCGGCTCCCCGCGTGAACAGCGTGGCCACGGCCGCGAGCAGCGTGCCGGGTTCGCCACGGTCCTTGCGCAACGCGGGTGCGAGGACGGCCGCTTCGGGTTCGTCCAGGGTGGCCTGCGCGAGCGCGGTGAGAGTGCCGTCCGCGCCGAGTTCGAGGTAGCGGGTGACGCCTTGGTCAGCAAGCGTGCGCACGGCATCGCCGTAGCGAACGGTCCGGCGGACGTGCTCCACCCAGTACTCCGGCGACATCAGCTCGTCGGCGGTCGCGGGTGCACCGGTGACGGTGGAGACGACCGCCAACTGCGGCCGTGCGTAGGTCAGTTCGGAAACCACGGCCCGGAACTCGGCGAGCATCGGCTCCATCAGCGGCGAGTGGAAGGCGTGACTGACGCGGAGAGTCGTCGTCTTGCGGGCGCGGAAGTGGGCCGCTACTTCCTCTACGGCGTCGGCGGCACCCGAAATCACCACGGAACGGGGGCCGTTCACCGCCGCGATGCCCACGTGGTCGTTCAGCAGCGGCAGCACCTCGTCCTCCGCCGCCTGCACCGCCACCATCGCACCACCAGCGGGCAGCGCCTGCATCAACCGGCCACGCGCGACGACAAGTTGGCAGGCGTCGGCCAGGGACCAGACACCGGCCACGTGCGCGGCGGCGATCTCACCGATCGAATGACCGGCCAGCACATCCGGCCGCACACCCCACGACTCCAGCAACCGGAACAACGCCACTTCCAGCGCGAACAACGCGGGCTGCGCGAACTCCGTCCGGTTCAGGCGCTCTGCGTCCTCGCCGAAGACGATCTCCCGCAGGTCGAAAGGAAGTTCCGCGTCGATGGCGTCAAACGCCGCCGCGAACACCGGATACGCCCCGTGCAACTCCCGGCCCATGCTGAGCCGTTGGGACCCCTGCCCGCCGAAGAGCAGTGCCGTCCTCCCGGCGCGCGCCTCCGCGCTCTGGACCAGGCCCGGCGTGTCCTCACCGTCGGCCAACGCGCGGAGGCCCTGGCGCAGTTCGGCCCGGTCGACGGCGAGTACCACGGCGCGGTGGTCCAGTACGGTCCGCGTCGCGACCGACGCCAGGCCGATGTCGGCCAGTCGGACATCGGCACCCGCCATGTCGCTGCTGTCACCGGCGTCTTCGCCGTCACGGCCCAGCCAGGCCCACAGCCGCTCGGCCTGCTCACGGACCGCCGCAACACCGGCACCGGACACCACCACGGGCACGATGGCCGGGTCGGACTGCGGCTCGGTCTCCGAAACGGCGGGCTCCGTCGCACTGTCGGGAGCCTGCTGGATGATGACGTGCGCGTTGGTGCCACTGATCCCGAACGACGACACACCCGCCCGGCGCGGACGGTCCGACGGCTGCGGCCAATCCACGTTCTCCGTCAACAGGCTGATGTCCCCCGCCGTCCAGTCGACGTGCGACGACGGCTCCCCCACATGCAACGTCCGCGGCAACACACCATGCCGCATCGCCATCACCATCTTGATGACACCACCCACACCCGCAGCCGCCTGCGCATGCCCGATGTTCGACTTCAACGAGCCGAGCCACAAAGGCTGTTCACGGTCCTGGCCATAGGTGGCAAGCAACGCCTGCGCCTCGATCGGGTCACCCAACGGCGTCCCCGTACCGTGCGCCTCGACCACGTCCACATCAGCAGGCTTCAGACCGGCCCCCGCCAACGCCTGCCGAATCACCCGCTGCTGGGAGGGACCGTTCGGCGCGGTCAGACCATTCGACGCACCGTCCTGATTGACCGCCGAACCCGCCACCACCGCAACCACCCGATGCCCATTGCGCCGAGCATCCGACAACCGCTCCACCAACAACAACCCCACCCCCTCCGCCCACGCCGTCCCATCCGCACCCTCCGCAAACGCCTTGCACCGCCCATCCACCGCAAGACCCCGCTGCCGAGCAAACTCCACAAACATCTCCGGCCCCGACATCACCGTCACACCACCGGCCAACGCCACATCACACTCACCCGACCGCAACGCCTGCACCGCCAAATGCAACGCCACCAACGACGACGAACACGCCGTATCCACCGTCACCGCAGGACCCTCAAACCCAAACGTGTAAGCAATCCGACCCGAAGCAACGCTGCCCGTGGAGCCGGTCAGCAGGTAGCCGTCCGAGTCGTGGTCGCCGGCGCGCATGAACGAGCCGTAGTCCTGGGTGATCGCGCCGACGAAAACGCCGGTGCGGCTGCCGCGCAGGGCCGACGAGTCGACGCCCGCCCGCTCGAACACCTCCCACGACGTCTCCAGCAACAACCGCTGCTGGGGCTCCATCGCCAGCGCCTCGCGCGGTGCGATCCCGAACAACCCGGCGTCAAACAGCGGCGCGTCGTAGAGAAAGCCGCCCTCGCGCGTGTACGTACGGCCGGTCTTGCCGGGCTCCGGGTCGTAGAGGCCGTCCAGGTCCCAGCCGCGGTCGGCCGGGAATTCACCGATGGCGTCCCTGCCCTCGCTGACCAGTCGCCACAGGTCCTCCGGCGAGCCGACCGCGCCGGGGAACCGGCAGGCCATGCCCACGATCACGACCGGGTCGTCGTCCACACCCGTCGGTGCGGGCAGCGCGGCGGACGCGAAGGCGGTGTCGGTGGCCGCCCCGTCGGACAGTTCGGCCAGGAGGTGGCGGGCCAGTACGGCGGGGGTGGGGTGGTCGAAGACCAGCGTGGCGGGGAGGCGCAGGCCGGTGACGGTGTTCACGTGGTTGCGCAGTTCGACCGAGGTGAGCGAGTCGAAGCCGAGCGCCTTGAACGCCTGGTCGGCCTCCACGTCGGCTGCGGACGTGTGGCCGAGGACCGCGGCGACCTGTCCGCGGACGAGGTCGAGCAAGAACTTCTCCCGCTCGACGGCGGCCAACCCCCCGATGCGCTGCCGGAGTTCGGCCGCGCCACCGACACCGACCGCCGACTTCGTTTTCGCGACCCGGCGCGCGGGTGTACGGACGAGTGCGCGCAGCAGGTCCGGCACGTCCTGTCCGCGCTTGCGGAAGGCGGCGATGTCGAGGTTGACCGGCAACAGCGCCGCCCGCTCCGCCGACGCGCCCAACTCCAGTACGGCATCGAGCAGTTCGAGCCCACGTTCCGGCGCGAGCGGCTGCATGCCGGCGCGTGCCATGCGGCGTAGGTCGGCGTCGGTCAGCTCGGCGGTCATACCGGCGCCGGGCGCCCAGGGTCCCCAGGCGAGCGACGTCGCGGGCAGCCCGGCGGCCCGCCGCCGGGTCGCGAAGGCGTCCAGGAAGACGTTGGCGGCAGCGTAGTTGGCCTGGCCCGCACCACCGAACGTACCGGCGACCGACGAGAACACGACGAACGCCGACAGGTCCGCACCACGGGTCAACTCGTGCAAACGCGTGACCGCGTCGACCTTCGGACGCAGCACACGGGCCATCCGCTCGGGGGTGAGCGCCGCGACCACACCGTCGTCCAGCACACCCGCCGTGTGGACGACCGCCGTCAGCGGGTGCCCGGCAGGAACGGTGTGCAGGGCGGCGGCAAGCTGATCACGGTCGGCTACGTCCGCCGCCGCGACCTCAACAGCCGCGCCCAACTCGGCCAGTTCGACTACGAGTTCGCGGGCGCCCGGAGCTTCGAGGCCCCGGCGGCTGGCCAACAGCAGGTGCCGTACCCCGTGTTCGGTCACGAGGTGACGGGCCACCAGCGCGCCCAGCCCGCCCGTCCCGCCGGTCACCAGCACAGTGCCGTCCGGATCGAGCGCGACGGGGACCGTGAGCACCACCTTGCCGACATGCCGGGCCTGCGACAGGTACCGGAACGCCTCCGGAGCCCGCCGCACATCCCAGCACGTCACCGGCAACGGCCGCAGCGCACCCGCCTCGAACAGCCCCACCAGATCGGCCAGCATCTCGCCGATCCGCTCCGGAGCAACGTCCATCAGGTCGAACGCCCGATACGCCACCCCCGGGTACCCGGCTGCAACGGCTTCCGGGTCCCGGACGTCGGTCTTGCCCATCTCCAGGAAACGACCACCACGCGGCAGCAACCGCAACGACGCATCCACGAACTCACCCGCAAGGGAATCCAGGACGACGTCCATGCCACGACCACCGGTCACCGCGAGGAAGGCCGCCTCGAACTCCGTGTCACGCGACGACGCCATGTGGGCGCCGTCCAGGCCGAGTTCACGCAACGTGCCCCACTTGCCAGCACTCGCCGTACCGAACACCTCAGCGCCGAAGTGCCGCGCCAACTGCACCCCCGCCATGCCCACGCCACCGGCAGCCGCGTGCACCAGCACCGACTCCCCGGCGCGCACCCCGCCCAAGTCCCTCAACGCGTAGTACGCGGTGAGGAACACGATCGGCACCGATGCCGCCTCCGCGAACGACCAACCCACCGGAATCCGGGCCACCCGCCGTGCGTCCGCGACCGCGACCGGACCAAACGCACCCGAGAACATCCCGAACACCCGGTCACCCACGGCCAGTTCGGTCACGCCCTCGCCGACCCCGGTCACGACACCGGCACCCTCCAGACCGAAATCCTTCGCATCCCCCGGATACATGCCGAGCGCGTTGAGCACGTCACGGAAGTTGACTCCCGCCGCCCGCACGGCAATACGAACCTGACCCGCCGCCAACTCGTCACCGACTCCGGGCGCAGCCGTCAGCGCGAGCCCCTCCAGCGTCCCCTTCTCCACGACGTCGAGCCGCCACGAAGACTCCCCCGCCGGAGCCGTCAACGCGGTTCCGGTCGCCGCACGCCCCAGCCGGGGCACGAACACGGCGCCCCCACGCACCGCGAACTCCCCCTCCCCCGAGGCCAGTGCCGATCCGACGACCGCCCACGACTCCGTCGTACCATCCACATCCACCAGCGCGAACCGGCCCGGGTTCTCCGCCCCAGCAGCCCGCACCAGGCCCCACACCGCGGCCAACGCCGGATCCGCGGACGGCTCGTCGACCGCCACCGCCCCCTCCGTCACGACCACCAGGCGGGCGCCCTCGAAGCGTTCGTCGGCGAGCCACGCCCGCACCAGTTCGAGCACGCTCGTGGCAACGGTGTGGGCGGCGAACGGATCGCTGTGAGCGGCGAACGCATCGCCGCCGACAGGACGTTCGACCTGTACCAACACCTCACCCGGCACGGCCTCGCCCGGCGCGGGCAGACCGGTCCGCACCTCGGGTGCCGGACCGGCAGCCGTCGGCACGCGTGTCCAGTCGACCTGGAACAGCGCGTCCATCCGGTTGCCACCGGCCGGAGCGAACCCGTCGGCCGCTTCTCGCAGCACCAGTGACTCGACCGAGGCGACTGGGCCGCCCGCAGGGTCTGCCAGCTCCAACGTCACGGCGCCGGAGGCCAGTTGGCCCACTCGGACCCGCAACTCCCGTGCGCCCGAGGCCCACAGCGACACCCCGCTCCACGAGAACGGCAGCCGCAGCGAGCCGTCGTCCCCGAACAGGCCGCGCAGCACGGCGTGCAGGACGGAGTCGAGCAGGGCAGGGTGCAGCCCGAACCGGTCGGCGAGTTCCTCGTGGTCCTCGGGTAGCGCGACCTCGGCGAACACCTCGTCGCCGCGCCGCCACACCGCACGCAACCCCTGGAACACCGGCCCGTACGACAACCCCAGCCCGGCGAAACGCTCGTACGCGCCCTCGGTCGACTCCGCCGACGCACCCGGCGGCGGCCACGCACCGAAGTCGAAGGTACCGCCCGGACGTGGGGCCTGCGCCTCGTCGCTCACCACACCGGTGGCGTGCAGGGTCCACGCCTCGTCCTCGGGGGCGTCGTCGGGGCGGGAGAAGACGCTGACGCCGCGGTGACCCGTCGCGTCGGGGCCGCCGACCAGCACCTGGACCCGTACGCCACCGTGCTCGGGGAGCACCAGCGGTACGGCGATGGTCAGGTCCTCCACGCGGTCGCAGCCGACCTGGTCGGCCCCGCGGAGCACCAGTTCCAGGAAGCCGGTTCCGGGGAACAGGACCGCACCGGCGACCGTGTGGTCCCGCAGCCACGGGTAACTCCGCAGCGACAGACGGCCAGTGAGCACGACGCCTTCGGAGTCCGCCGGGGCCACCGCAGCCGCGAGCAACGGGTGGTCGGTGGCGGACAGACCGAGGCCGGCGACGTCACCACCGAACCGGTCCAGGGCGGGCGTCGGCCAGTAACTCCGGCGCTGGAACGGGTAGGTCGGCAACTCGACCGTGCGCGCACCGCTCCCGGTGAACACCGCCCGCCAGTCGACGTCCCCGCCACGGGTGAACAGCCCGGCGACGGCGATCAGTACGGACCTGCCCTCCGGCCGGTCCTTGCGCAGCGCGGGCAGCAGCAACAGCGGCGGCCCATCGCGCCCATCGCGCCCGTTGTCTCCGTCCGTCTCCAGGCAAGCCTGCGCGAGCGCGGTCAACGTGCCGTCCGGGCCGATCTCCACGAACCGCGCGACCCCCTGCCCGGCAAGCACCCGCACGGCATCCCCGAACCGAACCGCCTGCCGGACATGCCGCACCCAGTAGTCGGGCGTCAGCAGTTCGGCGGGGTCGGCGTCCGCCCCGGTGAGCGTGGAGACAATGGCCAACCCGGGTTCGCCGTACGTCAACTGCTCGGCGACCGCCCGGAATTCGGCCAGCATCGGCTCCATCAACGGGGAGTGGAAGGCGTGGCTGACGCGGAGAGTCGTCGTCTTACGGTCCTGGGCACGGAAGTGCGCCGTTACTTCCTCTACGGCGTCGGCGGCGCCCGAAATCACCACGGAACGGGGGCCGTTGACCGCCGCAATGCCCACGTGGTCGTTCAGCAGCGGGAAGACTTCTTCCTCTGTCGCCTGGAGCGCGACCATCGTGCCCTCCGACGGGAGCGCCTGCATCAACCGGCCACGGGCGACCACCAGTTGGCAGGCATCGGCCGGGGACCACACCCCGGCCACGTGCGCAGCGGCGATCTCGCCAATCGAGTGACCGGCCAGCACATCCGGGCGCACACCCCACGACTCCAGCAACCGGAACAACGCCACTTCCAGCGCGAACAACGCGGGTTGCGCGAACTCCGTCCGGTTCAGGCGCTCTGCGTCCTCGCCGAAGACGATCTCCCGCAGGTCGAAAGGGAGTTCCGCGTCGATGGCATCGAACGCCGCCGTGAACACCGGATACGTCTCGTACAACTCCCTGCCCATGCCGAGCCGTTGCGACCCCTGGCCCGCGAAGAGGAACGCCAGGCGCCGGCCTGAGCGTTCGGTGCCGCTGGCGAGGACGAGCGGGTCGGGTTCGCCTGCCGCCAAGGCGCTCAGCCCCTGGGCGAGTTCCTCCCGATCGGCGGCGAGCAGTACGGCACGGTGTTCCAACGTGCACCGTGTGGTCGACAGCGACAGTCCCAGGTCCCTGGGTGCCAACGCGGGGTCCCCCGCGAGGAGTTCGCCGAGCCGAACCGCCTGGGCCCGCAGGGCTTCGGGGTCAGCGGCGGTCAGCGGAAGCGGCACGGTACGGCCGTCCTCGCAGACGAGGTCGAGGGGATCCGACTGCCCCTCGGCCTCAATGAAATCGGCCTGATCTGCGGCCTGTTGGATGATGACGTGCGCGTTGGTGCCACTGATCCCGAACGACGACACACCCGCCCGCCGCGGCCGACCCGTCTCGGGCCAGACACGCTCCTCGGTCAGCAACTCGACCTGCCCGGCCGTCCAGTCGACGTGCGACGACGGCTCCCCCACATGCAACGTCCGCGGCAACACACCATGCCGCATCGCCATCACCATCTTGATGACACCACCCACACCCGCAGCCGCCTGCGCGTGCCCGATGTTCGACTTCAACGAGCCGAGCCACAACGGCTGTTCGCGATCCTGACCGTAGGTGGCAAGGAGGGCCTGGGCCTCGATCGGGTCACCCAACGGCGTCCCCGTACCATGCGCCTCGACCACGTCCACATCAGCAGCCTTCAGACCGGCCCCCGCCAACGCCTGCCGAATCACCCGCTGCTGGGACGGGCCGTTCGGCGCCGTCAGACCATTCGACGCACCGTCCTGATTGACCGCGGACCCCGCCACCACCGCAACCACCCGATGCCCATTGCGCCGAGCATCCGACAACCGCTCCACCAACAACAACCCCACCC
>LJCV01000032.1 GCA_001298575.1 Actinobacteria bacterium OK074
GCACCCCCCCCCCCCCCACCCCCAGGGGCGCGGGGAACGGCGCGAGCAACCACAAACACACCCGCACCCGCACCCGCACCCGCACCCGAAAGACCCGCACCCAAAAACTCACCCCCCCAACCGAACCCCACAATGCGGCCAAGGACTAGCCCCCCGCCGCACATACAACTTCTTCGCCCGAAACGTCTGCTCCTCCGCCGAAGCGTCCTGCGGGCGCCCGCTCCCGCCCAACCCCCCCCACGTCCGCGTATCGAACTGGTACAGCCCCCCGTACGTGCCCGAGGCATCCACCGCCCCAGCCCGCCCACCCGACTCGCACGCCGCCAGGCCGGACCAGTTCAGCCCGTCCGCCCCGGACACAGACGTCGGCAACGGCTTCGTACCCACCCGCACCACCCGGTCCTCCGGCTCCCGCACCACCTCCACCCCCACCCGCCGCGGCCGCTGCGCGACCCCGTTCACCGTACGGAGTGCGTACGTGACCCGCCGCGTCCCCACATGCCCGGCCCGCTCCACCACCTCCGTACCGCGGAACAGCGAAGCGTCCTCCCCCCGCCGCGTCTCGAACGGGATCGGCTCCTCACGCACCTCCCGCCGCCCGGTGATCCGCAGCACGGTCACCGTCTGCCCGTCCCGCGGGAAGGAGTCCCCGGGCACGGACGTCTCGTCCTGCCCGTGCAGGGTCACCCCGGCCTGCTCCACCGCCTCCCGCACGGTCGCCGCGTTCGTGCGGATGGTGCGCTCGCGGCCGTCGGCCATGACCGTCACCGTCCGCTCGGTGCGGACGTCGAGCGCGAGCCCCTCGCGCCCGATCGGCAGGGACCGCGACGCCGACAGATACGCCCCCTCCGCCCGCACCCCCAGCTCCCGCAGCGCCCCGTCGACCGTGCGCGCGGTCGTCCACACGCTCCGCCGCTGCCCGTCGAGGGTGAGCCGCACGGGACGGCCGTACCGGACGGCGACCTCGTCGCCACTGGCGAGATCCGTCCCGGGCGCGGGCGCGACGACGTCGTGCGCCCCGACGTCCACGCCCTCCTCCGCGAGCAGCTCGTCGACGTCGTCGGCGAAGGTGTGCAGCGTGCGCGGATGCCCGTCCACGCTCAACTCGATCGCCTTGTCCTTGGCCACGAACGCCGTGGTCCCGCCCGCGAGGAACGCCACCACGAGCGCCTGCGGCAACAACCGCCGCACGGCATCCGGCCGCCCACCCCCCTTGCGCCGCCGAGCCTGCGCCCGCGCCCCACCCTCTGCCGCAACGGCCTCCTGCCGAGGCCGAGGCGGCGGAAACTCCTCCCCACCCCCAGCCACCTCATACGCCGGCTGATACGTATCGCCGTACCCATACGCCTCATACGACGACGTCTCCGGATACAAAGACGCATACGGAGACGCATACGGATACCGAGAATCGCTGCTCACGACGACACGCTCCAAGGGGATGCCGGACCGGACGACCAGAACCCGCCAGAACCTAGCGGAGCGACCGTCACTCTCCCAAGCAACGCGGTTACACGGTGTCGCGACACGGGCCAGCGCCCATCACCCGATCGGCCCAGCGGCCGTAACCGCCTAGTAATCAAACGCGCGCGCGGTGTTCGCCGCGAGCGCGGTCGCGAGGGTGTCCTCGTCCGTGCCGCGCACCGCCGCCATCGCCCGGACCGTGACCGGAATGAGATACGGCGCGTTGGGCCGCCCGCGGTACGGGGCGGGCGTCAGGAAGGGCGCGTCCGTCTCCACGAGGAGGAGTTCCAGGGGGGCCACGGCGACCGCGTCGCGCAGTTGCCGGGCGTTCTTGAAGGTCATGTTCCCCGCGAACGACATGAAGTAGCCCGCGCGGGCGCACACCTCGGCCATGGCCTCGTCGCCCGAGTAGCAGTGGAAGACCGTGCGTTCGGGCGCGCCCTCTTCCTTCAGGATGCGCAGCACGTCGGCGTGGGCCTCGCGGTCGTGGATGACCAGCGCCTTCCCGTGCCGCTTGGCGATCTCGATGTGCGCCCGGAACGACCGCTCCTGGGCCGCCATGCCCTCCGGGCCCGTGCGGAAGTAGTCGAGGCCGGTCTCGCCGACCCCCCTGACCTGCGGCAACGCGGCCAGCCGGTCGATCTCCGCGAGCGCCTCGTCCAGCGCCGCGTCCCCGCCCGACTCGCGCGCGTCCTGCCGGGACCAGCCGTCGGGGTCACCGTGGACGATGCGGGGGGCTTCGTTCGGATGCAGCGCGACGGCCGCGTGGACGGCGTCGTACGAGGCCGCCGTCTCCGCCGCCCAGCGCGAGCCCGCGAGGTCGCAGCCGACCTGGACCACCGTCGTCACCCCCACCGCCGCGGCCTTGGCGAGCGCCGCCGCCACGGTGCCGGACTGCATGTCGAGATGGGTGTGCGAGTCGGCGACGGGCACCCGCAGCGGCTCCGGAAGCGGCGGCGCGACGTCCTTACCGGACGCACCGGACGAACCCGATGCACCGGACGAGCCTGGTGCACTGGCCGAACCGGACCCACCGGGCTCGCCCGAGGACTTGCCGGACGCACCCGAGGACTTACCGGAGGACTTGTCGGAGGAAGGCATGCCCCGATCCTACGAATCCCGGTCAGGCGGGTCCGTACGAAGGGGGCACGCCTTCCCCGCGGGGAGCGCCGGGGCCAGGCCCTGGGCGGGTAGCCCCGGCAGGAAGGCCCCGGAGGCCCAACAGGCCCCGGGACGCAGCCAGTTGCCGGCTCGGGCCCAGCCCGGGCCCGGCTCGGGCTCGGCCCGGCTCAGCTCGCCTTGCGGTGGTGGCTGAACGGGTGCAGCAGATCCGACAGATGCCAGTGGTGTTCCTTGGCCTCGCCGAGCCCCGCCTCGGACCCGGCGGCCCCGCCCTCGCCCCCGGCGGAATCCGCGACCGCCCCCGTCGCCACCGACCCCCGCCGCTGATGCGGAGCCGAGTGATGCATGGAGTTGCGCGCCGAGGAAACCTGCCCCGGACGCATGATGCGGACGACATGGCCGTCGCAGTTCTGGCAGGTGGGCCGGGACAGCGGCGACGGCACGACCTTGCCCTCCGCCACGTACATCACGAACTCGTGCCCCTCGGCGTTGAGGTGGTGCTCGATCTCGTACGACTGCTCCCAGCCGTGCCCGCACCGCATGCAGGCGAAGGAATACGACTCGTGCACGATGGCGGTCGCCGCGCCGCGGACGCCGATCTGCCCTGCGATCTCAGTCATGCCAGCTCCTCTGTGCCGCTGGACAAGCCCGGGCGAGGCGGGGTTCCCCCTGAATCCCGCGAAGTCCCGCCATGGGCGGAGGACGGTTATGTCCCTCACCCCAGTGGACGCTTCGCAGGCCGCCAAGGCATCACCCCTGTCGAGTGTTGGAGGCGTTTTGGCCTTTCCTTGCCGGAAGGGCCCCAACACCGCCGCTGAGCTTTGCCTTTCTCGACGTTCCTTTGCTTTGCCATGGCGTGGGCGCCATCACATTCACGGAAATACCGGACACGTTCGCAGCCGCACAGTTGGGCCCCCGCGCGCACCCTTGAGCAAACGCGCCGCCACACCCCGAAAGCGCCCCCGGCAAACCCAAGAAAGCCCCCGCCAAACCCTCAACCCCCACCCATTTCCGTCCTCACGCACCCGCGTTCTTCGCGGCCACGACGGCATCGAAAACCTCCCGCTTCGGCACCCCCACCTCCGCCGCGACGGCGACGATCGCCTCCTTGCGCCGCTCCCCCGCCTCCTCGCGCACCCGCACCCGCCGCCCCCGTTCCTCCGGGCCGAGATCGGCGGGCCCGGGCTCCGGCGCGCCCTCCACCACCACGGTGATCTCGCCGCGCACCCCGTCCGCGGCCCACTCCGCCAGCTCGCCCACCGTGCCCCGCTTGACCTCCTCGTACGTCTTGGTCAGCTCGCGGCAGACGGCGGCGCGCCGGTCCTTGCCGAAGGCTTCCGCCATCGCGGCGAGGGTGTCGTCGAGGCGGTGGGGTGCCTCGAAGTAGACGAGGGTGCGCCGCTCGTCCGCGACCTCCCGCAGCCGCGACAGCCGCTCCCCCGCCTTGCGCGGCAGGAACCCCTCGAAGCAGAACCGGTCCACCGGCAGCCCCGACAGCGCGAGCGCGGTGAGCACGGCGGAGGGCCCGGGCACGGCGGTGACCCGGATCCCCTCCTCGACGGCGGCGGCGACCAGCCGGTACCCGGGGTCGGACACCGACGGCATCCCGGCATCGGTCACGAGCAGCACCCGCGCCCCGCCCTTCAACTCCTCGACCAGCTCCGGCGTACGGGCCGACTCGTTCCCCTCGAAGTACGACACCACCCGCCCGCCCGGCTGCACCCCGAGCGCCTGCGTGAGCCGCCGCAACCGCCGCGTGTCCTCAGCAGCGATAACACCGGCCTCACCAAGCTCCCGCACCAGCCGGGGCGGAGCGTCGGCGACATCCCCAATGGGAGTACCGGCAAGAACAAGAATTCCGGGGGAAGAGCTCACAGCCCCATCTTCGCAGGCTCCAACACCAGCCCCTTTAGGGGCGCGGGACTGTTACATGTGCGGCTCCGCCGCGTGGGCGCGAGCAACCACGACGAACCCGCAGTCGCCAACACGCCCCGCACCCCCGAGCTATTAGGCGCCCCGCCCCAAATCCCGCACCCACGGGACTCACACAGCCCTGTTCCCTACGATGGCGCGGTGACCAGTACCGCGCCATCGTCCTCCACGGACACCCGCCAGGGCGGCCGTACCGCCGATGACCAGCGGCCGTCGTGGCAACAACGGCTGCGCCGTTTCGGATACACGGCCCCGCCGCGTACCGACCTGCGCGACCGCCTCGTCCCCCCGTACGCCAAGCCCAGCGGCAGGCTATACGCGACCCTCGGCCTCGGCCCGGGACTCGCCGACCGCGTCACCCGCTGGTCCGCCTGGGGCGCCCCCCTGCTGATCACCCTCGTCGCCGGGCTGATCCGGTTCTGGAACCTGGGCAGCCCCAAGGCGGTGATATTCGACGAGACGTACTACGCCAAGGACGCCTGGGCCCTCGTGCACAACGGGTACGAGGCGAACTGGACCGGCGACAACATCAACAACCTGATCCTGGCGAACAACGGGCACGTCACCATCCCCACGGACGCCGCCTACGTCGTCCACCCGCCGGTCGGCAAGTACGTCATCGGGCTCGGCGAGCTGATGTTCGGGTTCAACCCGTTCGGCTGGCGGTTCATGACCGCGCTGCTCGGCACGCTCTCCGTGCTCATGCTGTGCCGGATCGGCCGCCGGCTGTTCCGTTCGACGTTCCTGGGCTGCCTGGCCGGTGCGCTGTTCACGCTGGACGGGCTCGCGTTCGTGATGAGCCGGACCGCGCTGCTCGACGGCGTGCTGATGTTCTTCGTGCTGGCCGCGTTCGGCTGCCTGCTGATCGACCGGGACAGGGCCCGGGCGAAACTCGCGGCGGCGCTGCCCGTGGACGCCGACGGGTTCGTCCGCCCGGACGCGGAGATCGCCGAGACCACCCGCTTCGGGTGGCGCCCCTGGCGCTGGGCGGCCGGTCTGCTGCTGGGCCTGGCGATCGGCACGAAGTGGAACGGCCTCTACATCATGGCCGCGTTCGTCGTGATGGCCGTCCTGTGGGACTACTCGGCGCGCAAGGTGGCCGGTGCCCAGGAGCCCGCGGCGGCGGTGGCCAAGCGCGACCTCGGCCTGACCTTCGTCTCGACGGTCCCGGTGGCGGTCGCCACCTACTTCCTGTCCTGGCTCGGCTGGATCCTCTCCCCCTCCGACGGCAGCGGCGGCTACTTCCGCAACTGGGCGGCCACCGCGGGCCAGGGCGGCAACTGGACCTTCCTGCCGGACTGGCTGCGCAGCCTGTGGCACTACGAGCACGAGGTCTACGAGTTCAACGTCGGCCTCTCGACCCCGCACACCTACCAGTCGAACCCGTGGAGCTGGATCGTCCTGGGCCGCCCGATCTCGTACTTCTACGAGTCGCCGTCCCCGGGCACGGACGGCTGCCCCAAGGACGCGGGCGAGAAGTGCGCCCGCGAGGTGCTGGCCATCGGCACCCCCGTGCTGTGGTGGGCGGCCTGCTTCGCGATCCTGTTCGTGCTGTGGCGCTGGGCGTTCCGGCGCGACTGGCGGGCGGGCGCCATCGCGTGCGGCATCGCGGCGGGCTGGCTGCCGTGGTTCCTGTACCAGGACCGCACGATCTTCTACTTCTACGCGGTGGTCTTCGTCCCGTTCCTGTGCCTGGCGGTGGCGATGATGATCGGCGCGATCCTGGGCCCGCCCGGCTCGACGGAACGCCGCCGCGTGACGGGCGCGGCGGCGGCGGGCGTCCTGGTCCTGCTGATCGCGTGGAACTTCATCTACTTCTGGCCGCTGTACACGGGCACCGCGATCCCCATCGACTCGTGGCGTTCACGGATGTGGCTGGACACCTGGATCTGACACCCGCCCCAACACTCGACCTGACACCCGGACCTACCAGGACAGAGACCCCCGAAGAACCCCTCGGGCACATCCGGACGATCCCGCTCCGGCCACTAACCGGTCACATCCCTCACAGCCTGCCCCCAGGTCCCTTACCGTGAGTCCCGCACATGTGAACGGGTTCACCTACGGAGATCCCCGCACACGGGTCGACTTGTGAGGCAGCTCACTCAACCGCCCCGGGGGTCACAGCCGTTCTGCTCTGCCAGGACGCGGTGGACCCGACGAGGAGGGGGAGTTCGGCATGCGCAAAGGGGCGAAAGTCGCCATGGTCGGCACGGTGTTCGCCGTGATGGTCGGCGGGGCCGGGTACGGCGCCTACAACGTGGTGACCGCGCTCAGCGGCGGCACGGAATCGGCCGCGGCGAGCGAGAAGAAGACGGGGCCGCCGTCCAAGGACGAGATCAAGAAGGCCAGTTCGGAGTTCTTCGCCGCCTGGGCGAAGGGTCAGGGCGAGGCCGCCGCCGAGTACACCAACCACCCGGAGACCGCCGGGCCGCTGTTCACGGACTACTTCGAGACCGCGCACATCGGCAAGGTGAAGATCACTCCGGGGACGGCCACGGGGGCGACCGTCCCGTTCTCGGTGAAGGCGACGGTGTCGTACGAGGGCAAGTCGGCGCCGCTGGCGTACAAGAGCAGTCTGACGGTCGTGCGGGGGCAGACCACCGGGCGGGCGCTGGTGGACTGGGAGCCGTCGGTGCTCCAGCCCGATCTGGTGGCGGGCGACACGCTCACCACGGGCGACGCGGCGAACCCGCCCATCGAGGCCGTGGACCGGAACGGCGTCGTGCTGACCGCCGCCAAGTACCCCTCCCTCGGGCCGATCCTGGACGCGCTGCGGGCGCGTTACGGCGACTCGGCCGGCGGGAAGCCGGGCATCGAGCTGTCCATCGAGCACGCGGACACCAACCAGCCGGCCAAGACGCTGGCCACGCTCGCCAAGGGCACGCCCGGCAAGGTGCGCACCACGCTCAGCGCGGGCGTGCAGGCGGCGGCCGAGAAGGCGGTGACCAAGTTCGCGCAGTCGTCCGTCGTGGCCGTGCAGCCCAGCAGCGGGGACGTGCTGGCGGTCGCCAACCACCGTGACGACGCGTTCAACGCGGCCTTCGAGGGGACGCTCGCGCCCGGCTCGACGATGAAGATCCTCAGCGCGGCCACGCTCATCGACAACGGCATCACGACGATGAACGGCCCGGCGCCCTGCCCGGACACCGCGGTGTGGCAGAGCCAGACCTTCCACAACCTGGAGGGCATGGCCCCGAACGAGAGCGCCACCCTCGCCAACAGCTTCATGCGCTCGTGCAACACGGCGTTCGTGAAGTACGCGGACGAGGTCAAGGTCGACTCGCTCACCCGGGAGGCCGAGGACCGCTTCGGGCTCGGGCAGAACAACTGGAAGACCGGGATCGTCTCCTTCGACGGTTCCGTCCCGGCCTCCGGCGGCCCGGACACCGCCGCGAACCTGATCGGCCAGGGCCAGGTCCAGATGAGCCCGCTGAACATGGCGTCGGTCACCGCCACCGCGATCACCGGCGCCTTCCGCCAGCCGGTGATCGTCCCCCAGTCCCTCGACGACCGGCAGCTGGCCACCGCCAGGGGCCTGCCGTCGAGCACGGTCGCGCAGCTGAAGTCGATGATGCACCTGACGGCGACCTCCGGTACGGCCGATGTGGCCATGGCCGGGATGACCGGCGACTTCGGCGCGAAGACCGGTTCCGCGGAGGTCGACGGCCAGTCCAAGTCGAACAGTTGGTTCACCGGTTACCGCGACGACGTGGCGGCGGCGGCCATGACGGAGGAGGGCGGCCACGGCGGCACCGCGGCGGGCCCGATCGTGGCGGCGGTCCTGAAGGCCGGGTGAGCAGGTCATACACAGCGGGCCCACAGTCCCCGTTCCACCCACCGGTCGCTTGGTAGCAGCTCTGCTACGAAGCGGTGGCCAAACGGGGTGATCGGTCATCGGAACCTCCGCGGGACTCTAGGCTGTTGCTCTCGTTCTCCTATGGGGAGCGTGAGACACCGGGGCTCCTACCGGGACACATTCGTGAGGGCGCCCGGGGTCCGGGACTGCGGAGGGTTCTGAAGCTGTGGGTAATCGAAGGCGTGTCGCCGAGCGCAGCAGGAAGCGCAAGCCGTTCGTGATCGGTGGCCTGGTCACCGTGGTCGCCGCGGGCGGTGCGATCGGCGTCTACAGCCTGTACGGCGGCGGCGCCTCCGCCGATGCCAGTACGACGGCGAGCGCCGACCAGAAGCCGAAGAAGACGGGCCCGCTGAAGGCCACCGAGGTGCGCACCGCGGCCACCGCGTTCCTCACCGCCTGGCAGCAGGGCAAGGTGAACAAGGCCGCGGCGGACACGGACGACGTGACGGCCGCGAAGACCCTCCTGAACAGCTACACCACGGACGGGCACATCAAGGACGTCGTACTGACCCGGCGCAAGATGACGGGGGCGACCGTCCCGTTCTCGGTCAAGGCGACGGTGTCGTACAAGGGCGTGACCAAACCGCTGGCGTACAGCTCGAAGCTGACCGTGGTGCGGCGGGCCTCGGACGGCGAACCGGTGGTCGGCTGGGCCTCCGACGTGGTCCACCCGGACCTGAACGACGGCGACAAGCTGGTCACCGGGGCCTCCGGCACCCCGCCGGTCACCGCGCTGGACCGGGACGGCGGCGAGATCACCACCGCGAAGTACCCCTCGCTCGGGTCGGTCCTGGACGGGCTGCGCGAGAAGTACGGCAAGAAGGCGGGCGGCAAGGCGGGCGTCGAGCTGCGGATCGTGCGCAAGGCGGCGGCCAAGGGCAAGGAGAAGGAGCCGGACAAGACGCTCCTGACCCTGAGCACCGGCACGCCGGGCACGGTGAAGACGACGCTGGACCCCACCGTGCAGGCGCTGGCCGAGAAGGAGGTCCTGACGCAGGCGAAGTCCTCGGTCGTCGTCATGCGCCCCTCCACCGGCGAGATCCTCGCAATCGCCAACCAGAGCCACGGCTTCAACGTGGCCATCCAGGGCTCGCTGGCCCCCGGCTCGACGATGAAGATCGTCACGTCGACGATGCTGTTCGAGAAGGGTCTGATCTCGCCGGACGAGTCCCACCCGTGCCCCAAGACGTACAAGGTGGCCGGCTGGACCTTCCACAACGACGACGACTCCGAGATCAAGGTCGGCACCTTCAAGGCGAGCTTCGCGGCCTCCTGCAACAACGCGTTCATCGACTTCTACCCGAAGCTGGAGAACAACTCGCTGACGGAGGAGGCCGAGCAGGTCTACGGCCTGGGCCAGAACAACTGGCAGATCGGCGTCCCCTCGCTCGACGGCTCGATCCCGGTGCAGAGCGGCGCCCAGATGGGTGCCTCGCTGATCGGCCAGGGCGGGGTCCGCATGAACCCGCTGAACATGGCGTCGGTGGTCTCGACGGCGAAGACGGGCGTCTTCCACCAGCCGTACCTGGTCTCCGCGACGGTCGACAACCGCACCCTGGCGAAGGCCACCCGCACGATGTCGGCCAAGACGGTCTCGGAGCTGAAGGAAGTCCTCCAGTACACGGCCGCGTACGGCACCGCGGCCGAGGCCATGTCGGGCCTGGGCCCGGACTACGGCGCCAAGACGGGTTCGGCGGAGGTCGACGGCCAGAAGAAGCCGAACGGCTGGTTCACCGCGTACAAGGGCGACCTGGCCGCGGCGGGCGTCGTCCAGGCGGGCGGCCACGGCGGCGACACGGCGGGGCCGATCGTGGCGGCGCTGCTGAAGGCGGGGGCAAGCGACTGACCCCGGGCTGGGTGCGACGGGCGGCTCAGCGCCCCACGGGGGTTGTCGCCCCTGCCGCCAGGTAGGTCCGCCGCAGGAACCTGACCAGCGCCTTCGCGTCGAACTCGACCAGTTCCACGCCCTGGGCGGTGTGGAACTCCATCACCGCCTGGACCCGCCCGCAGGGCCAGATGCGGACCGGGCCGGTGCCGGACGGGGTGCGCAGGCCGCGTTCGAGCAGGTCGCGGGAGAACGCCCACTCGTGTTCCGGGCCGGGCAGGCCGATGCGGACCGAGCGGGGGTCGGCCTCCGGGTCGTAGCGCAGGACGACCGGGATGGTGGCGTGCGGTTCCGGGGAATCCGTGACGACGTGGGCCCGTGCGTGCTGTTCGACTACGGACATCGGATGACTCCTCGCACCGCGTTACCTGAGCAGAACCTGTGAATCCGCTACTCCTCCAATGTCGCATACCAGGGCGAATGCGGCTCCCGGTCGCCGAGTCAAGCCTTCGAGCCCCCCTCCTGGAGGGTCCTCATGGCACCTACCCGCCCCACGCTCTTGCAATCACTTCGCAATAAGACCCTAAAATCAGACGGTGCATGTCCCTGACGGATTCATCGACGCCCCCATCTCCGCCGCGACCGGTGTCCTCGCCGCCGGTGCCGTCGCGCTGAGCCTGCGCGGCGCCCGCCGTGAACTCGACGAGCGCACCGCCCCCCTGGCCGGGCTGGTCGCCGCCTTCATCTTCGCCGTGCAGATGCTCAACTTCCCCGTCGCGGCCGGAACAAGCGGGCATCTGCTCGGCGGGGCGCTGGCCGCGATCCTCGTCGGGCCGTACACGGGTGTGCTGTGCGTGTCGGTGGTCCTGCTCATGCAGGGGCTCCTGTTCGCGGACGGCGGGCTCACCGCGCTCGGCGTCAACATCACCGACATGGCCGTGGTGACGACGGTCGTGGCGTACGCCGTCTTCCGGGGCCTGGTCAAGGTGCTCCCCCGCACCCGCCGTTCGATCACGGCAGCCGCCTTCCTCTCCGCCCTGCTCTCCGTCCCGGCAGCCGCCTGCGCCTTCACCCTCCTCTACGCCGTCGGCGGCACCACGGACGTCTCCCTCACCAAGGTCGCGACGGCGATGGTCGGCGTGCACGTCCTGATCGGCGTCGGCGAGGCGGTCATCACCGCGCTCACGGTCGGCGCCGTCGTCGCCGTACGGCCCGATCTGGTGTACGGGGCACGGGGGTTGAGGCAGCGGCTGAAGCTGCGGGTGGGCGGCGAGCTGGTGGACGCCGAGCAGCCGGAGCCCGCCGCGGTGCGCTCCCACCGGCCCGTCTGGACCGCCGGGATCGCGGCCTCGCTGGTGCTGGCCGGGGTGGTGAGCTTCTACGCCTCCGCCGACCCCGACGGGCTGGAGAAGGTCGCGCGGGACCAGGGCATCGACCGGGCCGCCGAGGAGCACGCCGCCGCCGGCTCCCCGCTCGCCGACTACGGCGTACGGGACGTCGAGGACGCCCGGCTCTCCGGCGGCCTCGCGGGCGTGATCGGCGTGGGGGTCACGGTCGTGGTCGGCAGCGGGGTCTTCTGGGCGGTACGACGACGGCGTACGGCACCGGCACCGGCATCGGCATCGGCATCGGCGGAGGTCGCCTGAGATGGGTTCCGGCCACGCGCACCGGCTCTACCGGCCCGCCCACTCCCCCGTGCACGAATTGCCGCCGCACACCAAGCTCGCCGCCGTCTTCGCCTTCGTGGTGGTCGTGGTGTCGACGCCGCGCACGGCGATGTGGGCGTTCGGGCTGTACGCGGTCCTGCTGGCGCTCGTCGCGTACGCGGCCCGGGTGCCGGCCGGGTTCCTGCTGCGGCGGCTGCTGATCGAGGTGCCGTTCGTGGCCTTCGCGGTGCTGCTGCCGTTCGTGGCGGAGGGCGAGCGAGTCGACGTACTCGGGCTGTCGTTGAGCGTCAACGGCCTGTGGGGCGCCTGGAACGTGCTCGCCAAGGGCACCCTCGGCGTCGCCGCCTCCGTCCTGCTCGCCTCGACCACCGAACTCCGCCAACTCCTGCTCGGACTCCAGCGGTTGAGGCTCCCGCCGCTGCTCGTACAGATCGCGTCGTTCATGATCCGCTACGGCGATGTCATCACCGACGAGATGCGCCGGATGCGGATCGCGCGCGAGTCCCGGGGCTTCACGGCCCGGGGCGTACGGCACTGGGGGGTGCTCGCGAAGTCGGCGGGCGCGCTGTTCATCCGGTCCTACGAGCGGGGCGAACGCGTCCATCTGGCCATGGTGAGCCGGGGTTACGCGGGCACCATGCCGGTGATCGACGAGGTGACCGCGTCCCGGGCGCAGTGGTCGTACGCCCTCGCACTTCCCTGCGCCGCCCTTGTCGTCTGCCTGTTGGGATGGACCCTGTGACCGACCCTGTGACCGACCTTTTGTCGCTGGAGGTCTCCGGCCTCGCCTTCGCGTATCCCGACGGCCATCAGGCCCTGTTCGGGGTCGACTTCGGGGTCGCGCGCGGTGAACGGGTCGCCCTGCTCGGGCCGAACGGGGCCGGGAAGACCACCCTCGTGCTGCACCTCAACGGCATCCTGACCGGCGGCGCGGGCACGGTGACCGTGGCCGGACTGCCCGTCGGCAAGCGGCACATGGCCGAGATCAGGCGCCGGGTCGGGATCGTCTTCCAGGACCCCGACGACCAGCTCTTCATGCCGACGGTCCGGGAGGACGTGGCCTTCGGCCCGGCGGCGGCGGGGCTGCGGGGCGAGGAGCTGGCGGAGCGAGTCCGTACAGCCCTCGCGCTGGTCGGCATGGCGGAGTTCGCCGACCGGCCCCCGCACCACCTCTCCTTCGGGCAGCGGCGGCGGGTGGCGGTGGCGACCGTGCTCGCGATGGAGCCAGAGATCCTCGTCCTGGACGAGCCGTCCTCCAACCTGGACCCGGCCTCGCGCCGCGAACTCGCGGACATTCTGCGGTCGTTGGACGTGACGGTGCTGATGGTCACGCACGACCTGCCGTACGCGCTGGAGCTGTGCCCGCGGGCGCTGGTGCTGAGCGAGGGGGTGATCGCGGCGGACGGGCCGACGGGTGAGCTGCTGGCGAACGAGGGGCTCATGCGGGCGCACCGGCTGGAGCTGCCGTTCGGGTTCGATCCGACGCGGGTGGTGCCGGCGGTGTCGTAGAGCGCGCATCGCGGGAGACGCTGCGGGATTTAAGTTACCGGTGGTTACTACCCCGCGGTAACAGAATCTCCATACCGGGCGGTACCTTGGGTGGGCCGTACTTGCACACTCCTGTGTTGTCCACCCCGGGGGAGGCCCGCCATGACCGACGGCACCGCTGTCGACACCCGCCCCACGAAGATCATGTACGTCGCCGAGGCCACCGCGCACGGCGGTCGGGAGGGGTGGGTGACCAGCCAGGACGGCCAGATCGAACTGCGGGTCGCGATGCCGCCCGCACTCGGCGGCGACGGCAACGGGACCAACCCCGAGCAGCTCTTCGCGGCCGGGTACAGCTCGTGCTTCCACAACGCGCTGGTGCTGGTGGGCCGTCGGGCCGGGTACGACCTGTCGGGCTCGACCGTCGCCGCGAAGGTCGGTATCGGGCCCAACCAGCAGAAGGGGTACGGGCTTGCCGTCGCCCTCAGCGTCTCGCTGCCGATCCTCGACCAGGCCGTCGCCGGACGCCTGATCGACGAGGCACACGCGGTGTGCCCGTACTCGAACGCGACGCGCGGGAATGTGGATGTGACGATCGTGCTCGGTTGAGTGCTCGGCTGTCGCACGGGGGAATCTTCGGCTGGTACGTGCGTGTTGCACCGGCTGTGGGCGGACCGGAGGGAAGTACGCACGTGGGCGTGAACGTGAGCGGCATGGTTGCCGAGGGCTTCGAGCCCGTCAGGGACGCGTTCGCGGCGAACTTCGCGACGCGTGGCGAGCGGGGGGCGGCGGTCGCGGTGTACCGGCACGGCGAGAAGGTCGTCGACCTGTGGGGCGGGACGAAGGACGTCGACGGCACCGCGCCCTGGGAGTCCGGGACCGCGCAGATCGTGCGCTCGGCGACCAAGGGGGTCGCCGCAGCCGTCCTGCTCATGCTGGCCGAGCGCGGCGAACTGGACCTGGACGCGCCGGTCGGCCGCTACTGGCCCGAGTTCAAGGCGCGGGGCAAGGAGCGGGCGCTGGTGCGGCACGTGCTCGCGCACCGCGTGGGGGTGCCCGCGCTGGACCGTCCGCTCACGGTCGCCGAGGCGGCGGACCCGGACTTCGCCGCGTCCGTGGTCGCCGCGCAGGCGCCCGCGTGGGAGCCGGGCACCGACCACGGGTACCACGCGCAGACGTACAGCTGGCTGACCGGGGAGTTGGTGCGGCGGGTGACGGGGGGTGTGTCGATCGGCGCGTTCATCGCCTCGGAGATCGCGCGCCCGCTGGGCCTGGACCTGTGGGTCGGCCTGCCGGCCGAGGCGGCGGACCGGGTGGGCCGGGTGGGCCACCTCCCGCCCCCGCCGCCCGCCTCGGCCTCCGGCGCCCTCCGGGTCCGCCCCCGCCGCGCGGTCGCCGACGCCTACGCCGACCCCGACTCCCTCACCCGCCGCGCCTTCGCCGCGATCAGTCCAGCGCCGGACGAGAACGACGCCGCGTACCGCGCGGCGGTGCTGCCGGCGTCGAACGGGGTCGCGACGGCGGGGGCTCTGGCCCGCTTCTACGCTGCGCTGCTTGGGGAGGTGGGTGGGGTGCGGTTGTGGGAGCGCGCTGAAACGCTGGGG
Organism: Actinobacteria bacterium OK074; assembly: GCA_001298575.1. Taxonomy (GTDB): domain Bacteria; phylum Actinomycetota; class Actinomycetes; order Streptomycetales; family Streptomycetaceae; genus Streptomyces. Next base: position 14,959 of record LJCV01000032.1, read on the forward strand.
TGCGCTCGCGCGGAGGAGTCCGCCGGGGCGGACCGGGTACTGGTGGTGGGTACGCGGTTCGGGCTCGGGTACATGCTGCACGGCGCCGCGTCACCGTTCCTGTCACCCGGCTCCTTCGGACACCCGGGCCGCGGGGGCGCACTCGGCTTCGCCGATCCGGAGTCGGGGATTGCGTTCGGGTACGTGACGAACGGGTTCCGGTCGAGCGTTACTGCGGATGCTCGGGCGCAGGGGGTGGTGGGGGCTTTGGGGGGGGTGTGGGGGGGGTGGGGGGGTTTTTGGGTGCGGGTAGGTGGGGGTTGTTGTTGCGTTGTCGGGTGCGGGTGGGTGGGGGTTGCTCGCGCAGTTCCTCGCGCCCCTAAAGACGGGCGGTGGCGCTTGCTCCTGTGGTTCGAGTGCGGGTCGGTGGAGGCTTGGCTTTGGGCTGTGTGGAGTTCCGACAACTTTGGAGCCACGGGCACCCGCACGCTTGTAGGGGCGCGGGGCTGTATCCGATATGCGGCTCCGCCGCGTGGGCGCGACCAGCCCCCACCGGCCCGCACCCCCAACCCCCCTCACCCATGCAGCATCAACCCAACCCCCACCACAACCAACCCCGCCCCCGCAACCCTCGCCACCCCGAACCGCTCCTTGAAGAACACCGCCCCGATCCCCGCCCCCACGATGATCGACGACTCCCGCAGCGCCGCCACCGGCGCGAGCTCGGCCCTCGTCTGGGCCCACAGCACGAAGCCGTACGCCAGTACCGACAGTGCCGCGCCGAGGAACCCGAGCGCCGCGAACGGCCGGACCACCGCGAGAGTCCGCCCGCGCCAGCGGTACACCGCGTACACCGGCAACACCACCCCCTGGCACGCCATCAACCACGCGATGTACCCGAGCGCCGTCCCGGAGTCCCGTACGCCGAGGCCGTCGACGACGGTGTACGCGGCGATCGTCAGGCCCGTCGCCAACGCGGCCACGATCGCGGGCCAGTTGGGGCGACGGCCGCGCAGGCCCCACAGCGCGACCCCGGTCAGGCCGACGCATGACACCGCCACACCCGCCAACGCCCAGCCGTCCGGCACCTCGTGGGCGAACACCGCCGCCAGGACGGTGACGACGAGCGGGGCCGTGCCGCGGGCGATGGGGTACGCCTGGCCGAAGTCGCCGAGGCGGAAGGACCGCATCAGCAGCGCGTAGTACGCGATGTGCAGGATCCCCGAGCCCACCATGTACGGCCAGGCCGCCGCGGCCGGCACCGGGGTGAACACGGCCATGGCGAGCCCGATCACCATGCCGCCGAACGCGATCAGCGTGAACCCGACGAACTTGTCGGTGATGTGGTGCGCAATCGCGTTCCAGGAGGCGTGCGTCACGGCCGCGAGCAGCACGGCCGCGGTGACCAGCGGCGTCACGAGACGCGCTCGCGCACGTCCACCAGGGTCGCACCGGCGTGGACCACAAGTGCCTTGGGCGCCATGGGGAACACGGTGTACGGGGTCCCCGCCGCCGCCCACACCACGTCGTGTTCGAGCAGCGAACGGTCCGCCAGCACCCGGGTCCTGGTCCGGTGCCCGAACGGGGGCACCCCGCCGATGGCGTACCCGGTGGTCTCCCGGACGACGTCGGCGCGCGGCCGGGTGACCTTCCCGGCGCCCAACTCCCGCCGTACCAGCTCGACATCGACGCGCGAGGCCCCATCCATGAGGACCAGCACGGGCACGCCGTCCGCCGCGAACACCAACGACTTGCAGATCTGCGCGAGTTCGCACCCGACCGCGGCCGCCGCCTCCGCGGCCGTACGGGTCGCGTCCGGGAAGCGGCGGACGTGGGTGTGCAGGTCGTCCAGGCCCAACTCCCGCAGGGCCGCGGCGAATCGGGGGTGCGCCCCCGAGTCCGTACCGCCCGTACCGCCTATACCGCCCGCGCCGCCCGTGCCGCCCGTACCTGCCGTGTCATCCGTCGATGTCATGAAAGGCACGCTAGCTGTGCGTGTACGGCACAGGCGACCGGGTTTGGTGCCAACCAGGGGGCGCGCCCCAGGCTCCCAGGGGCCGGCTACTGGCCCAGCGCCTCGCGCGCCGCCATGCGCGCCCCCGTCGCCCGGGGGAAGCCCGCGTAGCCCGCCGAGTGGTAGATGACCTCGGCGATCTCGTCCTCGGTCAGGCCGTTGGTGAGGGCGATCCGGACGTGGGTCCTCAGTTCGGTCTCGGCGCCGAGGGCGATCAGAACGCCCAGCGTGACCAGGCTGCGGTCTCGTCTGCTGAGCCCCTCGCGCGCCCACAGCATGCCGAACACGCTGGTCAGGCCGATCTCGACGAGGTCCTCGCCGAGCTTGCCGTCCCGGAGGTCGATGTCGTCCCCCTCGGGGAACACCCCGGGCAGCAGCTCCCGCAGCACCTTCAGGCCCGCGGCCCGAACGTCCGTCGCACCACCGGAGGTTCCGCCGCCCGCTTCGGTGGCTGTTTCCGTCGTCATGAGTGACTCCTGACTCCTGTCGCAGGTGTCGCGCGCCGCACGCGGTCGATTCCGCGTGCGGCGCGCGACACCGGGGTCGAGCGTTGGGTCCTTCAGGCGTTCTCGGCCACCGGGGCCAGCTTCTTGCTCTTGTCGAAGTGGACGATGTCGGCCAGCGTGCCGCCCAGGATCGCCGCCCGGTCCTCGTCGCCGACGCCCTCGAAGTTCTCCGCGATGCAGTCGGCGCTGGAGCGGAAGGTGCCCTCCGCGTGCGGGTAGTCGTTGCCCCACATGATCGTGGAAAGCCCGGTGATGTTACGGCACTTGACGGCCGTCGGGTCGTCCGCGAACTGCACGTGGATCTGCCGGCGGACGTACTCGCTGGGCTTCAGCGGCCAGGGCCACCGCTGGTTGACGGCGAACATCCGCCCCATCGTCGGCTGGTCCTTCGGCGAGCGGCTGTCGTCCCAGAACCCGAGCCACCAGTCGGGGTCCTGGCCGGTGCCGGTCTTCCAGAGCTTGTCCATGAAGCCCATGTAGGAGACCAGCCAGCCCGCGCTGTACTCGATGAGGTTGAAGTGCAGGTTCGGGAACCGCTCGCAGACGCCGCCGGCCACCAGGTCGGCGATGATCCCCTGCGGACCCGCCGCCCCGCTGCCGCCCGCGCTCATGGTCCGGCTCGCGACCATGGCGTCCGTCAGCTGCCCCTTGCCCATGTTCATGGACGAGACCATGCCCCGCACCGTGGTCGCCGTCGCGGAGCTGCTCTCCTTGACCTTGACCCCGCCGGTGGCGACGTGGAAGAAGACCGGCATCCCGTGCGCGTCCGCCGCCGCCCAGACCGGGTCGTACTCCGACGACCAGTACGGCAGCTCCGGCGGAACGTCCGGCAGCAGGATCGCGCCGATCCCCAGCCGCGAACAGCGCTCGATCTCCGCGACCGCGTCCGGGATGTAGGTCAGCGGAATCGCCGCCGTCGGCCGCAGCCGGTCCTTGTACTGGAGGTAGCGCTCGGCGATCCAGTCGTTCCAGACCTTGGCGTGCGCCATGGACAGTTCGTGGTCGTCCGTGAACAGCACGAACAGCGAGAGGTTGGGGAACATCACCGAGGCGTCGACGCCGTCGAGGTTCATGTCCCGGATGATGTGCTCGGGCTCGCCGTCGGGGGTGATCCCGCCGGTCTGCCGGTACTTGGAGATGGTCCAGCCGTCGAAACCGATGGTGTGGAGCTTCTTGAACTCCGTGTGCCCACCCGGCACGATCGGCTCCTCCAGCGTGAACTCCTCTTCCCACAGGGCTCGTTCACGAAGGTTCTTGGGGAGCCGGGTCTTGAACAGATCGACCGGCTCGATGATGTGCGAGTCGCCTGACACGACGAATTCCTTGAACACAGGGTGTACCTCTTTCCGAACCGCGTCGTTCGTTCCGAATCCGGCCCCCGGATGATTCGGAAGTTACCTGTACCGACCGGTCGAGTCAATCATTGGGGGCGGCTGGAATACGTCCGCAGTAGGTGCCTCCAACCCTTGCAGTACAAGGGCACTGAGTGCCATGCATCGCCCGAACGAGGCCCGGCCGGTGCGGTCCCCGCGTCACCACGGGGGCCGCACCGGCCGGTTCTCACAAGCGGAGGATCAGGTCGGGCGCGCAGAACTCCTGCTCCCGAGCGGGCGCTTACCGACTGCCGATCAGGGGCTTACCGCCTCCGGAGCCAGGCACTTACCGGTTCCCGGACCAGTCGCTTACCGGTTCCCGGACCAGGTCCTTACCGGTTCCCGATAATGTGCTTACCGCTGCCTGATCAGGCGCGTACCAGCTCCTCCTCGTCCTCCTCGTCCCTCTCGTCCCTCTCGCCCTTCGCCCGTACGTCGTCGGTCTGCTCGTCGAGCTTGCGCAGACCCTCGCCCTCGACGTCGACGTTCGGCAGCACGCGGTCCAGCCACTTCGGCAGCCACCAGGCCCGCTTGCCGAGCAGGGCGAGGACCGCCGGGACGATCGCCATGCGGACCACGAACGCGTCGAAGAAGACGGCGATCGCCAGGCCGAAGCCGATCATCTTGATCATCGACTCGCTGGAGGTGATGAAACCCGCGAAGACCGCCATCATGATCACCGCGGCGGCCGAGACCACCCGGGCGCCGTGCCGGAAGCCGGTCACCACGGCCTGGTTGGGCGTCTCGCCGTGGACGTACGCCTCCCGCATCCGGGTCACGAGGAACACCTCGTAGTCCATGGCCAGGCCGAAGACCACGCCGACCATGAAGATCGGCATCATCGACATGATCGGGCCGGTCTCCTCGACCCCGATGAGGCCCGACAGCCAACCCCACTGGAAGACCGCGACGACCGCGCCCAGCGCGGCCAGCACGCTCAGCAGGAAGCCGAGGGCCGCCTTCAACGGGACCAGGATCGAGCGGAACACCACGATCAGGAGCAGGAAGGCGAGACCGACGACCAGGCCCAGGTACGGGATCAGCGCGTCGTTCAGCTTCTGCGAGAAGTCGATGTTCATCGCCGTCGTACCGGTGACGTACACCTTCGCGTCCGTGTCGGACCGGATGGTGGCGCCCTCGTCGCGGATGGCGTGCACCAGGTCCTCGGTGTCCGTGGAGGACGGCTTGGAGTTCGGGACGACCGTGATCGTCGCCGTGTCACCGGCCTTGTTGAAGACCGCCGGGGAGACGGAGACGACGTCCTTGAGCCCCTTGATCCCCGAAGTCACCGTCTCCGCCGCCGACTTGGGGTCGGAGCTGCCCTGCGCGTCGACCACGATCATCAGCGGACCGTTGAAGCCGGGCCCGAAGCCCTCCGACAGCAGGTCGTAGGCCCGGCGCTGGGTCGTCGACGTGGGCTGCGAGCCGTCGTCGGGCAGCCCCAGCTCCAACTGCGTGGCCGGGACGGCGATCGCGCCGAGTCCGACGACACCGAGGAGCAGGACGGCGGCGGGACGGCGCAGGACGAACTGGGCCCACCGGGTACCCATGTTGGGCCTGGCCGCTGCCTCCGCGGTGGCCTTCTTGCGGCCGACGCGGCTGAGCAACTTGCCCTTCTCCCCGGCCGGTTGGACCTTGCGGCCCGCGTAGCCGAGCAGTGCGGGGATCATCGTCAGCGCGATGAGCACGGCGACGACGACGGTGCCCGCGGCCGCCACACCCATCTTGGTCAGCATCGGCACGCCGACGACCGAGAGTCCGGCGAGCGCGATGACGACGGTGAGGCCCGCGAAGACCACCGCGGAGCCCGCGGTGCCGACCGCGCGGCCCGCCGCCTCCTCCCGGGCTCGGCCCTCGGCGAGTTCGGCCCGGTAGCGGGAGACGATGAACAGGGCGTAGTCGATGCCGACGGCGAGGCCGAGCATCATCGCGAGCGTGGAGGTGGTGTCGCCGAGGTCGAGCGCGTTGGCGAGCGAGGTGATGGTGGCGACGCCGATGCCGACGCCGACGATCGCGGTGAGCAGCGGCAGTCCGGCCGCGACCAGCGAGCCGAGGGTGATGACGAGGACGACGGCCGCGATGGCGATGCCGATCACCTCGCCGATGCCGGTCTCGGCGGTGGTCTGGAGCGCGTCACCGCCGACCTCGACGGTCAGTCCGGTCTCCCGGGCCTGGTCGGCGGCGGTCTCCAGGGCGTCCCTGGTGGAGTCCTTCAACTCCATGCCGGCGACGTCGTAACGCACCGACACATACGCGACGGTGCTGTCCTTGCTGACCGCGCCCGCGGTGAACGGGTCGGCCACGGAGGTGACTTCGGAACCGTCGCCGAGTTCCTTGACGGTCTTCTCCACGGTCGCCTTGTTCGCGGCGTCCGTCATCTTCTCGCCCGCGGGGGCCTTGAAGACGACGCGGGCGGTGGCGCCGTCGGCGTTGGAGCCGGGGAAGCGCTGGTCGAGGAGGTCGAACGCCTTCTGGGCCTCCGTGCCGGGGATCGAGAACGAAGTGGAGCCCGCGGCGGGCGCGTTGGCGGCGGCGACGCCGGCCAGGGTCAGCAGCGCCACCCAGAAGAATGCGACGAAGTGTCGTCGGCGGAAGGAGAACCTTCCGAGGCGATAGAGGAACGTGGCCACGAGACGTACTCCCGGTCGGTCGTGGGACGGGCGGTGGTCAGCCCGGTTTTACGGACGGTGGTCAGCCCGGAGCCGGGCTCGCTTGCCCGGCGGTGGGCATGGCCGATCAGCCCTGTGGGTGGGCAGGGTTGACCGTCCCGACGACAAGAGCGGTGCGCGTCAGGTGAAGGGGAGGAAGTGCGGGGGGGGGTGTCGGAGGGGATGGGGCGAGTCGGTCAGGTCACCGGTGCGCCGAGGGCGGGTAGGACCACGGCGTCGATGTATGCGAGCAGGAACGCCTGCGTCGGCAGCAGCTCGTCGATGAGCTGCCGGGCCGCGAAGGCGCCGATCATCATGTGCAGCACGTAGTCCAGTGCCGGGTTGTCGGCGCGGATCTCGCCGCGGTCGATGGCACGCTGTGCCGCCTTCCGGAACTCGTCCCTCTCCGGAAGGATGATCATTTCCCGGAACGCCCGCAAGAGGTCGGGGTTGGCGTGCATCGCGGCGCCCATGCCCCGCATCAGCGCGGAGTTCTGCTCGATGGCGCAGTCGTCGTCCCGAAGGACGAAGGCGCGCAGGTCGCCGCGGAGACTGCCGGTGTCGGCATCGCCGAGGCTGCCGCGCTTGCTGTGGTGCATCGCCTTGACGACCAGTTCGGCCTTGCCGCCCCACTGGCGGTAGAGGGTGGCCTTGCTGGACCGGGTGCGGGCGGCGACGGCGTCCATGGTCAGGGCGTCGTAACCGACCTCGCCGAGCAGATCGAGCACGGCCGCGTACAGCTCGGCCTCGCGCTCGGGCGTGATGCGACTGCGACGCGCCGTTGCGACCTCAGTCATTCCACTCACCTCTCTGCTCACGTCTGTTCACCCGGACAGTCTGCTTGATGACTTCCGTCTGCCCTCGAAGATACCCCGCCAACCCATCGAAACGAAACCGTTTCGTACGTGTCGGGAGTCACAAGGGGGTGCCCTAGGGGGCATCGGGGTTGTCATCGGCAGTGTCATCGGGGGGGTGTCGTCCTGGCGGAAGGGCCCAGCCATCGCCCCGCCACGAGTTGCCGGAGGCTTCCCGCTGGGGTGGCATGAGGTGGTGAGCGACGAGGACGAGCACGAGCACGAGAAGGCGTACGCGTCCGGCGGCGAGGGCGCGGGCCACGGCGAGGGCGGCGCGCACGGCGAGGGCGCGGCCCATGGCGAGGATGGCGCGCACGGCGAAGGTGCCGCGCCCCACGGCGAGGGTGCGGCTGCCGCCGGTGAGGTGACCCGCGGCAGTGGTGCGGCCCCCGGAGACGGCGCGCCCCCCGCGGACCCACCCGGCTACCTCCGCTTCCCCGACCTCCACGGCGACCTGCTCGCCTTCGTCGCCGAGGACGACCTGTGGGTGGCCCCGCTCGACGGCGGCGGCCGGGCCCGCCGGCTCACCGTCGACCGTACGAAGGCGGGCCACCCGCGCTTCTCCCCCGACGGGAGCCTGCTCGCGTACACGAGCTGGCGCAGTCTGGTGCCCGAGATCCACCTGGTCCCGGTGGACGGCGGCCCCGGCCGGCGGCTCACCTACTGGGGCAGCGCGGACACGAAGGTACGGGGCTGGACCCCCGAGGGCGACATCCTGGCCGTGGCCTCGCACGGGCAGCCGTTCTCCTACTTCACCTGGGCCCACAAGGTGCCCACCGACGGCGACCCCGGCGGCCGGCTGCCGTGGGGCCCGGTCTCCGACATCCAGGTCGCCGACCTCGACGGCGAACGCCGGACCCTGCTCCTGACCGGCACCCCGCCGCACGAACCGGCCGCCTGGAAGCGCTACCGGGGCGGCGCGACCGGCCGTCTCTGGCTGCACGGGCGGCGGCTGCTCGCGGACCTCGGCGGCCATCTGGAGGCGCCGGTCTTCGTCGGCGGCCGGATCGCGTTCCTCTCCGACCACGAGGGCGTCGGCAACCTGTACTCGTGCGCGTACGACGGCTCCGACCTGCGCCGGCACACCGACCACGACGCGTTCTACGCCCGGCACGCGGCGAGCGACGGCACGCGGGTGGTGTACCAGTGCGAGGGCGACCTGTGGCTGGTCGACGACCTGGGCCCGCGCGGGGTCCCGCGCCGCCTCGACGTGCGCCTGGGCGGGCCGCGCGCCGGACGCCGTACGTACCAGGTGCCGGCCGCCCAGCACGTGGACGGCGTCTCGGTGGACGAGACGGGCCGGGCCAGCGCCGTCGTCGTCCGGGGCAGCCTGTACTGGCTCACGCACCGCGACGGCCCGGCCCGGACGATCGCGGACACCCCCGGCGTGCGCGTACGGCTGCCGGAGATGCTCGGCGCGAGCGGGCGGGTGGCGTACGTGACGGACGCGGAGGGCGAGGACGCGGTCGAGATCGCCTCGCTGCCGCGCGCGTCCGGGGTGCGCGCACCGCGTCGGCTGGCGTCCGGAGTCGTGGGCCGCGTACAGGAGTTGGTGGCGGATCCGCGGGGCGAGCGGATCGCCATCGCGGCGCACGACGGGCGGTTGCTGCTGCTGGACGTGGGTGACGCGGACGAGGAGGGCACGGGCGAGGTCGTCGAACTGATCCGGTCGGTCAACGGGCCGGTACGGGATATGGCGTTCTCCCCGGACGGGGCGTGGCTGACATGGTCGCATCCAGGGATCGGCCGATCACTGCGCCAGATCAAAATGGCACGAATCGCCGGGGCAGGTACGGGAGTTGGCGGGGGTACGGGTGCGGTCGTGGACGTCACCAACGGCCGCTTCGAGGACGAGAATCCGGTGTTCACGCGGGACGGCCGCTACCTGGCGTTCCTGTCCTGGCGCGGCTTCGACCCGGTGTACGACGTGCACACCGGGGACCTGTCCTTCCCGCTGGGCTGCCGCCCGTACCTGGTGCCGCTGTCGTCGGCGACGCCGTCGCCGTTCGCGCTGAGCCCCGACGGCCGGCCGGCGGCCGGGGGCCTGGATCCGGTGGCGGACGAGGAGAACGCCGACGGGGCGGTGACGGTGGAGATCGAGGGCCTGGAGAGCCGGGTGACGCCGTTCCCGGTGACCGCGTCGAAGTACTCGGCGCTGTGCCCGGTCGCGGGCGGCGGCCTGGTCTGGCTGCGCTGGCCGATCTCGGGCGCGCTGGGCGAGACGTTCGCGAACCCGGACGACACCAGCGGGCGGCCGACGCTGGAGTACTTCAACATCACCAAGGCGAAGAAGTCCGAACTCGTGGGCCACCTGGACTGGTTCGCGGTGAGCGGGGACGGCAGCCGGCTGGTCGTGGTGGACGAGGACGAGTTGCGGGCGGTGCCGTCGACGGAGGCGGGCGACGGCGACACGACGGTCTGGATCGACCTGCGGCGCATCCTGCACGAGGTGGATCCGGTGGCCCAGTGGCAGCAGGCGTACGCGGAGGCGGGGCGGCTGGTGCGGGCGTACTTCTGGGAGCCGGGGATGTGCGGTGTCGACTGGGACGCGGCCCTGGACCAGTACCGCCCGCTGCTCGACCGGGTCGCCACACCGGACGAATTCGCGGACCTGCTACGGGAGTTGCTGGGCGAGCTGGGCACGTCGCACGCGTACGTGGCGGCGGCCAGGCGCAACGAGGGCCCGCCGCACTACCAGCGCCTCCAGGGCCTGCTGGGCGCCACGTTCGTACGCCGGGACGACGGTTGGACCGTGGCGCGGATCCTGCCGGGCGACTCCTCGGACTCCAAGGCCCGTTCCCCGCTGGCGGGTTCGGGCATCCGGGAGGGGGCGGTCCTGACGCACGTGGACGGCCGCGCGGTGGACGCGGTGACCGGCCCGTACCCGTTGCTGGCTGCGGCGGGCGGTACGACGGTGGAGCTGACGTTCGCGGTTCCGGCCGGCCCGTCGCGCCGGGTGGCGGTGGTCCCCCTGGTGGACGAACGCCCCCTGCGCTACCAGGACTGGGTGGCCAAACGCCGGGAGGTGGTACGGGAGTTGAGCGGCGGCCGGTGCGGTTACCTGCACATCCCCGACATGGGCGGCTCGGGCTGGGCCCAGTTCAACCGCGACCTGCGGATGGAGGTGTCCCGCCCGGCCCTGATCGTGGACGTACGGGGCAACGCGGGGGGCCACATCAGCGAGTTGGTGGTGGAGAAGCTGACGCGGACGATCCTGGGCTGGGACCTGACACGCAACGCGCAACCGGTGTCGTACGCGTCAAACGCCCCGCGCGGCCCGGTAGTTGCCCTCGCCGACGAAGCCACCTCATCCGACGGCGACATGATCACGGCGGCCTTCAAGCTGCTGGACCTGGGCCCGGTGGTGGGCCAGCGCACCTGGGGCGGCGTGGTCGGCATGACCGGCCGCCACCGGTTGGGCGACGGCACGGTGATCACGGTACCGATGAACGCGGCATGGTTCGACACGTACGGCTGGGGCGTGGAAAACCACGGCGTGGAGCCGGACTTGGAGGTGCTGCGCTCCCCGCTGGACTGGGCGGAGGGGAGGCATGCACAGCTGGACGACGCGGTACGGGTGGCGTTGGAACTGCTGGCCGCACGGCCGGCGGCGGAGCCGCCAGGGTATGAGGGCGTGCCGGACCGGGGGCGGCCTGGGTTGCCGCCGCGGTAGGGGGTGGGTGGTTGTCGGCTGCGGGTGG
>LJCV01000044.1 GCA_001298575.1 Actinobacteria bacterium OK074
CCCGGCCGCGGCCCGGCCGGCCCGTGCGGGCGGCGGCGGCTCGCTGAGCGGCCTGCCGGGCCTCGGCGGTGTCGTCGCCGGTGGTGTCGGCGGCCAGCGCGGTCGCCATCGCGTGCACCGTGGGGTGTTCGAACAGCCAGTGCAGGGGAAGGTCCGGGGCCAGTTCCGTGCGCAGCAGCCCGTGCAGGGTGGCCAGCAGCAGGGAGTTGCCCCCGAGGTCGAAGAAGTTGTCGTGGACGCTCACGTGGTCGGTGCGCAGCGCCGTGCACCAGGCCGCGGCGACCCGCCGTTCCAGTTCGGTCCGGGGCAGTTGCCGCGGTCCCCCGCCCGCGAGTTCGGCGAGGTCGGGCCGGGGCAGCGCGCCGTGGTCGACCTTGCCGTGCACGGTCATGGGCAGCGCGTCGAGAGTCACGACGGCGTCGGGGACCATGAAGCGCGGCAGGTGTCCGCGCAGGGCGCCGAGGATGTGCGCGGTGTCGACGGGGGCGCCGTCCCTGGGGACGACGTAGGCGACGAGTTCGGCGGCCTCGCCGGGGAAGGCGCGCACCGCGCAGTGCGCGACGCCGGGGGTCTGCCGCAGGTGGTGTTCGATCTCGGCGGGCTCCACCCGGTGTCCGCGGACCTTGATCTGGCGGTCCAGGCGGCCGAGGTAGTCGAGGGTGCCGTCGGGCAGCCAGCGGCCCAAGTCGCCGGTGCGGTAGAGGGGTTCGGGGCGGCCGTCGGGGTCGGTGGCGCGGAAGGCGCGCGCGGTGAGTTCGGGGTGGCGCCAGTATCCGGCGGACAGTCCGGTTCCGGCGATGCAGATCTCGCCGGGGACACCGGCCGGGCAGCGCCTGCCCTCCGCGTCGAGCACGTACAGCCGGGCGCCGGTCACGGGGCGGCCGATCCGGCTCAGCGGGGCGGGCGCGCCGTGCTCGACCTGGTGGGTGCCGACGAAGACGGTGGCCTCCGTGGGGCCGTAGGCGTTGAGGATCCGGTAGCCCGGGGGCTTGGCGGGCAGCGAGGTGATGGCGGCGCCGCCGACGATCAGCTGGCGCAGGCCGGGCAGTTCGTGCCCGAGCGACCAGATGAGTTCGGCGACGGGCGTGGCCGCCCAGCCGACGGTGATCCTCCGCTCGTCGAGCCAGCGCGCGAACCCGTCGGGGCTGAGCGGCTGTTCGTACGGCAGCAGCACCGCGCCCGCGGCCAGGGCGGGCCAGACCTCGGCCTGCGCCACGTCGAAGCCGACGCTGACCCCGTGGCTGACCCGGTCGTCGGCGCCCAGGCCGAGGAACTCCTGTTTCCAGAGCGAGAGTTGGGCCAGTCCGCCGTGGGTGACGGCGGCGCCCTTGGGCCGTCCGGTGGTGCCGGACGTGTAGAGCACGTAGGCGATGTCCGCAGGAGCCGGGGTGGGGAGCGTGGCGGCGGAGACGGGGGTGCGGCGGGCGAGGGCCACGTCCACCGCCGGGACCGGCAGGCTCGTGAGGTCCATGTCGAGGGCGGGGCTGGTGACGACCGCCCGGGTGCCGAGGTCGCGCAGGACGTAGTCGATGCGTTCGGCCGGGTAGGCGGGGTCGATGGGGCAGTAGGCGCTGCCGGCCAGCCAGGCCGCGAGCATCGCCACCACGTAGTCGGCACCGCGCTCCAGCATGACCGCGACCACGGGCTGCGGGCCGGTGGCGTACGGCCGCAGTTCCTCGGCCAACACGCCTGCGCGCGCGACGAGTTCGGCGTAGCTGAGGGTTTCGGTGTCGGTCTCCACGGCGGGGGCGTCGGGCCGCTCGGCGAGGTGCCGGGCGAGCAGGGCGGGCACGGTGGTCGCCGGGTAGGGGGCGGGACCGGTCTCGTAGGAGGTGAGGAGTTCGTGTTCTTGCGGGTCCGTCAGGTCCAGGGTGGCCACCGGGCGGTCGAGCTGGTCCGCGAACCGTTCCAGGACCCGGGCCACCAGCCGGGCGAGCCGGTCCGCGTCGACGGCGGTGACGCGGTCGCCCCGGTGGCTGAGGGTGCCCTCGATCCGGTCGCCGGTGACCCGGACGCCGAACAGCAGGCCGTACTTGACGGATTCGCCCGCCCGGTGCGGGACGGGCGACAACGGGGTGAGCCTGGCGTCGCCGAGGGCGTGTTCGGGTGCCTCGACGAGGGTGGCGAGGGTGACGTCGAGGAACGGTGTCCAGCCGGGCCTGCGCAGCGGGTTGAGCCGCTCCACGACCGTCTCGAAGGCGACGTCCCGGTGCTCCAGCACGTCGAGGACGGTCTCCCGCAGCTGGTCGAGGAGCCCGCCGAGCGTCGTGTCGTCGGCGAGGGCGGAGCGCAGCGCGACCGTGTTCATGCAGGGGCCGATCACGCCCGCGAGTTCCGCGCCGCGGTTGCCGATCGGGGTGCCGAGGGTGAGGTCGTCCTGTCCGGTCCAGCGGTGCAGCACGGCGGCCAGGGCGGTGGCGACCACGGTGAACCAACCGACCTTGTGCCGGGCGGCGACCTCCTGGACCGTACGCAGCAGGTCCGGTCCGAAGGGCAGCGGCACGACCCCGTGCGGCTCGGGTTCCGGTACGGCGCCCAGCGTCGGGTAGGCGGGCGCCCCGGCGAGCTTCCCGGCCCACCACTCGACCAGTTCGCGCCCCTCGGCCCCGGCGGCCCGGGCCCGTTGGGCGTCGACGTACCGCTGGTACTGGACGGCCGGGGGCAGTGTGCGCGCGGCCGGGGCGCCGGGGCGGACGCCCACCGGTTCGTCGAGGCGGTCGGCGAGCGAGGCCAGCAACTCGCCCAGTTCGTGGGCGATTTCCTCGGCGTCCGTACGGCGGAAGCGGTCGCCCCGGTACGACAGCAGGATCCGCGGCCGGGCGCTGCCGGGGAACAGGGTGAGCGACAGGCCGAACTTGACCTGGTGGCCCCAGAAGCCTTCCGGCAGCAGGCGTTGGAGTGTGGCGTCGCCCAACGGGGCGTCCTCGCGCGGCACTTCGTTCACGTTGACGTAGAAGTCGGTGTACGGCGGCCGGCCGGGCCGGTGCGGTGGGGCGAGGCGTGCCACGACGGCGTCGAAGGGCACCCGGCGGTCGTCCATCGCGTCGAAGACGGACTCCCGCATGGCGTCGAGGAGTTCGCCGATCATGGTCGTCGCGGCCGAACGGGACCTGAGAACCAGCGTGTTGAGGCAGGGGCCGATGACATCGGCGGCGCCCGGGGTCTCGCGCAGTGCCGTGGGGGTGGCGAGGGTGAGGTCGTCCTGTCCGGTCCGGCGGTGCAGCACCGTCGCCAGGGCCGCGGTGGCCACCGTGAACCAGGTGGCCCGGTGGGCGGACTGCACCGGGCGCAGCCGCTGCGCCAGGTCGTCGGGGAGCGGGACCGCCACGCACCCGTCGGGTTCGGCGGGCTCGGGCGGGGTGGCGGCGGGGTACGGCGGGGCGCCGTCGAGCCGTCGGGTCCAGCGTTCCAGGAGCCGCTCGCGCTCGGCCTCGGGGAGTCGCTGGTTCCGGACGAGGTCGCGGAACTGGACCGCGGGCGGGAGCACCGGCGTGCCCGCGGTGCGGACGGCCTCGTAGCAGGCGGCGAGGTCGCGCAGGAAGACGGGGACGGACTCGCCGTCGAACGCGAGGTGGTGCACGCACAGGGCGAACACCTGCTCGTCGGCGGCGAGTTGGGCGAGGGTCGCGCGCAGCAGGCGGCCCGACGCCGGGTCGAAGGGCTGCCGGGTCTCGCGGCGCAGCCACTCCGTCGCCCAGCGGTCGCGGCCGTCCGGGCTCGTGCCGAAGGCGGTGGCGTCCTCCGTGACGACCTCCGGGGTCCAGCCGCCGTCGACGATCTGGTGGAGCCGGCCGAGGTGTTCGACGAAGCGGGTGCGCAGGATCTCGTGCCGGTCGACGAGCAGGGCGAGGGCCGCGGCGAGCGTACCGGGGTCGAGTGCGCCAAAGACCCGCCACACGAGGTGGACCTGGTAGCGGCCGGAGTCGCCGCCGCGTTCCGCGAGCCAGGTGCCCTGCTGGAACGCGCCGGCGGGTTCGGCGCCCTCCGGCAGGGTGTCCGGGTGCCCGGCGGCGGGGTCGTGCCGGTCGGTGTCGATGCGGTCGGTGTCGATGCGGTCGGCGAGGCCCTGGAGCGTGGGGTGTTCGAAGACGTCGCGCAGGGCGAGCCGGACGCCGAGCCGTTCGCCCACCAGCCCGACCAGCCGGGCCGCGAGGAGGGAGTGGCCGCCGTTGTCGAAGAAGGAGGAGGCGGGGGTGAGGTCGTCGACGGGCAGCAACTGGCGCCAGAGGGCGGCGAGTTCGGTCGCGGTGCCGGTCAGCGCGGGCACGGGGGCGGGCGCCGCGGGCCGGTTCGGGGCCGCCGTGGGGTGCGCTCCCGCCGCCCGCTCGTAGAAGTGGCCGAGGTCGGTGAGGAAGGGTTCCGTGGAGCCCGCGTCCCACACGAGGTGGTGGACGCAGAGGGAGAAGACCTGCTCGTCGTCGGTCAGTTGGACCAGGGACGCGGTGAGCGGGCGGCCGGCGGCGAGGTCGAAGGTGTGGCGGGCGTCCTCTTCGAGGACACGGGCGAGTTCGCGGGCGCGTTCCTCCTCGTCGGCCGCCCGCAGGTCCACCAGGCGCGGTGCGGGCGTCCAGGCCGGGCCGACCAGCTGGCCGATGCCGCCGTGGTCGTCGACGAAGCGGGTGCGCAGGATCTCGTGCCGCTCCACCACGTCCGCCAGCGCCCGGGCCAGCGCCTCGGGCCGCAGCGCGGGGCGGACGCGCCAGGCCAGGGGCACGTTGTAGAGGCCGGTGCCCGGCTCCAGCCGCTCGGCGAACCAGATGCGTTCCTGGAACCCGGCGGCGGGCAGCGGCTGTTGCCCCGGGGCGGGCCGGTGGTCGGCGGTCACTGCTCGTTGCCTTCCGCGCGGGCGAGGTGCGCCGGAACAGAGGTGTGCTGGAAGATGCCCGCGGCCCGGCCGTCCTCGGCGAGGCCCGCGCACAGGGCGGTGTGGTCCGGCTCGTCGCCGCTCACCGCGGCCTCGGCCGCCGCCCACAGGTCGGTGACCCGGCGGCGGGCGTCGGCGCAGAAGACGTCGGCGAGCCCCTGCGGCCAGGTGTGGCCGGCCTCGGCGAGGGTCGCCGCGCGGGCGAGCACGGCCGCCATGGTGAGGATCTCGTTGACGACGGCGTTGACGGAGATGACGACGCGTTCCGCGGCGAGCAGTTCGTCGGCCTCGGCGTACCGCTCGCGCACCCGCAGCATGAACCGGGCCAGTTCCTTGGCCTGGCCGGTGGCGTACCGCGCGTGGTCGGTGTTGCGTCCGGTGAGCCACTGGGTGGACAGACCGGTCAGGTCCTCGGGTTCGTCGAGGTCGGCGGCCGGCCGCGGCTGGGGGTAGTAGGTGGGCAGGACGAGCCGCCCGGCCCAGTAGTCGAGCGCGAAGTCGACGCCGCCGGAGATCCGCAGGCCCCGGGCGTCGCGCACGGCGCGTTCCAGCGGTACGGGTACGGCGCAGCGGCGGGCCTTGCTGGGGCCGCTCTCGAACCCCTCGGCGCCCAGCACCGACATGGAGCGGTCCAGCACCCGCCAGGCGGCCAGCGAGCTGATGTTCTTGACGGCGAGTTGCTCGAACGCGGTGTTGACCGGGCCGTCCAGGTCGGGCTGGACCATGGTCCAGGTGGTCAGGGTGTCGATGGCGAAGGTGTCCGCGGCCGCGGCGGCCAGCACCCGCCGGATCTCGTCGTACTGGTCGAGGGTGCGCCCGTCGACGGACCGGCGGGAGGCGAAGTCCTGTGCCCACGCGGTGCCGAGCCGGGCCAGCGCGAGCGAGGGCGCGGCGATCAGGTAGTTGCGGCCGAGCATGGTGGCCAGGTTCGCGGTGCGGGTCATCCGCCCCTCGTAGCCCTCCTCGACAAGCATCCGGGTGCGGGGCACCCGGACCCGGTCGAAGGTGAACGCCCCGTTCGGGAAGCCCCGCAGGCCCATGAACCCGTGTTCGGCGTGGACGCGCAGGCCGGGTGTGTCGGCGTCGACGAAGAACAGCCGCCGCTGGGTGGTGCCCTGCTCCGTGACGGTCGCCGAGATGATCACGACGTCGGCGATGGGCGCGTTGCCGACGAAGACCTTGTCGCCGGTGATCAGGAAGGCGTCGCCGTCCTCGGTGGGCACCGCGACGGTACGGCGTACGGTGTTGGCCGCGCCCTCCGGCTCGGTGTCGGCCGTGCAGGACACGGCGCCGCGCTCGACGCGGTCCTGGACGAAGTCCCGCAGCGGGCCCGGGGGCAGGTGGGGCAGGTAGGCGCTGATGCCGATGGCGTTGTCGATGGCGATGATCAGCGCGACCGCCACCGACCGGCTCGCCACCTCGGTGACCACGCGGAAGATGTTGCGCGGGGTCAGCCCCCAGCCGCCGCTGCGTTCGGCGGTCCCCAGCTTGAGCAGCCCCCGCTTCTTCAGCTCCTCGACGAACCCCGCGGGCAGGGTGCTCGTCTCGTCCACGGACTCGGGGTCGATCCACTCGGTCATGAACCGGGTGATCTCCGCCAGCGCGTGGTCACCGGCCGCCCGGTCCGCGGCGTCCTGGTCGGGAAAGGGGTCGAGCAGGTCCCACTGGAGTTTTCCCGTGTAGAGGCTCTCCAGAAAGCTCGGAGAATTGGGCCTGCTCAGCAAGTCTCGTGCGGACGCCATGGCCGCCTCCTATTCCCTTTACGTTCATCTGCGGCAAGAATGCACGTGCGGAAAAGACGATGCCCCAGGCGGTCGCGGGCATTCAATGGGAGATATCGCAGTCCCGCTTTCCAGCAGGTGAAAACCGCTCGCTCCGACGGGCGCGACCAGGGCCGAAACCCCGTTCCCACTAAGGGATTCACCAGTCGACGACGCCCGTCTTCCGGTTTTTCCCAGTGGGCGCCGGACGCTCTGGTGGCGGGACTCGCTTCCCGTCTACTTTCTCGTTCCATCGGCGATTTCCACGCCGTTGACGAAGCGAGGTGAATTCCGCAGTGAGTCTTGATCAGTCGGTAGGCACACCGCAGCAGCTCACGTCCGTGGAGCGTGAGCTGATCGGCGTGTGGCAGGAACTGCTCGGAGTGGACGATCTGGGGCCCGAGGAGGACTTCTTCTTCCGTGGCGGCCATTCGCTGCTGGCCATCAGGTCGACCATCCGGCTCAAGGAGCGCCTCGGCGTCGACATCCCCTACCCCGTGGTCGCCGCGCACCCCACCGCCCGGGCGCTGGCCGCCTGGATCCACGAGACCGGGGCGCAGAGCGCCGAAGCCGCCGGGAAGGAACCGGCCGGGCTGAGCCACTGGGACCGGGGGCGGCCCGCGCCCCTCTCCCCCGCCCAGGAGCAGATCTGGATCCTCCAGCAGCTGCACCCGGACAGCTCCAGCTACCACTTCCAGGCGCTGGTGCACTTCGACGGCGACCTCGCCGTGCCCGCCCTGGCCGCGGCGTTGAACGGGGTCGTCGAGCGGCACGAGGTCTTCCGCACGTCGGTCCATCTCGGCGCGGACGGCGCCCCCGTGCAGCGGGTCCACCCCCACGACCCGTACGTCCTGCCGCTGACCGATCTGAGCACGCTGGCCGACGACGAACGCGCGGACGCCCTGCGCGAGTTGACCGGGAAGCTGCTGGCCGAGCGGTTCGACCTGGAGCGACCGCCGCTGGTGCGCTGGCACCTGGTGCGACTCGGCGCGGACGCGCACGTGCTGCTGCACGTCGAGCACCACCTCATCCACGACGGCTGGTCGTACAACCTGTTCCTCGGCGAGCTGGCCGAGGGCTACCGCCGGGCCGTCGCGGGGCGGGAACAGGCCGCCGCCACCCACACGTTCGACTTCCTCGACGTGGCCGTGTGGCAGCGGGAGCGGCTGGAGTCCGGCGAGCTGGACGGCCAACTGGCGTACTGGCGCGACCGGTTCAGTGCGCCGCCGGCGCCGCTGGAGCTGCCCGCCGACCGGCCGCGGCCCGCCGTGCCGAGCTTCGAGGGCCGAGCCCTGCGCTTCACGCTGGACGCCGAACTGAGCGCCGGGCTGCGGCAGTTCGCGCGCGGCCGGGGCGTCTCGCTCTATCTCGCCCTGTTCTCCGGCTGGCTGGCGCACCTGAACCGGCTGACCGGGCAGCGCGACCTGTGTGTAGGGAGTTCGCTGGCCAACCGGGTGCTGCCGGAGACCCAGCGGATGATCGGGATGATCGTCAACAACCTGCCGATGCGGGTGGCCGTCGACCCCGGCCTGCCGTTCACCGACCTCCTGGCCGCCACCCGCGCCACCCTCGTCGGGGCGGCGGAGCACCCGGACGTCCCCTTCCACCGGATCCTGGCCGCCACGCAGTCCTCCCGGGACGTGTCGCGCAACGCGTTCTTCCAGGTCAGCTTCGGCTTCCACGACGCCCCGCTGGCCTCACTGGCGCTGCCGGGCGTGCGGATGGCGGTGACCGAGGGCATCTCGAACGGTTCGGCGAAGTTCGACATGAACATCGTCGTGGTGCCCCGGCTGGAGCAGAGCATCGGCGCCGCGCACGGCGAGCACGGCGACTCGATCACCCTCGTGTGGGAGTACGCCACCGATCTGTTCGACGAGGCCACCGTCGAACGCTTCGCCGCCGAGTACCGGCAGTTGCTGCGCTGGGTCGTCCAGCACCCCGAAACCCCCCTCAAGGAGTGCGCCGTGGAAGCCGGACCCGGAACCGTCGCGGAGACGATCGTCGCCATCTGGTCCGAGCTGCTGCACCAGCCCGTCATCGGGCCCGAGGACGACTTCTTCGCCCTCGGCGGCGACTCGATGCTCGCCATCCGCACGGCGGCCCGGCTCGGCGAGCGGCTCGGCGTCCAGGTGCCCGCCCTGGAGGTGCTGCGCCACCCGACCGTGCGGGAACTGGCCGCCCGGATCGCCGAGTTGGGCGACGCGGCGGGCCGCGTGCCGGATGCCGGTGCGGCGGTCCTGCGGTGACGGAGCGGGGCAAGCCCTCCGAACGCGACTTCCAACTCCTGTGGGCGGGGCAGACGATCAGTCAGCTCGGCAGCCAGATCACCCCCGTAGTCCTGCCGTTGGTCGCCATCGGCGCGCTGGACGCGGGCAACTCCGCGGTCGCCGCGCTGGTGACCGCGCAGTTCCTGCCGTTCCTGCTGCTGGGGCTGCCCGCGGGCGTGTGGGTGGACCGGCTGGCCCGCCGCCCGGTGCTCATCGTCTGCGACCTGGGCCGGGCGCTGGTACTCGCGGCCGTCCCCGTCGCGTACCTGCTCGACCAGCTGTCGCTGCCGCTGCTGTACACGGTGGCCTGTCTGCACGGCGCCCTGACCGTGTTCTTCGACGTCGCCTACCAGACGTATCTGCCGGAGATCGTGGCCACCAAGCGGCTGGCGTACGCCAACGGGAGGCTGGAGCTGAGCAGGTCGGGCGCGCAGATCGCCGGGCCGGGCCTGGCCGGTCTGCTGGTCTCCTGGATGCGCGCCCCGCTGGTGCTGGTCGCCGACTCCGTCTCCTACCTCGGCTCCGCGCTGTTCCTGTGGCGCATCCGCACCCGCTCCCCCGCACCGCGCCGCCTGGCGAAGCAGCAGCTGCTGAAGGAGGTCGCCGCCGCGCTGCGCTGGGTGTTCGCCCACCGGACGCTCGCCCCCATCGTGGTCTGCCTCGCGCTGCTGAACTTCTTCTCCGGCGGCATCATGTACTCCCTGCTGATTCCGTACGCCGTACGGGAGTTGGGCATGTCGGCGGCGACCGCCGGGCTGATGCTGGGGCTGAGCAACATCGGGTTCGTGGCGGGGGCGCTGCTGGCGAGCCGGCTCGGCAGGCGGTTCGGGGCGGGCCGCACCATGACCGGCGCCGTCGCTCTGAACGTCCTCGGCATGGCGCTGCTGCCGCTGGCCCCGGGCGCGTACGCCAGGTTCGTGTTCCTGGCGGGCATGGCCGTCGCCTGGTTCGGCACGGTCGTCTTCAACATCCACCAGGTGACCCTGCGGCAGACCGTCACCCCGCCGGAGCTGCTCGGCCGGGTCAACGCCTCCATCCGGTTCGTGATCTGGGGCGTGATCCCGCTCGGCGCCACGACCGGCGGCTTCCTGACCGAACAGGCCGGACTGCGCACGACGTTCTCGGTCGCGGCGGCCGGCGGGGTCCTCGGGTTCCTGGTGATCGCGTTCGCCTCCCGCACCGGCCGGGCCGCCCCGCAGGACCGGGCCTCCGAGACCGACACAGAAAGGCATGTCCCGGCATGACCATCCACAGCCTCGTTCACCAGCACGCCGTGACGAGTCCGGACCTTCCGGCCGTCAGCGGCCCGGACGGCACCCTCAGCTACCGGCGCCTCGACGCCGCCGCCGAGGCCGTCGCCGTACGGCTGCGGGAGCTGCCCACGGCGACGGCCGTGGTCCTCGTCGACCTGCCCGCCTCCGTGCGCCGGGCCGCCGTCCTGCTCGGCGTGCTGCGCGCCGGGCGGGCGTACGCCGTCGCCGACCCGGGGTGGCCGCGCGAACTGCGCGCGGAGATCACCGAGTTGCTCGGCATCGGTCTGACGCTGACCGATGCCGGGGGTGGTGCCCCCGGTACCTGGGCGCCCCCGTCGACCGAGGAGCTGCTGGCGGCTCCCGACGCGCCCGCCCCCGAGCCGGGCGACGAGGACGCACCCGCCTGTCTGCTGTTCACCTCCGGCACCACGGGCACCCCCAAGGCCGTGGTCTGCCCGCACCGCGGGGTGACCCGGATGTTCCACCCGGACCCGCTGATCGGCTTCGCGGACCGTCCCGTCGTCCCCCAACTGGCCCAGCTCCAGTGGGACATGGGCAACTACGAGCTGTGGGGCGCGCTGGTCGCGGGCGGCACCGCGCTGATCACGGCCGACCCCTATGTCACCCCCGACGTGATGACCCGGATGGTCAAGGAGCGGGGCGCCGACAACCTGTTCATCACCACCGCGCTGTTCAACCTGCTGGTGGACGAGGGCGTCGGCTGCTTCTCCGGCCTCAAGTACGTGACGACCGGCGGCGAACGGGTGTCGGTGCCGCACATGCGCCGCTTCCTGGATGAGCACCCGGACACCGTGCTGATCTGCGCCTACGGTCCGGTCGAGAACACCATGCTGACCAGCGTCCACCCGGTCGTGCGGGCCGACTTCGAGGACCCCCACGGCGTTCCCATCGGCCTTCCGGTGCCGGGCACCGAGGTGTTCGTGCTCGACGAGCGGCGGCGGGAGTGCCCGCCGGGCACCCCGGGCGAGCTGTACACGGCGGGTGCGGGGGTGGCGCTCGGGTACGTCGGGCGGCCCGAACTGGCGGCCGAGCGCTTTGTCGACCTGGAGGTCGGCGGGGCGGTGCGCAGGCTGTACCGGACCGGCGACAAGGTCCTGACGGGCGAGGACGGGCTGTTGCGCTACGTCGGCCGCACCGACCGCCAGGTCAAGATCCGCGGCCAGCGCATCGAACTCGACGGCGTCGAGGCCGCCCTGGGCCGCCTCGCGGGCGTCCACACGGTGGCCGTCCGCGAGGCCAGGGACGCCTCCGGGAGCGTCGTCGGCATCACCGCGTACTACGTGACGGACCCGGCGGAGCCCGTCGAACCCGTGGACCTCTTCCGCGCCGCGCGCGCGGCGCTGCCCTCCTCGCACATGCCCTCCCGGTTCCTCCCGGTGGAGTCGATGCCGATGACCGCGCGCGGCAAGGTCGACCACCAGGCCCTGGAGGCGCTGTGACCGTCACGGCCGCCTCCTGGCTGCGCCGCCCGGCGCCCGACCCCACCGCCCGGGCCCGGCTGCTGTGCTTCCCGTGCGCGGGCGGCGGCAGCATGATGTACCGCCCCTGGCAACGCCGTCTCCCCGACGACCTGGAGCTGTGTCTGGTGCAGCCGCCGGGGCGGGAGGACCGCGCGGGGGAGGAACCCCTCACCCATGTGTCGCGGATCGTGGACGGGCTGCTGCCCGAGCTGCGGGACGTCCTGGACCGGCCCGTGGTGTTCTTCGGCCACAGCATGGGCGCACTCATCGCCTACACGCTCACCCTGCGGCTGCGCGCGGAGGGCCTGCCGCTGCCCCGCCACCTGTTCGTGTCGGCCCGCCCGGCGCCGCAGCTCGGGCACCACGGCGCGGTGCGCCACCGCAGCTCCGACGAGGGCCTGGTCGAGGTGTTGCGGGAACTGGGCGGCATGCCGGAGGAGGCGTTCGCCCTGCCCGGCCTGATGGAGACGCTGCTGCCGCTGGTGCGCGCCGACTTCACCGTCTCCGAGACCTACCGGCACACCCCGGTGCCCCCGCTGGACCTCCCCGTCACGGCCCTCGGCGGGCTCACCGACCCGCTCGTGCCGATGGAGTCGCTGGAGGCGTGGCGGGAGTGCACCTCGGCCCGTTTCGCCCTCCATCTCTTCACCGGTGGCCACTTCTACCTCCACGACGCCACCGAGCAGGTCCTGCGGATCGTCACAGCGAGGGAAGTCCCATGACCACACCGTCCGTCGCCACCGACATGACCGCACCCCCCGTCGTCATCGAACTGAAGCCGTCCGCACGGCCGTTGCCGGACGCCGAACGTACGGCGCTGATGACCGACCCGGGCTTCGGCCGGCACTTCACCGACCACATGGTCACCGTCCGCTGGACGGAGGGGCGGGGCTGGCACGACGGCCAGTTGGTCCCCTTCGCGCCCCTGACCCTGAGCCCCGCCGCGATGGCGCTGCACTACGCCCAGACGATCTTCGAGGGGCTCAAGGCGTACCGGCAGCCGGACGGCGCCCTGGCCGTCTTCCGGCCGGAGCGCAACGCCCGCCGCTTCCGCGAGTCCGCCCGCCGGCTGGCCATGCCGGAGCTGCCGGAGGAGACCTTCGTCGCGGCGCTCGACGCGCTCGTCGCCCAGGACGCCGTCTGGGTGCCCGAGGGCCGCGAGACCTCCCTCTACCTGCGCCCCTTCCTGTTCGCGACCGAGACCGGCCTGGGCATCAGGCCCGCCCGCGAGTACCTGTTCATGGTCATCGCCTCCCCCTCCGGGTCCTACTTCCCCGACGGCGTACGGCCGTTGTCGGTGTGGATCTCCGAGGACCACGTGCGCGCCGCCCCGGGCGACACCGGCGCGGCCAAGTGCGGCGGCAACTACGCCGCGTCCCTCGTCGCCCAGGCCCAGGCCGCCGAGCGGGGCTGCGACCAGGTGGTGTGGCTGGACGCGACCGAACGCCGCTGGGTGGAGGAGATGGGCGGCATGAACCTCTACTTCGTCCACGGCGACCGGATCGTCACGCCGATGCTGAGCGGTTCCCTGCTGCCCGGCATCACCCGCCACTCCCTGCTCCGCGTGGCCGCCGACCTCGGCCACGCGGCCGTCGAGAGCCGGGTGAGCGTGCACGACTGGCGGCGGGACTGCGCGGCGGGCCGTGTCACCGAGGTCTTCGCCTGCGGCACGGCCGCGGTCGTCACGCCCGTCGGCTCGGTGCGGTCGGTGCGGGGCGACTGGACGGTCGGCGACGGCCGGCCGGGCCCGCTCACCATGCGCCTGCGCGAGGCGCTCCTCGACATCCAGACGGGCCGCGCCCCCGACCGCCACGGCTGGATGCACCGGATCACCAACAGTGCCCCCTCCCCCTCCGCCGCCTCCTCCGCCCGAACGACCCAAGGAGCAGACATCGTATGAACGCCGTTCCCGACGACAGCTTCCACGTCTTCGACACCACCCTCCGCGACGGAGCGCAGAGCGAGGGCATCAACCTCACCGTCAACGACAAGCTCGCCATCGCGCGCCTCCTCGACGACTTCGGAGTGGGCTTCATCGAGGGCGGCTGGCCGGGCGCCAACCCCCGGGACACCGAGTTCTTCCAGCGCGCCCGGACGGAGATCGACTTCCGGCACGCCACCCTCGTCGCGTTCGGCTCCACCCGCCGGGCCGGTCTGCGGGTGGAGGAGGACCCGCAGGTGGCCGCGTTGCTGGCGGCCGGCACGGACACCGTCCACCTGGTCGCCAAGTCGCACGACCGGCACGTGACGCTCGCGCTGCGCACCAGCCTGGAGGAGAACCTGCGCATGGTGAGCGACACGGTCGCCCACGTCCGCGGCCACGGGAAGCGGGTGTTCCTGGCCTGCGAGCACTTCTTCGACGGCTACGCGGACAACCCCGAGTACGCCCTCGACGTCGTGCGCACCGCCCACGAGGCGGGCGCCGAGGTCGTCGTCCTGTGCGACACCAACGGCGGCATGCTGCCCGACCGGATCCACGCCGTGGTGAGCGAGGTGCGCGGGGCGACCGGGGCCCGGCTGGGCGTGCACACGCAGGACGACACGGGCTGCGCCGTCGCCAACACGCTGGCCGCGGTGGACGCGGGCGCCACCCACGTCCAGTGCACGGCCAACGGCTACGGCGAGCGGACCGGCAACGCGAACCTCTTCCAGGTCGTCGCCGCCCTGGAGCTGAAGCGCGACCGCCGGGTGCTGCCCGAGGGCGGGCTCGCGCGGATGACCCGGCTGGCGCACCGGATCGCCGAGATCGTCGACCTGGCGCCGCCCACCCACGACCCGTACGTGGGCACGTCCGCCTTCGCCCACAAGGGCGGGCTGCACGCCGCCGCCGTCAAGGTGGACCCGGGCCTCTACCAGCACATCGACCCGACGCTGGTGGGCAACGGCATGCGCATGCTGGTGTCCGACATGGCCGGACGCGCCTCGATCGAACTCAAGGCCGAGCAGCTGGGCGTCAGCCTGGCCGGGGACCGCGAGATGTCGGCCCGGCTGATCGCCCGCGTCAAGGAGCGCGAACTCCAGGGCTACGCCTACGAGTCGGCCGACGCCTCGCTCGAACTGCTGATCCGCGAGGAGACCGAGGGCCCGGGCCGGCGCCCCTTCGAGGCCGAGTACTGGCGGGTCGTGGTGGAGAACCGCGCCGGGGGCCGCCCGGTCAACGAGGCCATCGTCGAACTGCGCGTGGGCGAGCGGCGCACGGTGACCGTGGCCAAGGCGGCCAGCCCGGTGGCCACCCTGCAACTGGCCGTGCAGCGGGGCCTGGGCCAGGCGTACCCGGGGCTCAGGGAACTCCGGGTGGTCGACCACAAGGTCCGTACGCTCGACGGCGTCGGCAGCGCCGGATCCGTCGCCCGCGTCCTGCTGACCATGACCGACGGCATCAAGCGGTGGACCACGGTGGGCGTGGCCGAGGACGTCGTCGCCGCCTCGTGGCGCGCCCTCGACGACGCCTACGTCTACGGGCTGCTGCACAGCGGCGCCACCGCCGGGGTCGCGGTGGCGAAGGAGGCCGAAGCCGTCCACTGACGGGGCCAGGACACACAGCGGCGGTGAGGCACGCGCACGAGCGGCCTCACCGCTCTCGTGTGCCCTGTTCGTTCCGCCGCCCCGTGGACGGAAGTTGCCTTTCCGGATGATGCCAGCTCTCGGCCATGACATCTCCGGGCCCCTCCTGTGACACTGATCGAGCCGACGGGGGAAGGCCGGAAAGGTACTCCGACCTGCCTGGTTTCCCTCAAGACGTAGCAAAGAAAGCCGCGTGCGGGGCAGCCCCGTACGGGCCCATGCATCCAAAGCCTGTTGGTGTGGAGGTGCGCTCCAGATGCCCACTCAAAGCCCTGTCGCGGCAGCGACCTGGAGGACGGACCGGTCGCTGGCCGTGACCGTGATGGCCGGGGCGGCCTGGCGGATCGGGCTCCGAACGGGAGACCACGTCACGACCCTGACGGTACGGGACCCGGACCTCGCCGACTGCCTCGGCCGGGTCCACCGCCTCGCGCTGAGCGGCCGGACGGTCTCCCTGGAGGTCTGCTGCGACCGGCATCTGTGGAAGGTGGTCCTCTCCCCGGACCGGGCCGTGGACGGGACCGTGGGCGGGGTCCTCGGAGCGGCCTGGCACACGCCGGCCGTCCCGGAGCCCGTCGAGGGAACCGAGACGGTCGACGTCGAGACGATCGACACGGTGACGTTCCGGACACCGGGCCGGGACGGCGTCGTCCTCCCCGTCCAGCGGACCGGCCCGGCGCTCAGAATCGGCCCGACTCCCGGCACCAGTACGGAACGGGGCGGCCCGGACCGTCCCGGCTGCGAGGTCCCGGCACGGTCCGTCGACGGGCTTGACCTGGTGCTCTCCCGGCTGCCGGTCCCGCTGCTGAAGGTGTCGGCCGCGGGCGTGGTCGTACGGCTCAATCCGGCCGCCGCCGACCTCTTCGGCTGCCGTTCCGTGGAGGAGCTCACGGGCCACGCGCTGTCCCGGCTCACCCGCGGCGCCCTGCCGCGCGGGGACGACGGCGAGCCCGGCCGGGTCCGCTTCACCCGGCCGGACGGGGGCGAGTTCCTGGCGTACTGCACCCGGATTCCCTGGCCGGAGGAGGGCGTGCGGGAACTCGTGGTCCTGCACGACGAGGTCGACGCGTCCGCGGCGGACACCGAGCAAGTGGCCGACACCAGGCCGACGTTGAACCCGACCGAGGCCACGATCCTGGAACTCACCGCCCAGGGTCTGACGAGCACGCAGATCGCGACCCGGCTCCACTTCAGCGTCAACAACGTCGAGTACCACCTCGGCAACCTGCGCCTGCGCATGGGCGGCGTGAACCGGGTCGCCCTGGTCGCCCGCGCCTACGCCTGGGGGCTGCTGCGCCGCGGCGCCTGGCCGCCCGAGGCCGTGCAGCCGCCCGGGAAACCGGACGACTCCCGCCCCGCGAAACAGCGCGGCTGATACCCCAGCACACCCGCGAACAGCTCCAGTCGAACCGTCGGACGGGACCGTCCGTCGAAAGGAAACCCTCGTGACCGTGTCGCAGTCACCGCCGTCCACCGCGTCGCCCGCCTGGAAGGTCCTCACCGCGGGCGCCGACGAACCCCTCGTGCTGGCCGTGGACTTCGCCGTCTCGGGACGGCCGGAGGCGACGTTCACCTCGCTCTCCCCGCTGCTGGCCCCCGGGCTGCCCCTGTGGGAGACCCGGCAGCCGGACCCGGAACAGGCCCGCGCCTTCGACGGCGAGGACTTCGCCGCCCACTGGGCGCGGGCGGTGCGCGCCACCGGCCGTCCGGTGCGGGCCGTGCTCGGCTACTGCGTGGGCGGCCTGTACGCGGCCCGGCTCGCCGAACTCCTGTCCGGGCCGGGGGACTTGCGACCACAGGTCCTGCTCTTCGACCCCGAACCGCCGACCGTGCCCGGCATGACCGCCGACTTCCACGCCGCCGTCGCCCGGCTCTCCTCCGTGCTGAGCCCGCGGGAGTCCGCACGGGCCGAGGCGGCCGTCGCGGCGGCGGCCCACGACTTCACCACCTTCCCCGCCTTCGGTACGGCGCTGGCCCGGGCGTTCCGCGAGACGGCCACGGCCGCCTTCGAGGGCGCGGGCCTGCTGCCGGAGCTGGCCGACGAACTCGCCACCGCCTACGAGCAGTTCGTCTCCTACATCGCGGCCGCCGCCGTGTTCGACCCGGCCGCGCTGTGGCCGGACGCCACCGCCGTGGTCTCTCCGGCCGCGGCCCCCCACGTCCGGCACGCCGGCCGTCGTCTCCCCGTCGACGTCACGCACGCGGACCTCCTGCGCAGCCCGGTCACCGCGGGCCTCGTCACGGAGCTGCTGACCTGACGTCGGAGGCTGTTCACCTCGTCGACCGCCCACCGGACCGAAGGCGCTTGTCACATCCGGTAGAAAGTCCCAAGATCAACTTTCCGCTCCTTCGCCCCTCTCCCCCTCTCCGTCTCTTCCCCTCTCCCTCTCTTCCCCTCTCCCTCTCTTCCCCTCTCCCTCTCTTCCCCTCCCCACCTCCCCCGTTCCCCTGGAGGAAAGAAATGTCCGTTCGCACCCGCATCCTCATGACCGTCGTCGCGGCCCTCGTCGGCGCGGTCCCGCTCGCCGTCCACGCCGGGGGCCTCTCCGCCCCCGGCCGGACCGTCACCCGGGCCGCCGTCTCCCCGGACGGTCTCATCTGGGACTGAGGTCCTCCTCCAGGACCGCCATCGCCGCGTTGTGCCCCGGAACCCCGCTCACCCCTCCCCCACGGACCGCTCCCGCCCCGCACAGCAGGACGTTCGGCTGCCGGGTCTCGACCCCCCAACGGCCGGTGCCCTCCTGCGCGTACGGCCAGGCCAGCTCGCGGTGGAAGATGTTGCCGCCCGGCAGCCGCAGGTCGCGTTCCAGGTCGAGCGGGGTCTTCGCCTCGATGCAGGGCCGCCCGTCCGCATCGGTGGCCAGGCAGTCGGCGAGCGGTTCGGCGAGGTGGGCGTCCAGCTGCGCCAGCGTCGACTTGAGCAGCTCCTCGCGTACGGCGTCGTTGTCCCGCTCGAACAGCCGGGCGGGGGTGTGCAGGCCGAACAGGGTGAGGGTGTGGTGGCCGCTGTCCGCCAGCTCGGGGCCCAGGATCGAGGGGTCCGTCAGGGAGTGGCAGTAGATCTCCGACGGCGGCGCCTCGGGCAGTGCCCCTGACGCCGCCTGCGCGTGGGCGGCGGCCAACTGCCCGTACCCCTCGGCGATGTGGAAGGTTCCCGCGAACGCCTCGCGCGGGTCGACGGCGGTGTCGCGCAGCCGGGGCAGCCGGGTGAGCAGCATGTTCACCTTGAGCTGGGCGCCCTCGGCGGGGGTGGGCGGGGTCTCGCCGGTGAGGCGGGCCAGCTCCTGCGGGGAGGCGTTGACGAGTACGTGCCGGGCGGCGGCGACGCCCTCGCCGTCCGCCGTGCGGTAGGCGACCTCCGCGGACCGCCCGTCGGACTCGATCCGGATCGCCTCGTGGCCGGTGGCCAGCACCGCGCCCGCCGTGCGCGCGGCCTCGGCGAGGGCGTCGGTCAGGGCGCCCATGCCGCCGACCGGCACGTCCCAGGCGCCGGTGCCGCCGCCGATCACGTGGTAGAGGAAGCAGCGGTTCTGGGCGAGGGAGGGGTCGTGGGCGTCGGCGAAGGTGCCGATCAGGGCGTCGGTGAGGACGACGCCGCGCACCAGGTCGTCGGCGAACCGCTCCTCGATCGCCGCGCCGACCGGTTCCTCGAACAGGGTCCGCCAGGCGTCCTCGTCGTCGATCCGGCGGCGCAGCGCCTCGCGGGTCGGCAGCGGCTCGGTCAGCGTCGGGAACACCTGCCGCGCGAGCCGGCCGGTCATGCCGTAGAACCGCTGCCACGCCTCGTACTCGCGCGGGGAGCCGGTGAGCCGTTCGAACGCCTCCCGGGTGCGCCGCTCGCCGCCGCCGACCAGCAGGCCGGTGGGGCGCCCGGCGCGTTCGCAGGGGGTGTACGAGGAGACCGTGCGGGCGCGGACCCGGAAGTCCAGGCCGAGGTCGCGGACGATCTTCGCGGGCAGCAGGCTGACCAGGTAGGAGTAGCGCGACAGCCGGGCGTCGACCCCGGCGAACGGCCGGGTGGAGACGGCGGCGCCGCCGGTGGTCCCGAGCCGCTCCAGCACCAGCACCGACCGCCCGGCCCGGGCGAGGTAGGCGGCGGCGACCAGCCCGTTGTGACCGCCGCCGACGATCACGGTGTCGTAACGGCCGGATACCGGGCTCTGGTGTCCCTCATGTGCAGGCATGGGCTCTTCGTAACACGGGGTGATCCCTGTCGGCCAGGAGGGGGCGCCACGGGTGTGGCCGCGCGTGCCGGTGCCACGACGGCCGGGCGGCTGTTCCCGTGGCGCCCGCACGCTCGTGCGTCTCAGCCGCCCGCGAGCTGCCGCTGTCGGGACGCCGCCACCCTGCGGTACACCTGCGCCGCCTCCTGCGCCCGGCCCAGCTGTTCCAGGCAGTGGGCCTCGTCGGTGCGGCCGGCGAGGGTGTCGGGGTGGTCGGGACCGAGGACGAGTTCGCGGGCGGCGGCGACCCGGTGGTACTCGGTGAGGGCGTCCGCCCACCGGCCCAGCCAGCCGAGGCCGACGGCGACCTCGCGACGGCTGACCAGCGTGTCGGGATGGTCGGCGCCCAGCACGCGCTCCCGGATCGCGCACACGTCCCGGGCCTCCGCGAGCGCCTCCTCCCAGCGGCCGAGCCGCCCGAGGTTGACGCCGAGACCGTGGCGGGCGCGCAGCGTCTCGGCGTGGGCGGAGCCGTGGACGCGGGTGCGGTCCTCGACCAGGTCGCGGTAGAGCGCGAGGGCCTCCGCGCTGCGGCCCAGCCGCCCGAGGCTGATGCCGACCTCGTAGCGGGCGGCGAGGGTGTCCGGGTGGTCGGGCCCGAGCGCCCGCTCGCGCGCCCCGGCCACCTCCGCGTACGTCCGCAGCGCCTGCGGCCACTGCCCCAACTGGCCCAGCGCGTAGGCGACTTCGTACCGGGTGACCAGGGTGTCCGGATGTTCCGCGCCGAGCACCCGGGCGCGCGCGTCGGCGACCTCGCGGGCCATCCGGTACGACTCCTCCAGCCTCCCGAGGCGGCCGAGGTTGAAGGCGAGGTTGTGGCGGCAGCGCAGGGTGTCCGGGTGCTCGGGGCCCATCACCCGCTCCCGGGCGGCCAGCACGGAGGTGTACGCCTGGTGCGCCTCGGCGTGCCGCCCCAACTGGCCCAGCACGTACGCCATTTCCTGCCGGGCGGCCAGGGTCTCGGGGTGGTCGGGGCCGAGGAGGTGCTCGCGCGCCCGGGCCACGTGCGCGTACTCGCGCAGGGCGTCGGCGGGGTGGCCGGTGCGGCTGAGGGTGAAGCCGACCTCGTAGCGGCTGGCGAGGGTGTCGGGGTGGTCGGGGCCGAGGAGTCCGGCCCGTTCGGCGGCGACCGCGCGGTGCACCTCGCCCGCCTCCGCCCAGCGGCCGAGCCGCCCCAGGGTGAGCCCCGCACTATGGCGCCCGGCCAGCGCGGTCGCCAACTCCCTTGAGGGGTCCGCCCGTTCGGCGGGCGGCGCGGTCCACTCCCCGGTCAGCCCCGCCGCGGGGTCCGGCGGGACGGCGGCGCCGATCGCCTGGCCGCCCGCCTTGTGCCCGGTGTTCATGCCACGGGTCCAGGACGGCAGCCGGGACCGTCCCGGGCGGTCGGCGAGGGCGCGCGCGGCGGTCGGCGTCCGGTCGGCGAGGGCGGGCGCGACGGTCACGACCGTCGGCGTCCGGCCGGCGGCACCGGCCCGGCCCGCGCCGATGCGCTCGCCCAACTCCAGGGCGTCGTACGGTCGTTGCTCGGGCTCCTTGGCGAGCAGGTCCAGCACGATCCGCTCCAGGTACTCGGGCAGTTCGGCCCGGTGGCGGCGCGGCGGCTCGGGCGGGGTGTCCCGGTGGCCGATGAGCACGGACCAGGCGTCGTCCAGGTCGAACGGCGGTACCCCGGTGGCGATTTCGTAGAGCACGCAGCCCAGCGAGTACAGGTCGCTGCGGTGGTCGAGTTCGCCGCCGCCGATCTGCTCCGGCGACATGTAGTGCGGGGTGCCCATGGCCACCCCGGTGCCGGTCAGCCGGGCGGTGAAGCCGATGTCGTGACCGAGGCGGGCGATGCCGAAGTCGCAGATCTTCACCGTGCCGTCGGTCAGCCGCACGATGTTCGCGGGCTTCAAGTCGCGGTGCACGATGCCCTGTTGGTGGGTGTAGGCGAGGGCGGCGGCGACCTGTTCGGCGACCTCGACGACCTGGGCGACCGGCAGCGGATGGTGCTTGTTGTCCTCCAGCAGCTGGCTGAGGTTGCGGCCGTCGAGGAGCTCCATGACGAGGTAGAGCACGCCCTCGCTCTCGCCGAAGTCGTGCACGACGGTCACACCGCGGTGCTGGAGGGAGGCCGCCACCCTGGCCTCTCGGCGGAACCGCTCTCTCAACACCCGTGCGAACGACTGCTCGTGGTGCTTGTTGAGGGGGCTGAGGCACTTCACGGCGACCTGCCGGCCCAGCGACTCGTCTCTCGCCCGCCAGACCTCGCCCATCCCTCCGCGCCCGATCAGATCGAGCAACCGGTACCGGCCCTGAACCAGCCTGGTGTCCGCCATCGCCGACGACCGCCCCCAAGTCCCCCTCGTTCCCTCCCCTGGGTGCCCAGTATGGCGAGTTATCTGCCGACTTTGTACGGTGCCGGACGTGCACCGGAGCCGAGCCGTGCCACCGCGCGCAGGATGTGTCTGGGCGGGAGTTGCCGACGCAGCCCTCCGGGAATCCGGCGCAGCACGGTGCCGGTGCGGCGCAGGCGCCGGGTGACGACGGCGGGCGGCGGGGCGGCGCGGCCGTACAACTCCTGGGCGTACGGCGGCAGGCAAGCGTACGCGAGGTCGGCCACGCGCCGCCACAGCAGGTCGCGCGCCGGAGCGAGCAGCGGGTGGACCGGCGGACGGCACAGGAAGTCGTCCACCTCGCGGGCCTCGGGTCCGGCGGCGAGTTCCGGCCGTACCTTCTCGAAGTAGGCGGTCAACTCGGCGCGACTGCCGGGGACTTCGGCCGGGTCGAGGCCCACCAGGCGGGCGACGACACGCTGTTCGGCGAGGTAACGATCCGCGGCGGCGTCGCCGAGGGGGAAGCCGGAGCGGCGCTGGACGTCCAGATAGGAGTCGACGGAGGCGCAGTGCACCCACAGCAGCAGCCCGGGTTCGTCGACGCCGTACCGCTCCCCGGTGTCCGGGTCGGTCGCCTTGAGCAGCCGGTGGATGCGCCGTATCCGGGCGCCCGCCTCCTCGGCCTCCGCGGCGGTGCCGTACACCGCGGTGGCCACGAAGTCGACGGTCCGCATCAGCCGGCCCCAGGCGTCGCGTCGGAAGTCGGAGTTCTGCACGACACCGCGCACGGCACGCGGGTGCAGGGCCTGGAGGTAGAGCGCACGGATTCCGGCGACCCACATCAGCGCGTCACCGTGCATGTTCCAGGTCACGGAACCCGGGCCGAACAGACCGGGGTCACCCGCGGGCGTGGACTCCATCGCGCCAGGTTACGCCGGGGGTGCGGGGCCTCGGGAGCGGTGTCCGCCGAGTACGGAAACACGAGCATCATCGGCGTCGCCGCCCTGCGGCCCTTCGGCACGTACACGGCACCCGGCGCAAGCTGAGGCGTCCGGCGCCAGAGCCTCGACCGAAACCTGCCGTGACCGGCGCCGGGACCGACATCGATAGCCGCGCACCCTCACCGCCGCACCCTCACCGCCGTACCCTCGGCATCCCCAACCCGATCCACGAAATGATCTCCCGCTGGATCTCGTTGTTGCCGCCGCCGAAGGTGAAGATGACGGCCGCGCGGTAGCCGCGTTCCAGTTCGCCGCGCAGGACGGCGCCCGCCGACGCCTCCTTCAGGGATCCCGCCGCGCCCACGACCTCCATGAGCCAGGCGTACGCGTCCCGGCGGGCCTCGGAGCCGTAGACCTTGACGGCGGAGGCGTCCTGCGGGGTGAGGGTGCCCTCCTCGACGGCGCTGACCATCTGCCAGTTGAGGAGTTTCATCGCCTCCAGCCGGGTGTGGGTCCGCGCGAGGAGGCGCCGTACCCAGGGCAGGTCGATCACCCGGCGGCCGTCGGCGAGTTTGGTCTCCATGGTCCAGCGCTGGACGTCGTGCAGGGCGCGGATCGCGGTGGTGCCGTGGGCGGCGAGGGTGACGCGCTCGTGGTTGAGCTGGTTGGTGATCAGCCGCCAGCCCTGGTTCTCGGCGCCGACCCGGCGGGAGACGGGGACGCGGATGTCCTCGTAGTGGCTGGCGGTGGTGTCGTGCCCGGCGAGGGTGTGGATGAGGGTGCAGGAGTAGCCGGGGTCGGTGGTCGGCACCAGCAGCATGGTGATGCCCTTGTGCGGCGGAGCTTCGGGGTCGGTGCGCACGGCGAGCCACACCCAGTCGGCGGTGTCGCCGTTGGTCGTCCAGATCTTCTGGCCGTTGACGACGTAGGTGTCGCCGTCGCGGACCGCGCGCGTCCTCAGCGCCGCCAGGTCGGTGCCCGCGTCGGGTTCGCTGTAGCCGATGGCGAAGTCGAGTTCGCCGGACAGGACGCGGGGCAGGAAGTACGCCTTCTGCTCGTCGGTGCCGTAGCGCATGAGGGTGGGGCCGACGGTGTTGAGCGCCATCAGCGGCAGCGGGACGCCCGCC
Source organism: Actinobacteria bacterium OK074 (assembly GCA_001298575.1). Classification (GTDB taxonomy): domain Bacteria; phylum Actinomycetota; class Actinomycetes; order Streptomycetales; family Streptomycetaceae; genus Streptomyces. The sequence goes on from LJCV01000044.1 coordinate 23,796, forward strand.
TGGGCGGCCTCGTCGAAGAACACGAACTGTTCGGTGGCGGTCAGGCCCCGGCCGCCGTACTCCTTGGGCCAGCCGACGCCGAGCCAGCCGTCCGCGCCGAGCCGGCGGATGGTGCTCCGGTAGAACTTCTTCTGCTCGGCCGGGTCCGGGAACCGGGACCGGCCGCCCTCCGGGACGAGTCCGGCGAAGTACGCGCGCAGTTCGGCGCGGAGCCGCTGCTGTCCGGGTGTGTAGTCGAGGTGCACGGCGCCTCCTGGAACCCGCGTCCTGTCCTGACGGCGCACACCGTAGAACGTGTTCCAGAAATTGGGAATGGCGAGGGGGATTCCGGGCGGACGCCCTGTGCTCGGGGGGCGCGTGCGGCGTGCGTGCGGGGTGGGTGGGCCCGGTCTCGGCCATGCCCGGTCCCGTTGAGAAGCGTCCGGCGTAGCATGCGAGGAACTCTCCGGGGATCGCTTCGGCCGGAAGCCGTTCCCGAGGCACGCACCACGCTCACCGAGGGAGTCGTCCCGGCGCCCGGCCACGGCGTGGGACGTCCCGCCACGACACTGGACCCACTGCTCATGACGACCGACAAGGGCGACGCGGCGGCCGCGCGGCCGTCCCCGCACGGCAGACCGGGGCTGAACCGGCGCAACATCGCGGCGGCCGCCCTGGCACTGATCGACGCGGGCGGCCTCGGCTCCTTCTCGATGCGCAAACTGGGGACGGGGCTGGGTGTCGACCCGATGGCGGTCTACCGCCACTTCCGTGACCAGGACGAACTGTTCGACGGCGTCGCTCAGGCGCTCTTCGAGGAGGTCGACATCGAGGCGCTGGACTGGGACGGCACCTGGCGCACGGTCCTCGAACAGTTCTGCCGGGAGCTGCGGGACGCGCTGCTGCGCCATCCGCACGCGGTCCCCGTGTTCGCGACCCGCCGCACGCCCTCCTGGGCCTCGGTCGACTGCGGGGTGCGCGTGGCCCGGATGCTCCAGGCGGACGGCTTCGCCCCGGCGCGCTCGGTGCACATGGTGCTCTGCCTGCGGGAGTTCACCACCGGGCACGCCCTGAGCCAGGCGGTGAGCCGTCCCGTCGGCGGCCATCTGGACCCGCACGAGGGGCACCACTTCGAGGTGGGGCTCATGGCGATGCTGGACGGGTTCGAAGGGCTGCGGTGACCGGGCGGGCCCCGCGGAGCCCGCCTCAGCCGAGCACCGCCAGGAAGTCCGTGCACGCCCGGGCGCAGTCGCGGCAGGCGCGGGACCCCTTCTCCCCGCCGCGCTGCCGGTCGAACATCCGGGCGCACTCCAGGCAGACGGCCCGGCACCACTCCACCTGGACGCGGAGCACGGTCTCGTCCTGGAGGTCCTGCTCGGACAGCACCCGACAGGTCGCGTCGCACACCTCCGCGCACATGACGGCCCGGCGCCGCACGCTCTCCGCCGCCGGCGGACCGCCCGGCTCCACCAGACTCGCCCGCGTCGCACAGGCCCGCGCGCACACGATGCACGCCTGCGCGCAACCGAAACGATCCTCCAGGAACCGGAACAGCTCCTGCTGGGATGGGGATGTCGTCGAGGTCACATGGTCCGTGTTGCCGCGCTGCCGCGCGCCAAACCCGGCAGGACCGCCGATCGGCCCCCGGTGTCAGGCGGTCACGGCGTCGCGGGCCGCCGACAGGTCGAGGGCGATGTCGGTGATCATGTCCTCCTGGCCGCCGACCATCTTGCGCCGCCCGGCCTCGACGAGGATCGTGCGCGTGTCCAGGCCGTAGCGGGCCGCCGCGGCCTCGGCGTGGCGCAGGAAGCTGGAGTACACCCCGGCGTAGCCGAGCGTGAGGGTCTCCCGGTCCACCCGCACGTCCCGGTCCTGGAGCGGGCGGACGACGTCGTCGGCGGCGTCCATCAGCGGGAACAGCGCGCAGCCGTGCTCCCAGCCCATGAGGTCGGCGACCGCGACGAACGCCTCCAGCGGACAGTTGCCCGCCCCCGCGCCCTGCCCGGCCAGCGAGGCGTCGACCCGCACGGCACCGCTCTCGACCGCGACGACGGTGTTGGCGACGCCGAGGGCGAGGTTGTGGTGCGCGTGGATGCCCAACTCGGTTTCCGGGGCGAGGACTTCGCGGTAGGCGCGGAACCGGTCGCGGACGCCGTCCATCGTCAGCCGGCCACCCGAGTCGGTGACGTAGACGCAGTGGGCGCCGTAGGACTCCATCAGCTTGGCCTGGCGGGCGAGTTCGGCGGGCTCGGCCATGTGGGACATCATCAGGAACCCGGCCACGTCCATGTCCAGCTCCCGCGCGGCGGCGATGTGCTGGGCGGAGATGTCGGCCTCGGTGCAGTGGGTGGCGATGCGCACCGAGCGGATGCCGAGGGAGTGGGCCTGCTTGAGGTCGTGGACCGTGCCGATGCCCGGCAGCAGCAGGGTCGTGGGGATCGCCTGCCGTACGGCGTCGGTGACGGCCTCGATCCACTCCCAGTCGGTGTGGGCGCCGACGCCGTAGGTGACGCTGGAGCCGGACAGGCCGTCGCCGTGCGCGATCTCGACGGCGGTGACCCCGGAGGCGTCGAGCGCGGCGGCGACGGTACGGGCCTGCTCGACGGTGTAGCGGTGCCGTACGGCGTGCATGCCGTCCCGGAGGGTGACGTCCTGGACGTAGAGGGGCGTGGTCACTTGGCTGCCTCCTTGCTGCGGTGGGCGGCCATGCGTTCCGCGGTGCGCAGCGCGGCCGAGGTCATGATGTCGAGGTTGCCGGCGTAGGCGGGCAGGTAGTGCGCGGCGCCCTCGACCTCCAGGAAGACCGAGACCTTCACGGCGTCACCGGCGCCGGGGGCGAGGGTGCGCAGCGGGTCGTCGGCGGCGACCCGCTCGAACTGGACCTTCTGCTTGAGCCGGTAGCCGGGCACATACGCCTGGACCCGCCCGACCATCTCCTCGACCGAGGCGGTCACCGCGGCGTCGTCGCACGCGCCGACCAGGCAGTGCACGGTGTCCCGCATGATCAGCGGGGGCTCGGCCGGGTTGAGGACGATGATCGCCTTGCCGCGGGCGGCGCCGCCGACCTTCGCGATGGCCGCGGAGGTGGTCTCGGTGAACTCGTCGATGTTGGCGCGGGTGCCGGGTCCGGCCGAGCGCGAGGCGATCGAGGCGACGATCTCGCCGTAGTGCACGGGCGTGACCGCGGCGACGGCCGCCACGACGGGGATGGTGGCCTGGCCGCCGCAGGTGACCATGTTGACGTTGTCGGCGTCCAGGTGCGCGTCGCCGTTGACCGGGGGCACCACGTACGGGCCCAGGGCGGCCGGGGTCAGGTCGATCACCGTACGGCCGGCGGCGCGCAGCACCTCGTCGTGGCGGCGGTGGGCACCGGCGGAGGTGGCGTCGAAGACGATGCGGACGTCGGCGAACTCGTCGAGCCGCAGCAGCCCGTCGACGCCCTCGTGGGTGGTGGCCACCTTCAGGCGACGGGCGCGGGCGAGGCCGTCGGACTCCGGGTCGATGCCGACCATGGCCGCCATCTCCAGCGACTCCGACAGCCGCAGGACCTTGATCATCAGGTCGGTGCCGATGTTGCCGGACCCGATGACGGCGACCTTGGTGCGGCCGGGGGCTCGGGGCGTGGTGCTCATACGGCTGCTCGCATGGGAAGACCTCCTGCGCTGGGCAGTTCGGGAGACGGAACGTGGAACTACGTATAGGCGCGAGGCCGACGGTCCGGCAAAGTTCGTTCCATCGCACGGAACAACGACGGTGTGGTGTAGCGGGTGGGGCAACGCATACCGGTCGTCGCACTCGCCTTGCCAGAGATTTGTTCCGCCTGACGGAACTAACGCGGCTCGGCACCCTCCGGAAGGGCGGCCTCTTCGCTCTCGTTCGGGGGCGCGCTCTCGCGGCGCGGGAGCAGCAGCGGGGTGGCCAGGAGGAGGATTCCGGCGACGGCTATCGCGGTGCGGGGGCCGGTGACGGCGCCGAGCAGGCCCCACAGGGCGGTCAGGATCGCGATGGCGGCGCTGGTGCTGATCGACCAGGCGGTCAGGGTGCGGGCGACCCGGTCGGGGGCGGTGTGCTGTAGCCGGCTGGTGGCCAGCAGGGGGTTGAAGACGCCGATGCAGGTCACCAGGCCGAGTTGGACGGCGGTGACGAGGAGCATCCCGGCCGCTCCGGGCGGGACGAACGCCAGTCCGACCGGCCAGCAGGCGCGCAGCACCCCGGCGGTGAGCATCACCCTGTGCTGTCCGAACCGGGCCGCGAGCGGGCGGGCGAGGCGTGAGCCGACGAAGCCGCCGGCGCCGGAGGAGGCCGCGAGCGCGAGCGCGTACTGCCAGGGCGCGAATCCGAGGCGGCCCAGCAGGAGTACGGCGAGCAGCGGTTCGGCGGCCATGATCAGGCCGTTGACCACCATCGCGTTGAAAAGCAGCGGGCGCAGGGTGGGGTGGGCCAGGATGTAGCGCCATCCGGCGAGCAGGTCGCCCGCCCGCAGCCGCAGTGCGCCGCTGCGCCCGGGGCGCGGTTCCGTCCCGCCGATGGCGCGGATGCCGAAGGCCGAGAGCAGATAGCTCACCGCGTCGGCCACCACCGTCGTCACCGGGCCGAACAGCCCGATCGCGGCCCCGCCGAGCGGAGGTCCGAGCATCGTCGACGTCCACATCGTCGACTCGAACCGGCTGTTGGCGACGAGCAGGTCCGCCGGGGGCAGGAGCGTCTTCAGATACGCGCCACTGGCCGCGTTGAAGGCGATGTTGGCCGCGGCCACGACGATCGACACAACGAGGAGTTGGGCGAAACCGAGCAGCCCGAACGCGAACGCGACGGGGATGCTCAGCAGCGCCGCGAACCGGGTCAGGTCCATCGCCACCATGACCGGCCGCTTGCGGCGGAACTCCACCCACGGGCCGAGCGGCAGCGCCACCACGGCGCCCACGGCCCGTCCCGAGGCGGCCAGCGCCGCCACCTGGGTCGGCCCGGAGTGCAGCACGAGCACCGCGAGCACGGAGAACGCGCCGAACCCGAGCCCGGTGCCGTACGAGCTGACGGCATACGCCGCCCACAGCCATCCGAACCGGCGCCCCAGCGCCCGCCGCCTGCCCGGCATACCCCACACACCTCTCCGACCGACCGCACACACCGACCACCGGCATCCAAGCGAGGAGCGGCGGGCGAGATCAAACAACCGATCGGGCCGGGGCCACAACCAATCGTTGTGCGCATACGATGCCGGGCGTGGACATCGATGCCGTGCGCACCTTCGTGGCCGCCGCGGACGCGGGGCGGTTCCAGGACGCCGCCGCCGAATTGTCGGTCACCCAGCAGGCCGTCTCCAAACGCGTCGCCACGCTGGAGAAGCTCCTCGGCGTACGGCTGTTCACCCGCACCCCGCGCGGCGCGAAGCTCACCGTCGACGGGCAGGCGTTCCTGCCGCACGCCCGCGATCTCCTGCGGGCCGAGGCGCGGGCCCTCGCCGCCGTCCGTCCTGGCCGCCGCGCGCTGCGCGTCGACGTGATCGGCCGACGGCTGGGCCCGGCCGCCTTGCTGGGCGACTTCCGTCGCGCGCACCCCGAGGCCGAACTCGACGTCGTGACCCTCGTCGACGCCGACTCGGCCGTCGACGCCATCCGCTCCGGCACGATCGACGCGTCCTTCCGCGCCGTCACCATGCCGGGCCGGCGACTCCCCGACGACATCGCCACCGCCCGCGCCTACGACGAGCCCGTCCAGCTCCTCACCGGCCCGGCCCACGGCCTCGCCGCCGCCCGCGCGGTCACACCCGCCGAGCTGGTCGGCCACCGGATCTGGATGCCGGGCCTGGTTCCCGGCACCGAGTCGGCCGCCTACTACGCCGATCTCGCCGCGGCGTTCGGGCTCACCATCGAGATCACCGGCCCCGACTTCGGCACCGATCCCCTGCTGGTCACCCTCGCCGGCTCCCCCTCCCTCGCGACCTTCGTCGCCGAACGGACCCACCTCGTCTGGCCCGCCGACCACGACCTGCGCCGCATCCCCGTACGCGACCCGGCCCCGGTCTACCCGCACTCCCTGCTCTGGCACCGCGAGAACCCGCACCCGACGCTCGCGGCACTCCGCGCCCATCTCCACTCGGGACGGCCGGTCCACTCCGGCGGCGGGACCTGGACGCCGGGCTGGGCTTAGGGCCTGTCCGGCGGATCATGCCGCAGACGCGGGGTCTGGCACGCACTCCCCCACTGCCTTAAGGGCGTGGGGGGACCCCCAGCGGCGTTGTCGTCGGTCAACGACGCTCCGCGTCGCCTCCCTCCTCCGCCTTGCAGCTGCACGCACCAGACCCCGCTCACCTCTTGCTCCAAGGCGCCCTTGCATCCCTGCGACCTGATCCGCCGGACAGGCCCAAGGCCACCGCGTTGTCGGTGCCGGGTGGCATGCTCAGCCGTGCAGGGCCCGGTAGGCCGCGACCGCGCCGGGGTGCAGGGGAATGCTGCCCGTGCCGATCAGGCTGCGGACGTCCAGGAACTGGGTGCCGACCGCGTTGTCGGGCACGAGCGCGGTCGCGCGCAGGACCAGCAGGCGGGTGAGCGCCTCGGCGACGCCGGGGTCGAGGTCGGGGCGGCAGACCAGCAGGTTGGACACGCCGATGGTGGCGACGCCGTCCGACCTGCGGTACGCGCTCTGCGGCAGGGACACCTGTTCCAGGCCGGACCCGGCCAGCCCGTCGCGTCCGCCGAGCCCGGGCAGCAGTCCGGCCAACGGCAGGAACCGCAGGCCGGGGTGCTTGTCGAGGTCGGACAGCACCGGCAGCGGCACTCCGCCCGCGACGAGCAGGGCATCGACCGAGCCCGCCCGTACGGCGTCGGCCGCGGCGGCCAGCGGCAGATGGCGTACGGGGACGTCGGTGCCGGGCGACAGCCCCGCGGCGTGCAGGATGCGTTCGCCGAGGACGGCCGCGCCCGATCCGGCCGCGCCGAGCGAGACGGGGTGTCCGGCCAGGTCGGACACGGCGTGCACGGACGAGTCGGCGCGGACGGCGAACTGGAGGTAGGTCTCGTAGACCCGGCCGATCGCGCGCAGCGGCACCGGGCGCGGGAAGAGGGTGGTGCCCTGGGCGGCCCGCGCGGTGTCGGTGAGGACGAGCGCGAGGTCCGCCCGGTGGTCGCGCAGCAGCTCGATGTTGGTGACGCTGCCCGGGGTGGTGCGGACCCGGCAGCTCAGCCGGGGGTACGCCGCTTCGAGTTCGGTGGCGAGGAGGTGGCCGAAGGCGGCGTAGAACGCGGTCGGTTCGCCGGTCGCGACGCGCAGGACACCGCTCGGCCAGGGCCGCTGCCGGGATCCGTCGCCGGTGAGCGCGCCGCCGAGGACGGCGACGGCAGCTGTCCCGAGGGCGGCACGCAGGGCCGTACGGCGGTGGGTGGTCACGGCGCACCCCGCTCGACGCGATCGGCACCCGGCACGACCGCCCTGGCCCGCAGCCCGCGCGGGCTCGCCGCGCCCAGCTCCAGTCGGCCGCCCCGGCCCGCCAGCAGTTGTTCGGCGATGGCCAGCCCCAGTCCCGTACCCGCCGTTCCGTTCTGGCGGCCGGAGCGCCAGAACCTCGTGGTGGCCAGGGCGAGTTCGTCCGTGGTCAGGCCCGGGCCGTCGTCCGTCACCGTGAGGACGGCGCATCGGCCTTCGGCGGTGCAGCGTAGGGAGATCGCGGCGCCGCGGCCCGCGTACTTGATGGCGTTGTCGAGGAGGATGTCCGTGATCTGGGCGAGTTCGTGGTCCGTGCAGGCGGCCGGGACCGGCGTCTCGGGCACCCGGAGGGTCAGGCGGGCTCCGGCGCGGTGGGCGACCGGCTCCCAGAGGCGGTGCTGGGCGGCCGCGACCGCCGTCGCGTCGCAGTGGGCGCCGGAGCCGTCGGTCACCGTCAGTTCGCCGGCCCGGTGTTCCGCCGTGGCGAGGGCCAGCAGGTCGTCGAGGAGAGTCTCCAGACGGTCGAGTTCGGTGGTGACCCCGGTGTAGGTGCGGTCGGCGGACGGCAGCAGGTGGGTGTGCAGTGCGTCGACGCGCAGCCGGAGCGCGGCCATGGGGTTGCGCATCTGGTGCGAGGTGTCGGCGACGAGCCGGCGCTGCTGTTCGAGCGCCGCCGTGACCGTACGAGCCATGCGGTTGAAGCCGGTCGCGAGCTGGCGCAGTTCCGGCGGGCCACCGGCGCGCGTCTGTTCCGGCGGGAGTCCGGCCGCGAGCTGGCCGACCGCGCGGTCGAGGCGGCGCAGCGGGCTGACCACCCACCCCGTCGCGGCCCGGGCCAGGACCGTGCAGGCGACGGCGACCAGCGCCGTGCCGGCCAGGACCAGGGCCCAGCGCCGGGTGATGTCCTCCGCCGCGGTCCCCACCGAGGCCCGCAGCACGACGGCGCCGGAGACCCGGGTCCCGGTGCCCGCGGGTTCGGCGAACATCCGGTACCCCCGTGACCAGGGGCGCAGCGAGCCCGTCGGGTGCGCGGTCTGGTTGCGCAGGGCCGCGTCGAGCAGCTGGGCGACGGCGGGGTCGGCGGCCCGCAGACCGCCGGTCTGGACGACGGGGACGCGGCGGGTGTCGGTGACGACGAGGGGTTCGCCGTAGAGCTGGGTGTAGCGGCGTGCCTCGGCGGTGACGGCGGAGGTGTCGCCGGTCGCCGCGGCCTGGTCCATCAGGGACGCGAACCGGTCGAGGTCGGCGCTGCGGGCGAGGACGAGCTGCTGGGTGCGGTCGGAGGCGGTGAACAGCAGCAGCGGTACGGCGAAGGCGGCCACCGCGATCACGACGAACACCAGCAGCACGGCCTGGACCCGGGTGCGCACGCGGTTGCCCTCAGTCGCCGAAGCGGTAGCCGAAGCCCCGGATCGTGGTGAGCAGCTCGGGGCGGCGCAGCTTGGCGCGCAGCTGGGTGAGGTGGACGTCCAGGGAGCGGGAGACGGCGTGGTGGGCGTCGCCCCACACCTCGTCCAGGAGCTGCTCGCGGCTGACGGCCGTGCCGGCCCGCGCGGCCAGTACGGCGAGGATGGCGAACTCCTTGGTGGTCAGCTCGACCTCCGCGCCGCCGACCCGGACCCGGCGGGCGTCGAGGTCGACCTCGACGTCGGCGGTGCGGACCGTCCCCGCCGCGGGGGCGGTCCTGGCCCTGGCCCGCCGGGTGACGGCGTCGATGCGGGCGAGGAGTTCGGCGAGGCGTACCGGTTTGACGAGGTAGTCGTCGGCCCCGAGCCGCAGGCCGCGCACGACCGAGCGCTCGTCGCCGCGTGCGGTGAGCACCACCACCGACAGGTCGCTGACCGCCCGCAGCGAGCGCAGCACGTCCAGGCCGTCGACGTCGGGCAGGCCCAGGTCGAGCAGGAGCAGGTCGGAGCTGCGGTGGTAGGTCAGCACGTCCCTGCCGTACCGGACCCGCCGGGTGACGTGGCCCTGGTCGTAGAGGACCTCCACGAGCGCCGCGGCGACCCCGTCGTCGTCCTCGGCCAGCAGTATCTGCACCCGTGCCCACCTCCTTCAGCTGCTTCCGTGTCCGAATGTAGACCACGCGGACCGGGGCCCGCCGGAGTGTTAAGGGGAGGTTAGTTCTGTGTTCGGGTGTCTCGTCCGCCGGTGCGGATCGGGGCCAGGCTGCGGCGACCGGCGGTGACGGACACCGCCGTGACGAGAGCCGCAGCAGCGCCGCTGCCCAGGGCAGCCGGTGCGCCGAGGAGTTTCCATGCACCCGATTTCCGCCAAGACCCCCGGCTGGCTGGACTGGTACCGCGACCCGTCCGAGCCCGCGTTCCGGCTGCCGCCGGGGACCGTCGACACCCACTGCCACGTCTTCGGACCGCAGGCCGACTTCCCCTTCGCGCCGGAGCGGAAGTACACGCCCTGCGACGGCGGCAAGGCCGACCTCTTCGCGCTGCGCGACCGGCTGGGCGTCGCCCGCAACGTCGTCGTGCAGGCCACCTGTCACGGCGCGGACAACAGCGCCATGGTCGACGCCGTCAGGTCCTCCGGCGGCCGGGCGCGCGGCATCGCGACCGTGCGTCCGGACATCGGCGAGCACGAGTTGCTCGAACTCGACGCGGCGGGCGTGCGCGGAGTGCGCTTCAACTTCGTCCGGCGGCTGGTGGACGCCTCGCCCGCGGACGACCTGAGCACGATCGCGAAGAAGATCGCCCCGCTGGGCTGGCACGTCGTCCTGTACTTCGAGAGCGCCGACCTGCCCGAACTGGAGGGCTTCTTCGGCTCGTTGCCCGCGCCGCTGGTCGTGGACCACATGGGGCGCCCGGACGTGACACGGCCGGTGGGCGGACCCGAGTTCACCCGGTTCCTGCGCTTCGTCGAGGACAACGACGTGTGGGTGAAGGTGACCTGCCCCGAGCGCCTCAGTGTGACCGGACCCGCCGCCCTGAACGGCGAGCGGCACGCCTACGCCGATGTCGTCCCCTTCGGCCGCCGGGTCGTCGAGGAGTTCCCCGACCGGGTGCTGTGGGGCACCGACTGGCCGCACCCCAACCTCACCGACCACATGCCCGACGACGGGCTCCTGGTCGACCACGTCCCGCACGTCGCGGTCACCGCCGAGCAGCGGCACAAGCTGCTCGTCGCCAACCCCATGGCCCTGTACTGGCCCGGCGAACAGCACTGACGCCCACCTCCCCTACCCCACTGACCAGCAAGGGCCGCCTCATGCAGCACTCCAACGCGTTGAACCGGCTGGACCGGCTTCCGGTCTCCCGGTTCCACAAGGTCACCCTGATCGCCGTCGCCTTCGCCTACTTCTTCGAGTTCGCGGACATCAACAGCTTCGCCACCACCGCGCCGAAACTGATCAAGCTGTGGGGCGTGACGGTCGACCAGATCGCCTACGTCACCTCGTTGTCGTTCGTCGGCATGTTCGTCGGGGCGGTCGTCGCCGGGTCCATCGCCGACCGGTGGGGCCGCAAACGGACGCTGCTGTGGACGACGCTGTTCTTCGGCCTCTCCTCGTTCGCGGCGGTGTTCTCCTGGGACCTGGTGTCCCTGGGCGTGTTCCGCGTCCTGACCTCGGCGGGCCTGTCGGCGATGACCGTCGTGGGGGTCATCTACATCAACGAGATGTACCCGTCCAGGATCCGCGGCAAGTACCAGGCGTACGCCATCGTCATCGGCATCTGCGGCACCCCGGCCACCAATTTCCTGGCCAGCGCGATCGTGCCGCTCAACGACTGGTCGTGGCGGCTGGTCTACCTCTGGGGCGCCCTGGGCATCCTGCTCGTCCTGTTCACCCGGCACCTCAAGGAGTCCCCCCGCTGGCTGGAGAGCAGGGGGGACCTCGCCGGGGCGGACGCGGTCCTGCGGGAGATCGAGGCGGACGTCACCGCGGAGCGGGGCCCTCTTCCCGAGCCGGCACCCCCCGTCGAGGAGACCGCGTCGGCCAAAGCCCCGCTACGGCTGCTGCTGCAGAGGAAGTACCTGCTCCCGACACTCCTGCTCACGGTGTTGTGGACGACGCAGACCATCGGCTTCTTCGGCTACTCCAGCTGGGCGCCCACCCTGCTGGCCAAGGAGGGGTTCAGCGTCGAGAAGTCCGTCTTCTACGTGGCCCTGACCACCGTCGGTGCGCCCCTCGGCTGCTATCTGGCGTCCCTGGTCACCGACCGGTTCGAACGCAAGTGGTGCCTGGTCGTCTTCGGTTCGGTGATCGCGGTGTGCGGTCTGCTGTACGGGCTGACGTTCAGCCCGGTCCTCATCGTCGTGTTCGGTTTCCTGGTGAACTTCTTCGAACGCGGCTATACGGCCCTCGCCTACGCCTACTCCCCCGAACTCTTCGACACCCAGAGCCGCTCGCTGGGCACGAGCGTCTCCTACGGCCTCGGCCGCCTGTCGAACGCCGCCGGACCGCTGATCGTCGCCGCGCTCTACAACAACCACGGGTACCACAGCGTCTTCTACTTCATCGCCGGCACCTGGCTGGTGGGCGCGATCGCCCTGGCCGCCTTCGGACCCCTGACCCGCTCGGCGCGCCTGGCCGGAACACAACGACGGCAGCGGGCGGACGAACCGGCCCCGGCTTGAGCCGGGCCGGGGCGGAGGGCGACGGCCACCGGCTTGGGGTGGACGGCGACCGCCCCGATGCGGGCGCCCGGCTTCGCCATGGTCTGGATCGTGGCCAACAGCTCTTCGGTGCCACCGCCACGGCGATCCCGATGGTCCCGGCGCCGAAGACGACGGCCCGGTCCCCCTCCTGCGGACGGCAGCGCCGCACGGCGCGACGACCGCCCGTGAACGGCTCGATGAGTCGGGAATCTGACGGCCGACCCGGGTCCCGAGTCGGCGAGGCACGGCCGAACGGCGTCGGGGCGAGCGTCGGATCACGCCCCGCTCGCGGAGTTCCCGGCGCCGGACGGTGTCCAGTCCGAGCAGGTCGCCGTAGACCTCGTCGTTGTGTTCGCCGAGTGCCGGGCCCAGGTGGTCGACGCGCCCCGGTGTCGCCGAGAAGCGGGGCACGGGGGCCTGCACCCTCATCGATCCGAGTTCGGGGTCCGGGACCGCCCGGTAGACGTCCCTGGCCCGGAGTTGGGGATCCTCGATCAACTGCTGGGCGTTGTCGACCAGGGCGGCGGCGACGTTCGCGTCCTCGAAGACGGTCATCGCGTCCTCCAGCGTGTGCTCGCGTATCCAGTCGGCCATGATCGCGTCGATCTGGGGGGCGTTGCGCAGCCGTTGCTGGGCCTCGGCGAACCTGGGGTCGGCGGTCAGCTCTGGGCGGCCCACCGCCTCCAGCGCCCGGCGGGCGATCGGCGGGGCGCTGCCCGACATCGCCAGCCAGTGCCCGTCCTTGGTGAGGTACACGTTGCGCGGGGCACTGATGTCCCAGCGGTTGCCCATCCGGTTCGGGACGGTTCCCAACTGGTCGTAGGTGAGCACGGACTGTTCCAGCAGCCGTGCCGGCGGTTCGATCAGGTTGACGTCGATGAGCTGTCCGTCCGCGCCGTGCACGTCGCGGTGGTACAGCGCCATCATCACGGCGTAGGTGGCGGTGAGGCCCGCGACCCCGTCCGCGAGCATGAACGACGGGAGGGTGGGGGGTCCGTCCGGACTGCCGGTGAGGTGGGCGAAGCCGCTCATCGCCTCGCCGAGCGTGCCGAAGCCCGGCCGGTCGGACTTCGGGCCGCCCGCCCCGTAGCCGGTGACGTGCACCATCACCAGGCCGGGATGACCGGCTGCCAGCCTCGGGTAGTCCAGGCCCCATTTCCGCTGCGTCGAGGGCCGCAGGTTGAGGACGACGACGTCCGCCCGCCTGCACAGCGAGCGCAACAGACCGCGCCCCTCCTCGTGCCGCAGGTTCAGCGTGACGCTCTTCTTGTTGCGGCCCAGGCTCTTCCACATCAGCCCGACGCCGTCCTTCTGCGCGCCCCACTGCCGCAACGGGTCGCCGCCGTCCGGCTGTTCGACCTTGATGACCTCGGCGCCGTGTTCACCGGGCCAGGTCGCGATCAGGGGGCCCGCGGCGAGGGTCGCCGCGTCGACGACGCGCAAGCCGGCGAGTGGCCCGTCGCTCATGTTCCCGTCCCTGCCTTCCTGCGCCTTCCTGCGGATTCGGGGCGGCTGTGCGGGCTGTCGTCGCTGGAGTCCTCCGGACAGCGATACATACACATATTCACATTGAGTTAGACGATAACATCGTGATCCGGCACGGGACAACGCTCGGTGCGCCCAGCTGGGCGAGAGGAGGCCGGCGGAGGCGAAGACGGCGGCGGGGACTGGAAAGCCAGTCCTTGACCGCCCGGTTCAAGCCGCGACCACCCGGCTCAGGCCGCGCTCTCCGCACGGGAAAAGATGAACCCCGCATAGTCGTCGTCCGCAATCGCGACGGCCACCTCGCGCAGGCGGGACCACCCGGCCCCGCTCGGCAGGTACCCGGTCCGAGCGCCCGGCGCCGTGACTCCGCGGGAACCGCCCGGGGAGGGGGAAGCCTGGCAACTCCCGGTGTTCTCCACCAGGCTGGTCCACTCCTCCTCCGCAGCGAGCCCCACCTCGACGACCTCGTGGCCGTGCTCACGTGCGTACACGAGAGTGCCGATGACGAGGTCCACCTGGTCTCCGGCACAGTGCGGGCTGTCCCGGAGGGTGCCGTGGGGACCGCCGGGAAAGAAGAAGTTCGGGAAGCCCGCGGTCATGACTCCGAGGTAGGTACGGGGGCCGTCCGCCCAGTACCCCTTCAGCTTGAGCCCCTCCCGGCCCCGGACCTCCAGCCGCTTCAGCGCCTGCGGACATCCGTTCCGCGACGCACCCGGCGCCTCCTCCGGCACTTCGTCCGAGGTCTCACCCGAGGTCTCACCCGACGTCTCACCCGGCGCCTCGCCCGGCGTCTCGAACAACCACGGCGACTCGGCCGACGGAGAGGTGTCCGGGACATACCGCATGCCGCTCGCACCGGTCTCGACCAGCGCGACTTTCCTGCCGCTGAAGCCGGTTGCCCGCTTCACCCGCGTCGAGAGAACCCCCGTGGTGGCCACGAGGAAGCGGGCCCGGTACTCGACGGGGTCGACGGTTCTCACCGCCCAGGTCCCGGACCGGTCGTCGTACACCGCCGACCGCACCGCGGCGCCGAACCGGAAGCCGCGCCGCAGGTCGCAGCAGTCGGCTCCGTGGCTCAGGCACCGCCCGACCTCCGGTTGCCCGGCCTTCTCCCCAGTGCCTGTCTCCGAAGTACCTGTCTCCGACAGTCGCGCCGGCTGGAGTTGACCGCAGTCGGCGCGCGCTCCGTCGAAGCACGCCTCGAAAGCGCGGTTCCAGTACGAGATTCCACCGACCCCTTGGCCGGCCTCCAGCAGCAGCGCGGAGAAGCCCTCTTCGCGGGCGCGACACAGTTGGTAGACCCCGGTGGCACCGGCGCCGATCACCAGCACGTCCACCTCGACCGGCGGGTACGCGCCCCGCGCCCGATCACGTCCGACGCCCCCGGGTTCCTCGCCCGAAGCGTTCGTCACATCGCTCAAGAGCCCCTCCACGTGCTGAGCAATTCCCGCTGCGCTGCGGGGGTTTGGAGGTTGTACTGACCGGTCGGCGAATCAAGCGCCGTCACAGTAACGGACGTGCGGACGGCGGGGCAATGCCCGGAACGCGACACACAGGCGAGGGCCCGTTCACCCGCCGCGACCACGGCGGACCGGGCCACTCGTACCACCCGGAGACCCCGCCGGAGGGCAAGTGCCCCACAGTAAACCGGGGTAACTCCTCGCCCGCGCGCGGCAGCGGTTCGGGGTCGGCGTAACCCTTCTCCTCGAACAGCGCGGCTGCCCTGTCGATGACCGCCTGACGCTTGCTCTCGAAGCGCGGCCCGTACCCTGGTGATCTTGGCATGGTCCGACATGCCAGACCCTCCGGGCATCGGCGCGGGGGCCGCGGATCTTGAAATCCCGGCGCTGTTCCGGCCGTGCGGTACTTCCTCGAAGAAAAGCCGGGCCAATCCGGTGGCGCGCCCCGGCACACAGGCCGGTACGCCTTCTCCAAACCCCGCGGAATCGGCCGTTCACAGCATTGCGGGAGCCGCTCCGGCAGACCCCTTCCACTCCCTCTTACGCTCTTTCTGAAATTTCCATTGCTCGTAAGGACCGGTGGGTCTATTTTACCGGACAGCCGCACCACTGCCGGGGGGAGGTACCTGTATGTTCGCCGTCGATCACGCAAGGAGCGGGGCCGCCGAGCGCCCTCCCCGCATTCGGCCGCCGCCTTCGTCCGCCGCAGCGGACGGTCACAGCAGGAGCAGACAGACAGCGCCGAGATCGCGTCGGCATTCCCCATCGGCCGGTTCCACCCATCGCCGCCGGCCGCTTCCCTCTCACGACACGTCGTACGACGTCGGAACCTGGTTCCGCCCGTTCCCCGGTCCGCGACCGCGCACTGCGCACCGCGACGCGACCGGCAGGGACCGGGACTGCACCGGACGCCCGCTCGGGCCGTCCGGTCCCAAGCCGCTCCCTGGACCTCCGCGCACACCCACGGAAGGCCCTTCCATGTCCCAGATCCAGACCCTTCCCCCGCAGATCCCAGAGAACTCCCGCTCCACGGCACGGCACGCGGTCATCGTCGTGGCCCTGGTGTGGGCGGTCCAGCTCGTCTCCCTCGTCGCGGCGCTGTCCGGCATCGCGCAGGCATCGGTCGCGATCCACTTCCGGACGACCGAGATCGCCTGGTTCACCCTGATGACCCTGCTGACGGGGACCTTCTTCCTCCCGTTCGTGGTCAAGGCGGCGGCCCTGTACGGCAAGAAGCGCGCCCTGCTCTTCGCGACCGGTGTGGGCCTGATCGGAGACCTGATCGCCGCCCTCGCCACCGACTACCACGTCCTGCTGATCGGGCGCGGACTCGCCGGTGTCTACGCGGCCGCCACCCCGCTCGCCTATGCGATCACCCGGGACGTCTTCCCCCGTCGCTGGGTCGGGGTGGCCAGCGGGATCCTCGCCGGCGGTGTCGGCCTCGTCGCCTTCGGCGGGCCGTTCCTGTCCGGCTGGCTGCTCGACAGCTACGGCTTCCGCGGCGTGCTGTGGTTCATGGCCATCAGCACCGCCGTCGGCTTCGCCCTGGTGGCCGTCTTCGTGCCCAGTAGCCCCGTCCGCGAGGCGGGCGGCCGAATGGACTGGATCGGCGGAATCCTGCTCGGCGGCGGCGTCACCCTCCTCGTCTACGCCGTGGGCCAGGGGTCGCACTGGGGCTGGAGCAGCGGGAAGTTCGCCTCCTACGTCGTCGGTGCGCTGGTCGCCCTCGTCGTCTTCGTGTTCGTCGAGCGCCGGGTGGCCGAACCGCTGTTCCCGCTCGCCATGACCCGGCGCCGTCAGGTGTGGTCCGTCCTGCTGGCCACCTCCGTGGCGGCCGGTTCGCTCAGCGCGGTCGGCGTGGTGCTCCAACTGCTGGTCCTGATGCCGAACATCCCTCACGTCTCCGACGGCCTGGGCTGGTCCGGGACCCGCAACGCCGTCGTCACCAGCCCGATCAGCGCCCTGATCATCGTGGCGGCCGTCGGCACCGGCATCCTGGCCCGCCGGGTGGACGCCCGGATCCTGCTGGCCACGGGCACCGCGCTCGCCGTGTTCGGCTACGGCCTCGGCACCCACCTGCACCACAGTGCCGCCCAGATCATCGAGATGGGGGTGAGCGCGGGGATCGGCACGGGCATGGTCGTCGCCGTCGTACCCATCATGATCATCGAGGTGGTCACCCCCGAGGAACAGGCCCTGGCCAACGGTGCGCAGAGCCTCGCCCAGGGCGTGGCGCAGATCGTCGTCTCCCAGCTGGCCTTCGTGGTGATGTCCCAGCACGGAGCGGTCCTGAAGGGCACTCAGTTCTACCTCGACAAGGGCTTCTCGAACGGACTCTGGCTGGTCGTCGGCTGCTGCGCCGTCGGCGCCCTGCTCGTCGCCCTGATCCCGAAGAGCAAGCGCCTCGACGAGGTCAAGGTCGGCCAGGCCGCCTGATCCCGCGACCGGGTCCGGTGCGCGGGCCGCCCGAGAACAATTCGAAACCCGTTCGCGGTGTGCTGCCCCCACTCCTTGGCGGCAGCACACCGCGAACGGGTCGGTTCATTACTTGACGAACTCCTCGCACGCCGTCAACTCCCCCGAGCCGCAATATAGATGCCGACAGCATTAATTCGAGTAAGCCCTTACCGTAAAACGGCGGCACGCCACATGAATACCCGGCACAGCGCATTCAATGTACCGAAGGGTCTATAATGCTGGAGCCACGCCGCCGTCAGTACGCCGTACCCCTGCGGGATCCGGCACCGCGCGGTACGCGAAAGCCAGGCCGTTGCCGATCGAGGTGCCGCGCCCGGGTACGGGCGCACGCCGTCCGGCACCAACGAGGGTTCGGCGGCCGTCCCCGGCCACCGCGCCCTCCTCCCGCCGGACGGTGCTCTTCCTCGTGAGGCCGCACCGACAGTCTGGTGGCCGGTCCGCGCCTCCGGGTGGCCGGATTCCGGTGACCGGTACGGCGGATACGTCTGCGTGCGAGGTCAGCGATTGGTGCGGCCGAGGTCCACCGGCAGCTGGATTCCGGTGATGTGACGTGCCTCGTCCGAGGCGATCCAGGCGATGGCCGCCGCGATGTCCTCGGCCTCGCTGACGCCGTCGGGCAGGACGCCCTGGTAGAAGGTGCCCAGCTGCGGGTCTTCCTCGATGAGCTCACGGATCCCGGTGACGAGCTGGGTGGCCACGCCGTGCGGGTGCACGGAGTTCACCCTGATCCGGTACGGCCCCAGTTCGTTGGCCAGCGTCTTGGCCAGTCCGGTGACACCGTGTTTGGCCGCCACGTAGTCGGCCAGCAGAGGCAGCCCCCGCAGACCGGCCACCGAGCTGGTGAAGACGATCGCGCCGCCGGTCCCCTGCTCGATCATGAGCGGCACGGCCGCCTTCACGGTGTGGAAGGCGCCGGTCAGATTGATGTCGATCGTCGCCTGCCAGTGCTCCAGGTCGATCTCCCAGGTGCGGCCGATGGTCGTCATGCCGGCGTTGGCCACCACGACGTCGAGCCGCCCCAGTTCGCGGACGCTCTCCTCCAGGGCCGCCCGTACGGCGGGGAAGTCGCGCACGTCTGCCCTGTGGGTCCGCACGCGGCGCCCGAGTTTCTCGACGAGGCGTGCCGTCTCGGCGAGGTCTTCCGGTGTCGCGCCGGGGTAGTTGGTGGTCGGCAGGTCCGCGCAGATGTCGAGCGCGATGATGTCGGCGCCCTCCGCGGCGAAGCGCACCGCCTCGGCGCGCCCCTGCCCGCGGGCCGCTCCGGTGACGAAGACGACCTTGTCCCGGAAACGGTGGGCGTTCGGCACACCCGGGATGGGGGCGGCGGGAACGGTTGTGGTCATCGGCTGCTCCTCGTGTCGTCGCTCTGTGCGGCCACCGGCATCGCCGCGGCCGGTACGGGTCTGGGCGTGAGGTTCAGCTCGGCGAGTTCGCCGCGCTGCCGCCACTCCTCCAGCATGGTGAAGTACACGTTCGCGGT
Source organism: Actinobacteria bacterium OK074 (assembly GCA_001298575.1). Classification (GTDB taxonomy): domain Bacteria; phylum Actinomycetota; class Actinomycetes; order Streptomycetales; family Streptomycetaceae; genus Streptomyces. Next base: position 42,708 of record LJCV01000044.1, read on the forward strand.
GCCCGGATGGTTGACGTTCTTCCGTGGCCGTCCCTCGGGGTCCCGCTCGTTGTTCCACCGCCCGGGGGTGCGGTCCTTCAGGAAGGAGCCGCTGGTCATCACGCCGTGGAAGGTCTCGGGTCCGTCCGCCCGTTTCCGGGACAGGGTGACGCCGTCGACCACGACTCCCGTCGCGGTGATCCGTTGGACCCCCTGCCCCTGAGTCCCGACGAGCCGGACGTTGGGCCGACTGCACTGGTGGCGGCAGTACGGCTTCAACGCCTCGGCGGTTCCGGGGTCCCGCACCACCTCGTCGAGGCGGGCCCGGACGTTCTCCATGCGCCGAGGGTCCGTCGACTCCCGCCGCTCGGCCCGGCACTTGGCCCGCGCCCGATCAAGACCGGCGAGCCCGACAGAGGTCCGCGTCACGCCGTTCTCCGTCCCGGGGAGCCGTGGCAATACAGATGAATCATATGCAGGTATGCGAACGCCCCTCAACTGAATCATCTAACTCAATGGCATATTTTCGTGACCTCGGTTGAGTAGTGCACGGCACTCCCGGCCGACCGTCGACTACTCCCGCGACTCCGACGACGTCTGCGCCACCTGCGTGCTGGACGGCGACTCCCTCAAGACGCTCACCGAGGAGGGGTTGCAGACCCGGGGCATCGAACTCGACATCAGGAACATTGAGTTAACTGATTCCACTCATACTTCGACTGGCTCGGAAAGGCCGGGCCGCCGATCATCCCGATCGGACACCGAGAGGGGCGACGCAACACCAAAGACCCTGCCGGCGGGGAACAACACGCGGGCGAGGTCAGGCGGGATCGGCCGACTTCGGACGGCGATCAGCCGGCCCTCCGACAGCCTCGGTCAGGCGAACAGGTCCACCACGGGCTTGTTGTGGAGTTCGTCCTTGAGCAGGTAAGTGCCCGCCACCTTCATGTGGTTGCGCCAGTGCCGCTCGGCGCCCTCGGCGTCCCGGGCCTCGACCAGCGCCACGAGCCGCTTGTACGCCTTGATGGCACGCTGGAAGCGCTCCAGCGACTCCGCGCTGTCGAAGTTCCGCGCGACGCGCATTTCGAGGTGGGTCGCCACGATCTCCTGCAGTACGGCGCCCTGAACCGCCAGCGTCTTGTTGCCGGAACGCTGCATGATGAGTTCGTGGAACCTGTAGGTGAGCCGCGACCACAGCACCGGGTTGGGCACGGAGCCGCCCGTCGCCTCCACCGCGGACTCCAACTCCGCCACGACCTCGTTCAGATCGGCGATGTCCTGCTTCGTACGACGCTTGGTGAGCAGGCGGGCGCACGCGGGCTCCGCCACCATCCGGGCCTCGTAGACGTCGTCGACGGTCGTCCCCTGCATCTGCAGGAGCAGGCCCACGTGCCGCGCCGCCACCGAGAAGTCCGGGGCCATGACCTGGGCGCCGCCCCGGCTGCCGCGCCGGACGCTGATGAGCATCTCGGCCTCAAGGATGCGGAACGCCTCCCGCAGCGTGGGCCGCGAGACGCCGAACTGCTCCATGAGCTGGTTCTCCGGCGGCAGGGTCTCACCGGGCGTCAGCTCGCCCTTGACGATCCGGCGGCGCAGCTGCGCGGCGATCAGCTCCGCCGTCTTGGGCGCGCGGACGGTCTGACCGACTCGCGGCCCCAATGTGTTACTCATAGCAATGAGTGTACTGGAAAGCGGGCCGACGCCACCGGGACAGCGGCCAAGGACGCAGCCGCGGATCCGCGTTTCGCGCGAGGTTTCCGATTTCGATCGCTGCCAGGATCCGTCCGCGAAGGGCATGACCACGGCGGCGTACGCACGCCTGGGCGAAACCCGGAAACCGTGCCGGGCGTTGCCGAGTTCGACACCCTGGTGGAGCAGCCGCGAGGCGCTCCCCCTCGCCGTGCCGCCGTCGCCGGACGGCCCCCGGAACGGCACGGGTGTTCCCGGGCGCATCGACCTCGTCCGGACCACGCGCACGGCAGGCACGACAAGCGGGCGTCCGGAGTATTGCCGCACCCACCCTCCCTCACATACAGTTCAATCAGCTAGCTAATTCAGCCAATCCACATGCGTGCCCCCATGGCGACGGACGATCCGGATCGCCGATCGGTCTCCGGTTGCCGCCCGCGCTTCCCCGAGAACGCCGAGAGAAGAGGGTGTGGCGAGTGCAGGGAACAGAAAGTCCGTCCCGATGAGCGGGACGCACGGCGAATCCCCCGGCAGTCCCGTGAAAGCGGCCGAGTTGCGCGCTCTCGGGCTCGAAACGATGTGCTCGGTCGTCAACTCCTCCCTGTCCGCGGACGCCGACCTGCGTGACGGCGATCTGGGCGAGGAACTCGTCGAGATCGGTCTGGTGAGCGTCTGGGCCGAACTCTGGGCGCGCGACGGCCTGGCGCGGCGGGACCGCAGTCTGGTCACGCTGGGCATCCTGATCGCGCTGGGCGCCGAGGACGAACTCGGCAGCCACGTCCGGATAGCGCTCAACAACGGGCTGACGCGGGACGAGATCGCCGAAGTCCTGTACCACGCCACCGGATACGCGGGCTTCCCCCGGGCCATGGCCGCGCGGAAGGCCGCCCGCAGCGCACTGGGCCCGGCGTCCGACGCGGCGCCGGGTGCCGCCCCGGCCGAACCGAAGCAGTAGCTCACCTGGAGCCTCACATGATGTCGCTGAACGGGAGAAACGCGGTCGTCACCGGTGGCGGCCGCGGCATCGGCAGGGCTATCGCCCTCGTGCTCGCCGCCCAGGGTGCGGCGGTCGCCGTGTGGGACGTGAACGGCACGGGGGCGCGCGAGACGGCCGACGCGATCGGCAAGGCGGGCGGCACGGCGGTGGCGGTCGTCGGCGACGCGGCCGACGCCACCGCCGTCGCGGCCTCGGTGGACCGTACGCACGCGGCGCTCGGCCCGGTCACGGTCCTGGTCAACAACGCCGGGATCACCAACTACGTCCCGTTCCCGGATCTCTCCGAGGAGACCTGGGACCGCATGATCCGGATCAACCTCAAGGGCCCCTTCCTGGTCACCCGGGCCTTCCTGCCCGACATGCTGACCGCGGGGCACGGCCGCATCGTCAACATCTCGTCCTCGTCCGCCCAGACCGGCGGCCCCGCGGTGGCCCACTACGCGGCGTCCAAGGGCGGGGTGATCGGCCTGACCAAGGCGCTCGCCAGCGAGTTCGCCGACACCGGGGTCACCGTCAACAACGTGGCGCCGAGCCTCGTCGACACCCCCCTGCTCCGTGAGGGCTTCGACCCCGACGTGGTGGGCGCGACCATGCCCATGAAGCGGGCCGGCCGCCCGGACGAGATCGCCTACGCGGTCGCCTACCTGGCGTCGGACGAGTCCGCGTACGTCACGGGGCAGACCCTCAGCGTCAACGGCGGCCGCTACCTGGTCTGAGCGGCCGCGAAGAAGGGACGACCATGACCGAGACCACGCCGGACACCGGAGCGACACAGGAACCGCCGGAGTATCCGGCACCCAGGTCGAGTGCCTGTCCCTTCGCTCCCCCACCGGGCCTGCTCCGGCTCGTCGACACCGGCAAGTCGGTGCTGCGCGTGCGGAGTTGGGACGGCACCACCCCGTGGCTGGTGCTCACCCACGCCGCCCAGCGCGCGATCCTCGCCGATCCGCGCACGAGCGCGAACATCGGTGCGCCGGGCTACCCGCACACCACCGAGGCCATGAAGGCGCACGCGGCCGAGATGCAGCCGTCGATCAACAACACCGACGGCGCCGAACACGCCCGCTGGCGCCGGATGTTGACCAGTTCCTTCACCCGTCACCGGATGGTGAGGCTCCGCCCCGCGATCCAGCGGATCACCGACGACCTCATCGACCGGATGCTGGAGGGCCCCAACCCGGCCGAGCTGAACGAGGCCCTCTCCCTGCCGCTGCCGTCGCTGATGATCTGCGAGCTGCTCGGAGTGCCGTACGAGGACCACGCGTTCTTCCAGGAGCACGCGGGCGTCACCAACGCGGTGTACAAGACCCCCGAGGAGAGCGCGGCCACGGTGGACGCGCTGCGCGGGTACATCGCCCGGCTCATCGTGGCCAAGATGGACGACCCGGCCGAGGACGTGCTCTCGGACCTCGGTGCGCGGGTCAAGGCCGGTGACCTCTCGCTGGAGGAGGCCGCGCCGCTGGGCCACATCCTGCTCGTCGCGGGCCACGACACCAGCGCCAACATGATCACCCTGGGTACGGCGCTGCTGCTCCAGCACCCCGACCGGCTCGCGGCCCTGCGCGCGAACTCCGACGACCCCGCGTACGTCACCAACGCCGTCGAGGAACTGCTGCGTTATCTGACCCTCCCCCATCTGCTGGCGCGCCGGGCGGTCGTCGAGGACATCGAGTTCGAGGGCGAGACGATCCGCGCCGGTGAGGGGGTCATCGCCAGTCTGCCGGCGGCGAACTGGGACCCGTTGGCGTTCCCCGACCCCGCCACGCTGACCCTGGACCGCGCCGCGGCCCACCATCTCGCGTTCGGCTGGGGCCCCCACCAGTGCGTCGGACAGCAGCTGGCCCGTATCGAACTCCAGGTGGTCTTCAGCACCTTGTTCCGCCGCATCCCCACGTTGCGGCTGGCGGCCGACCTGGAGGAACTGGCGTTCAAGGAGGACTCGCAGGCATACGGCATCCACGAACTGCCCGTCGCCTGGTGACGACCGGTCCGGCACCGCACGTACGACAGAGACAGGAAAGAGAGGCACGGCATGACCGACGGCGGCTTTCGTGTGACGCGGCTGTACCACCCCAGCCACCATGTGACCGATCTCCGGGAGGCGGAGGCGTGGTTCGAGCGGGTCTTCGGACGGCCCAGCCGGCCGATGTCCGAGATGACGCGCAACGCCCCCGCCAGTACGGGCTATCCGACCGACTACTCGACGTTCACGCCGATCAACGACGTCCTGTTCGACATGATCGACCCGAAGCTCTACGTCCTCCAGGGCGTCCAGCGCTACGCCTCGGTCGACCGGCCGCACCTGAAGGGGTTCGGCTGGTACGTCGACGGGATCGCCGACGCCTACCGCGCGCTGAAGCGGCTCGGCATCGGCATGGTCGGCCAGCTCGACGAGGTGGCCGAGGGGGACGAGCCCCCGACGGCGCCCAACTCGCCGATGCCGATCTTCTTCACCGTTCCCGAGGACGCGGGCCTGCGCTACGAGTTCCTGCCGCCGATCCCGTTCCCGCTGGACCACCGGCTGGCCCCGGACTGGGAGCTGCCGCCGGTGTCGGCGGACGATCCGCTCGGCATCGAGCGCTGCTCGCACCACACCGTGCTGACCGACCACGTCGACCGGGCTCTGCGTGTCATGGTCGACGGCCTGGGCGGGAGGATCGTCCACACGGGCCGCAACGAGGTGCTGGGCGCGCAGAGCACCTATGTCCACCTGGCCGACGCGGTCTTCGAGTACGCGGTCCCCGACGAGGGCACCCCGGCGCACGCCGACTGGGCCGCCGGCGCGCCCAACGACACGTACCACTCGATCACTTGGAAGGTCGCCGACCTCGACCGCGTGGCCCGCCATCTCGACGCGCAGGGCGTGGGGGTGCGTACCCGGACCGGCGACACGCTCGTCGCCGACGCCACGACCGCACTCGGCATTCCCTGGGGCTTCACCACCGAACTCACGCCCGGCGACCCGCGCCGGGGGTGAGTCCCTTGGCAGTCCCCGCACGCGACACGCACCGGGCCACCACCGACACCGCTGACAGCGCCAATATCGCCGCCACCGCCGGCACCGATGTCGACCTGCTGGTCATCGGCGCGGGCGTCACCGGGATCCACCAGCTCCGGCGGGCCCTCGACGCGGGGCTCTCCGCCCGGCTGCTGGAGGCGGGCACCGGGGTCGGCGGGGTGTGGCACTGGAACCGCTATCCGGGAGCGCGCCTGGACTCGGAGAGCTACACCTACGGCTATCTGTTCTCCAAGGAGCTGTTCGAAGGCTGGGAGTGGCGCGAACGGTTCGCCGGGCAGCCGGAGAACGAGCGTTACTTCGACTACGCCGTGGACCGGCTGGGCCTGCGCCCCCACATCCGGTTCGGGGCCAGGGTCACCTCCGCGCTGTTCGACGAGGCGTCCGCCACCTGGCTGGTGCGGGCCGACGACGGCACCCGGGTGCGGGCGCGCTTCGTGGTCGCGGCCACCGGTGTGCTGTCGGTACCGGTCTTCCCCGACGTGCCCGGCCGCGCGGACTTCGCGGGCGTGGCCCACCACACCGGGCTGTGGCCGGACTCCCCCGTCGACTTCGCGGGCAAGCGGGTCGCGGTGGTCGGCACCGGTTCCAGTGGCGTCCAGGTGATTCCCGCCATCCTCCCGGACGTCGCCTCCCTGACGGTCTACCAGCGGTCGCCGAACTGGTGCACCCCGCTGAACAACGAGCCGATCACCGCCGCCCAACAGGCCCGGCTGAAGGCCGACTTCGAGCAGCTGCGCGCAGCCCTCAACGCCTCGTCGAGCGGTTTCCTGCACGAGCCGCGCGAGCGTACGGCCTTCGAGGACGCCAAGGACGAGCGGTGGGCGTTCCACGAGCGGATGTGGCACAGCCCGGGCTTCGCCAAGGTGATCAGCCACTACGCCGACATGCTCACGGACAAGGCCGCCAACGACGACTGGTGCGCATTCATGGCCGAGAAGATCCGCGGCATCGTCGAGGACCCGGCGACCGCCGAGCGGCTCGTCCCGACCGACCACGGCTGGGCCGGGAAGCGTCCGCCCTTCGTGACCGGCTACTTCGAGGCGTACAACGATCCGCGGGTGAGCCTGGTCGACCTCCGGGAGAACCCGTTCGTCCGGGTGACGGAGAGCGGGATCGAAACGGCCGACGGACCGCGCGAGTTCGACGTCGTCGTCTGGGCGTCGGGGTTCGACTTCGGCACCGGCGCGTTGAACCGGATGGGTGTGCGGGGCCGCGGCGGGCTGGCCCTGGAGGAGTACTGGGCCGACGGACCGCGCACGTTCCTGGGGCTGATGAGCCACGGCTTCCCGAACTTCTTCTTTCCCGGGGGCCCGCACGGCGCGGCCGGGAACAACCCGAGATACGCCGAGGACCAGGTCAATTTCATCGCCGACGCGATCACGTTCCTGCGCGACCACGGCCACCGGGCGATCGAGGTGCCCGCCGACACCGAAGAGGGCTGGAACGCCATGGTCGCCGAACTCGCCGTGCATTCCCCGTTCGGAGAGCACAGCTATTTCTACGGTTCCAACGTCACCGGAAAGCCCCGGAGTTTCCTGCTGAATCCCGGCGGGCGCCCGAAGTTGCGCGAGGCCATGGGCGAGGTCCTGCAGTCGAAGTACTCGCGCTTCCTTTCCTGAAACGACCCGAAACGACCCGGAATGATCCGAAAGCAGACCCGGAACAGACCGGAACGGACCGGAAGGAAGGCACGGTCATGCCGAAATACGTATTCGACGATCGCGTCGCGGTGGTCACCGGCGCCGGGCGCGGCATCGGGCGGGCCTACGCCCTGCTCCTCGGTGAACTGGGCGCGAAGGTCGTCGTGAACGACCTGGGCGGCTCGATGGAGGGCTTCGGCTCGGACGCCGGTCCCGCCGCGGCCGTCGCCGCGGAGATCAACGACGCCGGCGGCACGGCGCTCGCCGACACCAGCGACATCTCGACCGCCGACGGCGGACGGCGGGCCGTCGAGGCCGCCGTGGATGCCTTCGGGCGCGTCGACGTCGTCGTCAACAACGCCGGCAACGTGCGGTTCGCCGGGCTTCCGGACGTCGACGCGACGAACATCGAGAGCCACCTGGCGGTCCACGTCCTCGGGGCCTTCCACACCACCCGCGCCGCGTGGCCGCACATGCTGGAGCGGAACTACGGCCGGATCGTACTCACCGGCTCCATCGGCATGTTCGGGCTGCCGGACAACCTCGGTTACGCCACCGCCAAGGCGGCCGTGATCGGGATGGCCCGCAGCATGACGGTCTCGGCCGGCGAGCACGACATCAAGGTCAACGTGATCGCCCCCAACGCGATGACGCGGATGGCCGGCGGGCCCTCCGAGGGCATGGACGCGCTGCGGGGGCGGGACCGCCCCGGCGCCGGCGCGCTGGATCCCGCGCTCGTGGCGCCCATGGTGGCGTATCTCGCCCACGAGGTGTGCGACGTGAGCGGCGAGGTGTTCCTCGCCGGAGCCGGCCGTTTCGCGCATCTCTTCGTCGGGGTCACCGAGGGCTGGCTGCCCGCCGATCCGCTCGACGTCACGGTCGAGGACGTCGTCGGACATCTGGACCGGATCAAGGACCACTCCGGATATCACGTTCCCGGAAATCTCATGGAATGCGTCGGCCGTTACATGGCCCATCGGCAAGGAGAAGAGGAAAAAGCGTGAGCACAGAGAAGGTCTGGCCTCATCACGAACTCGGCAAGAAACTCAACAACTGGGGTCGTTGGGGAGAGGACGACGAGATCGGCGCCCTGAACTTCGTGACCCCGCGGAAGCGCGTCGAGGCGGCGCAACTCGTCCGCACCGGCAAGGCGTTCGACCTGGGCATGGCGTTCGACAGCGAAGGGCCCTTCAAGTCCGGCGGGTTCCGCAACAACCCGCTGCACATCATGACGCTGCTGCCGTCGGACACGGCGTTCTCGGCGGACGGCCTGATCTCCGCCGACGACATGATCGTCACCGGTCTGCAGGCGGCCACCCAGTGGGACGGGCTGGCGCACGCGGGCTACGGCGGGCGGTTCTACAACAACGTGCCGGCCGCCGCGGTCAACAACTTCCAGGGCGCCAGCCGCAATTCGTTCCACAAGGCCGTCGACCGGCTGATCTCCCGCGGGGTCCTGCTCGACATCGCGCGACTGAAGGGCGTGGATCGGCTGGAGGACTCCTACGAGATCACCGAGGCGGACCTGCTGGCCGCGGAGGAACGCCAGGGTGTGCGGGTGGAGTCGGGCGACATCGTGATGCTGCGCACCGGCTCCTACCAGTGGTTCCTGGAGGGCGACCGCGAACACTTCCTGGGCAACGCCCCGGGCCCCTGCCTGGACACCTGCGACTGGCTGTACGAGCGCGAGGTCGCGGCGCTCGCCATGGACAACCACTCCGGCGAGGTCTGGCCCAGCCCCGTCAAGGGCTCGACCATCCCCTTCCACCAGGTGGTGATCCGGGACATGGGCCTGACCCTGGGCGAGATGTTCAACTTCGAGGAACTCGCCGCCGACTGCGAGACGGACGGCGTGTGGGAGACCCTGTTCTGCGCCCCCGGCCTGAAGGTGACCGGGTCCGCGGGCTCGCCCATCACCCCGATCGCGCTCAAGTAGGCCCGGCCGTGCGGGAGTTCGCGGAGGTGAGCGCGGGTGTGCGGGCGACGGTCGCCGCGCATGCCCGGGCCCAGGACGAGGGCCGTACCGAGGACATGGTCGCGCTGTACCTGCCGGACGCCGTGGTCGAGGTTCCCGGCTTCGCGCCGCTGGAGGGTGCCGACGCCATCCGTGCGGCGTTCTCCCGTCCGGGGTGGCGGCCGGATCCGGACCGGCCGCAGTGCCATCTCGTCGGCAACACGGTCCTGACGGAGTGGCACGACCGTGCGGCGAAGGCGACCAGCGACGTGGTGCTGCTGGTCCGCGAGGGTTCCGCGTGGTCCGTCGCCGTCGTGGCGCGGTACCACGACACGTTCGAGGAGTCCGCGGGGCGCTGGCTGCTGCGGCGCCGGGTGGACGAGTACGTCGGCGATCCGCCCTGACCGGAGGAAGACCGGGGGAAGCCCCCCGGCGGGGCGGTCGAGACGGTCGTCGTCCCGGCGGCGGACGGCTCCGAGCCGGACGGTTCACACCCGAACGTCCCGGAGCCGAACGCCTCTGAACCGGACGTCTCAGAGCTGGACGTCTCAGAGTTGGACGTCTCAGAGCTGGACTACGACCGTTTTCGTCGCGGTGCAGCTGTCGAGGGCCTCCACGCCCTTCTCGCGGCCGTAGCCGGACCTGCGGAACCCGCCGAACGGGAGTTCCACACCGCCGCCCGCGCCGTAGGTGTTCACGTAGACCTGACCCGCCTCCACCTCCGCGGCGACCCGGTGCGCCCGGCTGAGGTCCTTGGTCCAGACGGCGCCGAGCAGGGCGTACTCGGTCCCGTTGGCCAGGGCGACGGCCTCCTCCTCGGTCGAGAACCGCATCGTGGTGAGCACGGGGCCGAACACCTCCTCCTGCGCGATCGGGGAGGCCGGGTCGACGCGGTCGATCAGGGTCGGCATGAAGTAGGCGCCGTCCGCCAGGCCCGCGGGCTCGGCCACCGAACCGCCGAAGACGATCTCGCCGCTGCCGGCCGACCGGACGTAGCCGCGGACGCGGTCCTGCTGCTTGCGCGAGACGAGCGGGCCGAGGTCGGGGTCGTCGAGGCCGCGGCCGATCGTCACCCCGGCGAAGTGCTCCGCGATGCGCTCCACCAGCTCGGCGTGCACGCTCTCGTGGGCGAGCACCCGTGACCCGGCCGAACAGGTCTGCCCGGCGTTCTGCAGGATCGCGCCCGCCGCGACCCGGGCGGCCTTCTCGACGTCGGCGTCGGCGAACACCAAGTGGGCGGACTTGCCGCCGAGTTCGAGCGTCACCGGGGAGACCCGTTCGGCGGCGGCCGCGGCGACCAGGCCGACGCCCGGGGTCGAGCCGACGAAGCCCAGGTGGTCGATGCCGGGATGGGCCGCCAGTGCGGCGCCCGCCTCGGCGCCGAGCCCGGTCACGACGTTGAACACCCCTCGCGGCAGCCCGGCCTCGACCGCGAGCCGGGCCACGGCGACCGCGGTGCGCGGGGTCTCGTCGGCAGGCTTCGCCACGGCGCAGTTGCCCGTCGCCAGGGCGGGTGCGACGCCCCGGGCCAGCAGTTGCAGGGGGTAGTTCCAGGCGAGGATGTGGCCGGTGACGCCGTGCGGTTCACGCCGGGTGTACACGTGGAGGTCGGGGCGCAGCGGCAGGCTCAGCCCGTAGTAGGAGTCGATCGCGCGGCCGTAGAAGCGGAAGTAACGGGCGCACACCCGGGCGTCGTTGCGGGCCTGGGACAGGGGTTTGCCGGAGTCCTCGCTCTCCAGCCGGGCGAGTTCCTCGCTCCGGCTCTCGATGAGGTCGGCCAGCCGGCACAGCAGGTCGGCGCGGTGTTCCGGTGTCGTGGTGCGCCAGGCCCGCTGCGCCGCGCGTGCCGAGGCGACCGCCCGGTCGATCTGCTCGGGGGTTCCTCGCGACACCGTGCCGAGCGACCGTCCGGTCGAGGGGTCGATGTTCTCGTAGACCTCGGGGGTTCCGACCGGCACCCCGTCGATGAAGGACTCGGTGACCTGCGCCAAGTCCGGTACGCCCACATCGAGTCGGCTCATGTGGGGCCTCCCGCCGCCGTGGCCGGACCGCCTCGTCCGGCATGTTCGGATGAGTGACCTTTCTGCACAGACCGGCCACGCTAACGGCGATCGGGCACCGGTTCCGGATTCGTTCCCGCTCAGCGGGCACAGGACATGACTCCCGCCGCGGCACTTCCTAAGTTGATCGCGGGGGCTTCCCGCAACCCCTGCCGTGCCGGGCGGCGCCGTCACCCCGCCCCCGAGTGCGCGGCACACGAGAGGAGCGAACCATGCTGACCGAACCGGCGCCGATCGCCCTACTGGCGGCGAAGCAGGAGATCACGGAGGTGCTGTTCCGGTACTGCCGCGGGCTCGACCGCATGGACCGCGCGGTCGCCGACACCGTCTGGCATCCCGACGGCACGGCCGACTACGGCCCCGGCTACCGGGGGACCGCCGCCGGCTTCCTCGACTTCGTCTGGGGCTACCACGCCGGGCTCGCCGGCCATTCGCACCTGGTCTCCAACGTCCTCGTCGAGGTCGACGACGCGGCGGGCACGGCGGCCAGCGAGGCATACGTGTCGGTGTGGCTGTGCACGCGCCCGGCCGACGGCCGGGTCACGGACCTGTTCCACCGCGGCCGGTACGTCGACCGCTGGTCGCGCCGCGAGGGCGTCTGGGCCATCGACCACCGCACCTACGTCGGTGACCTCTACCGCGAGGTGCCGCGCCCCGCCGGGGCCGCCGTGGATCTCTCGGGACGCCGGGACGGCACCGACCCTTCCTACGAGGTCTTCCGCTGACCCGACGCGGCACCCCGGCCCGCCCCGGAACGCACGCGGACGACCACGCGGGCCGACGTACCGCAACGACGTCTCCGGGGCATCCGTGCGCCCGGGAGCCCGTCCGCCCGGCCCCCGCCCCGCCGCCCTGCCCCGCTCCTCGACCCCGGCTCATGAGAGGCCCCGATGACCACGTCACGCAGTGACCGGATGACCCTCGTCGCGTTTCTCCAGGCGTCCAACGTGTCGGTGTAGTCCGGCTCGTGGCGCTATCCCGGTGCGGCGGCGGACTTCCTGGACGTGCGCTCCTACCGGCGGATCGCGCGCGTGCTGGAAGAAGGCATGTTCGACCTGATGTTCTTCGACGACCGGCTGGCGATGCCGACGATCCACGGCGACTCGCCGGCCGACGCCGTCCGCTACGGCGCCCGTCCCGTCAAGCTCGACCTGAGCACGGTGCTGGGCGCCGTCGCGGGCGCCACCGAGCACATCGGGCTCGGCGCGACCTACTCCACGACCTGCTTCCAGCCCTTCCACGTGGCGCGGACGTTCGCCACGCTCGACCACCTCAGCGGCGGCCGGGCCGCCTGGAACATCGTGACCTCGGTGAACGACGCCGAGGCCCAGAACTTCGGCCTGGAGGAACACCTCGAACACGACAAGCGCTACGACCGGGCCGAGGAGTTCGTCGAGGTCGTCTCCAAGCTCTGGGACTCGTGGGAGGACGACGCCGTCGTCGCCGACCGTAGCGCCGGGGTGTTCGCCGATCCCGACAAGGTCCACGAAGTCGCCCACCGGGGTGAGTACTTCAGCGTGCGCGGGCCCCTGACCGTGCCGCGCACCCCCCAGGGGCGGCCGGTGATCATCCAGGCCGGGCAGTCGGGCCGGGGCCGGGTGTTCGCGGCCAGGTGGGCCGATCTGATCTTCACCTCCGACCCGAGCCAGGAGATCGCGCGTGAGCGCTACCGGGAGCAGCGGGAGCTGATCGCCGAGGCCGGGCGGGCGGCCGATTCCGCCCGGCTGCTGCCCATGGTGTACACGATCGCCGGTGAGACGGAGGCCATCGCCCGGGAGAAGGAGCGCTCCTGCTCAACGAACTCGTGCATCCCATGGCGTCGTTGGCCCTGCTCTCCGAGGTCACCAACCACGACTTCGCCGGCCACTCGCTCGACGACGTCGTCACCGACGAGCTGCTCGACTCGGTGTCCGGGATCCGCGGGCTGGTCCAGGGGGTACGGCGACACCTGGGCGACGGCGAACTGACCCTGCGCACGCTGGCGAACCACCGGGCCACCCTCCTCCAGGGCCCGCGGTTCGTGGGCACGGGACCGCAGATCGCCGAGCAGATGCGGCAGTGGTTCGAGTCACGCTCCTGCGACGGCTTCGTCCTCGCCGCCACCCATTTTCCCGGCGCCTTCGAGGACTTCGCCCGGCTGGTGGTGCCCGAACTCCGGCGCCTGGGGCTGGTCCGCGACGCGTACCCGGGCAGGACCCTGCGGGAGAACCTCTCCCTCGACCGCCCGGCGAACCTGTTCGCACAGGAACGGCAGGACACACGGGCCTGACCACGGCCGAGACCGGCGTACGGGACCCACGTACGGGACCCATGCGCGGACCGGGACACCTGCCCGAACCGGGACACCTACTTGAGGAGAGACCGGAACACGACGAACACCCCTCCCCTGCGCCGCTCGGAGCTGGCCACGCCCGCCTCCAACGACCACATGTTCGCCAAGGCCGCCGCCTCGGACGCCGACCTGGTCTTCCTCGACCTGGAGGACGCGGTGGCCCCCGCGCTGCGCGAACAGGCCCGGGGCAAGGCCGTACGGGCGCTGAACGAGTACGACTGGGGCGCCACCGTCCGTGCGGTGCGGATCAACGGGATCGACACCCGGTGGGCCCATGGCGACATCATCGAGGTGGTCGAAGGGGCCCGGGAGAACCTGGACACCCTCATCGTCCCGAAGGTCACGGCCGGACGGGACGTCTGGTGGGTCGACGTGCTGCTGAGCCAGCTGGAGGAGCGGCTCGGGCTGCGCAGGCGGATCCGGCTGGAAGTCCTCATCGAGGACGTCGCGGGGGTCGCGCACGCCGAGGAGATCGCCACCGCGAGCACCCGCCTGGACGCCGTCGTCTTCGGCGCCGGTGATCTGTCGGTGTCGCAGGGCGCCCGGGTGGACACCAACTTCCGTCCACGGGAGCCGTATCCGGGCGACTTCTGGTACTTCGCCCGGATGCAGGTGCTCACCGCGGCGCGCATCGCGGGCGTCTCGGCCATCGACGCCCCCTACCCCGACTTCCGCGACCCGGCCGGATACGAGGAGGACGCGCGCGCGGCGGCCTCGCTGGGGTTCAACGGCAAGTGGGCGGTCCATCCTTCGCAGATCGAGATCGCGAACCGGGTCTTCCGGGCGACGGACGACGAGGTCGAACGGGCCCGGCGCGTCCTGGCGGCGTACCGCGCCGCCGAGGCCAAGGGCCTGGGGGCCACCAGCGTCGACGGCCAACTGGTGGACGCCGCGCACGTGAAGCTCGCGGAGGGTGTCCTCGCGCAGCACTCCGCCACGGCCGGCTGACAACGCTCAGGAACGGCTCCCGGCAGCGGTCTCGGCGGCGGCGCGGGCCCGCAACCGCTCGCGCAGCTCGTACTTGCGGACCTTGCCCGACGGGGCGAGCGGCAGCTCCGGCACGACCTCGACGCGCTCCGGTGTCTTCTGGGGCGCGACCCGGTGCCGGGCGAACAGCTCGCGCACCTCCTCGATCCCCAGTGTGCCGTCGCCGTCGAGGACCACGAACGCGGCCACGCGCTCGCCGTAGCGCGGGTCGGGTTCCGCGACCACCGCCGCGTGCCGCACCCGGGGATGGGTGGCGAGGATGTCCTCGACCTCCTTGGAGGCGATGTTCTCGCCGCCCCGGATGATGATGTCCTTGATGCGGTCGGTGATGGTCAGGTGCCCGTCCTCGTCGAGACGTCCGACGTCGCCGGTGCGGAACCAGCCGCCGGGCAGGAACGCCGACAGGTCGTGGACGGGGTCCCGGTACCCGACGAACTGGCTCGGCCCACGGGTGAGGACTTCTCCCTGCTGCCCGGCGGGCAGGGGCCGCAGCTCCTCGTCGACGATCCGGACTTCGTCACCGAAGCGCACCACACCGTCCGTCAGCGACCGTTTGCGCGCGGAGGCGTCCAGCGGGGAGGTCGCGCACCGCGGATGCTCGGTGCTGCCGTAGGCGCGGGCCACGACGATGCCGGCGGCGTCGGCCCTGGCGACCAGCGCGGGCGGCACGTTGGCGCCGCCGACCTGGACGAACCGGAGGCTGGAGATGTCCCGGCCGTGCTTCTCGGCCGCCGTGAG
This sequence comes from Actinobacteria bacterium OK074, assembly GCA_001298575.1. Classification (GTDB taxonomy): domain Bacteria; phylum Actinomycetota; class Actinomycetes; order Streptomycetales; family Streptomycetaceae; genus Streptomyces. The sequence continues at coordinate 58,103 of LJCV01000044.1, forward strand.
GATCGCCTCGACGTGCAGCGGGGTGCCGCTGGTGATGGTGCAGCGGAACTCCTCGACGAGTTCGACCGCGTGGCGATCGTGCCAGCGGTCCATGTGCACGGTGTCCGTACCGCCGGTGATCCCGCTGCACGCGGCCAGCAGACCGGCGACATGGCCCGACGGCCAGGGAATGAGGCGGACGTCGTCCGGTCCCGCCTCGTTCATCAGGTCGCCCTTGCGCAGCTCGTACAGCAGCGAGTTGTGGGTGTGCTGCACGCCCTTGGGCACGCCGGTCGTCCCAGAGGTGTAGATCACCGCGCACACGTCGTCGGGCCGTACGCCCTCGGGCGGCCCCAACTCCCCCTCCCCCGCGACCAGTTCGGACCAGGGGACGGTCTCCGGCGCGGCCCGCCCGCCGATCATCACGACGTGCTCCAGCGTGGGACCCGGGTCGAGGCGGGCCAGCCGGGCGACGAAGTCGATGGAGCGCCAGGCGTCGGGCAGGATCAGCACCTTGGCCCCGGCGTCCCGCAGGATGACGCCGACCTCGGCCGAGTCGTAGATGTGGGTGATGGGCAGGACGACGGCACCGGCCAGCCACGCCCCGAAGTACGACACCACCAGTTCCTGCCGGTTGGGCACCTGCACGGCGACCACGTCACCGGGCCCCACTCCCAGCCGCCGCAGTCCGGCCGCCGCGCGCCGCCCCCGTTCGAGCAGGTCCGCGAGGGTGACCGTGATCCGCTCCTCCTCCGCGGCGAACACGAACCGCGTCCCGGGGAAGCGTCGGCCGGCGTCCGCCAGCGCCTCGGCCATGGTGCGCGAGGAGTAGTGGCCCCCTTGGTACCAGCTCTCCCGCATCAGCTCCAGGTCGTGCTGCCGCTGCTCAGGTGTCACGCCCGCCGCCGCCCCTTCGTCGTCCGCGTCCCGGTCACACCACTCGGTGCACCGTCGCCCCTCCTCGCTCCCACTTCGAGGAGGGACCCTTCAGGCTACATCAGTTAACTGTTTACGATCATGCCCTCGCCCCACGGCCGTACGGCTCACTTGAGCAGCGCGCCCGCGTCGATCGGCAGCCTCACACCGGTGATGAAGCGGGCCTCGTCGGAGGCGAGGAAGAGCACGGCGTTGCTGATGTCCAGCGGTTCGACCCAGGGGGTGGGGAGCACGTGCATGCTCTGCGACACCGCCGCGAAGTCGTCGACGGTGGGGTTCTCCAGGTCGGGGCGGAACATCCGGTAGGTGCCCTCGTGCATCACCATCGGGGTGTTGACCTGGCTGGGGTGCAGGCTGTTGACGCGGATGCCCTGCGGCCCCAACTCCGCGGCCAGTGTGCGCATCAGGCCCACCACACCGTGCTTGGCGGCGATGTAGTGGCCGATGTTCGGGTAGCCCTTGAGGCCGCCGACCGAACTCGTCAGGACGACCGAGCCGCCCCGGCCGCCCGCGACGATGTGCGGGACGGACACCTTGGCGGAGAGCCACACACCGGTGAGGTTGATGTCGATCATGTCGCGCCAGGTCTTCTCGTCCATGGCGTCGAGCGGGGCGCCCTCACTGCCGAGTCCCGCGTTGGCCACCACGATGTCGAGCCGCCCCAGTTCGGCCACGCCGTCGTCCACCACCGCCTTGAGCGCGTCGTGGTCGCGCACGTCGGCCTGCACGGCGATGATGCGGCGGCCCAGTTTCTGCACCTGACTGACCGTCTCGTCCAGGTCCTCGGGGGTGGACATGGGGAAGGGGACGCCGTCGAGCTGCTTGCACACGTCGACGGCGATGATGTCGGCGCCTTCCTCGGCCAGCCGCACGGCATGACTGCGGCCCTGGCCGCGGGCGGCCCCGGTGATGAAGGCCACCTTGCCTTCGACTCGTCCGGGCATGACTGCCTCGCTTTCCTGGATGACTGGATGACGGGATGACGGGATGACTGGATGAGGTGGAACGGCCGGGTGGGGTCACCGGTCGGGGCGTCGGCGGCCCCGTAGGACGAGCGCGAGCAGGAGCAGTGCGGCGAGTGCGGTGGCGGGCGGTGCGAGGCGTTCGAGGAGACCGGCACCGGCCGCGTCGACGAGGTCGAGGGGTTCGGCGGTGGTGCGGGGCGGGAGGCCGGCGGATGCCACCGGTGCCGTACCGTCGGCATCGACGTCACCCGAGATGGCAGCCTCGGCGTCCGTGGACTCCCGCTCGGTTGCGGCGAGTTGGGCCGCGAGGTTCTTGGCGAACTGCCCGATGAGCGCGCCCGCGACCTCGGCGAGGGTGCCCCGGCCGAACTGCGCGGGCTTGCCCGTGATGGCGAGGTCGGTCGCCACGGACACCTCGGTGGAGTTCTCGCCGGAGTCGGCCAGACGGCAGGTGACCAGCGCCTTCGCGGTCCCGTTCCCGCGGGTCTCCCGGCCTGCCGCCTCCAGCACCACCGTCCGGTCCGTCTCGTCGCGCGACACGAACCTGACGGTGCCGTCGTAGGTCAGGCTCACGGGCCCGAGCTTGACCTTGATCCGGCCCCGGTAGCTGTCGCCGTCCCGGGAGGTGAGCGTGGCCCCGGGCACGCAGGGGGTGACGCGCTCGATGTCGAGCAGCACCCGCCACGCCTCCTGCGCCGCCACGGGAATCGTGACCGTGTTCTCCAGTCTCATGCGGAGTCCTTGCTGTCGGCGGCGGCCCGGACCGCGTTGACGATCCCCTGGTAGCCGGTGCAGCGGCACAGGTTCCCGGACAGCGCGTCCCGGATCTCCTCGTCGGTGGGCTTGGGGTTCTCGGCGAGGAAGGCGGTCACCGAGACCACGAACCCGGGGGTGCAGAACCCGCACTGGAGCCCGTGGTGCTCACGGAACGCCCGCTGCACGAAGGAGAGTTCGCCGTCGGCCGAGGCGAGCCCCTCGACGGTGGTCACCTCACCCCCGTCGGCCTGCACGGCGAACACCAGGCAGGCGCGCACGGCCGCGCCGTCCAGCAGCACCGTGCAGGCACCGCAGACCCCGTGTTCGCAGCCGAGGTGGGTGCCGGTCAGACCGCAGTCGACCCGCAGGAAGTCGGCGAGGGTGCGCCGGGGCGGCACGGTCCCCCGGCGCTGCATCCCGTTGACCCGTATCCGGACGTCGACGTCAGCCACGAGTCGCCTCCCCTGCGTCAGCCACGGACCGCCTCCCGTACGTCAGCCATGGATGCCATGGACCGCCTCCCGTACGGCGCGCCGCCAGGCGCGGGCCACCATGGCCGCGCCGACGCGTTTGCGGTAGCCGGCCGGTCCGTGCAGGTCGGAGGGGACCGAGTCGAGGCCGGCGAGGGCGAGTTCGCCGATGTCGTCGGCGCTGTCCTCCTCCGGCGCGGAGCCGAGCAGTTCGGTCTCCGCCGCGCGGGCCCGGCGCGCGGCCGGGCCGAGTCCGAACAGGCCGATGGCGCACCGGTCGATCCGTCCGGCGGCGTCGAGGCCGACGGCGACGGTGGCCCCGGCGAGGGCGAAGTCCCCTCTCCTGCGGGCGAATTCCTCGACGGCGAAGCCGCGGGGCCGGTGCCAGAGCGGGAAGACGGCGCCGGTCAGCAGTTCGTCCTCGGCCAGGGCGGTGGTCCAGGTGCCGCGGAAGAAGCGCGCGGCCGGGATCGTACGGCGTCCGCGCACCGACAGCGCTTCGAGTTCGGCGTCCAGGGTGAGAGCCACCGCGGGGTACTCGGCCGCGGCGTCGGCGTGCGCCAGCGAGCCGCCGACGGTGCCGCGGCTGCGGATCTGGAAGTGACCGATCAGCGGCGTGGCGCGGGCCAGCAGCGGTACCGCCCCGTGCACGTGCTCCGAGCGCTGGACGGCCGCCTGTGTGGTCGTGGCGCCGATCCGCACCGCCCCGTCGCGGTGCTCGATGCCCCGCAGCTCGCGCACGTGCCGCAGGTCGACGAGGTGGCCGAAGGAGGCGAGGCGCAGGGCCAGCATGGGGACCAGGCTCTGGCCGCCGGCGATGACCTTCGCCTCGTCGCCCAGTTCGGCGAGCAGGGCGACCGTCTCGTCGGCACCGGCGGGCGCGTGGTATTCGAACGGTGCCGGTTTCATGCGCGCCCCCGGGCCTCTTCGACGAGGCCGACGATGGTCGCCGGTGTCAGCGGCAGCCGGCTGATCTCCACCCCGAGCGGTGCGAGGGCGTCGGCGACCGCGTTCACGACGGCCGGTGCGGAGCCGATCGCGCCGCCCTCCCCCACGCCCTTGTGCCCGCCGGGCCCCGGGCCGGGCGTCTCGATGTGCCCGAGTTCGATGACGGGCACCTCGGTGGCGGTGGGCAGGAGGTAGTCCATGAAGGTGGTGGCCAGCGGGTTGCCGTCCTCGTCGTAGGCGAGGTGTTCGTAGAGCGCGCCGCCGATGCCCTGGACGGTACCGCCGTAGATCTGGCCCTCCACCACGCTGGGGTTGATCATCGGCCCGCAGTCCTCGCTGACGATGTACCGCAGGAGGTGCACCGCGCCGGTCACCAGGTCCACCTCGCAGGTGCACAGATGGGTCGCGTTGGCCCAGATCATCAGGTGCGGGGTGCGGTAGCGGCCGCTCGCCTCCAGCCCGGCCGGGACGTCCGGCGGCAGGGCGTGCACCTGGAAATAGGCGATGTCCGCGATCTCGGCGAGGGTGAGTCCCCGTTCCGGTTCCCCTTTCACCCAGGCCCGGCCGCGGACCAACTCCAGGTCGTCGACGGCGACTTCGAGCCGGTGCGCGGCAATCGCCAGCATGCGGGCGCGCAGTCCAGCGGCGGTCTCGGCGATGGCGCCCGCCGTCATCGGCCCCGAACGGCTGCCGCCGGTGCCGCTGCCGAACGGGGTCACCGCGGTGTCGCCCTGGACGGTGCTGACGTCCTCGATGGCCACACCGAGCGCGTCGGCGGTGAGCTGGACGACGGTCGTCTCCAGGCTGTTGCCGCACGACCCGCCCGCCACGTAGACGTTGACCTTGCCGGAGGGCTCGATGCGGATGGTCGCGCCCTCGGTGCCGTGGAAGGGCGTGCCGCCCGCGGTCGGTTCGACGTAGGTGCAGGTCCCGACGCCCAAGTACCGCCCCTGCGCCCGGGCCCCGGCCTGCTCCCGCCGGAAGGCCGGGTAGTCGAGCATCCCCAGGGCCTGCTCGAAGGTCTCGTACGGGGTGATGTCGTCGTAGGGCATGCCATTGAAGTTCGCCGCCGGCAGGTCCTCGCGGCGCAGCAGGTTGCGGCGGCGCAGCTCGGCGGGGTCCATGCCGAGGCGGCGGGCGGCGGTGTCGAGGAGGACCTCGCGGGCCATCGACTCGAACTGCCAGGGGCCCCGGTAGGCCACCCGGCCACTGGTGTTGGAGAACACGAAGCGGGACCGGAAGGTGCCTTCGGGGATGCGGTAGGGGCCGGGGAAGAGCAGGCCGACGGCGATGCCGCTCTGCACCGGGGACGGCGTCGGATAGGCGCCCGCGTCCTGGACGTGGTCGAGGATGGCGGCCAGGATGCGGCCGTCGCCGTCCAGGGCCATGCGTGCCTCGCCGTGCTCGTGGCGCGCCTGGCCGGCCGCGAGGAGGTGCTCCTGCCGGTCCTCGATCCACTTGAGCGCGGCGGGCAGCCGGCGGGCCGCGAGCAGCACGCACATGTCCTCGCGCTGCGGCAGCACCTTCTGCCCGAACCCGCCGCCGGTGTCCCGCATCACCACCCGCACCCGGTGCTCGTCGACGCCGAGCAGCCGGGCGCAGAAGGAGCGGACCTCGTGCGGGGACTGGGTGGCCGCCCAGATGGTCATCTCGCCCGCGGGCGCGGACCATTCGGCGACGATGCCGCGGGTCTCCATCGGCACCGGGCCGTAGGACTGCTGGTGGAGGGTCACGCCCACGGTGTGCGGTGCGCCGTCGAAGACGGGCGCGAGGTCCGCCATCGGGCGTCCGGCGAGTTCTCCCACCAGGTTGCCGGGGTAGGCCGCGTGGACCGACTCGGCGGACTCCGGCGCGGTGGCGTAGTCGACGACCGGCGGCAGTTCGTCGTAGTCGACCACGATCAGCTCGGCCGCGTCCTCCGCCGTGTAGCGGTCCACGGCGACGACCATCGCCACCGGGTCCCCGACGAACCGCACCTCGCCCTCGGCGAGCGGCGGACGGGGTGTGTCCGGGTCGTCCCGCCCGTTCAGCGTGTACCACTGCTCGCGCACGCCGGGGTTGAGGTCCCGCGCGACGAACACGGCGTGCACGCCGTCCAGTTGGAGCGCCTCCGACACGTCGACTCCGGCGATGCGGGCCCGCGCGACGGGGCTGCGCACGAAGCAGGCGTGCAGCATGCCGGGCCGCACGACGTCGTCGACGAAGGTGCCGGTGCCGGTCAGCAGCCGCGGGTCCTCCACGCGCAGGGCGCGGGTGCCCGTGTAGCGCTGGTCGGGCGCCGCTTCGTCCGTGCTCCGTGCCATCCGTTGGTTCACCTCGATGTGACCGTCGGGGACGGGTCGGTCGGCCTCCGGGGATCCGGACGCTGAACGAGTGTTCAACACAGATGCTGAACAACTGTTTAACATCGGCTCCCGGGGCCGTCAAGGACAATGAGGGGCATGACCGCACCTCGCCGTATGGGCACCGAGAACTCCAAGACCCGCCAGGTCCTGCTCGACGTCACCGAGCGGCTGATGCTCAAGGAGGGGTACGCCTCGGTGGGTGTGCGCCGCGTGGCGCGCGAGGCCGAGGTCGCCCCGGCGCTGGTGCTGTACTACTTCCGCACCCTCGACGACCTCTTCCTCGCCGTACTGCGCCGCCGTGCCGACCAGGAGCTGGAGACCTCCGCCCGCCTGCTCGACTCCGCCCGTCCGCTACGGGCCCTGTGGGACCTGAGCAGCCAGCCGGGCGCCGCCCTCATCTCGGAGTTCATGGCCCTGTCCCATCACCGCACGGCCATCCGGGCCGAGCTGTGCGACCACGCGGAGCGGTATCGCCGCCTCCAGGTGGAGATCCTCACCAGGAAGGCCGCCGAGGAGGGCCTTCCGCTTCCCGAGGGCGTCCCTCCCGTCGCCCTCCTGGTCCTCACCACGGCGCTCGCCCGGGTCCTCGTGATCGAGCGGGGCATGGGCATGACCGACGGGCACGCGGAGACCGAGGCCCTCGTGGAGCGGTTGCTCCGGCAGTTCGAGGGCGCCCCGTTGCCCGGCGTCGCCGACTCCCGGGTGGCGGTCTCCGGCGACGGGGGCACGGCCTGACGACCCTCGCCCCGTCCGTCGGCGTCCGCGCACGTGACCACCGCCCGCTCAGCGTCGATACTTTCGGGAGCAGGCTTCCAGAACGCACCACCTGGAAAAACAAAGGTCTGGGGCCCAGCGGCCCGTCGCACCGGGAGGTACCCATGAAGATGCTGATCAACGTCGCGGAATCGGTCGTCACGGATGCGCTGAGGGGGATGGCGGCGGCTCACCCGGAGCTGACGGTGGACGTGGAGAACCGGGTGATCGTACGGCGGGACGCCCCCGTGGCCGGGAAGGTCGCGCTCGTCTCCGGCGGCGGATCGGGGCACGAGCCGCTGCACGGCGGTTTCGTCGGCCCGGGCATGCTGTCGGCCGCCTGCCCCGGCGAGGTGTTCACCTCCCCGGTGCCGGACCAGATGGTGCGGGCCGCGGCGGCGGTGGACAGCGGCGCGGGCGTGCTGTTCATCGTGAAGAACTACACCGGCGACGTCCTCAACTTCGACATGGCCCAGGAACTGGCCGAGGACGAGGGCATCCGGGTCGCGAAGGTCCTCGTCGACGACGACGTGGCCGTCACCGACAGCCTGTACACGGCCGGGCGGCGCGGCACGGGCGCGACGCTGTTCGTGGAGAAGATCGCGGGCGCGGCGGCGGACGAGGGGCAACCGCTGGAGCGCGTCCAGTCGGTGGCCCGGCAGGTCAACGAGAACTCCCGCAGTTTCGGCGTGGCGCTGGCCGCGTGCACCACCCCCGCCAAGGGCAGCCCGACCTTCGATCTGCCGCCGGGGGAACTGGAGTTGGGCGTCGGCATCCACGGTGAACCCGGGCGCGAGCGGCGCGGCATGATGACGGCCCGGGAGATCGCCGACTTCTCGGTGCAGGCGATCCTGGACGACTTCCACCCGCGCAACCCGGTCCTCGTCCTCGTCAACGGCATGGGCGCGACACCGCTGCTGGAGCTGTACGGCTACAACGCGGAGGTCCAGCGGGTCCTCGCCGAACGCGGCGTCGCGGTGGCCCGCACCCTGGTCGGCAACTACGTCACCTCGCTCGACATGTCCGGCGCGTCGGTCACCCTCTGCCAGATCGACGAGGAGCTGCTCCGGCTGTGGGACGCGCCGGTGAGCACGCCGGGGTTGCGCTGGGGGCGGTGAGCGGCGGCTGTTGACCCGGCCCCCGGCCCACCCACAACCTTTGACCAGCACCGCAACCCACAACCCGCACGCACCGCACCCCGCACCCCGCACCCCGCACCCCGCACCCCGCAAGGAGTTCCCGTGCTCGACGCCGACTTCTTCCGCCGTTGGATGGCGGCCACCGCCGCCTCCGTGGACCGTGAGGCCGAGCGGCTCACCGAACTCGACTCACCCATCGGCGACGCCGACCACGGCAGCAACCTCCAGCGCGGCTTCCGCGCCGTGGCGGCCACGCTGGACAAAGAGGCACCCGACACCCCCGGCGCCGTCCTCACGGTGGCCGGCCGGCAGCTGATATCGACCGTGGGCGGCGCGTCCGGACCGCTCTACGGCACCCTCCTGCGCCGTACCGGCAAGGCGCTCGGGGACGCGGCGGAGGTGTCCGTGGCGCAGCTGGCGGAGGCGCTGCGCATCGGTGTCGTCGCGGTACGGGCGCTGGGCGGGGCCTCGCCCGGCGACAAGACCATGATCGACGCGCTGGTACCGGCGGCCGACGCGCTGGCCGAGTCCTTCGACGCGGCGCGCACGGCCGCCGAGGAGGGGGCGCTGGCGACGACACCGCTGCTGGCCCGCAAGGGCCGGGCGAGCTACCTGGGCGAACGCAGCGTCGGACACCAGGATCCCGGCGCCACCTCCGCGGCCCTGCTGATCGCCGCGCTCGCCGAGACCGCGGAAGCCACGAAGACCACGGAGGTCACCGATGAGTGAGGACACCGGCAAGATCGTCGGCATCGTGCTCGTCTCGCACAGCGCCGCCGTCGCCGCCTCGGTCGCCGAGCTGGTCCAGGGGCTCGTGGGCGCCGGCGGCGGCGTCCCGGTGGCCCCGGCGGGCGGGACCGAGGACGGCGGCCTCGGCACGAGCGCCGAGCTGATCGCGGCCGCGGCCGCCTCGGTGGACCGGGGCGCGGGCGTCGCCGTCCTGGTGGACCTGGGCAGTTCGGTCCTCACGGTGAAGGCCCTGCTCGCCGAGGGCGACGAACTCCCGGACCGCACCCGCCTGATCGACGCCCCCTTCGTGGAGGGCGCGGTCGCCGCGCAGGTGACGGCCTCGACGGGCGCGGACCTGACCGCGGTGGAGATGGCGGCCCGGGAGGCGTACACCTACCGCAAGGAGTAGGACACCCGACCGGACGGCCTCTAGTTCTCCTAGTTCTCCCGGAGGAACTTCCGCGCCAGTTTCTCCCCTTGCCGCACCGCCGCCGTGTGGTCCTCGATGGGGGACACGGACGAATTCTTGAAGACGATGTAGGTCACCCCCGAGCCCGTGCCGCCGCGGCGCGGGTCGGGGCTGATGCCGAGCGCCTTGGCGGTGGCGTAGGAAGCCTCGCCGATGATGTCGTGCGGGCCGGTGTCGCCGACGACGGCGTACTGGACCCGGCCCCGGTAGATCACGGCGGCGACGGCACCGCCGTGGACGCCGTGGTCGCGGTGGTTCCAGATGCCGCTGGCCGTGGGGACGACGATGTACGGGAGCGTCTCGGCGTCCAGGTGCCGTCCGTCGGACTGCTGGTAGGCGGTGGCCGGGGCGAAGAGCGGGTCGGTGCGCCGGTTGCACAGGCGGCCGGGGCGGCCGTCGCAGTCGATGTCCATGTCGGCCTTCCAGAAGACCGCGCCCTTGGTGCCGCACACGGGGATGTCGGCGCGGGCCCCGTCGTCGCTGCGGTAGCGGCCGTTGGACACGGGGACGCAGTCACGCGCCTTGGCGAGCAGCTCGGCGGCCAGGACCCCGCCCTCGCGCGCCACCGCCCGGGACGGGTGGGAACGGGCTGCGGCGGGCAGCGTCGTGGGGGCCAGCAGGGCGACACCGGCCGCGGCCAGCGTCAGCGACTGTAGACGCACGGTAAGAGAGCCTCTCCGGGGGACGGCTGACGGTCACTCACCCAACCTGGTGCCGCTCCCGGCGCCCGGCCACCGGTGGGGGGCCGGACGGTGCACGGGCGCCCTCGGGCGGACTCTCGCGCGGGCTGCCACGCGCACCGTCACGCGGACTCTCGGGCGGCCGAACGGCCCGGCGGTACGCCCGCGACCGCCCGGCCACCCGGACCGGCACGGCACGAGCGACGACAGCGGTGCGCGCCGGAGGCATGAACTGCCGTCCAGGGAAGGCCAGTTCACGCCGCGTCAGGCATCAGCATACGTAGCCGTCGACTCGTCCCGCGAGCCGGTGACCGGCGGACGCGTACACGTGGATGCCCGTTCGCCCCAGTGGGCAGGACGCGGGCCGCCCGCCCCTCCCGTACCGCCACCCGTGTGATGACGAACCATCAACCGTCCCCCGGACGCAGGAACCCGTCACCTGCCCGGGCCCCGCCCGCATGCGGACCGGGCCGGAGGCACGTTGGCTCTGACTCAGGCGGCACGGGCGTTCCCGATCATCGGCGGCGCAAGGGATGTACCGCCAACCGTGTCCCTGGAGGGCAGTCCTATGCGTACCAACCGGCTCCTCGTCCGCTCCGGCCTGACCGTGGTCGCCGTCGCCACGCTTCCGCTCGTCCTGGCCGCCCCGGGAGCCTCGGCCGCGGCCTCGGGCATCTCGGTGAGCACGAGCGGTTCCACCGTCTCGGTCACCACCACCTCGTGTGCCCAGGTCAACGGCAGTTTCGGCAACGCCTCGCTGCTGTCCAGCGGGCAGTCGAGCTTCGCCCAGGGGCGCCAGGCGGCGCTGGCGGGGGCGAACGGCACCCAGTCGGCGGCCTGGTCGAACGTCGGCTCCGGCACCTTCACCGTCGTCGTGGTCTGTTCGAACGGCACGTCGGCGGGTCAGCAGGCCGTCGCCGTCTCCGCCTCCTCGACCAGGACCCCGGCGTCCACCTCGGCCTCACCGACACGTGGCGTCCTGGGCGGCATGGGCGGTTCGGTCAAGGACTACGGCCCGCTCACCCTCGCGGCGGGCGGCGCCCTGGTCGCCACCGGAACGGTGGCCGCGGCCTGGTTCCTGCGCCGCCGCACCCGGCCGCGCCACTACTGACGGCCCGTACGGCGTTCGACGGCCGTTCCCCGGGAGCTACGACTCCTGGGTAACGGCCGTCGCGTCGCAGTCCCCGGAAGGCGCGTCGTGGTTCCCGGAAACCGTGGGCGGCAGTTCGCCGAACTCCGCCAGCGCCCGCGTCAGCCACTGCGTCCAGAAGGTCTCCAGGTCGATGCCGGCCCGCAGCACCAGGTGCCGGACGCGGTCCTGGGCGCTGTCCCGGCCGGGCCCGAAGTCCCGTGCCTCGATCTCCTCGTACTCGGCCAACTGCCGTGCGTGCAGGTCGAGATGACGGCGCAGGTCGGCTTCGATGCCCTCCGTGCCGACGACGGCGGAGGCGCGCAGCCGCAGCAGCAGGGGGTCGCGCGGCGGCTTGGGGTCCTGGGCGGCGGCGGTCCAGCGGGCGAGTTCGGCCCGGCCGGCGGGGAGCACCTCGTACGCCTTCTTCTGCCCGCGCGTGGGTCCCTCGGACGGCAGGGCCCGGATGTGGCCCTCGGCCTCCAGCCGTCCCAGTTCACGGTAGATCTGCTGGTGCGTGGCGGACCAGAAGTACCCGATCGACCGGTCGAACCGCCGGGTCAACTCCAGCCCCGAGGACGGCTTTTCGAGCAGGGCGGTGAGGATCGCGTGCGGGAGTGACATGGGGGCATCCTACGGAGCCGGCCGCCCGGTCCCGGGGGTCGCCGCGGGGTGCCGGTGCCGTGCTCAGCCGGCTGTCCGCAGGGCGCGCGACAGCCCCAGCGCCGCCGTACGGACGGCGGGCGCGAGCTGGGCCGGGCTGAAGCGGGCCCGCGGTACGGCCACCGAGAGGGCGGCGACCGTGGTGCCCCCGGCGAACACGGGAGCCGCGATGCAGCTCGCCCCCGGCGTGGCCTCCTGGTCCTCGTAGGCGAGACCCGAGACGCGGATCTTCTCCAGGGTCGTACGCAGGCGGGTCGGGTCGGTGATCGAGTACGGGGTGAGGCTCGGCAGCGGGCCGGAGAGCACCTCCTCGGTCAGTTCGGCGTCGGAGAAGGCGAGCAGGGCCTTGCCCACCGCGGTGCAGCTCAGCGGGAGGCTGCCGCCGATGCGGGAGGGCAGCCGCAGGGCCTCGTGGCCGTGGATGCGTTCGAGGTAGACCACCTCCAGGCCCTCGCGGACCCCCAGGTGGACGGTCTCTCGGGTGGCCTCGAACAGGTCCTGGAGGAAGGGCAAGGCGGTCTCGCGCAGGTCGCGGCGGCGCGGCACCAGCGTGCCCAGTTCGAACAGCTTCGCGCCGAGCCGGTAGTGGGCGCCCGACCGCTCCAGCCAGCCGAGCCGGACCAGGTCCGCGGCCAGCCGGTGCACCGTCGGCTTGGGCAGACCGGCCCGCTCGGAAAGTTCCGACAGGCGGTACGGGCCGCCGCTCGGATCGAAGCATTCGAGGATGAGCGCGGCCTTCTCCAGCATGCTGCCGCCCGCCGCGTTCCGTGTCACGGAACAAATTCTCCGCCCTCGCCAGGGGGACTGTCCAGATCGCCGTCCGTGCCCCCTACCCCCTCCATGTCTGGGGCACGACCCGGCCCCCGCTCCGGTGGCAGGCCGGCAGCAGGGCGCTTAGAAAGGTTCAACGTTCACCTGCGTGGGCTCGGACGGGCCCCGCACCCAGTGCCCTGAAGTGGAGAGACGAACATGGCCCCCGAGCCTTTCTCTACCGGTCCGGAGCGTCCCCGATCGGGAGAACTCCTGGATCCGACCTCGATCCACTGGGGAACCGCCCAGCTCGGCGCCCGGCCACCCACGCGAACGGCGACCCCGGGAGCGACGGGCGAGGACGGGGTACCGCGGCAGGACGCTTCCGGCAGCGGCGGCGCCGCGATAGAGGAGCTGGTGCACACGGCCGTCGTGTCCAGGCCGCTGGACGACGTCGTGCACCTGGTCACCCTGTTGGAGCAGTCGCCCGACGGGATATCCGTCGCGGAGTCGGCGTTGCGGGTGGCCGCGGTCGCCCGTTCCGTGGACGACGTGACCCGGCTGGTGGAGCTGCTGGGGCACCCGGCCCACCATGCCGACCTCCGCGACGAGGCGATCCGCATCGCCGCCGAGCAGCGCCCGCTCTCCGACGTCAGCCGTCTGGTGCTGCTGCTGCGCCGCCCGCCGCACGCCCCGGACGCCGGTTCGCGGGCGGTGCGGGCCGCCGCCGGGCGCCCCGTCGAGGACCTGGTGCAGCTGATCGAGCACCTGGGAGAGGACCGGGACGCCGCCGACGCCGGTGACCCGAAGAAGGCCGCGAAGGCGGCTTCCGTACGGCGGCCGAGTACTGACGGGCCGAGGCCCGCGCCCCCCGCCGTCGCCCCGCTCGGCCTGAACGTGAACGGCGTGACGCTGCTCGTGTGGCTGCGCCGGGTCGCGGGTGTGCTGGTGCTGCTCTGCGGGGTGGCGCACTTCCCGTTCGACCGGAGCGACGCGCCCGCCCACGGCCTCGCGGCCGGGATCGCCGTCGTCGCCGTCTGCGCGCTCGCTGGTCTCGCGCTGTGCTTCAGCGGTTCCCCGGTCGTGGCCGCCCTGTGCGTCCTGCCGCCCGCCGCGCTGGCCGTGGGGCATCTGCTGGCGACCGGGGTCGGTTCGACGACGCTGTCGTACGTCCTCCAGGCCGACGGCGTGGCAGCCCCGCTCCCGCAGGTGGCGGCCGTGACCGCCGCGGTCGCCTGTCTGGCGGTCCTGGCCCTGGCCGTGGCCCGACGCCAGGTCGCGGTCGGCCGGCCGGTCGACTCCGCATCCGTCGGGGGGAGTTGAGGGCACCGGGGCCGGGTCGCCGATCGTGTCGAGGGCGGCCCGGAGCCGGAAGAGGGTCTCGATCTCCGCGTGTTGGGCGAAGCGGCGCAGGAGGACGCCGATGAGTTCGTCGTCCCCCGCCCGCACCGCGCGCAGGATGCACGGTATGCCTCCGCAGTCGTCGGCGTCGCTCAAGGATGCTGGGTTCCGTCTCTGCATCCCTTCGTCGTAGCACCTGCCGAAACGGCGGCAGACCTACCGGCGCCCGTTCGGGTGAACGGCGGACGTTCCGCGAATGGGCGGCGTACGGCAGGGGCAACGCGCGCGAGCGGCAAGGGAGTTGACGACGGGCGGCCGTCGGCGCTCAGCGGGCGAACAGGTACCGGGTCACCCGGGAGCGGGCCTTGGCGGGGGTGAGGCCGAGGGCCTTGCCGATGGTCTCCCAGGTGAGTTCGTCGGCCTGGGCCGCGTCGGCGGCCTCCCTGCCGACACGGACGGTGAGGCGTTCGAGCGTGGCCACCGTCTTCAGCGCGGCCACCGGGGCCTGTTCGGCGAGGGCGGTCAGCTGGTCCTCCAACCGTTCGAGCAGGTCGGTGAGTTCGGCGGGCAGCGGCACCGTCTGGCGTTCGACGGTCTCGATGTGCTCCCACCAGTCGTCGTACGCGGCGGAGGTGTCCAGACCGTCCAGACGGTCGCCCTCCAGCTCGGCCCAGTCGATCCGGTAGCTCTCCCCGCGCCAGCCGCAGGTGCAGGAGGCCCGCCAGGAGTCCGCCTTGGGGCGGCTCAACCGGCCGTTGTACGCCCAGAGTTCGCGGGTCTCGTGGATGTTGGCGCCGCTGCCGACGTCGATGTACACGGACTTGGGCTCACTGCCGTCGGCGAGAACCGCGCCCACGATGCCCTCGTGGGACTCCCCGTACTCCTCGGTCAGCCACCCCATGACGCCGTCTCCCTCCCCGCACCGCCGCGCGCGTCCGCGCCCGCGTGCCTCCTGGGTCCGAGGATGCCTCAGCCCGGGCCGCCGCGCCGGGTGATTCACCCCAACCGACCGGATTGTTGACCCCCGTACGGCTTCCCGCGGCGGGTTCCGCGGCGAGTTCCGCGGCGAGTTCCGCGGCGAAGGAGGCTCAACTCCTACAGTCGCGCGGCCAGTTCGGTGCCCTGCCGGATGGCGCGTTCGGCGTCGAGTTCGGCCGCGGTGTGGGCGCCGCCGATGAGATGGGCCGGGCGTCCGGCGGCGATCAGCCGGTCGTACAGGTCGCGGCGCGGCTCCTGTCCGGTGCACAGGACGATCGTGTCGGCCGGGAGGGTCTGGGCGGTGCCGTCGACGGTGAGGTGCAGTCCGGCGTCGTCGATGCGGTCGTAGCGGACGCCGGGGGTCATCTGGACGCCCCGGTGCTTGAGTTCGGTGCGGTGGATCCAGCCGGTGGTCTTGCCCAGGCCCGCGCCGACCTTGGTGGCCTTGCGCTGGAGGAGGTGGACCGTGCGGGGCGGGGCGGGGCGTTCGGGTTCGGTGAGGCCGCCGGGGGTGGTGTGGTCGGGGTCGACGCCCCAGGTGCGGAAGTAGGCCGCCGGGTCCGCGCTCGCCTTGTCGCCGGGGTCGGTGAGGTGGGCGGCCACGTCGAAGCCGATGCCGCCGGCGCCGAGGATCGCGACGCGGTCGCCGACGGGGGCGTCGTCGCGCAGGACGTCGAGGTAGCCGAGGACGTTGGGACGGTCCACGCCGGGGAGGTCCGGGGTGCGCGGGAGGACGCCGGTGGCGATGACGATCTCGTCGTGGTCCGCGAGGTCACCGGCCTCGATCGTCGTGTTCAACCGGACGTCCACGCCGTGGAGTCGGAGCTGGGTGCGGAAGTAGCGGAGCGTCTCGTCGAACTCCTGCTTGCCGGGGACGCGGCGGGCCGTGTTGAGCTGTCCGCCGATCTCGGCGGCGGCCTCGTAGAGCGTGACGTGGTGGCCGCGTTCGGCGGCGCCGACCGCGCAGGCCAGTCCGGCGGGGCCCGCGCCGACGACGGCGACGCGCTTGCGCAGCCGGGTCGGGGCGAGGACAAGTTCGGTCTCGTTGCAGGCGCGCGGGTTGACCAGGCAGGAGGTGATCAGCCCGCTGAAGGTGTGGTCGAGGCAGCCCTGGTTGCAGCCGATGCAGGTGTTGACCTCCTCGGCGCGCCCGGCGGCGGCCTTGGCGACGAAGTCGGGGTCGGCGAGCAGCGGGCGGGCCAGCGAGACCATGTCGGCGCAGCCGTCGGCGAGCAACTCCTCGGCCAGTTCGGGGGTGTTGATGCGGTTGGCGGTCACCAGCGGGACCGAGACGCGGCCCATGAGCCGCCGGGTGACGGAGGCGAACGCGGCGCGCGGCACGGAGGTGGCGATGGTGGGGACGCGGGCCTCGTGCCAGCCGATGCCGGTGTTGATCAGGGTGGCGCCGGCCGCCTCGACCGCCTCGGCGAGCCGGACCACCTCGTCGTGGGTCGAGCCGCCGGGCACCAGGTCGAGCATGGACAGGCGGTAGATCACGATGAAGTCGGGCCCGACTGCCTCGCGCACCCGGCGGACGATCTCGACGGGGAACCGCATCCGGTTCTCGTACGAGCCGCCCCAGCGGTCCTCGCGCCGGTTGGTGCGGGCGGCGACGAACTCGTTGATCAGATAGCCCTCGGAGCCCATGATCTCGACGCCGTCGTAACCGGCCCGGCGGGCGAGGCGGGCGGTGTGCACGAAGTCCTCGACCGTCCGCTCGACCTCGTCGTCGGTGAGGGCGTGCGGCACGTGCGGGCTGATCGGGGCCTGGAGGGCGCTCGGGGCGACGAGGTCCGGATGGTAGGCGTACCGGCCGAAGTGGAGGATCTGGAGGGCGATCCGCCCGCCCTCCGCGTGCACGGCGGCGGTGACCAGGGCGTGCTGTCCGGCCTCCGCGTCGGTGGTGAGCTTGGCGCCGCCCGGGTAGGGGCGTCCGGCCTCGTTGGGTGCGATGCCGCCGGTGACGATGAGGCCCGCTCCCCCGCGGGCCCGGGCGGCGTAGAACGCGGCCATGCGTTCGAAGCCGTGTTCGGCCTCCTCCAGGCCCAGGTGCATGGAGCCCATGAGGACCCGGTTGGGCAGCGTGACGAAGCCCAGGTCGAGCGGGCTCAGCAGGTGCGGGTAGGGGCTCACCGAAGTCTCACTCACCGGGGTCTCCGTCCCTCGGGCGCGGGCGCGTTGTCGTACGTCCGGTGCAGTTGTAGACGACGACACTCCCATTGTGCAACTAGTTGCACAATGGGGGTGCGCACGCGGTTCCGCTACCGCCGCGTTCCGATCACCACGTTCGCGCCCATCTCCTCCTCGACCGCGAGCCGGGGGTCGAGGCCCGCACGGGTGAAGACGGCCATGGCCGCGAGCACCTGCCCCTCACTGGCCTCGACGAGCAGGATTCCGCCGGGGGCCAGCCAGTCCGGTGCGCCGGCGGCGACCCGGCGCAGCACGTCCAGGCCGTCCGGGCCGCCGTCGAGGGCGACCAGGGGTTCGTGGTCGCGGGCCTCGGGCGGCAGCAGGCCGATCTGGTCCGTGGGGACGTACGGCACGTTCGCCGCGAGGATGCCGACCCGGCCGCGCAGGCCGTCCGGGAGCGCCGCGAAGAGGTCGCCCTCGTGGGCCGTCCCGCCGAACGCCGCGATATTGGCACGGGCGCACTCGACGGCCGCCGGGTCGACGTCCGCGGCGTGCAGCTCGGGCCGGCCGAGCACCGCGGCCAGCGCGGCCCCCACCGCGCCCGAGCCGCAGCACAGGTCCACCACCACGGCCGCGTCCGGCGCGAGCGCGAGGGCCTGGTCGACGAGGAACTCCGTACGGCGGCGGGGCACGAACACGCCCGGCGCCACGGTGACCCGCAGACCGTGGAACCCGGCCCAGCCGACGACGACTTCGAGGGGCAGCCCGGCGACCCGGCGCCCGACCATGGCGGCGGCCTCGTCGGGCGTACGGGCGGTGGAGAGGATCAGCTCCGCTTCGTCCTCGGCGAAGACGCACCCGGCGGTACGGAGCGCGGAGACGACGGCGGCGCCGGCCAACGGGAGAGATCCCACAACAGGGGACACGGGCGACGCGGGTGGCACATGCGACATGGCGGCCAGAAGCCTTTCGGGTGAGCCGAAGGGCACTCCCGCGTCCGCCTACCGGAGGCGGTGGTCCGCGTCCCCGTGCGGCACACGAGGAGAGAGCACCCGACCTGACACAGCGTTGATGGGACTCACCTCCTCGGTCATGTCCCGGCAGGGGCGGTCCACGGCCGGGAGCGTCACCCTAGCAAGGTCCCGGCCGTGCCCTCAAAGCGTTTTCCGCGCCCCCGTGCGCGCGGGCGGTTCAGACCTCCGCGGTCGCGTGTTCGGGCACCCGTGCCACCAGGAACCGGGACCGCCGCCGCAGCCGGAAGCCGAGCGCCTCGTAGAGGCGGATCGCGCCCGTGTTGCCCGCGCCCGTGTGCAGGAACGGGGTCTCGCCGCGTTCCCGGATGCCGTGCGCGACGGCGCGGACCAGCCGGGTGGCCAGGCCCCGGCCCTGGAACTCCGCGTCGGTGCAGACCGCGCTGATCTCGGTCCAGCCCGGCGGGTGCAGCCGCTCCCCCGCCATCGCCACCAGGGCGCCCTCGTGTCGGATGCCGAGGTAGGTGCCCATCTCGACGGTGCGCGGCAGGAACGGGCCCGGCTTGGTGCGGGCGACCAGGTCGAGCATCTCGGGGACGTCCGCCGGGCCGAGCCGTACGGCTTCGGGGTCGGGGGCGGTGACCAGTCCATCGTCGACGAGCTGGACGCCCGGGAGGTCGAAGGTCACCTCCCAGCCCGCGGGCGGCTCCCCGGCGAATCCGGCGAACGGGGCGTCCGTGCCGGGGCCGAGGAGCGCGGCGAGGTCCGCCCAGTCCCCGGCCTCCAGCCGGTCGGGCACGCCGAGCCACGGCGAGACGTCCGCGGGGTAGCGCAGGACGCGCCCGCGGCGTTCGGCGAAGTGGGCGTGCGGGCCGGTCAGCGCGGCCAGCGCGGGGTTGTCGAGCACGTGCTCGCCCACGCTCCGGAGGTTCCCGGCCACCGTGTCGACGTCTCCGTCCGCGCTCGTGCTCACTCCCCCACCTCGATCACGATCTTGCCGCGCGCGTGGCCGTCCTCGACCGTGCGCAGCGCCTCTTCCGCCCGCTCCAGCGGGAAGGTCCCGGTGACGTGCGGCTTCAGGGCGCCGTCGACGACGAGCCCGGCGACGGTCTCCAGGACGGCGTTGGAGTTGGCGCGGGCCACGCGCGTGCCGCCGAGTTTCCCGACGTCCGCCGGGGAGGCGCCCGCGGTGATCAGCTTCGTCCGGTCGGCGACCAACTCGGCCGCCTCGGTGAGCGTCTCGCCGCCGACGAGGTCGTAGACGCCGTCGACGCCGTCCGGGGCGAGCGCGCGCACCCGGGCGGCCAGTGCGGGCCCCGAGGGCACATGCACGGCGCCGAGCGACTCCAGGAGGTCCTTCTTGCCCTCGCTCGCGACCGCGAGGACGCGCACCCCGAGGCCCCGGGCGATCTGTACGGCCGCGACGCCGACCCCGCCGCCCGCGCCCGTGACCAGCAGGGTCGCGCCGGCGGGCAGGGCGAGCTGGTGGACGCCGTCGTAGGCGGTGGCCGCCGCGACCGGCAGGGTGGCCGCGTCCGTGAAGGAGAGCGCGGCGGGCTTGCGGGCGATCAGATGGACCGAGAGGAGGGCGTACTCGGAGTAGCCGCCGACGACCGGCCGTCCGAACACCTCGTCCCCGGCGGCGAAGCCGTCCACGCCTTCGCCGGTCTCCTGGACGATCCCGGCGACCTCGTTGCCGAACACGGCCGGGAAGACGTGCGAGTCGGCGCCGTCGGGGCGCCGCAGGCCGACGCGCTGCTTCCAGTCGACGGGGTTCACGCCCGCCGCGCGGACCGCGACGAGGACCTGTCCGGGGCCGGGCACGGGCCGCTCCACCTCGGCGAACTCCTCCGTCTCCGGACCGCCGTACCGGGTGAACACATACGCCTTCGGCATCTGCTCCCTCACTCTCCCTCTCCGGGCCGCTGACCGGGCGCCGGGACCGCCGGTGCCACCACCAAGGGCCAAGGGTGATCACGGTCCGGCTATTCCCGCACCTTGCGGTGGCCGTGCGAGTGTTCATACGGCCGCAACGATCCCGGGACGCGGGCACCGGGCGCGGGCACGTACCGTGGAGGGCGTACACACACGTCACGCCCGCCCCGGGAGCACCGCCCGGCGGGCCTGGAGGCACCACCCGCATGAACGTCACCCGAGGTTTCACCGGGCGCCCGCGCGTCACCGACTCCGGGCTGCCGCCGGGCCAGTACGACGCCGGCGACGACTGGCCCGTCCTGTCCGCGGAGGTCACGCCCGACCTGCGGCCCGCCGACTGGACGCTGCGGATCGACGGCCTGGTCGAGACCCCGCGCACCTGGAGCTGGGCGGACGCGCACGCGCTGCCCGCCGCGGAGTACAAGGGCGACATCCACTGCGTGACCAGCTGGTCGAAGTTCGGGGTGCGCTTCGGCGGTGTGTCCCTCGACACCTTCCTGGACGCCGCGGGGCCGCTGCCGACGGCCACGCACGTGGTGGCGTACTCGCACACCGGGTACACCACGAACCTGCCGCTGGCGGATGTGACCGGCGGCCGGGCGTGGATCGCCTGGGAGTACGACGGCAAGCCGCTGCCCGCCGAACACGGCGGCCCGGCGCGGCTGTTGGTGCCGCACCTGTACTTCTGGAAGAGCGCCAAGTGGATCGCGGGCGTGACCCTGCTCGACCACGACGAGCCGGGGTTCTGGGAGCAGAACGGCTACCACGCGCGGGGCAACCCGTGGGAGGAGCAGCGGTACTCCGGTGACTGAGACCTTCACTCCGCCGACGCGGTTCGCCGTGCCCGGACGCATCGCGGTGAGCAACCGGGCGGCGGCCGTGTGGCAGACCGCGACCCTGACCGAGATCCGCCGGGAGACCCCGCACGCGTCCAGCTTCCGCTTCGCGGTGCCCGGCTGGACGGGGCATCTGCCCGGCCAGCACCTGATGCTGCGGCTGACCGCGCCGGACGGGTACGTGGCCCAGCGCCACTACTCGATCGCCTCGCCGCCGGAGGACTCCGGGCACGTCGAGCTGACCCTGGACCACGTCGAGGGCGGCGAGGTCTCCGGCTGGTTCCACACGGTGGCCCGGCCCGGGGACGAGGTGGAGGTGCGCGGCCCGCTCAGCGGCTTCTTCGCCTGGCCCGGCGACCGGCCCGCGCTGCTGCTGGGGGCGGGCTCCGGCGTCGTACCGCTGATGTCGATGGTGCGCCACCGCCGCCTGCGTGGCTCGGACGTGCCGCTGCGGCTGCTGGTGTCGGCGCGCGGGCCACGGGAGTTGATCTACGCGGACGAGTACGGCGACGAGACCACGCCGGTGTTCACCCGCACCGCCCCGGCGGGGGTGCCCGTGGGGCGGCTTTCGGCCACCCAGGTGGCACCGGTCGTGGCCGCGGCGCCGGCGGGCGGCTGGGAGGCGTACGTGTGCGGCTCCAACGCGTTCGCCGAGCACGCCTCCCGGCTGCTGGTGGCGGCCGGGCAGCCGGTGGACCGGATCCGGATCGAGCGGTTCGGCTGACCGCCGTGCCCGATGTGATCGCCATGCTTTGTCTCGAAAGTATCGAAAGTTTCGACCGTCGATCGGCGCGCGTGCGCCGACCTTGGCGCATCTCCCACTCTTGCACGCGCCGCGCGCTTCTCCCCCGTCAATCGCGCTTTGCACGCATCTTGACCCGGGCGAACCGGCGGTCCTACATTCCCGAAGCGGTTCGCACCCGTGACGCGCGTTCAGGTACCCAATCATCTGGCGCGCAGGAACTCTCCCGATCGTTCGAAACTTTCGAATGCCGCGCAACCCGCAGCCACCGCAAGGGAGTTCGCATGGACGACGACGTCAGACGCCCGGTGAGCAGACGGTCCGTGCTGGGCTGGGCAGCGGCCACGACCGCGCTCGCAGGACCGCTCGGTTCCTTACCGGGCCTGCCCGGCGACGCCTACGCGGCCGAGCGGTCGGTGCGCCCCACCGACCCGGGCGCATACATCTCCTTCGCGCCCGTCGCGGGCGGCTTCCCGCTGGTGCGCTCCGGGCGTGCCGTGCCGCTGGTGGTCAGCGGCGACGACTGGCCGGGGGTCGTCCGGGTGGTCGGCGATCTGCGGGCCGACATCGAGCGGGTGACCGGCGTACGGCCGGACGTCGTGCGCGACCGGGTTCCCGACGCGGCCGAGATCGCGATCATCGGCACGATCGGCCGGAGTCCGCTCCTCGACGGTCTCGTCGCCGCCGGGAAACTCGACGTGAGCGCGGTCGACGGCAGCTGGGAGACGTCCTTGCAGACCGTGGTGGAGCGGCCGTTGCCGGGGGTCGAGCGGGCCTTCGTGATCGCGGGCGGCGACCAGCGCGGGACGATCTTCGGGGCCTACGACGTCTCGCGCGGCATCGGGGTGTCCCCCTGGCACTACTGGGCCGACGCCGTGCCCGTCCACCGGGACGCCCTGTACGTCCGGCCCGGCCGGCACACGCAGGGCACTCCGGCGGTGAAATACCGCGGTTTCTTCATCAACGACGAGAACCCGGCCCTGGGCACCTGGGCCCCGGCGACCTTCGGCCCGGGCAGGGCGACGGGCTATGCGGGAGGGTTCAACTCCGCGTTCTACGCCAAGGTCTTCGAGTTGCTGCTCCGCCTGAAGGCCAACTACCTGTGGCCCGCGGTGTGGGGCCGTGCCTTCGCCGAGGACGACCCGGACAACCACGCCACCGCCAAGGCGTACGGCATCGTGATGGGCACCTCGCACGAGGC
This sequence comes from Actinobacteria bacterium OK074, assembly GCA_001298575.1. Classification (GTDB taxonomy): domain Bacteria; phylum Actinomycetota; class Actinomycetes; order Streptomycetales; family Streptomycetaceae; genus Streptomyces. Next base: position 80,948 of record LJCV01000044.1, read on the forward strand.
GCCGATGATGCGCGGCATCGAGGAGTGGAACCGCCACGCGGTCGCCGCCGTCCGCGACGGCCAGGGCAACATCGTGACGGCGGGCCACGACCCCTACGGCGGCACCGGCGAGTGGTCGTTCCGCTACAACGCCGAGGCCCTCAAGGCGTATTGGCGCGACGGCATCCAGCGCATGGTCGACCAGGACTTCGAGGGCGTGGTCACCCTCGGCATGCGCGGCAACGGCGACACCGCGCTCGGTGATGGCAACGGCATCGAGCTGATGCGGCAGATCATCACCGCCCAACGGCAGATCGTCGCCGACGTAACCGGCAAGGACGTCACGGCGGTTCCGCAGGTCTGGACGATGTACAAGGAGGTCCAGCACTACTGGGACAGCGGGCTGCGCGTCCCCGACGACGTCACCGTGGTCTTCACCGACGACAACTGGGGCAACGTCCGCAAGCTGCCGGACCCCGACTCCGCTCCCCGTACGGGCGGTTACGGCCTCTACTACCACTTCGACTACGTCGGCGGCAGCCGCAGCTACAAGTGGCTCGACACCAACTCCCTGCCCAACGTCCGCGATCAGCTCCACCAGACGTACGCCTACGGCAGCCACGGGCTGTGGGTCGCCAACTCCGGTGATGTGAAGGGCAACGAGCGGCCCACCCAGTTCTTCCTCGACTACGCCTGGGCGCCCGGCCGTTGGGGTCCGGAGGCGTTGCCGGAGTGGGATCTCCAGTACGCGCGGCAGAACTTCGACGGCCGGCTCGCCGCGGACATCGCCCAAGTGCTGCGCGGCTACGAGCAGTTGCAGACCCGCCGGAAACCGGAGCTGCTCAACCGCCGCCAGACCCTGGATCCGGCGCAGGACCCCGCGAGCGCGTCCGCGGTCGTCACCGACGACAAGGCCACCCCCTTCAGCCAGACCGACTACCGCGAGATCGAGCGGGTCACGCGGGAGTGGCAGGACCTGGCGGCCCGGGCCGACGAGGTCGCCTCCGCGCTGCCCGCGAGCGACCAGGACGCGTGGTTCGAGCTGGTCGGCTACGCGGTGTCGGCCACCGCGAACCTGTACCTGCTGCGCCAGGCGGAGTTCACCAACCTCCGGTACGCCGCCCAGGGCAGGGCCGCCACCAACGACCGGGCCGACGCCGCCGAGGCCCGCCTGGCCGACGACCTCGCACTCGCCGACCGCTTCAACTCCCGCACGGCGGGCGGCACATGGCAGGGCTTCCAGACCCAGACCCACATCGGCTACGGCGACACGGCCCGCTACGGCTCCAGCGCCTCCTGGGCCGACCCGCCGCAGCCCGACCAGCTCTACCCCGCCGTCCGGCGGATCGCCGTCCCCACCACGGCGGAGATGGGCGTGGCCGTCGACGGCTCCGACGCGTGGTGGCCGCATGCGCGGGGCGGGGCGGTCCTGCCCGCCTTCAGCCCCTACCAGACCCAACCGGCCCAGTACATCGACGTGTTCAACCGCGGGGCCACCCCCTTCGCGTACACCATCGGCACGGGCGCGCCCTGGCTCACCGTCGACCGGCCCCGCGGCACGGTCGCCCGGGAACAACGCGTCACCCTCGCGGTCGACTGGCGCCGCGCCCCGGAGGGCAGCAGCCGCGTCCCGGTCACCGTCACCGGTTCGGAGGGAACGACCGTCGTCGTACAGGCCGTTGTCGACAACCCGGGCATCCCTCGCGCCCAACTGGCCGGGTTCGTCGAGGCCAACGGCCATGTCGCCATCGAGGCCGAGCACTTCTCCCGCAACATCCCCGCAGGCGGTGTCTCCTGGCGCCGGGTACCGGGCCTCGGCCGCACCGGGGACGGCATGGAGCCGTTCCCCGTCACCGCCGCCGCGCGAACTCCCGGTTCCGGCCCCCGCCTTGAGTACGACGTCAGCCTGTTCACCACCGGCACGGTCACCGTCTGGGCCCATCTCGCCCCGCGCAACGCGGCGTTGACCACCCCGGGCCTGCGTTATGCCGTCTCCCTCGACGACGGGGCGCCCCAGTCCGTGGACGTCATCGCCGCGACCGGTTCCGACGACGGCACCATGAACAACCAGTGGGGCCGCAACACGGCGGACAACGTCAACCGCACCGGCACCACCCACCGCGTCGAGACCGCGGGACGGCACGTGCTGACGTTCTGGATGGTCGACCCCACCGTGGTGCTCGACCGGCTCGTCATCGACACCGGCGGCCTGAAGTACAGCTACCTCGGCCCGCCGGAGAGCCTGCGGCCGAGCTGAGCCGCGGCACGGACACACCCCACGCACGGCCATGCCGGGTGCCGCCCCGGCCGGAAACATCTGCCCGCACAGATGGAGGTATGCCGTCCATGAAACGAGCATCAGCGCTGGTGGGCGTGGTCGTCACGCTCCTCGTCGCGACCACCGGGCTCCTCGTCCCCACCGCGGTGAGGGCCGACACGTCCCCCGGGTACGCCACCCCGACGACGAAGGGCGCGCACTGGGTGAACACCTGGGCGGCGATGCCTCAGTTGACGGAGCCGGCCAACATGCCGCCCGCGCCGTTCACCGGCAGCGACCGGGTGTTCGAGAACGCCACCCTGCGCCAGACCGTGCACGTGACGGTCGGCGGCCGGTACACGCGGATACGCCTGTCCAACGCGTTCGGGGGCACGGACCTGCCCGTCACCTCGGCCTCCGTGGCCCTCCCGGTGGACGGCGGGGCGGGCGTCGGAGCGATCGTGCCCGGCAGCGCGCGGCCGGTGACGTTCGACGGGCAGCCGGGCATCGACATCCCGAAGGCCGCGCAGGCGGTCAGCGACCCGCTGGACCTCGACGTCGGGCCGGGCACCAACCTGACCGTCACCCTCTACCTCGCCACCGGCCAGGCGTCCACCGCGATCACCTCGCACCCCGGCTCGCGCACCACCTCGTACCTGCTGGCCGGCGACCACCTCGACGACACCGACCTGACCGGCGCCACCACGGCCGACCACTGGTACTTCCTCAGCGGCGTCGAGACCTGGTCCGGGCCCGCCACCACCGCGGCCGTGCTGCTGGGCGACTCGCTCACCGACGGCCGCGGCTCCACCACCAACCGCAACGACCGCTGGCCCGACCAGCTCCTCGCCCGCCTCCAGTCCCGCCCCGCCACCGCCGACGTCGCGATCCTCAACCAGGCGGCCGGCGGCAACTGCGTCCTGCGCGACTGCCTGGGCCCCAACGCGCTGTCCCGGGTGGACCGCGACGTCCTCGCCCAGAGCGGCGTCCGGTGGCTCCTCGTCTTCGAGGGCGTCAACGACATCGGCGCAGCCGCGACCACCGACTCCGCCACGCGACGGATCACGGCGGACCTCGGCACCGCCTACCGGCAGATCGTCACCCGCGCCCACGCCCAGGGCATCCGCGTCTACGGCGCCACCCTCACGCCGTTCGGCGGCAACAGCTACAACGACCCGGCCGGGGCGCACGAGGCCGCCCGCCAGGCCGTCAACCGGTGGATCCGCACCAGCGGCCGGTTCGACGCGGTCGTCGACTTCGACAAGGCGGTCCGCGACCCCGAAAACCCCCGCCGACTGCTGCCCGCCTACGACGTCGGCGACCACCTCCACCTCAACCCCACCGGCTACCGGGCCCTCGCCGACGCCGTACCGGCGCATCTCTTCACCGGTGCCGCGGTCCCGCCCGGTTTCGCCGGCTGACCGCGGACGCGACCGCCTCGGAGAGCGGCGGCCGTTGCCGGGAACCCCGTCGCACGGCTCGCTCGTTGGGGCAGGTGCGGCCGGGCACGAGTGGCGGAATCAGCCGAGCGGCTCCGCGGGGCGAGCCGAGCGTCCCGTGGGGAGATCGGGATCTCGCCATCACCGGCACATCGGGTGCGTGCATACGTCGTATGGGCGGACAATCGATGTGGGGGTCCTCGTGGACGCCGCCGTGGCCGGTGGCACCCACCGGGAGCGGCGGACCGGCCCGGACAGAGGTTCTTTCGACCCCTCCGACGGGCCGGAGGCGGCGAGGAGGCTGAGATGCGAACCCGGGTGCGCGGCTGGCGCTGGCGGCGCAATCCCCTGCGGCGCCATTCGGACGTCGTCGAGGCGTGGACGGCGCTGGTGGTCATGGTCCTGCTGCTGGTCGGGGCGCCCCTGGCCGGGATGCTGGCGGGCTGGTGGGCGTACGACGACGGGCGGGCGCAGGCCGCGCAGCAGCGGGCCGACCGGCACCGGGTCCCCGCGGTGCTGCTGGAGGACGCGCCCAAGGAGGAGGCGTCCGTCCAGGGCGGCAAGCAGCCCCTGTACGAGGCGAAGGTGCGTTGGACGGTCTCCGGTCAGGGCACCCGGACGGGGCCCGGCCTGGTCCCCGCGGGCGCCAAGCGCGGCGAGCACACCGAGGTGTGGCTCAACGCGGCGGGGCAGAGCGTGACGCCGCCGATCACCGACGCGGCGGTCTGGCAGGCGACCCTCACCACCGGGGTGTGGGCGGCCGGTTCGGCCGCGGGCCTCGTCCTCGGCGCGCACTTCGTGGTCCGGCGGGTGGCCCAGCGCCACCGGATGGCGGAGTGGGAACGGGAGTGGGAGCGGATGGGGCCGGAGTGGGGGCGGCGGACGGCTTAGCCGGCCAGGGGCGGGGAGCGGGCGGACGGGCGCCGCTTTAGCCGTCGTTGACGAGGCCGTCGTTGGCGAGGCCGTCGTTGGCGAGGCCGTCGTTGGCGAGGCCGTCGTTGGCGAGGCCGTCGGCAGTGAGGCCGTCGTCCCCATGGCGGTCGTCGGCGAGGCGGTCGAGCCACTCCCCCAGTAGGTGCCGTTCCGCGCCGGTGAGCGTCGTCTGGTCGGACAGTCTGGCGCGCAGGGCGCGGGCCGCGCCGGACGGGCCCGGGTCCCGGACGGCGGGCTCCTGGTTGATCACGGCGGCGACCATGGAGGCGCGCAGCGTCGTCGATCATCGTGACCGGAGCGACCGGGCAGCTCGGACGCCGGATCGTCGAGCGGCTGCTGACCCGCGTACCGGCGGACCGGGTCGGCGTCAGTGTCCGCGACCCGCACCGGGCCAAGGACTTCGCCGACCGGGGGGTGCGGGTACGGCCCGGGAGCTTCGCCGACGCCGGCAGCCTCGCCCACGCCTTCGAGGGCGCCACCCAGGTGCTGATCGTCTCCGTCGACTCGATGGGCGCCGAGACCGTACGGCTGCACCGGGCCGCGATCGACGCGGCCGTGGCGGCGGGCGCCCGGCGCATCCTGTACACCAGCCAGACGGGGGCCTCGGCCACGTCCCGCTTCCAGGCGTGCCGCGACCACGCCGCCACCGAGGACGCGTCGCGCGCCTGCGGTGTGCCGTTCACCTCGCTGCGCAACGGCTTCCACGCGGCCAGCGCCCTGCACTTCCTCGGCCCCGCCCTGGAGTCCGGCGAGATCGTGCTCCCCGCGGACGGGCCGGTCCGCTGGACCTCCCACGCCGACCTCGCCGAGGCCGCCGCCGTCCTGCTGGCCGACGAGGGCCGCATCGACGGCCCCACACCCCCACTCACCGCGGGCCAGGCCCTGACCTTCGACGACATCGCCCGCATCGCCACCGACATCCCCGGCCGCGCCTTCAAGAGGACGACCGCGCCGGACGACGCCTTCCGGGACCGACTGGTGGGCCAGGGTGTGCCCGCCGAAACCGCGAGCCACCTGCTCGGCATCTTCCGCGCCGCCCGCGCGGGCGAGTTCGCCACCGCCGACCCGGTCCTGGCCACCCTGCTCGGCCGCGAGCCCGCCACATTCGGCACGGTCCTGGGCGAGCGGCTCGCCGCCGATGCCGGACGCTGACCGCGCAGAGGGCTACAGGGTTACGCCGTGTCGTCCAACGGGCTACGCCAGGCCCTGCATCCGCCGGGCGATCCGCCCGTGGTCCCGCAGCACGTCGGCGAGTGCCGGGAGCAGCGGCTCGCCGCGCTCCACCAGTACCCGTCCGCCCACGACCGTCGTCCACGCGCGGGCCGGTCCGCAGCGCAGCCAGGCTTCGACCGGGTCGCTCACCGCGCCCGCGAGCGCCACCTCGTGCAGGTCCCAGACCACCAGGTCCGCGCAGGCGCCCGGCCGCAGATGGCCGAGTTCGTCGGCCCGGCCGAGGCAGCGGGCGGAACCGCGGGTGGCGATGTCGAGGGCGTCGCGCGCCGTCATCGCGCCGGGGCCGCCCCGGTAGCGGCCCAGCAGCAGCGCGTTGCGGGTCTCCATCCACAGCGAGGCGTGGTCCGTGGACGCCGAGCCGTCGCAGCCGATCCCGACCGGCAGCCCCAGTTCCCGCATCTCGCGCACCCGTGCCGTACCGCCGCCGATCAGCATGTTGGAGCTGGGGCAGTGCGCCACGCCGACGCCCGCGGCGGCCAGGCGGCGCAGTTCGCCGTCGTTCGGGTAGATGCAGTGCGCGACCCAGCTGCGGTCGCTGAGCCAGCCGGTGTCCTCGAAGTACTCGACGGGACGGCAGCCGTAGGTCGCCAGGCAGTACGTGTCCTCGTCGTGGTCCTCGGCGAGGTGGGTGTGCAGCCGTACGTCGTACCGCTCGGCGAGTTCCGCCGTCGCCGTCATCAGTTCCCTGGTCACCGAGAACGGCGAGCAGGGCGCGAGTGCCACCCGGATCAGGGCGCCGGGTCCGGGGTCGTGGTGGGCCTTGATCAGCCGTTCGCTGTCGGCGAGGACCTCGTCCTCGGTCTGGGTGACGCTGCGCGGCGGCAGTCCGCCGTCCTCGACCGAGCGGGTCATCGAGCCGCGGGTGGCGTGGAAGCGGAAGCCGATGTCGCGGGCGGCGCGGATCTCGGCGTCCACGAGGTGGGGCCGGGGGTGCACGTACAAATGGTCGGAGGACGTGGTGCAGCCGCCCATCAGGAGTTCGGCCATGCCGACGTACGCCGACACGTACGCGCCCTCCTCGTCGAGGGCGGCCCACAGCGGGTACAGCGTGGTCAGCCAGTCGAAGAGGGTGCCGTTCACGGCGGGGGCGTAGGAGCGGGTGAGGTTCTGGTAGATGTGGTGGTGCGTGTTGACCAGGCCGGGCGTGACCAGGCGCCCGCTCGCCGAGATCGTCCGCGCGGCCTCGGGTTCGCTGCCCGGTCCTCCGACGTCCGCGACGCGTCCGGCGTCGATCGCGATCCAGCCACCGGGGATCTCGCGGTCCCCGTCGACGACGAGCAGTCGGGCGTCTTTCACCAGGAGATCCACGCCGTCATGGTAGCCGCGGAGATCGCCCGCCGCCCGTCCCGATCGGACCCTGGCGTGGGCACGGCACCCGCCGTACGGTGTGATCATCCGCACCCGCTTGGACAAAGGTAGGACCTTCATGGCCCAGTTCGACCTGCCACTCGACCAACTCCGCACTTACACCAGTGCGTCCGTGGAGCCCGAGGACTTCGACGCCTTCTGGGCGAAGACCCTGGCGGAGAGCCGCGAGCACGACCTGGACGCGCGGTTCGAGCCGGTCGAGACGCACCTGACGACGGTGACCGTGTACGACGTGACGTTCGCCGGGTTCGGCGGTCACCCGGTCAAGGGCTGGCTGACCCTCCCGAGCAGGGCGAGTTCGCCGCTGCCGACGGTCGTGGAGTTCATCGGGTACGGCGGCGGACGCGGCCTGCCGCACACACATCTGCTGTGGGCGTCGGCCGGTTACGCGCACTTCGTGATGGACACGCGCGGCCAGGGCAGTGCGTGGGGCGGCGGCGGGGACACCCCGGACCCGGTGGGCTTCGGTCCGGCGTACCCCGGGTTCATGACCCGCGGTATCGAGGACCCCGAAAGCTACTACTACCGGCGGCTGTTCACGGACGCGGTCCGCGCGGTGGAGGCGGCCCGCTCCCACCCGCTGACGGACCCGGCGCGCACCGCCGTCGTCGGCGGCAGTCAGGGCGGCGGCATCGCGATCGTCGCGGGCGGCCTGGTGCCGGACCTCGCGGCCGTCGCGCCGGACGTGCCGTTCCTGTGCGACTTCCCGCGCGCGACGACGCTGACCGACCGCGACCCGTACCGCGAGATCGGCAACTACCTCAAGACCCACCGCGGCCGAACCGCCCAGGTCCGGCGCACCCTGGCGTACTTCGACGGCGTCCACTTCGCCGGCCGCGGCCGGGCCCCGGCGCTGTTCTCGGCGGCCCTGGAGGACCTCACCTGCCCGCCGTCGACGGTCTTCGCCGCGTTCAACGTGTGGGGGCAGGAGGACAAGGCGATCGAGGTGTACGACTTCAACGACCACGAGGGCGGCGGCCCGTACCAGGAGGCGACGAAGCTGCGCTGGCTGGCGGCGCGTTTCTGACCCGGTCTCCGACGCGCACCCGGCGCACGCGTACGGCTGTCGCGGCACCGGCCGCGCGCGTACGGCTGTCGCGGCTTCGGCGTACGGCTGCCCGGGCGTCCGCATAAGGCCGTCCGGCATACGTCACGAGCCGTACGCGTGCGTCGTACCCCTTGGCCCGCTCCGGCCGAGTGCGGGCTCCGGACGGTTGCGCGGGCGCCGTGACCGCATAGCTTTCACGGCATGACCTCCAATGACGCACAACTGATCGAGAGTGCCAACGCCTCCGGGCGGGTCCCGGTCGTCTTCGTGCACGGTCTGTGGCTGCTGCCGAGCAGTTGGGACCGCTGGGTCGCCCACTTCGAGCAGGCCGGGTACGCGGCGGTCTCGCTGTCCTGGCCCGACGATCCCGACACGGTCGCGGACGCCAACGCGCATCCGGAGGTGTTCGCGGGCAAGACGGTCGGCCAGGTGGCCGACCACCTGGACGCGCTGATCAGCGGTCTGGACCGCAAACCCGCGGTGATCGGGCACTCGTTCGGCGGCCTGCTCACCCAGATCCTCGCGGGGCGTGGTCGCTGCGCCGCCTCGGTCGCCATCGACCCCGCCCCCTTCCGGGGCGTCCTGCCGCTGCCCGTCTCGGCGCTGCGCTCCGCCGCGCCCGTCCTGAGCAACCCGGCCAACCGGAGCCGGGCCGTCCCGCTCACCTTCGACCAGTTCCGGTACGGCTTCGCCAACGCGGTGAGCGAGGAGGAGGCCAAGGAGTTGTACGAGACGTTCGCCGTGCCCGCGCCGGGCGCCCCGCTGTTCCAGGCGGCCGTGGCGAACTTCAACCCGTGGACCGAGGCGAAGGTCGACACGGAGAATCCGGAGCGCGGCCCGCTGCTGGTCGTCTCCGGCGAGAAGGACCACACCGTGCCGTGGGCCATCGCGAACGCCTCGTTCAAGCGGCAGCAGCGCAATCCGGGCGTCACCGAGATCGTCGAGATGAAGGACCGCGGTCACGCGCTGACCATCGACCACGGCTGGCAGGAGGTCGCGGACACGGCGCTGTCGTTCGTCCGCCGCTTCGTCTGAGCCGGAGCGCCGCGGCGTCGGCCGCCCCTTGCGCGGAGCGGCCCACGGCGGTTCAGGGGGTGCCGGTGCCGTCGTCCCGCGTGGCCACGATCAGCCGGGCGCGCGGGCTGCCGTCCGGGCGGCGGCCGAAGTCGTCCAGGGCGTACAGCCGTACGGTGAACCCGGCGCGCGCCAGCTCCCGTTGGAGGTCGCCGAAGCGGAACGCCCGGTAGTACATGACGAACGGTGGCCGCCACACCGCGTTGCGGATCCGCATCGCGGTGTCGAAGCCCTGGAGCGCCCAGGACCACGGCGAGGCCGGCCCGGGCGGTGCCCCGACCGGCAGCGCGAACCGGCCGCCGGGCTTGAGCACGGCGTGGACCTGGGCGAAGAGGCCGGGGAGTTCGTCCGGCAGGAAGTGCCCGATGGCGCCGAAGCTGGCGACGAGGTCGAACACCGGCCCGAAGGGCAGCGCACGGGCGTCGCCCCGCACCCACGAGAGCACGGACGCGCCGCCGTCCGACGCCTGCTCCTGCTCCCGCTCCCGCTCCCGCTCCCGCTCCCGCTCCCGGCCGATCTTCAGCATCCCCGCGCTGAAGTCGACCCCGGTGACGCCCTCCCGGCACACCCCGCGCAGCACCTCCATCCCGGCGCCGGTGCCGCAGCACAGGTCGAGGCCGCGCTCGAACGGGCCCAGCTCACGGAGGGTGTGCCCGACCGCGTCCAGGACCGTGTCCGGCGTACGGAAGGGCGTGTGGTCGAACTTGGGCGCGAGGAGGTCGTAGCCGTGCTCGACGGACGACATCGCCTGTACGGCCAGTTCGCGGAGGGTGGGACCGTGCGGGGAGAACATTCCGCCGAGCTTAGGGGTCGGGCGGGCGGTACGGGGGCGCACGGCGCGAGTCGACGGCGCGCCCGTGGGGGTCGTCTTCCGGGCAACGGCGGCGTACGGCGGTGCGGCTCGCCTAGGGTCGGCGGCATGACCTCGTTCCGCCCCGCCCCCGCATGGCTGGCCGACGCCGTCTTCTACCAGATCTACCCGCAGTCGTTCGCCGACTCCGACGGCGACGGCATCGGTGATGTCAACGGGATCGCCGAGCGCCTGGACCATCTCGCGTGGCTCGGCGTGAACACCGTGTGGCTCAACCCCTGTTTCGTCTCGCCGTTCGGGGACGCCGGGTACGACGTCGCCGACTACCTTGCCGTGGCGCCGCGTTACGGCACCGCGGACGACCTGGCGCGGCTGGTGGACGCGGCGGGCCGGCGCGGTATCCGGGTCCTGCTCGACCTGGTCGCCGGGCACACCTCCGACGCGCACCCCTGGTTCCGGGCAGCGGCCGACGACCCCGACGACCACCGCTACATCTGGACCGCCGAGGGCCGCCCGGAGGGCTTCGTGGCCTCTCCGGGCGCCCGCCCCGGCTCGTACCTGCCGAACTTCTTCGCCTTCCAGCCCGCGCTCAACTTCGGCTACGCGCGCGGGAATCCGGCCGAGCCGTGGCGGCAGCCGGTGGACGCGGAGGGCCCGCGCGCCAACCGCGAGGCGCTGCGCACGGTCATGGACCACCGGCTGCGGCTCGGCCTCGCCGGTTTCCGCGTCGACATGGCGGCCTCCCTGGTCAAGGACGACCCCGGCAAGGCCGAAACGGCGGGAATCTGGACGGAGTTGCGCCACTGGCTGGACGCGGCGCACCCGGACGCGGTGCTGCTGTCGGAGTGGGGCGACCCGGAGGTGTCCGTGCCCGCGGGCTTCCACGCGGACTTCTTCCTGCACTTCGGCGGCGCGGCCAACGGCCTTGCCCTGCGCTCCCTTTGGAGCAACGGCACGGGCACGGTCGACGCGGCCTGGCCCCCGCAGGACTGCTACTTCGACGCGGCCGGCCGAGGCTCGGCACAGACCTTCGTGGACGCCTACGCCAAGGCGTCAACAACCCTGGCCGGCAACGGCTTCGTCTCCCTCCCGACCGCCAACCACGACTTCTCCAGGCTGCGTTGCGGCCCCCGCACGGCCGAACAGCTCCCGCCCGCCTTCGCGTTCCAGCTGACCTGGCCGACGTTGCCCGCGATCTACTACGGCGACGAGATCGGCATGCGTTACGTCCCGGACCTGCCCGACAAGGAGGGCAGCGTCCTGGGCCCCCGCTTCAACCGGGCGGGCTCGCGCACCCCGATGCAGTGGGACGACGGCCCGAACGCGGGCTTCTCCACGGCCCCCGAGGACCGCATCTACCTCCCCCTGGACCCGTCCCCCGACCGCCCGACGGTGGCGGCCCAACGCGCCGACGGCACCTCCCTGTTGCACCTCGTCCACCGCCTGATCGCGCTGCGCGGGGCGACCCCGGAACTCGGCTCGCACGGCTCGCTGGAGGTGCTGCACACCGGCTACCCGTTCGTGTACGTGCGGGGCGGCCGGTACCTCGTCGTCGTCAACCCGCGCCGGGAGCGGGCGAGTTACCCGTACGGCGGCACGGGCCGGGCCCTGGAGACGGCGGGCGCCGAACTGACCGGCGCCCGGGTCGAGGTGCGGGGATTCGGCTACGGAGTCTTCGAACTCGACGGCTGAGCACCGCGCAGGCGCGACGAAGGAGAACCTCTCAGGGCCTGGAGTCGTAGTCGTGCCGGGCCAGTTCGACCTTGCCGAGGTTGCCGGACGCCCATTCGGCGAGGTGGGCGAAGATCGGGGCGAGGCTTCGGCCGAGGTCGGTGATCTCGTACTCGACCCGAGGCGGGACCTCCGGGTGGTAGGTGCGCACGACCAGTCCGTCGCGTTCCAACTGCCGCAGCCGTTGGGTCAGCACCTTCGGCGTGATCGCGGTGATCCGGCGTTCCAGCTCGACGAACCGCTGCTTGCCGTGCGTGTTCAGGCTCCACAGGATCGGCGTGGTCCACCGGCTGAACACGATGTCCACAACTGGGCCGATCGGACAGGCCAGTTCGGGGTCCGACGAGGCCGACGCGGATGCCGCCCAGGCCGTTTCACCGACCATGTCCGCCCCCTTTGTGGATAGCCACTTTCCTCTAGGTACCTACTATACCGGCGGTGTTAGCTTCGGCCTGTTCACCGGATCACGGCGGAAACCGGTCCGGACCGAGGCGCTCTCGCCCGCTCGGGCGAGCGCCAACAGGCTGAAACAGCAAGGGAGTTGCTCATGATCGTAGTGACGGGGGCGACCGGCAACGTGGGCCGTCCGCTCGTAGCGGCACTCGCGGCGACCGGCGCGCGGGTCACCGCGGTGTCCCGGGGAACCTCGCCCGTGGCCGTGCCGGACGGTGTGCGCCACCGGCAGGCCGACCTGGCCGACCCGGAGAGCCTCCGGCCCCATCTCGACGGCGCCGACGCGCTGTTCCTGCACGACGGCGGGGCCGGTGCCCACCTGCTGAGCCCCCGGGGCATCGTCGGCGTCGCGAAGGCCGGCGGGGTCGACCGTATCGTCCTGCTGTCCTCCATCGGCGTCGCCACCCGGCCGCGGTCCGCGTCCCACGGAGGCACGATGCGGGCCTTCGAGGACGCCGTCCGGCAGTCGGGGCTGGACTGGACGGTGCTGCGGCCCGGTGGCTTCCACTCCAACGCGTACGCCTGGGCGGAGACGGTCCGTGCGCACCGGACGGTCGCCGCGCCGTTCGGTGACGTCGGCCTGCCGACCGTGGACCCGGGCGACATCGCCGAGGTAGCCGCCGCGGCCCTGCACGAGGACGGCCACGCCGGACAGGTCTACACGCTGACCGGGCCCGCCCTCATCACACCCCGCCAGGGGGCCGAGGCGCTCGCCGACGCGCTCGGCGAGCCGGTCCGGTTCGTCGAGCAGACCCGCGAGGAGGCCCGCGCGCGGATGCTGCGGTTCATGCCCGAACCCGTGGTCGACACCACCCTCGACGCCATCGGCGAGCCCACCCCCGCCGAGCAGCGGATCAGCCCCGACGTCGAGCGGGTCCTGGGCCGGGGGCCGCGCACCTTCGCCGACTGGGTCCGACGCAACGTCGGCGCCTTCCGGTAGGACGGCGAACCGCCTCACCTGCCCTCAGCCCGCCGGAGTGCGCCGCACCACCTTGCCCTGCCCGTCCGCCTCCAGCAGGGCGGTGCCCCCGGTACCGGTCACGGCGACCCTGATGGTGAGGGCGCCGGTGAGGTCGTCGGCGGTGAGCTGCCAGGTCCGCGGGGAGTCGACGCCGAGCGTGGTCCTGGCCTCCTCGACCAGCGCGGGGAACCGTTCGTAGGGCAGGGACCGCGCGTCGAACCGCGCGGCCTGCGTGCCGGTGGGGGCGAACACGACCGACAGCAGGCGTTCCTGTACGACGACGGTGAGCGCCGGGCGCGCGTCCTTCCCCTTGGTGAGCGAGTCGACGGCCCGGCGCAGCTCGCCCTTGTCGAGGAAGGACTGGTCCGGGCCGAGGGCGACCGTGCCGGACGCCGACGACACGACGGTGGTGGACGACGTGGTGGAGGACGTGGCGGAGACGGAGGGCCGGTCCGAGGCGGACTGCCGTGCGGTGGCGTCCCCGTCGAACAGGTCGGCGTGGAACGGCAGGATCACACCGGCCGCGCCGAGCAGCAGGCCGAGGAGCACGACGGAGCCGAAGGCACAGCCCGCCGAGGGCTCGCGCAGCGTGGCCGGACCGGGCGCCGAGTCCAGGCGGGCCCCGGCCGCCCGCTCCGCCCATTCCGGTGCCGGCCGTTTCACGATCCGCACCCGCCACGGCCGGTCCGGCGGGTACTGGACCACCAGGACGCGGCGCGGCCGGTAGTCGGGCAGCTCGACGAGGTTGATGTCCTGCGTGATCGCGACGCGGTACGCCGGCGCGTCGTCCGGCGCGACGGTCAGGTCGAACCGCACCGGTACGTCGCTCGATTCACCCCCGACGGCGTGCAGGGTCTCGATCATCGCGAGTGCTGTGCGGGGTACCACCGCCGCCTCCCGGGCCCGCCGCGGCACACCGGCGAGGAAGAAGAGCAGCCCGTAGACCACGGGCAGGACCCACCCCATGACGAACAGCGGCGTGTTCTCGGTGCTGCCGCCGACGGCAAGAGCGGCCGGCGACGCCCCGACCACGCCGCCCGTCAGGAATCCCCGGGCGAGAACGACAGGGGTGTCGTGCGGGGGCGGCTCGGCCACGGTGATCGTCATACGGGCGATTGTGCCGGGCCCGGGTGACGGCAGGTAGACCTGCGAATGGCCTTCTGAGAGACCGTATCCGCGCTGGTCAATCGCGGTGCCTCGCCTTCGGTGGCACGGCTGGTCACAGCGGCCGTACCACGGCCGGACGCCGAACGACCACGGCGGATCCGGACCGCCCGGTGAACCCGGCGTCCAGCTCGGCCGGATCGAAGCCGGTGAGCCTGTTCCGGAGCGCGGGATACGGTGAGGCCGGGTGCCGCGTCTGAAGGGCCACCACGTGCCGCACTCCGTCCAGGACGGTCAACGGCTCCCGCGCCAGCGGCAGCGCGGAGGCGGTGCCCAGGGCCGCACTCCCGGGCACCGCCGTAAGGGCCCGGGTCACTCCACGGTGAGCACGATCGCCCCCGTGTAGCTGCCGCCGGGCTCGATCGCCGTGGTCGTGCCGTCGACCGTCGCCGTGAGTGTCCTGCCGCGCGGTGCGCGCACCTCGGCGTCGGCGGCCAGGACCAGCTTCGTCAGGTACGACGTTCCCGTGGCCGTCCAGGTGGAACCGGCGCCGAGTTCGACGATGACGCCGTTGTTCACGGCGGGCTGGACGGTGTTGGTGACGATGCCCAGGTCGTAGAAGTTGGACGAGTCGATCGTCGATGTGCGGTGGCGGGTCGCCGAGGACGAAATGACGCCCTCCACCGTCGAGTTGGCGAAACCGAGGACCAGGTTCCGGCCCGTGCGCATGCCGTTGTAGAAGTCGCCCTTCAGCGCGATGGAGGTGAAGGTGGCGGCCGAGTCGGTGGTGTGCGCGGTGGTGACGTCGAAGGTCGTGTCCTTGGCCGGGTCGCCGGTGGGTTCGGTGTACACGCCGGTGTTCATCATCTTGCCGTCGACGCTCACCGGGCCCGGGTCGTCCAGTTCGATGACCTGGAGGACGGTGCCGTCGCCCGGGTTGAGGCGGGCGCCCTGGGAGCCGTCGACGGTGATGGTGGTCTGCTGTCCCTTGTTGAGGAAGGTCGCGCGCCGGGAGTTGACGACCGTCCCGCCGTCGATCTTCAACGTGCCGGTGCCGAAGAACATGTAGCCGAAGCGGCCCGAGTTCACGACCGTGCCGCGCTCGGGCACGGCCGCCAACTCGGCCTGGCTGAGCCCCAGTTCCAGCTCGGTGTTGAGCGCGGCCACCGCCTCGCGGGTGGAGTCGCCGTAGTGGACGGAGGCGGCCGGGCCCGCGCAGATGGTCGCGTAGCTGCCGACGTCGAAGCGCGAGCCGAGGACGCGGACGGTGGCATCGCCGATGGCGTAGGTGCCGTAGCCGTACTCGCCCGTGTTGCCGACGTGGCTGTTGATCGCCGTGAGCTTCAGCCCGTCGCCCGCCTCCACCGACAGGGCGCCCCAAGTCTCGGAGAACACGGTGGAGTTGAGGTAGGTGGCCGCGCTGCCCGCGCCGATCAGGTTGGTGGCGCGGACGTTGCCGTCGAGGCCGAGCATCCAGGGCACCGACTCCATGTACGGGGTCTCCACGGTGGCCTGGTAGCCGGCGGGCAGGGTCCCGTTGCGGGTGCGGACGAAGGAGTCCTTGACCAGGACGTTGGCCCCGCCGCTGGCGACGATCCCGGTGCGGACGACGCCCTTGTTGCCGATACGGGCGCCGTCCACGACGAGTTGGGTGTCCATGCCGTCCGCGACGACGGCGGCGCCGTAACCGACGAAGTCGCAACGGCCGTTGCCCGTCAGGGAGATGACGGGGCGTTCGAGCGTGTACGTGCCGCCCGCGACGAAGACGCCGTCGAAGCACTCGCCCGTCGAGGTGATGGCCACGTTCCGGGCGGCCGTGTCGGTGAGTCTGCCGCCGCGTACGGCGGCCGGCACCGACTTCGTGCGGTCGACGCCGGCCGCGGTCACGTACAGGGCCTGCCGGAAGGGGAAGGTGAGGGTCTCGTAGGTGACCGGGTTGGTCACGGCCACGGTGAGGACGACATCGCCGCGGTAGGTGCCGGGGGCGATCAGGGTCGCGGTGGCACCCGTGGCGGTCAGCGCCTGGCCGGTCTCCACGCCGTCCACGGTCAGGGTGAGGCTGTGGCCGTCCGGGGCGACGATCTTCCCGCCGGAGGCGATGGAGAGCGTGCGCAGCCGGGTGGTCGCGGCGAGTTCGTACGTCTGCCCCGTGCCGACCGTGAGAGACGTGCCGGTCGTCGCGCTCGCGGGGACGGCGGTGACCGCGGGCACGAGCAGCGCCCCGGCCGTCGTGGTTCCGGCGATCAGGACCGAGCGCCGGGTGATCAACGTCATGGCGGGCCTTTCGAGTTGGGGATCGTCGTCGCCCACGGGGGACGGCATGCGACGACGGCGGCTCTGGTGCGGTGCGGCGGTGAAGAGCGTGCGCGGGGCCTGCGGGCGGCCCGAGGGGGGAGGTGCGGACACGTGTGCCCTGCTACGCGGGGGCGATCATCCCCGCCGAGAGGTCGATGTCCGCTCCGCACAGGCCGGGCATGGCGAGCATGGCCAGCAGGGCGCGGGCGACCTCGTCCTCCTCGACGAGCCGGCCGAGCGCGGCGCGGGAGGCGAAGTCCCGTTCGGCCTCCGCCGCGGTGCAGCCGGTGAGTTCGGCGGTCATCCGGAAGTTGCGGTCCATGCGCGGGCCCCGGACCGGGCCCGGCGAAAGGGAGTTGACGGAGACCCCGAGCGGGCCGACCTCCCCGGCCAGGGTCCGGGTCAGCCCGAGCAGCGCCATCTTGGCGGCGGTGTACGGCGTCCGGTTCAGCAGCGGCCGTTTCCCGCTCACGGAGGCGATGTTGACGATGTCGCCCCGCCCGGCCGCGGTCATCGGCGGCAGGAAGGCCCGGCACATCAGATAGGTGCCGCGGACGTTGACCGCGAACACCTCGTCCCATTCCTCGGGCTCGACGTCGGTCAACGGCCTTACCGGGCCCGCGATTCCGGCGTTGTTGACAAGCAACGAGACGTCCTCGTCGGCGAGTTCGGCGGCCAGGGTGCGCACTGCCGCCGGGTCGGAGACGTCGCAGACCGCGGTGCGCGCGTGGCCGCCCTCCTTGGCCACCCGCAACGCCGCCTCGGTGAGCGCCCGTTCGGTGCGGCCGACGAGGACGACCCGGGCGCCGGCCGCGGCCAGGGCGAGCGCGAACGCCCGGCCGAGGGGGCCGCCGCCGCCCGTGATCAGCGCCGTCCGCGCGGCCAGGGCGCCCGTGCCGGGGGCGCCGCTCACGCCTCGTTCCACGGGAGTTCGTCGCCCGCGGCCCGGGCGGCCCGTACGTCGCCGGAGCGTGCGTGGCCCTCGAACAGCTCGACCCTGCTGGCCCGTCCGCACAGGCGGCCCAGCAGGGTCTGCGACTCGAAGTCGGTGACCTCCTGGTAGGTGACCGTCTTGAGGTACTTGCCCACCCACAGGCCGCCGGTGTAGCGGGCGGCGCCCCGGGTCGGCAGGACGTGGTTGGTGCCGATGACCTTGTCGCCGAAGGAGACGCAGGTGCCCTCACCGAGGAACAGGGCGCCGTACTGGGTCATGCGCTTCAGCGCGAGGCGCGGCTCGGCGGTCAGCACCTCGACGTGCTCGAAGGCGAACTCGTCGGCCAGCGCGTACAGTTCGTCGATCGTGTCGACCACGTGCACCTGGCCGTGGTCGCGCCAGGCGGGCCCGGCGAAGTCGCGGGTCGGCAGGCCGGGCAGCAGCCGTTCCACCTCCGCGATCGTGCGTTCGGCGAGTTCGCGGGAGGTGGTGATGAGCACGGCCGGGGAGTCGGGGCCGTGTTCGGCCTGGGAGAGCAGGTCGACGGCGCACACGAACGGGTCGGCCGTTTCGTCGGCGAGGACCAGGATCTCGGTGGGTCCGGCGAACAGGTCGATGCCGATCTCGCCGAACAACTGCCGTTTGGCTTCGGCCACATAGGCGTTGCCGGGCCCGGCGATCAGGTTGACCGGCCGCATGGCGTCCGTGCCGACGGCCATCGCGGCGACCGCCTGGACGCCGCCGAGCAGCCAGATCTCGTCGGCGCCCGCGAGGTGCATGGCGGCGACGGTCGCGGCGGGGATCTCGCCGTGGATCGGCGGGGTGCAGGCGACCACCCGGGGCACGCCCGCGACCTTGGCCGTGACGACGGTCATGTGCGCGGAGGCGGTGAGCGGGTAGCGACCGCCGGGGATGTACGCGCCCGCCGCCCGCACCGGGATGTGCTTCTGCCCGAGCCGGACGCCCGGCAGGGTCTCCACCTCGAACTCCCGCAGCGAGTCGAGCTGATGGCGGGCGAAGGAGCGCACCTGGTCCTGGACGAAGCGGATGTCGTCGATGACCTGCTGGGGCACCGAGGCGACGATCCGCTCGATCTCCCCGGCGCTCAGCCGGAAGGCGTCCGGGCTCCACTTGTCGAACTTCTCGGAGTACGCGCGCACCGCGTCGTCGCCGCGTTCGCGGATGTCGGCGATGACGCCGGCGACGGTCTCGCGCACCTGGTCGAGAGAAGCCGCGACTTCGGCCCCGGGTACGGCGTGCTTCAGGATCGTTGCCACAACGGCGGCCTTTCTCAAGGGGGTTGGGAGTCAGACCGGCGGTGCTTCGAAGAGCACGTCGGGGTCGTTGAACTGCTCCTTGGCGACCGACTCGCTCATCGGGTCGGCGGTGCCCCACTGGTCCTGGGTGACCGGGTCGTCCACGTCGTGCCGGCCCGGGTGCCACAGGTCCTCTTCGAGGACGGCGAGTTCGGTGGTGTACTCGACGGTGTTGCCGTGCGGGTCGTGGAAGTACGAGAAGGTGTTGTCGCCCGCGAGATGGCGCCCGGGGCCCCAGGTCAGCCGGGTCCCGGCCCGCAGCGCCCGCCCGGTGCCGCGCATGTACTCCTCGACGCCGCGCATCTCGAACGAGGCGTGGTGCAGGGAGACATGGGGTCCGCGGGCAATCGCGAAGGAGTGGTGCAGGGGGCTGCACCGCAGGAAGTACATGAGGTCGCCCATGTGTGCGGAGTACAGCGTGTCGGTGAGCCGGAAGCCGAGGTGGCGGACGTAGAAGTCCCGCAGGTGTTCGGGCTGTTGGGAGTTGACCACGACGTGCGAGAGCCGGACGGGGATCGCCTCGCGCTCCTCGATGTGGCGGTGCGTGCGGGTGGCGACCTCGGCGGAGACCTCCACGACCCGCCCGTCGGGGTCGAAGAAGCGGACCCCGTAACCGCCGCCCGGGGTGCCCAACAGCCGTGGTTCGCCAAGGAGTTGGACTCCGTCCCGGGCCAGCCGCAGCGCCAGTTCGTCCACGTCGCCGCGGCTTGCCGCACCGAAGGCGACCAGGTCCAGCCGCTTCCGCTCGTCCCTGCGGACGCGGACGACGTACTGTTCGGGGCTGCCCTCGGCCGCGAAGAACGCGATGCCGTCGTCGGCGGCGACCTCGGTCAGGCCCCAGGTGGAGCCGTAGAAGGCGCGCTGGGTGGTGAAGTCCGGTACGGCCAGGTCGACATGGCGCAGATGGGTGATGGGCTGGAAGGTGCTGCTCACGTGGCGCTCCTGACGGTGTTGCGCTGGTGGCCCAGGCCGGTGATCTCCGCCTCGATGACGTCGCCGGGCTTCAGGAAGACGCCCCAGTGCGCGCCGTTGCCCGCCGGGGAGCCGGTGAGCAGCAGGTCGCCGGGGCGCAGTGTGGTGGTCGCGGAGGCGTAGGCGATGAGCCGGGGGATGTCGAAGATCATGTCCTTGGTGGACTCGTCCTGCCGGACGACGCCGTTGTGCCGCAGGGTGATGCGCAGGTCGCCCGGGTCCCCGGCGAAGGCGGCCGGGACCAGGAAGGGGCCGGTCGGCAGGAAGGTGTCGGCGTTCTTGGCGGTGAACCAGTCGGTGCCGATGGCCTTGAGGTCGGGGCGGTAGAGCCGGTCGCGGGTGGTGAGGTCGTTGCAGATCGTGTACGCGGCGACGTACTCCATGGCCTCGGCCTCGGGGATGTCGCGACCCGATCTGCCGATGACGAGGGCGAGTTCGAGTTCCCAGTCGTGCTGTTCGCCGAGCGCGGGCAGCACGACGTCGTCGTAGGGTCCGCAGACGGCGCGCGGCGAGCCGAGGAAGAGGTAGGGGACGCCGTGCCGGGCGCGGGCGTCCATCATCCGCTCGGCGTCGGCGCGGGCTTCCTCGGGGGTTGCCCCGTGCACGCTCTCCTTCTCTGCGGCGACCAGATCCACCACGTGCTTGCGGTAGTTGGCGCCGCTCTGCAGGATCTGGCCCGGTTCGACGGGCGCGTGGACGCGCAGGGCGGCGAGGTCGTGCCAGGTGCCGTCGGGGTCCTGGGCGAGGGTGTGCAGCCGGGGCAGCCAGCTGTCCCAGTCCGCCAACAGGGCGCGCAGGGACGGCACTTGGTCGGACAGGTCGCGCACCCGGGCTCCGGTGACCAGACCGGGGAAGGCCGCGGCCCGCCCCGTGAAGGCACCGAGCGCGAACGGTCCTGCGTGCGAAGGGGGTTGGTCGGGCACGGGCGGCTCTCCTCGGTGGACGACGGCTAGGTCCTGTCGTCACATTCCCGTCGTTCGCCCGGAGGGCGGGCCCTGCGGCGGCGTGGGGGTCCCCCCGCTCGAGCGAAGCCGAGAGTGGGGGAGCGTGCTCTCGGCGTGCCGGGCCCGCGCCCTCGTACTGGACGTACTTGGGTGTGGGCCCGGTGCGGCGAGAGTGCGTGCATGGCGTCGCGGGGCAGACGGGAATGTGACGACAGGGCCTACCCCTGACGCTAGGCAGCCGCGCCCCGGGGCGGAAATGGTCGTTCGCGATGCCAGCCATCGGCCGCCTCGCCCTGCCCGCCGCCGACCCCGGCGATGTGCGGTTGCGCCGCGCGGCGCCTGCATCGTCGTACGGGATGGATGACGTGCCCCTTGGCGATGCCTGGATCCGTTGACCGGGTGTGGGCCGCAACCCCAGGCTCGGAGCACCCAACCCTTGAGGAGTGCACGTGGTCGTCGAGCATGCCCGGCTGACCGTGACGGCCGGCCGGGAGGAGGAGTTCCGGGAGGTCTTCGGCAAGGCCCGTGAAGTCCTGGCCGCGGCCGACGGGTTCCGGTGGGCGCAGCTGTTGCGCTGCGAGGAGCAGCCGCGGGTCTTTCTGCTGCTGGTCGGCTGGGAGTCGGTCGCCGCGCACATGACCGGCTTCCGGGAGTCCGAACGGTTCGGCCGCTGGCGGGAGTTGGTCGGGCCGTTCTTCGCCGGGCCGCCGGACGTCGAGCACTTCCACGAACTCGACCCGCGCTGGCCGTCGGACCCGCCGCCGGTGGCGTGAACCCGGCGCGGCTGCCCCCTCGTTCCCCACGTTCGCAAGGATCGCCCATGCCCGTACAGAAGGTGCTCGTCGTCGGCGGCGGCATCACCGGTAGCGTGCTGTGTCTCGCGCTCGCCCAGCGCGGCGCCGAGGTGGAGCTGGTGGAGATCTCGCCCCAGTGGTTCGGGGTGGGCCACGGCATCACCATCCAGGGCAACGCGCTCAAGGCGCTGCGTTCGGTGGGCGTCCTGGACCAAGTCCTCGCCCGCGCGGTGCCGTTCGACATCATGCGGCTGCGCCGCGCCGACGGCGGCCTGCTCACCGAACTGTCGACCCCGCACACCGGCGGCCCGGAACTGCCGTCCACGGCCAGTGCGTTGCGCTCGGACCTGCAGAACGCGCTGTGCGACGCGGTGTACGCGCACGGCGTCACCGTCCGCCTCGGCCTGAGCGTCGAGCGCCTGGACCCGGCCGCGGACCAAGTGGACGTCGCCTTCACGGACGGTTCCACCGGCCGCTACGACCTCGTCGTGGGCGCCGACGGCATCAACTCCCGGCTGCGCGGCCTGATCGGCATCGACACCGCCCCCCGCCCGGTCGGCATGTCGATCTTCCGGGTGGTGGCCGAGCGGCCCGCCGGGATGGACTGCGCGGAGGTCTACTACGGCGGCCCCCGGTTCAAGGCCGGTTACAGCCCGATCTCCGCCGACCGGTGCTACGCCTACCTGCTCGACGAGAACCTCGACACCTCCCTGGTCGGGCCGCGCGCGCCGCTGTCCCTGCTGCGCGAACGCGGCGCCGGGTACGGCGGCATGTGGGGCGGGATCCTGGCCGCGCTGCCCGCGGACACCGCGGTCGACTACCGGTGGATCGAGGCCGTCCTGGTCGACGGCCCCTGGCACCGCGGGCGGGTGATGGTCGTCGGCGACGCGGCGCACGCCTGCCCGCCGTTGATCGCTCAGGGCGCCGCGATGTGCATGGAGGACGCGGTGCTCCTGGCCGAACTGGTCTGCGGGGACGCCCCGTTGGACAAGGCCCTGGACGTGTTCATGGACCGGCGGCTGCCCCGGGTGCGGATGGTGCTGGAGAACTCGCTCCAGCTGGCCGCGTGGGAGATCCGCCCGGACACCCCGGGCGCGGACCCGGCGCGGATCATGTCGGAGACCCTCAACTCCCTGACGGTGGCGGCATGACCACCCCGGATGTCACCACCCCGGTCGTCGACTTCCACGGCCACCTCGCCGTCCCCGCCGCCGACGCCCTCGTCGCCGACACGCCCGGTCTCGCGGCCGAGCTGGCGGCCGAGCAACGCGCCCACTCCCCCGAGTCGTTGGCGGTCAACCGCGCGCAACTGAAGCGGCTGGCCCCGGCGTTGACCGACGTCCGGGTGCGGCTGGCCGACCTCGACGCGATGGGTGTGGACGTCCAGGTGGTCGGCCCCATGCCGATGCACCACTACTGGGCGGACGCGGACCTCGCCGCCCGCCTGGCCCGGACCGTCAACGAGGCGGTGGCCGCGCACTGTTCGGCCGCGCCGTCCCGTCTGTACGGCCTGGGCACGGTCCCGCTCCAGCACCCGGCGCTCGCCGCGGCCCTGCTGGAGCGGGCGGTCACCGAGGACGGCCTGTACGGCGTCAGCGTCTCCACCACCGTCGACGGCCGCGAGCTGGCCGACCCCGCGCACGACGAAGTGTGGGCCCTGGCCGAGGAGTTGGGCACGGTGGTGTTCGTGCACCCGTGGGGCTGCTCGCTCGGCGAGCGGCTCGCCACCCGCTATCTCGGCAACACGGTGGGACAGCCGGTGGAGACGACGGTCGCGCTCTCGCAGCTGATCTTCACGGGGGTCCTGGACCGTTTCCCCGGGCTGAAGCTGGTGGCCGCGCACGGCGGGGGCTATCTGCCGACGTACATCGGCCGCTCCGACCACGCCTGGCGGGTGCGCGAGGACGCGCGCGGCTGTGCCCGGCCGCCGAGCGCGTATCTGCGGCGCATGTGGTTCGACGCGCTCGTGTACACCCCGGAAGCCCTGCGCCACCTGGTGGCGGCGGTGGGTGCGGACCGGGTCGTCCTCGGTACGGACCACCCCTTCGACATGGGCGTCGACGACCCGGTGGCCCGGCTGGACGCCGCCGGACTCGCCCCGGCCGACCGGGCCGCCGTCGCCGGGGGCAACGCCCTCGACCTGCTGCTGAAAGGACGCACCCGATGACTTCCGGTCCCGCTCTCGGTCCGATCGAGGAAGAGCTGGCCAAGGCCCGTGCCGCGTACCGCAATTGGGGCCGCTGGGGTGAGCACGACGTGCTCGGCACACTGAACTTCGCCGACGACGCGATCCGCGCCCACGCGGCCGGGCTGGTGCGCCGCGGCCGGTCCTTCTCCCTGGCACAGGAGTTCAACGAGGCCGGTCCGCAACGGGGGTTCCGCGGCCGGATCAACCCGGTGCACTACATGAAGGACACCGGTTCGGACGCGGCCGCCGGCACTCAGGGTTTCCCGCACGGCTTCGGCGGCGCGGACGACCATGTCGTGATGCCGTTGCAGGCATCCACGCAGTGGGACGGCCTGGGCCACATCTTCGACAACAAGCAGGCGTGGAACGGCCGTTCGTGCACGATCGTCAATGGCGACGGCGACTCGGTCACCGGCATCGAACACATGCGGGACGCGTTCACCGGACGCGGAGTCCTGCTCGACGTGGGCCGCGCGGTCGGCGACGGACACGGCGAACTGCCCGACGGCTTCCCGATCCTGGAGGAGCACCTGCGCGCCACGGTCGAGGCGCAGGGCGCGACCTCCTCGGTCCGCCGCGGCGACCTCGTCCTGGTCCGCACCGGCCAACTCGGCCGCGTACGGCGGCTGGGCGACTGGGGCGGCTACGCGGCCGGGGACGCCCCCGGGCTGTCCTTCACCACGCTGGGCTGGCTGCACCGTACCGAGATCGCGGCAATCGCCTCCGACACCTGGGGACTTGAGGTGCGGCCGTACGAGTTCGCGGAGCCCGCGATGTCGCCGCTGCACCAGATCGCGATCCCCAACATGGGGCTGCCGCTGGGCGAGATGTGGGACCTGGAGGAGCTGGCCGAGGACTGCGCGGCGGACGGTGTGTACGAGTTCCTGCTGGTCGCCGCGCCGCTGCCGGTGACCGGGGCGGTGGGCGCGCCGGTCAACCCGATCGCGGTCAAGTGAGCGCGGGCATGGGCCGGTTCGAGGGTGTGCTGCGGCTGCGCGGCGAGGAGGGTTTCACCGAGGCGTGTCTGGGCCGGGTCTTCAACGCCCGCCGCCCGTCGGGGCGGTTGCCCGCCGCCGTCCTGGAAGCCTCCTGCGAGCGGGACGTCGTCGAGGGCGTACGGCTCGCCCTGGAGCGCGGCTGGCAGGTGGCGGTCCGCTCCGGCGGGCACAGCTGGGCCGCCTGGTCGGTGCGCGCGGACGCGCTGCTGATCGACCTGGGCGGCTTCCGCGAGCTGGCGTACGACGAGACGACCGGGATCGTCACCGCGACCCCCAGCGTCAAGGGCGGGGACGAACTCAACCCGTACCTGGGGGAGTTCGGGCGGTTCTTCAACGGCGGGCACTGTCCCTCCGTCGGCATCGGCGGGTTCCTGCTCCAGGGCGGGCAGGGCTGGAACGCGCGCGGCTGGGGGTGGGCGGCTGAGAACCTCGTGGCGATCGACGTCGTGACCGCCGAGGGCGAGCTGGTGCGCGCGGACGCGACGCACCACAGCGACCTGTTCTGGGCGGCGCGCGGCGCGGGACCCGGTTTCTTCGGTGTGGTCACGCGTTTCCATCTGCGCACCCGCCCGCTGCCCCGGCACCTGGCGCACACCGTGCACGCCTACCCGCTCGGCCTGTTCGACGAGGTCATGACCTGGCTGCACGGCATGCACCACACCGTGTCGGAGCTGGTGGAGATCGTCGCCCTGACGCAGACGCCGCCCGGCGCCACCGAAGCGGTGCTGCTGGTCACGGGCGTGTCGATGACCGACACCCCGGCGGAGGCCGCCGAGGCACTCGCTCCGCTGCACGCCAACCCGTACGCCGAGCACGCCCTGTTCCGCATCGAGGCCGAACCGACCACGCTCGCCGAGCAGTTGCAGGGGCAGCGGCGGGCCAACCCCGAGGGCCACCGCTATCTCGTGGACAACGCGTGGCTGACCGGAAGTGCCGAGGACGTCGTCCCGGCGATCCGTACCGCGTTCACCGAGCAGCCGACCCCGGGGACCTTCACCATCTGGTTCTCCATGGCGCCGCTGCGCCAACTGCCCGACATGGCCTTCTCGTTGCAGTCGGAGATCTACTGCGCCACCTACGTCATCCACGAAACACCGGAGCGGGACGCGGAGTTGCGGGACTGGCTGGACGGGGCGATGGCGGCGATGCGGCCGGTGACCGCGGGGCAGTACCTCGGGGACTCCGACTTCACCGTGCGGCAGTTGCGGTTCATGGGCGACGCGCAGTGGCGCAGGCTCCAGGAGATCCGCGCGGCCCGCGATCCGAAGGGCCTGTTCGCCGGCCATCTGAGCGCCGGACCGGTCACCAACACCAACCACTGGGAGAGTTGAGGCACGTGCGGTTCGCGACCTACGAGCACGAGGGCGTCCAGCGCGCCGGAGCCGTCCGGGACGGGGTGGTGCACCCGCTGCCCGAGGGCATCACCGTCCTGACCCTGATCGAGCAGGAGGTGCTGCACGTGGCGGGGGCCCAAGCACTCACCGAGCCGAGTGACTTGACGGTGGATCAGGTACGGCTGCTGCCGCCGCTGCAACCGCCGTCCATCCGTGACTTCGTCGGCTTCGAGGCGCACATCGAGGGCGTCGCCAAGTCGCTGGACGGCCTGGAGCAGGTGCCCGAGGAGTGGTACCGGGCGCCCAACTTCTACTTCACCAACCCGCACGCCGCCTACGGCGCCCACGACGACGTACCCGTGCCGTCGGGCTGTTCGGTGCTGGACCTCGAACTGGAGGTCGGGGCCGTCATCGGCCTGTCGGGGCGCGATCTCACCCCCGGGCGGGCGCGCGAGCACATCGTCGGCTACCTCGTCTTCAACGACTGGTCGGCGCGCGACCTCCAGAAGCCCGAGAAGGATCTCGGCCTCGGCTTCTCCAAGGGCAAGGACTTCGCCAACACCCTCGGCCCGTACCTGGTCACCGCCGACGAGGTCGACGACCGGCGGGACGCGGACGGCTTCCTCGACCTGGAGATGACCGTCACCCTCAACGGCGAACTGATCGGCCGCGACACCCTCGCCAACATGTCCTGGACCTTCGAGGAGATGGTCGCCTACGCGGCCCGCGACACCTGGGTGCGCCCCGGCGACGTGCTGGGCTCCGGCACCTGCGGCTGGGGCGCGCTCGCCGAGCACTGGGGCCGCCTCGGGGAGCGTACGCCGCCGCCGCTGCGCCCCGGCGACGAGGTGACGCTGACCGTGGAGCGCCTGGGCACCGTGTCGAACCGGATCGTGCCCGGCCGCGGGGACGTGTATCTGCCGCGGGCGCGGAAGCGGGGACGTACGCCGCGACCGTGACGTCCGGGCCGCCGCGGGGCCTCCAGGCCGCACGGCGGCGCGACGGCGGCCTGGAGGCCCTGCGGCGGCGCACATTCCTGTGACCTGGCTGTATCAGGCTCCCCGATGGCTGTCATCGGGTCTTCCAGGTCCTCTCGTCACGCCTCTGTCTCGGCGGCTCCCCCGTCGTTACGCTCCCGTTCACCGAGCTTCAACGACGCGGCCGGAAGGGGACACCCGTGGGTCTCGGAGCGATCGATCTCAATCTTCTGGTGGCGCTGGAAGCATTGCTGGAGGAGAAGAACGTCACGCACGCCGGTGTCCGGCTGTCCACCAGCCAGTCGGCGATGAGCGGCTCCCTGGCCCGGCTGCGCCGGCACTTCAACGACGAACTGCTGGTGCGGGTGGGCCGGGAGTACGAGCTGACCCCGCTCGCCGAACGGCTGCTGCCCGTCGTGCAGGCGTCGCTGCACAAGGCGGAGGAGGCGCTGTCGCTGACCCGGCACTTCGACCCGGCGCGCAGCCGGCAGCGGTTCTCGATGGTCATGTCGGACTACGTGATGACGGTGGTCGTGGAACCGCTGCTGCGGCTCATCGCGGCGCAGGCGCCGGGCGTGCGGATCGACTTCCACCCCATCGTGGACGGGCAGTTGGAGACCGAGACGCACCTGCGCTGCCACGACCTGATGATCGTGCCGCTGGGCTACCAGCTGCCGGGGGTCAGCGAGGCGGTGATGCACGACCGGTTCGTGTGCCTCGTCGACCCGGACAACCCGCGGCTCACGGACGGGCGGCTCACCCTGCGGGACCTGGCGGAGATGCCGCACGCGGCCTGCGGTATCGGCAAACTCACGCCCGCCGACCGCCAGTTGGAGACCCTCGGCATCGTCCCCCGGGTGCAGGTCAGCACGCCCGGCTTCAACGTGCTGCCGTTCCTGGTCAGCGGCACCGACCTGGTCGCCCTGGTGCCCGAACGGCTGGCCCGGCGCTACGAGGGGTTCGCGCGCTGTGTCGTCGTACCGACGCCGTTCCCGGACGTGCCGCTGGTGGAGGCCATGTACTGGCACCACAACCGGCACGCGGACCCGGCGCACCGCTGGCTGCGGGAGACCGTGCGCAAGGTCGGGATCTCGCTGGACGAGGCGCCGGCCGCGCACCCGGACCGGGCCGCGCACGGGGAGATCGACACCGCGGATGACAGTCATGCCGAAGGCGCGTTTCCGGAGCTGACCGCGGCTTCCTAGCGTGGAGGTGCCAAGCCCCCTGCGCCCCCTTTGGAGGAAGCCATGAGCCGTACGCGTCTGACGGGCCGTACCGTCGTCGTCACCGGAGCAGCACAGGGGCAGGGAGCCGCGGAGGTGGCGGCGGCTGCCCGGGAGGGCGCGGCGGTGCTCGCGACGGACGTCCTGGACGAGCCGGGCGAGAAGCTGGCCGCGGTCCTGCGCGGCGACGGCCTCGACGTGCGGTACGCGCACCTCGACGTGTCGTCACCGGAGGACTGGACGGCGCTGGCGGCCTCGCTGGACGCCGTGCACGGCCTGGTCAACAACGCGGGCATCGCCGTACGGACCCGCCTCGGCGCGGTCGAACTCGCCGACTGGGAGCGGGCGTTCGCGGTGAACACGACGGGCGCACTGCTCGGCATCCAGGCGCTCACTCCCCTGATGCCGGCGGGCTCCTCGATCGTCAACGTCGGTTCGGTGGCCGCCCTCACGGCCCACCACGCGGTCGCGTACACAGCCAGCAAGTGGGCGCTGCGCGGCCTGTCGAAGGTGGCCGCCCTGGAGCTGGCCCCGCGCGGCATCCGCACGAACGTGATCCACCCCGGCTACATCGAGACGCCGCTGATGGCCACCGCCAACCCGGTCTTCGTCCAGGCCCACCTCGCGATGACCCCGCAGGGCCGCCCGGGCACGGTCGACGAGGTGGCCCCGCTGGTCGTCTACCTCCTGTCGGACGAGTCCTCGTACGTCAACGGCTCCGAGATCACCGTCGACGGGGGTTACGCGTCCCATGGCGGCGTGAAGGCCATCACGAACGCGCTGGACGCGTCGTAGGGGCGCGGTGTCGTTTCCGAAGCCCGATCGCCGGTTGCCGGTTGCCGGTTGCCGGAACGTCATGTCCGGCGCGGTACGGCTCCGTCCTGCCGGCGGTAGAGGTCGCACAGCAGGGAGATCTCGGCGCCGTGATGGATCAGCTCCCTGTTGACGTGCAGGATCCTGTTCTCCATGGGAAACCGCTCGGGCCCCACCGCGGGCGGATTCTCCAGGTCGGCGTCCGAGAGTTCGCGGACCCCCGCGTTCCATCTCCCGTACATCTCATCGAGCTGTTTCAGCGCCTCGTCAGCGGTCCCCGCGTAGGCGAATGTCCGGGAGTCGAATGCCCGGGAGCCGAATGCCCGTGAGTCGACGTCCTGGCCGCCGAAGTACCACCCGACCCGATAGCCCAGGCAGGAGACGATGACGTGCGCCAGCCGCCAGGCAATCGTGGTCACCGGCGCCGGCACCGGGTCGGGGGACGCGGAGTCCATCGCCCACTCTCCCGAACCCACCGACATCGGTGCGGCCGACGTGCCACGCGGGCGGATGCTCCAGCAGCCGCGCACCGGCTCCCAGAAGTACTCGTCATCGGTAAGACCGTCCAGCCGCGGCCGCAGGTTTTTCTGCCAGTACCAGTCCAACTGCTCCGCGAGCCGCTCGCTTCTTGTCATTTCCGCACACTACAAACAACGGAGACCTGGCTGCGGCTCTCGCGGATACCGTCGCCGGCCGCCGGCCGCGAGACCGTACCGCACCGGGAGATGACGCTGGGGGCGGAAGGCGCGGCTGGGCCGGCCTCCGATCCGCCGAGCCCGTCGTCGAGCCTCGCAGCGGGCTCGCGCGGGAGACGAGGCTCGCGCTGCCGCCCACGCGCGAACGCCGAGGACCGCGGTCGGTCCCCGGCGTTGGCGTGGCGGCTTGCCCGTGGGCGGACGGTCAGGCCGTCGCCACAGCCGTGGCGCTCTCCCCCACCGTCTCCCGCGCCGTGTTCTTGCGGACCAGGACCAGCGTGATCAGCGCGCCCAGCAGGGAGGCGCAGCCGCAGATCACCACGCCGATGGCCATGCCGTGGCCGAGGGCGGTCCGGGCCGCGGCCCTCGCGCTGTCGCTGCCCGCGTTGACGACGGCGAGCGGGCCGGCGGCGGCCTCCATGCCCGCGTCCGCGCCGGTGAGCTTGCCCGCGAGGGCCGCGGAGGCGGCGCTCATCGCGACCGTGCTGATCACGGCCGGGCCCAGGCCCTGCCCGAACTCGCGCACCAGGCTGGTCGCGCCGCTGGCCATGCCGGTCATCTCGATCGGTACGGCGTTGACGGCGGCGGAGGTCAGCGAGGACACCACGCAGATGAAGCCGACGCCGAGCAGCAGCACCGGGCCGATGAAGGCCGCGAGCGAGGTCGTGGTGATGGGCAGCGCGGCGATCCAGAACTGGCCCGCGGCCATCGGCAGCAGTCCGCCCATCAGCAGCCAGCGGGCGTCGACGCGGGTGAGCATCCGGCTCAGCACCGGGGCCAGCAGCAGCGGGATCAGCTGGAGGATCACGAACGGCATGCCCGCCCGCAGCGCGCTGAGGTGCATCACCGCGCCGAGCCGGATCGACACGCAGTACGCGGTGCCGATGAACCCGAACATCCCGGCGAGCGCGACGACGGCGGCTGCCGCGAACGAGGGGATCTTCAGCAGCTCCAGGTTGAACATCGGTGCGACGGCCCGCCGTTCGGCGACGACGAACCCGATGAGCGCCGCCGCGGCCAGGGACAGCGCGCCGACGATCGCCGGGCTGCTCCAGCCCCGGTCGCCGCCCTCGATGACACCCCACAGCAGGGCGGTCAGCCCGATGGCGATGCTGATCTGGCCCGGCCAGTCCAGCGCCCGGCCCTCGGGGGCGCGGGAGTCGGTGACCATCGTCCAGGACGTGACGCCGACGGCGATGCCCAGCACGACCGGTGGCACGAACGCCCAGCGGAAGTCGGCGACCGTCGCCAGCACCCCGGAGGACAGCGGTCCGACGGCCGACGCCAGGGAGATGCTCAGCGCCCAGGTGGACACGGCCTTGGCGCGGTCCCGCTCCCCGGGGGTCGCGGCGGCGATCACCGCGAGGGAGCTGGGGAAGAGCGCGGCGGCACCGATACCGGCGACGGCCTGGCCGATCCACAGCGTCGTCACGTTCTGGGCGGTGGCGTTGAGGAGTTCACCGAGCGCGAGCACGAATCCGCCGAGCACGAGAAGCCG
Source organism: Actinobacteria bacterium OK074 (assembly GCA_001298575.1). GTDB lineage: Bacteria > Actinomycetota > Actinomycetes > Streptomycetales > Streptomycetaceae > Streptomyces. Next base: position 112,320 of record LJCV01000044.1, read on the forward strand.
CTTTCGGCCGAACAGGTCCCCGACCACACCGAAATTCAGTTCCAGAATCGCGGTGGGCAGAATGAACGCGGACGTCACCCACGCCACCTGGGAGCCCGAGGCCCCGAATGCGGCCTGAATGTTGCCGTTGATCGGCGAGGGCACGGTAATGCACAACTGCGCCGCCGCGACCGCGAGACAGCAGGCTATGAGCGTGCCCCGGTCCAGCCTTTTCAAAGAGATCGAATCCGTCATGGTGCCTGCCCTCACTCTGTTTCCTTCGCCACGGGAAGGGGGTTCTTCTCCATGAGTTCGATGAGATTTCCCTCGGGGTCACTGACCCAGGCCATGCGCACGCCGGGCTCGGGAGAGGGCCCGGGCGCCAGCACCACGCCCGCGCCGTGCCGGAGCAACTCCTCGTACACGGGGTCGAGTTCGGGGGTGGTGACGGCGAAATGGCCGTATCCCTCGGCGAGGGCCGCCGTCAGCGGGTCCGGCGCCCTGAGACCGGGCGACGAACCGGGCCGGGCGAGCAGTTCGATGCGCCAGCCGAGCGGGTGTTCGAGGACGACACCGCCGAGGCCAGGCCCGTCGAGACGGAACTCGAAGACGGACCTCAGCCCGAACGCGCGCCGGTACCAGGCGGTCTGGGCCGCCAAGTCCCGTACGTTGACGCCCACATGGTCGAGTCGCACGTCCACGGCCGCTCAGCCCGCCGTCGCGCTGCCGGCCACGGGGTTCACGCCGTTGACGAACGCGGCCTCGCCGGAGCGGAGGAAAGCCGCCACGTGCGCGATGTCCTCGGGTCCGCCGACACGGCCGGACGGAATCCGCAGGACGCCGTCCGCGTTCTCGACCGGTTCGACGGTTTCCGCGTCACGGCCCTCGTCGATGTCACGGTCGAAGGCGATGTCACAGTCGAATACGAGGGCGCTCTCCGCCGCGAATACCTGGGCCGCGGCCCGCCCTATTCCAGCCCCCGTACCGCTGATGAAAGCGATTTTTCCGGCCAGTCGGCCCATGGTTGCGAAGTCCCTTGTTCCGGTGCCGCCTTGGTGCGGTGCTGGCAGCGTAGGGACGGCCAATGGCCGGAACAAGAAAAGGGTCGCGAAGGGTCCATCGGGCGTTCGTATGGCTGGTATGGAGAGGGCCCCACGGAGCTCGAATCAGGGTGTCGTTCGGGCAGCCGTCGCGCGTTGTCGGCGCGCGGGCAGCCGCCGGAGGGATCCAGGCGGTGGGGGTGCGAGGCCAGGCCCCCCTGAGACCCGCGCCCGAGACCCATGCCTGAGACCCACGCCTGAGACCCACGTCACGTTTTCCCACCGGCACCCCGTGGTACATTCCTGGCAGCACTTGTGTACGCCCCTTCCGAGGCGCCGGTGCCAGAACCACTTCTTCCCATCGTTTCGCTGACGCGCCCGTCCCACTGACGCAGTGGCTGCCGCTCAGCTTTCGATCATCACCCTTCGTACGGCGCGTTTCCGCCGTACCCCGAGGTGATGTCCCCGCCGTACGAGGCGTGACCACGCCCGCCCGCCGGCCAATCCCCTCCCTCGCACCACATCGTCTTCCGTCCGCGAAAGGACCACCCCTCATGACCACCACACTCGAACACCCCCCAGTACAGCAGCAGTCCCCCGCCCAACTCGCCACCGGCGTCCTGGACATCGACCACAACGGGAAGGGGTACCTGCGCGCCGAGCACTGCCTCGCCTCGCCCCAGGACCTTCCGGTCTCCCCCGCACTGATCCGCCGTCACGGCCTGCGCAAGGGCGACCTCGTCGAAGGCGTCCGCGACGGCCGCCGCGCCCTCACCGAGGTCGGGCTCGTCAACGGCCGTACGCCCCAGGCGTCGCAGGGCCGCCCGCACTTCCGCGACCTCACCCCGCTGCACCCGCGCGAGCGGCTGAGCCTGGAACACCCGGCCAGCGGGCTCGCCGGGCGGGTCGTCGACCTGCTCGCCCCCGTCGGCAAGGGGCAGCGCGGGCTGATCGTGGCCCCGCCCAAGACCGGCAAGACCGTACTGCTCCAGCAGATCGCCGCGGCCATCGCCGGGAACCACCCCGAGGTCCACCTCATGGTGCTGCTCCTCGACGAGCGCCCCGAGGAGGTCACCGACATGCGCCGCTCGGTGCACGGCGAGGTGTACGCCTCGACCTTCGACCGCCCGGCCAAGCAGCACATCGCGCTCGCCGAACTGGTCGTCGAGCGCGCCAAACGGCTCGTCGAGGCGGGCCAGGACGTCGTGATCCTCATGGACTCCCTCACCCGGCTGTGCCGGGCGCACAACAACGCCGCCGCCTCCGGTGGCCGTACCCTCAGCGGCGGCGTGGACGCCGCCGCGGTGCTCGGCCCGAAGCGGTTCTTCGGTGCCGCCCGGCTGGCCGAGGAGGGCGGCTCGCTCACCATCCTCGCCACCGCCCTGGTGGAGACCGGCTCCCGCGCCGACGACTACTTCTTCGAGGAACTCAAGAGCACCGGCAACATGGAGCTCCGCCTGGACCGCACCCTCGCGGGCCAGCGCGTGTACCCGGCCGTCGACATCCACCCGTCCGGCACCCGCCGCGAGGAACTCCTCATCCCCGAGCCCGAGTTGAGCACCGTACGCGGACTGCGCCGGGCCTTCAGGACCCGCGACGGCCAGGTCAACCTGGAGACCCTCCTGGAGCGGCTGCGGGCCACGCCCAGCAACGCGGCCTTCCTGCGCCAGATCCAGCCGACCCTGCCGGCCGCCTAAGACCGCGAGCAGCGGCCCCGCAGCCGTAACGACGGCTTTCCCAACCACGGCTTCCCAACCACGGCCTCCACAGCGGCAGTTGGGCAGACCGGGCGCGCGGCCCCGGCGCACCTCACCCGATCGACCGGGCTCCGGCCGTCGACGCCCAGGAGGATTTACTAAGGCAGGTTGATAACGTAGCCTTAGCACATGAACGACGATCAGGACCCCGCCGCGGTCGCCTCGGCCCTGCTGGCGAGCATCAGCGTGCTGGTGCGGCGCGTGCGCCAAGTACCGACCGGGGGGCTCGCGATGCCCGAGCGGACCGCGCTGTCGCGCCTGGACCGCTCGGGGCCCACCACCTCCTCGGCGCTGGCCCGGGAAGTTCAGATCACCGCGCAGGCCATGGGGGCGACGCTCAACGCGCTGCGCGCCCGGGGCCTGGTCGAACGCCGCCCGGATCCGGACGACGGCAGGCGTGTGGTGCTGACGGTGACCGACGCCGGCCGGCAGGCGCTGAAGGACAAGCGCAACGCGCGCACCGAACTCCTCACCCGGGCCCTGACCGGCGGCACCTTCACCCCGGCCGAACTGGAGCAACTCGCGGTGGCCGCACCGCTGTTGGAGCGGCTGGCACAGAACATCTGACGCCGAGGCAACCGTGAGGAAGCGAGCCGATGACGGACCCTCCCGAAACGCGCACCCCGCACAGCCCGCACAGCCCGGCCGCCGCCGACCGGTACAAGTGGACGGCGCTGACGAACACGACCGCCGCGGTCTTCATGTCCGCGCTGGACGGCTCCATCGTGCTGATCGCCCTGCCCGCGGTCTTCCGCGGCATCCACCTGGATCCGCTGGCGCCGGGCAACATCGCCTACCTGCTGTGGATGATCATGGGGTACCGGCTGGTCCAGGCCGTCCTGGTGGTCACGGTGGGCCGCCTCGGCGACATGTACGGCCGGGTCCGGATCTACAACTCCGGGTTCGCGGTCTTCACCTTCGCCTCGATCCTGCTCTCCTTCGACCCCTTCGACGGCGGCCACGCGGCGATGTGGCTGATCGCCTGGCGGGTGGTGCAGGCCGTCGGCGGCTCGATGCTGACCGCGAACTCGGCCGCGATCCTCACCGACGCCTTCCCCGAGGAGCAGCGCGGCTTCGCCCTGGGGATCAATCAAGTCGCGGGCCTGGCCGGGATGTTCATCGGTCTGGTCGCCGGCGGTCTGCTGTCGGCCTGGGACTGGCGGGCGGTGTTCTGGGTGAACGTGCCCGTCGGCGTGTTCTTCACGCTGTGGGCCTACCGCACCCTGCGCGACACCGGTCACCGCGGCGGCGGGCGGATCGACTGGTGGGGCAACATCACCTTCGCCGTGGGGCTCAGCGCGGTCCTGATCGCGGTCACCTTCGGCCTCCAGCCCTACGACGGGCACACCATGGGCTGGACCAACCCGCTGGTCGACGTCCTGATAGCCGGCGGACTGCTCCTGCTGGCCGCGTTCGTCGCCATCGAGAACCGCGTCTCCGCGCCGATGATCCAACTGCGTCTCTTCCGCTCACGGGCCTTCACCTTCGGCAACCTGGCGGGCCTCGCCATCTCCGTCGGCCGCGGCGGGATGCAGTTCGTGCTGATCATCTGGCTCCAGGGCATCTGGCTTCCGCTGCACGGCTACGACTACGCCGACACCCCGCTGTGGGCCGGCATCTTCATGCTGCCGCTGACCGCCGGATTCCTCGCCGCGGGCCCGGTCTCCGGCCACCTGTCCGACCGGCTCGGCTCCCGGGGCCTGGCCACCGGCGGCGCGGTGCTGTTCGGCGCCAGCTTCCTGGGCCTGATGCTCCTGCCGATCGACTTCGGCTACTGGATCTTCGCCGTGCTGATCGCGCTCAACGGGATCGCCAGCGGCATGTTCGCCTCCCCCAACTCCTCCTCGATCATGGGCAGCGTGCCCGCGCACCTGCGCGGCGTCGCCTCCGGCATGCGCGCCACCTTCCAGAACTCCGGCAACGCCGTCTCCATCGGCGTGTTCTTCTCCCTCATGATCGCCGGACTGGCGGGCAGCCTCCCGCACACCCTCACCACGGGGCTCCAGCACCAGGGGGTGTCGGCCCATGTCGCCGCCCAGGTCGGGAGCCTGCCCCCGGTCTCGTCCCTGTTCGCCGCCCAACTCGGCGTCAATCCGATCCAGCACCTGCTCCGGCCCAGCGGCGCCCTGGCCCACCTGACCACGGCACAGCAACAGGCCCTGACCGGACGGGAGTTCTTCCCCCACCTGATCTCCGGGCCCTTCCACTCCGGCCTGGTCATCGTGTTCGCCTTCGGCGCCACCCTCGCCTTCCTCGCCGCAATCGCCTCCCTGCTGCGCGGCACCGGCACCACCGTCAAGCCCCCGGGACCGCGCACGGCCGCCGCCACCGGTGACGCCCTCGCCCGACCGGACCGGCACACCGGCGGCTGAGCCACCCTCGCAGCCCGACTTCACCGCCCGCCCCCGACAACCCACAGGAGAACCAACCGCCATGGCACTGACAGCGATCGAGCCGACGCCCGCGCTCGTCGTGATCGACCTCCAGAAGGGCATCGTCTCGGACCGCACCGGCCCTCCGGTCGCCGCCGCCGTCGAGCAGGCGATCCACCTGACCGCCGAGTTCCGCCGCCACCGCCTGCCCGTGGTCCTGGTCAACGTCACCGGCCGCGCGCCGGGCCGTACCGAGACCGGACGGTCCCCGGGCGGCACCACGCCGCCGCCCGGCTGGGCCGACCTCATCGACGAACTCGACGTCCAGCCGTCCGACCACCTGGTCACCAAGCGGCGGCGCAGCGCGTTCCACGACACCGGCCTCGACACCCTCCTGCGGGACCTGGGCGTCACCCAGGTCGTGCTCGCGGGCATCTCGACCAGCGCGGGCGTCGAGTCGACCGCCCGTTCGGCCTCCGACCACGGCTACCACGTCGTCCTGGCCACCGACGCCATGACCGACCCCGACGCGGCGGCCCACCGCCACAGCGTCGAACGCGTCTTCCCCCGGCTCGGCGAGACCGCCACCGCCGCCGAGGTCGTCGGCATGGTGGAGGCGACCCGATGAGCCCGCTCGGCCGCCTCCTGAAGAACCGCCGCGCGGGGGACACCCACACGGCGTGGAACCTGCCCAACCTGCAAGGCCCCGGCCTGCTGACGCTCACCAGCCAGGACTTCGACGACGGCGCCGCCATGCCGCTGAAGACATGCGCGAAGACCATCCGCGGCGAGGACCTCTCCCCCCACCTGGCCTGGACCCCGCTCCCGCCGGGCACCGCACAGCTCCTCCTGGTCGTCGAGGACGTCGACGTCCCGATCAGCAGGCCCGCCGTGCACTGCCTGGCCCTGATCGACCCGGCGGCGACCGGGCACCTGGAGCCGGGCGCACTGGCCGCCCGGCGGCCCGGCCCCGGGGTGCGGGTGCTGCGGTCCAGCGTCGGACGCGGCTACCACGGTCCGGCGCCGATCAAGGGCCACGGCCCCCACCACTACGTCTTCCAGCTGTTCGCCCTCTCCGCCCCCGAGATCGACGCGGCGGCGGACCGGGCCCGGCCCCGCGCCCTCCTGCCCGCCGTCACCGCGCCGGTCCTGGCCCGCGGGCGCCTGACCGGCGTCTACGAACGCTGACCCCAGACCTCCGTACAGAGGGACCCCGAAGCGGTCCGCGTGTGGCATCCGGGTGCTCCCGTCTCCCCTTCGGAGCGGGCACCCGGGTGTACGGCCACCACGTTCCTACGGTGTCCGGTATGACCATCGGATTCTCATCCCGACCGGGTGGCGCACCCCGCGGCCGACGCCGCCGTGTCGCCGTCTCCTGCTGTGTCCTCTGCGCGGTCGGCACCCTGACCCTCGTGTCCACCCCGGCGCTCGCCGTCACCGGCCCCGGCAGCGACCCGGGCACCTCCGGCAGTGCGATGGCGCGGTCGGCGTCGCTGTACCTGCCGGGGATCCAGGCGCGCCCGCGGCCGGGGGCGCCCGCCGTGCCGGAGTTGTCGGCCCTGTCGTGGGTGGTGGCCGACGCGGACTCCGGCGAGGTGCTCGCCGCGCACGACGCGCACCGGCCGCTGCCGCCCGCCAGCACGCTCAAGACGCTGTTCGCGCTCACCGTGCTGCCGGTGCTGCCCGGCGGCATCCGGCACACCGTCACCGAGCAGGAGCTGGCGGACATCGGCCCCGGCAGCAGCCTGGTCGGCGTCGCCGAGGGCCGCACGTACACCGTGGCCGACCTGTGGCGCGGGGTGTTCCTGAACTCCGGCAACGACGCCGTGCACGTGCTCGCCGAGCTGAACGGCGGCTGGAACACCACCGCCCGGCTGATGCAGGCCAAGGCGCGGGCCCTGGGCGCGAACGACACCCGGGTGGTCTCGCCCGACGGCTACGACACCCCGGGCCAGGTGTCGTCGGCGTACGACCTCGCGGTGTTCGGCAGGGCCGGGCTGCGCAACGCGGACTTCGCGAAGTACTGCGGCACGGCGGAGGCCGCCTTCCCCGGCGGTGGCGGCTGGTCGTACCCGATCCAGAACACCAACCGGCTGCTGACCGGCGCCGACGGGGTCGCGCCGTACCCGGGTCTGATCGGCGTCAAGAACGGCTACACCAGCGGCGCGGGCAACACCCTGGTCGCCGCCGCCCGGCACGGGGGCCGCACGCTGGTCGTCACGGTGATGAACCCTCAGTTCGGCGGCGGTTTCGCGGTGTACGAGGAGGCGCGGGAGCTGCTCGACTGGGGGTTCGCCGCGGCCGGGCGGGTCGACCCGGTGGGTTCGCTGCTGCCGCCGCGTCCGGTGGCGCAGCCGGGCCCCGCGGCGCTGCCGGTGGCCAGGCCCAAGGAGGCCGGCGACGACTCCGGCTGGTCCGGCACGGCGGTCGGGGCCGCGGTCGGGGCGGGCGCCGCGGCACTGGCCGTACGCTTCAAACTCCGCCGCTCCGTGCGGAGTTGACCCAAAGGCAGACTCCCCGACAGGCCCACTGGCAACCCCACCGGCAGGCCGATGAGCAGACCGAGCGTGATCCATGTGTACGCGTTGCCGCCGAGGAACCCGTCGAGCCCGGACGCGTCGTCGATCCACAGCCAGACGACGCTGCTGCACAGCACCACGTACAGCGCGGCGGCGCTCCGCACCCGGCGGTGGTGCAGCAGCACGGCGAACGACGGCAGCAGCCACACCAGGTGGTGCACCCAGGTGACCGGGCTGACCAGGCAGGCGGCGGCCCCGGTGAGCGCGACGGCGGCCCGCCAGTCGCCGGCGCGCACCGCCCCACGGGTGCGCACCGCCCACACCGCGAGGACGGCCAGGACCGCCAACGCCCAGACGGGGCGGGCGGGTTGGCCGTCGGCGGCGAGCCGGGCCAGGACGCCCTGCACGGACTGGTTGGAGACGTAGTCGAGGCGTCCGACGCGGGTGGTGTCCCAGACCGCGCGGGTCCAGTAGAAGCGGGAGGCGCCCGGTGCCGCCCACGCGGCCAGCGCGGGCGCGGCCCCGGCGACCGCCGTCGCGACGGCCGCGGCCCGCCACCGCCGGGCAAGCAGCAGCATCCCGATGAACAGGGCGGGCGTGAGCTTCACGGCCGCCGCGAGCCCGATACCGGCACCGGCCCAGCGGCCACGCCCGGAGTTCAGCAGCCGGATGTCGACGAGGACGAGCGCGAGCAGCACCAGGTTGACCTGGCCGAAGCTGAAGGTGTCCCGCACCGGTTCGAACAGCGCGAGCGCGCACCCGGCCAGGGCCCACCCGAACCAGCCGTGGCGCGCCAACTCCCGTCCGTACAGCAGGCGTACGGCGACGGCGAGCGTCCCGAGGTTGAGCAGCAGCGCGCAGCCGACGGCCGTGTGCCACCCCACGAGCGCCATCGGCAGCATGGCCAGGGCGGCGAACGGCGGGTAGGTGAAGCCGTAGTCCGTGCCGGGCACCCGGTAGTCGTAGATGTGGCCGCCGTGCCACATCCAGGTGTCGACGGTGCCGTAGTAGACGCGCAGGTCGAACCAGTCGCGCAGCAGCGGGACCGTGGCGGTGAAGACGGCGACGGCGGTGGCGAGCGCGAGGACCAGGGCAAGACGGCCCCGGTCGGTGCGCGGGCCGCCGGGCCCCCAGGGTCGGCTCATGACGTGGGCCCCGACAGCCGTACCAGGGACGCCTGGTGGGCCTGCCACAGGACGATCAGGGCGAGGGTGCCGCCGCAGACGGCCAGCAGCACCTGGGCCGGGTCGGCCGGGCCGCCGCCGGGCAGCACGGCCAGCGCGAGCACCGCGCTGACGGCGGCCGTCCGGTTGCGCACGGGGCCTGCGGGGGCCGCCGCCGCGATCAGGAACAGGCCCCACAGCGCGTACCAGGGCCGTATCGCCGGGCCGAACGCGGCCACCACGGCAAGGCTCAGGCCGAGCGCGTAGACGGGACGGGGCCGCAGCCTGCGCCAGATGAACAGCAGGGCGACGGCAGTGGCGAGCAGCCCGGCCGCGTGCCAGGCGGGGATCGCGTACGGGGCGAGGCCGCTGCCCGCCCGGGTGAGCAGGTTCGCGGTGGCTCGGCCCAGCAGGCTGGTGGGCGACCAGTTGTGCGGGGAGACGGGGGTCTTCAGGGCGGCGATCCAGCCGTAGCCGGTGCCGGTGACGGCGGTGACGGCGGCCGTGGTGGCGAGGGCGACGGCCGCGGTCGTCGCCGTCGTACGCACCAGGCCGCGCTGTCGGCGCAGCACCACCACCGCGACCAGGCCGAGCGCGGCCGGGGCCTTGACCAGCGCGGCGAGCGTGACCAGGACGACGCCGAGGAGGTGCCACCGGCCGCGGGCCGCGATCAGGCCGACGCCGAGCAGGCCGAGCATCACGGCGTCGTTGTGGGCGCCCGCGACCAGGTGCAGCAGCACGAGCGGGTTGAGCGCGCCCAGCCAGAGCGCGGCGACCGGGTCGGCACCGCACTGCCGGGCCAGCCGGGGCAGCGCCGCCGCCATCAGGGCGACGCCCAGGAGCGCGACCAGCCGCATGCCGAGCAGTCCGGCGGGGAGTTCGCCGCGGGTCAGGCCGGACAGCACGGAGGCGACGGCGAGGAACACCGGACCGTACGGGGTCGCCGTCCGCTGCCAGACCGGGGAGACCTCGTGCGCGAGCGGGCCGCCCAACCGAGCAGGCCCGTACGCGTACACGTCGATGTGCGAGTCGACCATGGCGCCCTGCGCGAGGTAGCTGTAGACGTCCCGGCTGAACAGCGGCGGCGCGAGCAGCAGCGGGGCCGCCCACACCAGCAGGACGAGCAACAGGTCGCGGGGCGTGGGTGGTTGGGGGCCGCGGACGACCCGGCCGAGCAGGACCCAGGCGGCGATCAGCAGGACGACGCCGAAGTACACGCCGACCACGCCGAGGGCCGCGCCCGCCGCCTCGGGGGACAGCGACTCCCGTACGGGCAGGGCGCCGGCCGTCTCGCCGCCCAGCGCGAGGCAGGCGGTTCCGGCCAGGCCGAGCACCCGGCAGCGGTGCGGATCGATGGGGACAGACAGGGCCGACACACGGAGAGCGTGGCAACGTCCGGTGGCCGGAAGGCGACGCTCCCGCCGCCACCAGGGGGCGTGCACATGACCGTCGTACGGTCGTAGTACACGACCGTACGACGAGCGCACTACCTCCCCCGTGGGCCGCTCAGAACTCCGTGGGCCGCTCAGAACACGGACAGCCCCGTCAGCGTGGTGAAACGGTCCAGCGCCGCCACGCCCGCCACCGAGTTGCCGCGTTCGTCGAGGCCGGGGCTCCACACGCACAGCGTGCAGTGGCCCGGGACGACCGCGATGATGCCGCCGCCCACCCCGCTCTTGCCGGGCAGGCCGACCCGGTAGGCGAACTCGCCCGCCGCGTCGTACGTGCCGCAGGTCAGCATCACCGCGTTGACCTGCTTGGCCTCGCTGCGGGTCAGCAGCCGGGAGCCGTCGGCGCGCACCCCGTGCCGGGCCAGGAAACCGGTCGCGCGGGCCAGGTCGGCGCAGGACGCCTCGACGGAGCACTGCCGGAAGTACTGCTCCAGCAGCACCGGCACCTGGTTGCCGATGTTGCCGTACGACGCCATGAAGTGGGCCAGCGCCGCGTTCCGGTCGCCGTGCGCGGCCTCGGAGGCGGCCACCTCCCGGTCGAAGCCGAGGCCGGGGTTGCCGCTCTCGGCGCGCAGGAAGTCGAGCAGGGTGCCCGCCGCGTCCCCCGTACGGCTGTGCAGGCGGTCGGTGACGACGAGGGCGCCCGCGTTGATGAAGGGGTTGCGCGGGATGCCGCTCTCGTACTCCAGCTGGATCAGGGAGTTGAAGGGGTTGCCGGAGGGTTCCCGGCCCACGTGTTCCCACAGGTCGTCGCCCTCGCGGGCCAGGGTGAGGGCGAGGGTGAAGACCTTGGTGATGGACTGCGTGGAGAACGGCTCCCGCCAGTCCCCCACGCCGTACACCGTGCCGTCCGGTTCGGCGACGGCCATGCCGAAGCGGCGCGGGTCGCGGGCGGCCAGCGCCGGGATGTAGTCGGCGGGACGGCCCCGGCCCGGGCTCTTGTCGATCTCTTCGGCGATACGGTCCAGGACCGGGGCGAAGGCCCCGGGCGCGGAGGAGGGCGGCGGGTACACGGTCCGGTCAGACCCCCGGTGCGCCGCTGCCCGCGAGGACCTCGGGGCGCAGCAGCTGGGCAAGCCGGTCCTCGGGCAACAGGCCCTTCTCCAGGACGAGTTCGGCGACCCCGCGGCCGGTGCTGAGGGCCTCCTTGGCGATGTCGGTGGCCGCCGTGTACCCGATGTGCGGGTTGAGCGCGGTGACCAGGCCGATGGAGTTCTCCACCGCCTTGCGCAGCGCCTCGGTGTTCGCGGTGATCCCGGCGACGCACCGGTGGGCGAGGGTGAGGCAGGCGCGTTCGAGGTGGGTGATGCTCTCCGAGAGGGAGTGCAGGATGACCGGTTCGAAGGCGTTGAGCTGGAGCTGGCCGGCCTCCGCGGCCATGGTGATGGCGATGTCGTTGCCGATGACCTCGAAGGCGACCTGGTTGACGACCTCGGGGATCACCGGGTTGACCTTGCCGGGCATGATGCTCGAACCGGCCTGCACCGGCGGCAGGTTGATCTCGTTCAGCCCGGCGCGCGGCCCCGAGGACAGCAGCCGCAGGTCGTTGCAGCTCTTGGAGAGCTTGACCGCGATCCGCTTGAGCACGCCGGACATCTGCACGAACGCGCCGCAGTCCTGGGTGGCTTCGACCAGGTTCGCGGCGGTCACCAGCGGCAGCCCGGTGATGTCGGCGAGGTGGCGGCGGGCCGACTCGGCGTATCCGGCGGGGGCGTTGAGGCCGGTGCCGATGGCGGTGGCGCCCAGGTTGATCTCGTGGATCAGCTCGACCGCCTCGGCGAGCCGGCTGCGGTCCTCCTCGATCATCACGGCGTACGCGGAGAACTCCTGCCCCAGCGTCATCGGTACGGCGTCCTGGAGCTGGGTGCGGCCCATCTTCAGCACGTCACGGAACTCGACCGCCTTGGCGGCGAAGGCGTCCTGGAGGACGGCCATGGCCTTGAGCAGACCGCGCACCGCGAAGACGGTGGCGACCTTCACGGCCGTCGGGTAGACGTCGTTGGTGGACTGGCCGAGGTTGACGTCCTCGTTCGGGTGCAGGAACTCGTACTGCCCCTTGGCGTGTCCGAGCAGTTCCAGCGCCCGGTTGGCGACGACCTCGTTGGCGTTCATGTTGGTGGAGGTGCCGGCGCCGCCCTGGATGACGTCCACGACGAACTGGTCGTGGAACTGACCGGCCCGGATCTCGTGGCACGCCTCGACGATCGCGGCGGCCTTCTTCGGGTCGAGGAGCCCGAGTTCCTCGTTGGCGAGGGCGGCGGCCTCCTTGACGGCGGCGAGGGCGTCGATCAGGTGCGGGTAGGCGGAGATGGTCATCCCGGTGATGGGGAAGTTCTCCTGGGCGCGCAGGGTGTGCACGCCCCAGTAGGCGTCGGCGGGGACGTCCCGGTCGCCGAGCAGGTCGTGTTCACTTCGGGTGGCTGTCGTCATGGCGGGGCGGTTCCTCTTTCGGCGGCGTTGGCGGAAGCGGGGGCGCGGGGGGGTGGGGCGAGAGTGACTGAAGAAACGTTTCTTTCGTGCGTCTCGACGGCGTCGAAGGCGGCCGTACGGCGGTTGCCGCGACCCCGGCCGCTTACGAGAGCGGGTCCAGGGCCCGCACCGGCCGTACGCTGCCCACCGGTTCGCCGCCGCCCAGCAGCGGCTCCCCCGCGAAGTCGGTCAGCGTCCTCGGGTCGACCCCGGCGAGGGCGAGCGCGGCTGCCGCCACCGGGACGCGCGCCCGGTTGGCGCCGTCGGAGATCTTCACGGCGACGGCGCGGCCGTCCGGCAGCGCCGCCACCTCCACGCCCTCGAAGCCGTCCTTGGCGAGCAGTCCGGGCACGGCCCGCATCAGGGCGGCCACGTCCCGGCCGGAGCCGGAGGCCATCTCGGCGTGCGCGCGCATCGCGCCGGCCACCCGCGCCTCCGGCGTGCCGGCGGGCGCGGTGGTGATGCGGGCGACGGCGCGCGCGAGGCCGTGCAGCGAGACGGAGAACAGGGGCGCGCCGCAGCCGTCGACGGTCACCCGGGCGATGCCCTGCCCGGTGAGGTCCTCGACGATCTCGGCGATGGCCTGCTGGAGCGGGTGCGCCGGGTCGAGGTAGTCCTTCAGGGACCAGCCGTTGAGGCGGCAGGTGTAGAGCATCGCCGCGTGCTTGCCGGAGCAGTTCTGGGCGAGCCGGGAGGGCGCCCGGCCCTCCCGGATCCAGGTGTCGCGCTCGGCCGCGCCGAACGGCAGGTCGGGCACGTTGCGCAGGTCGTCCTCGGTGAGTCCGGCCAGTTCCAGGATCCGGCGGGCGCCGGCGAGGTGGCGTTCCTCGCCGGAGTGGCTGGCCGCCGCGAGCGAGAGCAGTTCGCCCTCCAGCGGCAGCCCGGCCCGCACCATGGCCACGGCCTGGACGGGCTTGAGGGCCGAGCGCGGGTAGAACGCGGCCTCGATGTCGCCGAGCTGGAACGCCACCGCCCCGTCGGCGTCGAGGACGACGACGGAGCCGTAGTGGATGCCTTCCACCATCCCGCCGCGCACGAGGTGCGCGACGGGGGCGTGCAGCGGTTCGCGTACGACGGGGGCGTCGGACACACAACTGCCGTGCGGTACTGCGTGGTTCACTTGTCGGCTCCAGCGGCGGTGCGGGCGACTCTGCCCCGTACCCCGTACCAGCCCGCCACCAGGGCGGCGACGATGAGCGGCAGGCACAGCACGGTGGTGCGGGCGGCGCCGCCGTCGGCGTACATGAGGACGAAGACGGAGAGGAGGAAGGCGAGGGTGACGAGTTCGGTCCACGGGGAGCCCGGGAGGCGGTAGCTCGGACGGGACAGCTCGCCCCGCTGCGTCTTCCGCCAGAACATCAGGTGGCAGACCATGATCATGCCCCAGGTGGAGATGATGCCGATGGCCGCGAAGTTGAGCACGATCTCGAACGCGTCGGCGGGGACCACGAAGTTGAGGCCGACGCCGAGGACGCAGATGCCGCTGGTGAGCAGGATGCCGCCGTAGGGGACCTGGCTGCGGCTCATCACCGAGGTGAACTTGGGGGCCGAGCCGGACATCGCCATCGAGCGCAGGATGCGGCCGGTGGAGTAGAGGCCGGAGTTGAGCGAGGACATGGCCGCGGTGAGCACGACCAGGTTCATGACGCCGCCGGCCGCGGGGATGCCGATGTTGGACAGGACGGTCACGAAGGGGCTCTGGCCGGCCGAGTACTTGTTCCAGGGCAGCAGCATCGACAGCAGGACGACCGAGCCGACGTAGAACAGGCCCACCCGCCACATGATCGAGTTGATCGCCTTCGGCATGATCTTCTCGGGGTTCTCGGTCTCGCCCGCGGCCACGCCGACCAGTTCGACGGAGGCGTAGGCGAAGACGACGCCCTGGATGATCAGCAGCATCGGCAGCATGCCGTTGGGGAAGATGCCGCCGTGGTCGGTGATCAGCGACGGGCCGGGGGTGGTGTCGTCCACCTGGTGCTGGGTGACCAGCAGGAAGATGCCGATACACATGAAGATCACCAGGGCGCTGACCTTGATGATCGCGAACCAGAACTCCAGCTCGCCGAAGAACTTCACGGAGATCAGGTTGACCGTGAGCACCACGGCGAGCGCGATGAGCGCGATCACCCACTGCGGGATGTCGGAGAACATGCCCCAGTAGTGGGTGTAGGTGGCCACCGCGGTGATGTCGGCGATGCCGGTGGTGGCCCAGTTCAGGAAGTACATCCAGCCCGCGGTGTAGGCGCCCTTCTCGCCGAGGAACTCCCGGGCGTAGGACACGAAGGCGCCGGACGAGGGCCGGTACAGGACGAGTTCGCCCAGCGCGCGCACGACGAGGAAGGCGAAGACGCCGCAGACCGCGTACGCGATGAACAGGGAGGGTCCGGCGTCGGCGAGGCGGCCGCCGGCGCCGAGGAAGAGGCCGGTGCCGATGGCGCCGCCGATGGCGATCATGTTGACGTGCCGGGACTTCAGCGACTTGCTGTAGCCGGCGTCTCCGGCGTCGACGTGCGCGGACGGTTTCCTGGTGGCCTCTTGGAGGTGCTGCTCGCTCACGCCTCGGGTCCGCCTTCCGTGGGGGATGTCGCGTGCGCGGAACGCACGATGTCGGTGAGGGTCGTCTCGACCCGGTCGAGGTGGTGGGACATGGCCTGGACGGCGTCGTGCTCGCTGCCGTCCACGAGGGCCTCGACGATGGCGCGGTGCTCGCCGTTGGACTGCTCGCGCCGGCCGCCGAGTTCGTTCAGGAAGGCGGACTGGCGGGCCAGCGCGTCCCGGATCTCCTCGATCACCCGGCGGAAGACCGGGTTCTGGGCGGCCTGGGCCACGCCGAGGTGGAAGAGCGAGTCGAGCGCCACCCACGAGGTGGTGTCGGTCTCGTTCTCCATCCGGTCCAGCAGGTGGAGGAGGTGGTCGAGGTCCTCGGGCGTGCGGCGCAGGGCCGCGTAGCCCGCCACCGGGATCTCGACGTGGCGGCGTACTTCGAGCAGGTCGCTGGCCGCGTAGTCGCCGAAGGTGGGGTCCTCGACGGTACTGGCGACCACGAAGGTGCCCTTGCCGGTCTTCGACACGGTCAGGCCCATGGTCTGCAGGGCCCGCAGCGCCTCGCGCAGTACGGGACGGCTGACTTCCAGGGCGCGGCACAGCTCCGCCTCGGAAGGGAGCTTGTCCCCCACGGCGTAGTCACCGCGCTCGATGGCGCCGCGCAGATGGCCGAGAACCGCCTCCATGGCGCTGACGCGCCGGGGGCTGCCGCCCGGTCCACCTGTCTGGCTGTCTGACAGGTTCACGGGGGTGATCCTGCGGGTGACGGGCAGGCAGTGTCAAGAGGGGTGAATGGCAATTTTCAGGGGGTGGAAAGCCTGTATGCGGCTTTCCACCCCCTGGGGGCCGGGTGCTCGTCCGGTCAGCTGTCGAGCACGCCCGCCGAGAGCAGGCCGATCAGGGTCACGCCGATCACGATCCGGTAGATCACGAACGCGTTGAAGGAGTGCTTGGCGACGAACTTCAGCAGCCAGGCGATGGAGGCGTACGCGACCACGAACGACACCACGGTGCCGACGGCCAGCGGGGCCGCGCCCACACCCGAGCCGAGGGCGTCCTTCAGCTCGTAGATGCCGGCGCCGGTCAGCGCCGGGATGCCGAGGAAGAAGGAGAGCCGGGTGGCCGCGACCCGGTCCAGGTCGAGGATCAGCGCGGTCGACATGGTGGCGCCGGAGCGGGAGAAGCCCGGGAAGAGCAGCGCGAGGATCTGCGAACTGCCCACCAGCATCGCGTCCTTGAAGGTGGTGTCGTCCTCACCGCGCTTGTGCCGGCCCATCTGGTCCGCGCACCACATCACGGCACTGCCGAAGATCAGCGAGCCCGCGACCACCCACAGCGAGGCCAGCGGTCCGTCGATCAGCGGCTTGGCGGCCAGACCCACGGCCACGATCGGAATCGTGGCGTAGATGACCCACCAGGCGAACTTGTAGTCGTGGTGGTAGCGCTCGTCCTTGTTGGCCAGGCCGCGCCCCCACGCCGAGACGATCCGCTTGATGTCCTTGAAGAAGTACAGGAGTACGGCGGCGATGGCGCCGACCTGGATGACGGCCGAGAACCCGACGACGGCCGGGTCGTCGACGGGGATCTTCATGAGCCCCTCGGTGATCTTCAGGTGGCCCGTCGAGGAGACGGGAAGGAACTCGGTCACCCCCTCGACGACTCCGAGGACGGCGGCCTGCCCGACGCTGATGACGCTCATGGGATCCAGTTCTGCTCAAAGAAGGGCTCAAAGAAAGACTTCAGACAACGAACTGCGGGAAATACGCGCGCCGATGGAAGAGTTCGGTGCGGCGGGACAGTCTTACTACACCCGGGTCGGGGTCCGTGTTCAGCCCCAGAGGGCTTCGGCCACCGCGACCCCGACGAACACCGCCCCCAGCCCCGCGACCAGGCTCGCCACCACGTTGACGGCGGCGTAGAACCGGGCCCCGTCCTCGGCCAGCCGGAACGTCTCGTACGAGAACGTCGAGTACGTGGTCAGCGCCCCGCACAGCCCCGTGCCCAGCAGCAGTTGGAGATGCGAGCCCGCGGCCCCGGCGGTGGCGGCGCCGGTGAGCGTGCCGAGGACCAGGCAGCCGACGACGTTCACGGTGAAGGTGCCCCAGGGGAACACGGTGTCGTGCCGGGACTGCACCGTGCGGTCGGTGAGGTAGCGCAGCGGGGCACCGACCATGCCGCCGACGATCACAAGCAGCCAGTTCACAAGGTTTTCTTACCTTCCCCGGCCGATTTGCCGGATTCCTGGGCCGGGCCCGCGGTGCCGACCACTTCGCAGCGGTCGAGGGTGACGAGCCCGTCGGTGACCAGGGCGTCGAGCTGGGGCAGGAACGCGCGCACGGTGTCCTCGGCGTCCACGATCACCACGGCGACCGGGAGGTCCTCGCTCAGGGACAGCAGCCGCGAGGTGTGCACCACGGCGGAGGCGCCGAAGCCCTCGACGCCCCGGAACACGCTCGCGCCCGCGAGCCCGGCGGCGTGCGCGCGGTGCACGATCTCGCTGTACAGCGGCCGGTGGTGCCAGGTGTCGCCCTCGCCGACGAGGACGGTCAGACGCAGTGCCGGGCCGGTCGGTGGTGTCATGATCGCCTCCGTACGAGGGCGTAACGGGCCGCGGTGACCGCGAGCGTGACCGCCGCGAGGGCCGCGAGCAGGGTCGCGGCGAGGTAGGCGAGCGCGGTGCGCGGATGGCCCGCGTCGACCAGTTTCTGCACATCCACGGCGTATGTCGAGAAGGTGGTGAAGCCGCCGAGGACCCCGGTGCCGAAGAAGGGCCGCACCAGGCGGTGGGCGGACCGCACGTCGGTGATGACGACCATGAGGACGCCGATCACGGCGCAGCCGGTCACGTTCACCCAGAACGTGGTCCAGGGGAAGCCGCCGGCCTCGGCGGGCCACAGCCGGGCGGCGTCGTACCGCAGGGTCGCGCCGATGCCGCCGCCGAGCGCGACCACCGCGACGACCGCTCCCTGGCCCTGCCAGGGGGACGGCCGCCGTGCGGGGACACGGGCGGCGGCACCGGCCGGGGTCGTGTCGACGCGTTCTGGGTGCGGAACGGTCATGGACGTACCTCTCCTACTCGCGGGGCCCGGTGTGGGCACGCCGATGCGCAAGTAGGGACCGTTGGCGGCCGGTCAGCCACGGTTCGGGTACGGCGGGCCCCACCGCCGCGCCGCGAGACATGATCGCGGCCGGAAACCAGGATAACCCCGGGCGGGGGGGGCGGGCGCGCGGGTCCGGCCCGTACGGAGACGCCGAGGGCCCGGCCGTCGGTACGGCCGGGCCCCAGGTCATGGGCGGGTCAGCGGTGGCTGAACCAGCTCATGGAGGAGAGCGCCTTGTCGTCGTAGCCGAACAGGGCCTGGTTCTCCCAGCCGTTGCCGGAGGTGGCGTCGGTGGGGTCCCAGCCGTTGCCGGAGACGGCGGTCCAGGTGGCCTCCCAGTAGAAGAGACCGAGACCGCGGCCGTTGGGGACGGCCTGCACGATGTTCGCGACGGCGTTCATCCACGCGGTCTGCCCGGCCACGGTCGCCGGGTAGCCGGTGACCAGTTCGTCGGTGGTGTCGATCTGGTTCTCCAGCGAGTCGTCCTGGGCCAGCGTGAACGGGTACGCCGTCTCCGCGACGAACACCGGCTTGCCGTAGCGGGAGGCCGCGTCGTCCAGGGTGGCCTGGAAGTCGGAGAGCGGACCGTGCCAGTAGCCGTAGTACGACAGGCCGATGGCGTCGAACTTGACGCCGTTGGAGACCGCGTTGTCGAACCACGTCTCCGTGCCCGCCTTGTCACCGCCCTTGGCCAGGTGCAGCGCGACGACAGTGGAGGAGGAGACCGCCTTGGCCGCGTCGTAGCCGGAGTTGAGCAGTCCGGCCAGCTGGGACCAGTTGGACGTGGAGCCCTCGGACCACAGCATGCCGCCGTTGATCTCGTTGCCGATCTGCACCATGTCGGCCGTGGTGCCCTGCGCCTTCAGCGCGTTGAGGACGTCGTAGGTGTGGTTGTAGACGTCCGTCTTCAGCTGGCTGTACGAGTCGTTGGCCCACGCGGCGGGCTTGGTCTGGGCGCCCGGGTCGGCCCAGGTGTCCGAGTAGTGGAAGTCGACCAGCAGCTTCATGCCGGCCGCCTTGATCCGCTTGGCCACGGCCAGGACATGGGTCTTGTCGTTGTAGCCGTCGGCCGGGTTGACCCAGACCTTCAGGCGCGCGTAGTTCATCCCGGCATTCTTGAGGATGGTGACCGCGTCCCCGGTGGTGCCCGAACTGGTCTTGTAGACACCGCCCTTGGCCTCGCTCTTGGCGAGGGAGGAGATGTCGGCGCCCTTGATCGCGAGCCCCGCGGTGGTGGTCGCGGTGAAGCTCAGGTCGTCGACGTTGATCCAGTTGCCCGCGTTGGCATCGGAGTTGATGCTGATCGTGCACTGGTTGTTGGTCACGTCGATGGGCGTGACGATGCGGATCCAGCCGCTGGTGGACACCGGCAGGTCGGTGCGCTGTTCCGAACTGCCGCAGTTCTTCAGCGATATGTACGCGGAGTTCTGGCCGCCGCCGGAGCGGACCCAGGCGGTCAGCGTGTAGTTGCCGTTGGTCAGCCCGGACAGGTACTGGTAGGTCTCCACCTTGTAGGCGGAGGCGGAGTACTGGGTGAGGCGGTAACTGCCGCTGTGGCCACCGGCTTCGGTGTACGCGGCGCCGGTGTCGCCGTACTCGGACCAGCCGGTGGGCGCGGCGACGGCCGCGCCGTCCGACTCGAAGCCGGCGTTGGTGAGGGTGCTGGCGGCCGAGGCGGTCTGTGCGGGCAGCGCGATGAGCGCGAGTCCGGCGACCAGGGGCAGCAGCAGGGCCTTGAGAGTGCGTCTGGGATGGAACATCGTCGTCCGTCGTCCCTTCGACGTGTCGGGTTGGGGGGTGCTCCCGGAGGGTCCCGGGGGCGGGGCCCCTCCACCCGCGGCACGGGTGGCTCGCGCGGGCGGAGGGGGGTCGGCTCGGCCGTGGGGTTCGACAGGGTCCGCGGCCAGGGGTGGGGCGGGCGGTGCGCCGGCGGGGGCCGCCAACCGCCCTTCGGCTCAAGGGTGTCGGCACATGTGGTCGCCGACTGCCTTGGGTGACCGGGCTGTTGACCCTCGTGGGACCAACGGCCCGGCCGGGCCCCGGTCGTGGCGCCCTCCGGCGAGCGTCACGACCGGGGGGCTCGGGTCAGCCGTCGAGTCGTACGACCCGGACGGCTCCGGCGGGCACACCGAGGTGGCCTGCCGCGCGTTCTCCGGTGAGCAGTTCGGTGCCGTGGGCCTCCAGGGGGACCTTGGCATCGAGCGCGGAGTGGTTGATGGCGAAGAGGTAGCTGCCCGACTCCCCTGCCCGGCGCACGACTTCGACGTCGTGGGGCAGGTCGGTGCGGGGCGCGATGCGGGCGTCCTCGGCGGCGAGGCCGAGCACGGCGTCCAGTCCGGCCGCGTCCAGGCGGGTCGACACGTACCAGGCGGTGCCCTCGCCCAGGCGATGCCGGGTGACGGCGGGGTGCCCGGCGGTGAGGCCGTCGGCGTAGGTCCACACGGTCTCGGCGCCGCGCGGCACGACGAACTCGGTCCACACGTCGGCGGCCAGCTCCGCGCCGTCCGGTCCCGCCACGCGCACCCGCTGGTCCGCGAGCAGCGGCGAGAACTCCTCGACGGTCAGGCCCAGCACGTCCCGCAGGGCGCCCGGGTAGGGACCGTCGTGCACGGCGTCGTGCTCGTCGACGATGCCGGAGAAGTACGACACGACGAGGGTGCCGCCGCCCTCGACGTAGCGGCGGAGGTGGGCCCCGGCCGCCTCGGTGGCCAGGTACAGCGCGGGCACGACGACCAGCGGGTAGGCCGACAGGTCGGCCTCCGGGTGGGCGAAGTCGACCGTCAGGTGGCGGTCGAACAGGGCCTCGTAGTAGGCGTCGGCGCGCTCGCGCGGGTCGTGGTCCTCGCTGGGGCGCCACTGGAGGTTCTGCGCCCACCAGGACTGCCAGTCCCAGACGACGGCGACGTCGGCCTGCGTTCGGGTGCCGCGCACCGGGGTCAACGCCTCGACGGACGCGCCGAGTTCGACGACCTCGCGCCACACCCGGGTGTCCGTGCCGCCGTGCGGGAGCATCGAGGAGTGGAACTTCTCGGCGCCGCGCCGGGACTGCCGCCACTGGAAGAACATCGCGCCGTCGGAGCCGCGGGCCACGTGGCCGAGCGAGTTGCGGGCCATCTGGCCGGGCGCCTTGGCGGGGTTGCGGGGCTGCCAGTTGACGCCCGAGGTGGAGTGTTCGAGCAGCAGCCAGGGGGCGCCGCCCGCGACCGAGCGGGTGAGGTCGGCGGCCATCGCGAGGTTGACGTGGGTGCGGCGGCCGTCGGTGATCAGGTAGTGGTCGTTGGTGACGATGTCGACCTCGCGGCCCCAGGCCCAGTAGTCGACGGAGTCGCACTGGCTGAGCGCGGTCATGAAGTTGGTGGTCACCGGGATGCCGGGCGCGAGGCGGTGCAGGATGTCCCGCTCCGCCGTGAAGTTCTCCCGCATGGTGGCGTCGGCGAACCGCTTGTAGTCCAGCGCCTGGCCGGGGTTGACGGCGGTGGGCGTGGCACGTGGCGGGTTGATCTGCCCGAAGTCGGCGTAGCGCTGGCCCCAGAAGGCGGTGCCCCAGGCGTCGTTGACGGCGTCGACGGTGCCGTAGGTACCGGCCAGCCAGCGGCGGAAGTGGGCGGCGCAGCTGTCGCAGTAGCAGGCCGAGACGGGCACGCCGTACTCGTTGTGGACGTGCCACATCGCCACCGCGGGGTGGCTGCCGTAGCGCTCGGCGAGCCTGGTGGTGATGGCGGCGGCGGCCTCGCGGTAGTGCGCGTTGCTGTGGCAGATCGCCGCGCGGGAGCCGAACTCGTAGCGCACGCCCTCGGGGGTCACCGGCAGGGCCTCGGGGTGGGCGCGGTAGAACCAGGCGGGCGGGGCGACCGTGGGGGTGCCGAGGTCGACGCGGATGCCGTTGTCGTGCAGCAGGGCGAGCAGGCGGTCGAGCCAGCCGAAGTCGTGGACCCCGGGTGCGGGCTCCAAGAGCGCCCAGGAGAAGATCCCGACACTCACCATCGTCACACCGGCCTCGCGCATCAGCCGGATGTCCTCGGGCCAGACGGTTTCCGGCCACTGCTCGGGGTTGTAGTCCCCACCGAAGGCGAGCCTGGTGAGGCCCGTGGGGGTGGTCTCCGGCATGGATTTCTCCCGTTGGATCGATCATTTGGGAACGTGCACAGACATCGTTGCCGACGTGAGCCCAACATAACCGCACAGCAACAACCATTGACAAGTGTCCTGGATGTTTCTCTACTGTGAACGCTCACAGAAGCATGACAGGCCCCCGCATCAGGGCGGTGGCCCAGGTCAGGGGAGAATCGTTCATGCCCATCACGAAGCACCGCCGCTTTGTGGCCACCGCCATCACCGTCGCCCTCGGCGCCACCACGCTGGCCGCCTGCGGCTCGTCCGACGACAGCGACGCCCAGTCCGGGCCCGTATCGCTGACGTACTGGAGCTGGACCCCGGGCATGGACGCGGTCGTGGACCTGTGGAACAAGGGTCCCGGCAAGAAGGACCAGATCAAGGTCACGGTGAAGAAGCAGGCGTCCGGCGACACGCTGGTCACCAAGATCCTCACCGCGCACAAGGCGAAGAAGGCCCCGGACCTGGTCCAGGCCGAGTACCAGGCGCTGCCGACGCTGGTCAGCAACGGCGCCCTCGCCGACATCTCCAAGGCGGCCGGGGACGCGAAGAGCGACTTCAGCGCGGGTGTCTGGCAGCAGACCACGCTCGGCTCGGACGCCGTCTACGCGATCCCGCAGGACATCGCGCCGCTGATGTTCTACTACCGCCAGGACCTCTTCAAGAAGTACGGCCTGACGGTGCCCACCACCTGGGAGCAGTTCGCCGAGACCGCCCGCGCGCTGAAGAAGAAGTCGCCGGACAAGGACCTCACCACGTTCTCCGCCAACGACTCCGGCCTGTTCGCGGGGCTGGCCCAGCAGGCGGGCGCCAAGTGGTGGACCACCTCCGGCGACAAGTGGAAGGTCGCCATCAACGACTCGGCCACCAAGAAGGTCGCCGACTTCTGGGGCGGCCTGGTCAAGGAGGGCGCCATCGACAACCAGCCGATGTACACGCCGTCCTGGAACAAGGCGCTGAACACCGGCCAGCAGATCGCCTGGGTGAGCGCGGTGTGGGCGCCGGGCACGCTGGCCACGGCCGCGCCCGACACCAAGGGCAAGTGGGCGATGGCGCCGCTGCCGCAGTGGTCCAAGAGCGATGACGCCACCGGCAGTTGGGGCGGTTCGTCGACCGCGGTCACCACCGACTCCGGCCACCAGGCGGCCGCCGCGAAGTTCGCCACCTGGCTGAACACCGACCCGAAGGCGCTGACCGCGCTGGCCAAGGAGGGCGGCATCTACCCGGCGGCCACCACCGCGCAGACCAGCGACGCCTTCCAGGAGCCGCCGGCCTACTTCTCCAACCAGAGCGACTTCTACCCGAAGGCCGCCGAGATCGCGAAGACCACCGTGGCCTCCGCATGGGGCCCGAACGTGAACGTCGCCTACACCACGTTCAACGACGCGTTCGGCGCCGCCGCCAAGAACAAGTCGGACTTCGGCGCCGCCCTGAACACCATGCAGGACGCCACGGTCGCCGACCTCAAGAAGCAGGGCTTCGGAGTCACTCAGTGAGCACCACCGCACGCCGGAGGTCGTACGGGGTCAAGGGCGCCCCGTACGCCTTCCTCATCCCCGCCACGATCCTGTTCGCCCTGTTCTTCGCGCTGCCCATCGGCTACGCGCTCTGGCTCAGCCTGCACAAGGTGCGCGTCTCCGGCCTCGGCCTCGGAGTCGGAGCCCGGAAAGAGGTCTGGGCCGGCTTCGAGAACTACACGGGCGCGTTCACCGACTCCGAACTCATCGACGGCGCACTGCGCGTGCTCGGCTACGGCTGCATCGTCGTCCCGGTGATGCTGGGCCTCGCCCT
This sequence comes from Actinobacteria bacterium OK074, assembly GCA_001298575.1. Taxonomy (GTDB): domain Bacteria; phylum Actinomycetota; class Actinomycetes; order Streptomycetales; family Streptomycetaceae; genus Streptomyces. The sequence goes on from LJCV01000044.1 coordinate 136,619, forward strand.
GGTGTTCGCGCTGATGCTGGACACCGACCGGGTCCGGCTGGCGCCCTTCTCGCGGCTCGCGATCTTCCTGCCGTACGCGGTTCCCGGTGTCGTGGCCGCGATGATGTGGGGCTTCCTGTACCTGCCGGACGTCAGCCCCTTCTACTTCCTGCTCGACAAGTTCGGGCTGCCGCAGCCGGACCTGCTGGACGGCGGCGGGCTGTACCTGGCACTGTCCAACATCGCGGTGTGGGGCGGCACCGGCTTCAACATGATCGTCATCTACACGTCGTTGCAGGCCATCCCGGCCGAGGTGTACGAGGCGGCCAGGCTCGACGGGGCCACCCCGCTCCAGACCGCGCTGCGGATCAAGATCCCGATGGTGGCGTCCTCGCTGGTGCTCACCTTCTTCTTCTCGATCATCGCGACGCTCCAGGTGTTCGCGGAGCCCACCACCCTCAAGCCCCTCACCAACTCCGTCTCCACGACGTGGAGTCCGCTGATGAAGGTGTACCAGGACGCGTTCGGCAAGGGCGACATCTACTCCGCCGCCGCGGAGGCCGTGCTCATCGCCGTCGTCACCCTGGTCCTGTCCTTCGGCTTCCTGCGCGCCGCGAACTCCCGTACCAAGCAGGAGGAAGCCCGATGAGCAGCTCCATCGCCGTCCGCAAGTCCGCACCGGCCGCGGGGACCACGCCCGGCACCGCGCAGGGCCCGCCGCTGCGCCGCCGTCTCTCCCTGGTCCCGACGGTCACGCTCCTGCTGGGCGCGGTCTACTGTCTGCTGCCGGTGGCGTGGATCCTGGTCGCGTCCACCAAGTCGGGCACGGAACTGTTCTCCACGTTCACGTTCCTGCCGGGGTCCGGCTTCACCGACAACATCAGGCAGCTCAGCGCCTACCGCGACGGCATCTACTGGAAGTGGATGGGCAATTCGGCCCTCTACGCCGGTCTGGGCGCCCTGCTGTCGACGTGCGTGTCGGCGGTCAGCGGCTACGCGCTCGCGATCTACCGCTTCCGGGGCCGCGAGACGATGTTCAACATCCTGCTCGCGGGCGTCCTGATGCCACCGATCATCCTGGCCATCCCGCAGTACCTGCTACTGGCCAAGGCGGACCTCACCGACTCGTACCTGTCGGTGCTGCTGCCGCAGATCCTCTCGCCGTACGGCGTCTACCTCGCCCGGATCTACGCCACCGCGGCCGTGCCCGTCGACGTGGTCGAGGCGGGGCGGATGGACGGGGCCGGGGAGCTGCGGCTCTTCACCCGGATCGCGCTGCCGATGATGCTGCCGGGCCTGGTGACGGTGTTCCTGTTCCAGTTCGTGGCCGTGTGGAACAACTTCCTGCTGCCGTACATCATGCTGAGCGACGACGAGAAGTTCCCGATCACACTCGGGTTGCAGACGCTGCTGGAACAGGGCTCGAACACGCCCGCGCTCTACACCCTGGTGATCACAGGGGCACTGCTGGCCGTGATCCCCTTGATCGCGCTGTTCTTGGTCATTCAGCGGTTCTGGAGCCTTGACCTTCTGTCCGGGGCCGTAAAGTCGTGACCATGAGCAACTCGGGGGGCCGGCGCAGGCCGCCGACGATCCATGACGTGGCACGGGAGGCCGGAGTCTCGCGCGGCACGGTGTCACGGGTTCTGAACGGCGGACACTACGTCAGCCCCACGGCCCAGGAAGCCGTCAACGCCGCGATCCGCAGGACGGGTTACGTCGTCAACCGGCACGCCCGCTCACTGATCACCGGACGGTCGGACTCGGTCGGCTTCCTGCTGACGGAGCCCCAGGAGAGGTTCTTCGAGGACCCCAACTTCAATGTCCTGCTGAGCGGTTGCACCCAGGCGCTGGCCGCGCACGACATCCCGCTGCTGCTGATGCTGGCGGGCACGCAGGACGAACGGCGGCGCATCACGCGGTACATCACGGCGGGTCACGTCGACGGCGTACTGCTGGTCTCCAGCCACTCGGGCGACCCGGTGGCGGAGGAACTGCGCGAGGCGGGCGTCCCGCTGGTGGCCTGCGGCAAGCCCATCGGCCTTGGTTCCAAGGTGAGTTACGTGGCCGCGGACGACCGCGACGGCGCCCGCGACATGGTCCGTCACCTGCTGTCGACGGGCCGCCGCCGGATCGGCGTGGTGACCGGCCCACTGGACACCCCGGGCGGGGTGGAACGCCTCGCGGGCTACCGCGAGGTACTGGCGGAGGCGGCCATCGAGTACGACGAACGCCTCGTCGTCCCCGGCGACTACAGCCGGGCCAGCGGCGAGGCGGGCGCGACCCAACTCCTGGACCGCGCACCGGACATGGACGCCGTGTTCGTCGCCTCCGACCTGATGGCCCAGGGCGTCCTCGCGGTGCTGGAGCGGACCGGCCGCCGGGTCCCGCAGGACGTCGCGGTCGGCGGCTTCGACGACTCCCCCGCGGCGACGGCCTCCTCCCCCGCCCTCACCACGATCCGCCAGCCGTGGGACCGCATCAGCAACGAGATGGTGCGGGTCCTGCTGGCCCAGATCGGCGGCGAGGACCCGGCGGCGGTGATCCTGCCGACGGAGTTCGTGCGGCGGGAGTCGGCGTAGGGGGACGGGACTCGGGACCACGGGACGGCTTCTCGAATCCCGACCGGTCAGGGTTACCGGTCAGGATTCGAGAAGCCGTCCCGTGCCCTGTGGGCCTAGCGTGAAAGGGCCGGCGAAAGCCGCCGGCCCGCACGCCGCCCAGGAGGCCGCCATGACCGCCGGAGTCAGGACGATCATCTATCCCGTCAAGGACCTCGACCGGGCGAAGGCCCTGTTCAGCGCCCTGCTCGGGGTGGAGCCCTACGCCGACCAGCCCTACTACGTCGGCTTCAAGGACGCCGGGCAGGACATCGGGCTCGACCCGAACGGCCACGCCAAGGGGATGACCGGTGCGGTGCCGTTCTGGCACGTGGACGACATCCGGGGCACGCTCACGGCGCTCCTCGAAGCCGGGGCCCGCCCCCTCCAGGACGTCCAGGACGTCGGCGGCGGCCGGCTGATCGCCTCCGTGCAGGACCCGGACGGGAACCTCGTCGGGCTGTTGCAGGATCCGGCGGCGTAGCCGTCGCACCGGTCCGGAGGGGCGGGCCGGTGTCGGCCTGATGCGCCCGGCCCGGACGGCCCGGCCATGCTTGCACGGGCACTAATTGCGCGGGCATCGACCGGCCGGTTCTCTGTTACCGTGCGGGCATGGCAGCGAACACGGCCGGTGCCCGGCTCGAGGAGCGGTGGCGGGACATCCTGTCGGTGCACGCGCGCACCATGTGCGAGATCGACCGCGCGCTTCACCCGCACGGCCTCGGTGCCAGTGACTTCGAGGTGCTCGACATCCTCGCCACCGAGTCGCCCGCCGAGGGCGACCAGTGCCGGGTGCAGAACATCGTGGGCCGCGTCCACCTCAGCCAGAGCGCGCTCTCCCGGCTCATCGGCCGTCTGGAGAAGGACGGCCTGGTGGCCCGCTCGGTCTGTGAGGAGGACCGCCGCGGCGTCTGGGTCGCCCTCACCCGCAAGGGCCGCGACCTGCACGCGGAGGTACTGCCGCTCCAACGCGCGGTACTGGAACGCCTGTTGACCGCCTGAGCGGCTTCAGCGCAGCAGGTCCCGTACGGCGTCGAAGGCCGCTGTGACCGTGGCCGGGTCCGCGCCCGGCCGGGCCAGCGCGCTCATCGGGATCGGGGTGACCGGCGGCAGCCCGTCGTAGGGAGTCAGCCCGTCCGGCGCCGGGCCGACCGCCGCGAGCAGGGCGACGCCCTGGCCGGTGCGGGCGATGTCGAGGACGCCCGCGAGATACCCGGCGTCGCCGACGACCGCGGCCGGTACGCCGTTCGCGGCGAGGGTCGCGATGGCCCGGCGGCGGATCGCGCACGGGTCCTCGATGGCCACCAGCGGCACCGGCGCGGGGGCCGCGGGCGGCGCCCAGCCGGGGGTGGCGTGCCAGGTCAGCGGCAGTCCGCCGACCGGTGTGCCCTCGGTCGCGGCGGCCTCGGTGACGTACACGGCGACGTCGACGCTGCCGCGTTCCACGGCCTCGACCAGCCGCGCCGAGCGGTCGATGCGGAAGCGGACCCGGCAGCCGGCCCGCATCTCCTGCACGGCCGCGGTCAGCCGGGGCAGGAACTGGTCGGCCGCGTGTTCGGTGGAGCCGATGGTGACGGTGTCGCCGCCGACGTCCAGGAGCGCGCGCACGGCCTCGTCGTGCACGGCGAGGATCCGGCGGGCCTGCTCGACCAGCAGCCGTCCGCGCGGGGTGAACCGCATGCCGCGGCCCTCCCGTTCGACGACCGGGGTGCCGACGGTCTTCTCCAGCTTGCGCACGTGCTGACTGACCGCGGACTGGCTCAGCGCGAGGGCGCGGGCGGCCCGGTGGAAGCCACCGCAGTCGGCTATCGCGATCAGACTGCGCAGGGCCACGATGTCGAGCACGGGTTGGGACATACGGCGACCGTAGCAAGAGCCGGGGCCTGGATCGATCGCGCCTGCTGATCGGTTTCGATGCGGAATCGTCGTTGGACGCCGTCCGCCGTCTGCGGTCATGATGGGCGCATGCTGCACACGACCGCTTCCGCTGCCTTTCTGACGCAGCGCCGAGTCATTGACTTCGGCGTGGCGTGCAGCGCGCGCTGTCGCTGATCACCAGCACTCTCCGACGGCCCGGCCGGGCCTGCGCCCCCGCGCCCGTCGCTCCCTCCTGATCACGGTCGCTCCTCCGACTGCCCTGAGCTGACTCATGTCGGCGGGTACCCCCTGCCCTCCTCTCCCCCTCGCTGTCCACCGCTGCCCCGAACGGGAGTTGTTCCCCCATGCCCTCTTCCTCCTCCTGGGACGAACCCGAAGGTCTCGCCGCCCGCGGCACCCTGATCGTGCTCGCCGGCCGGGGTGAACACGGCGGTGTGTACGAGCGGTTCGGCCGCCGTCTCGCCTTCGACGCCTACCGGGTCCGGGCGTTGGGCGACCCGTCGGCCGATCCGGCGGTCCTCGACGAGGCGGCGAAGCTGCTCGCCGACGAGTCGCTGCCGGGCCCCAAGGTGCTCGTCGGCTCCGACACGGGCGCCCGGTACGCCGCCCACCTGGCCGCCGAGCAGACGGCGGGCGTCGACGCGCTGATCCTCGTCGGGCTGCCGGGCGGGTCCTGGACACCGGAGAGTTGGGAGTCCGAGCAGGAGGCCCGTACGGCCTGCCCGACGCACCAGGGGCGGCTGACGAACGACCCGGACTTCCGGCGCGGCGCCCTCGCCGCCGACCCGGACCTGCCCGGACTGCGCCTGGACCTGGTCGGGGTGCCGGTGCTGGCCCTGCACGGCGCCGACGACACCGTCAGCCCGCTCGCCGACGCGCTCGCCGCGTACGAGGGCCACGAGCGGGTGCGGACGGTCACCTTCAACGGCGGCCGGCACGACGTCCTCAACGACGCGCTGCACCGCACCGCCGCCGCGACGGTCGTGCTGTTCCTGGAGCGGCTGCGGCTGTCCGCCGAACTCCCCGTGATCGCCGAGGAGTCGGCATGAGCGAGCGGGTGACGACGAGCGTCGCCGAACTGGACGCCCTGCTGCGCTCCGACCGGCCGCCCCTGCTGCTGGACGTCCGCTGGGCACTGGGCGACCCGCACGGCCGGGACCACTACGTCGACGGGCACATCCCGGGCGCGGTCTACGTCGACCTGGACACCGAACTGGCCGCGCCCGCGAGCCCCGAGGGCGGCCGCCACCCGCTGCCGGACCTCGGCGAACTGGAGACCGCGGCCCGCGCCTGGGGTCTGACGGAGGGTCAACAGGTCGTGGTCTACGACGACTTGGGCAATACGGCCGCCGCCCGCGCCTGGTGGCTGCTGCGGTACGCCGGGGTCGCCGAAGTGACGCTGCTGGACGGGGCGTTGGGCGCCTGGCGGGCGGCGGGGCTGCCGCTGGAGTCGGGCCTGCCGGAGGATCCGGCGCCGGGCGACGTCGTCCTCAAGGGCGGCGGGCTTCCGGTCACGGACGCGGACGGTGCCGTCGAACTCGCCGCGCACGGACTGCTGTTGGACGCGCGGGCGGGCGAGCGGTACCGGGGCGAGGTGGAGCCGGTCGATCCGCGGGCCGGGCACATCCCGGGTGCCGTGTCCGCGCCCACCGGGGAGAACCTGGCGGCCGACGGGACGTTCCTGCCGCCGGAGGCGCTGCGCGAGCGGTTCGTGAAGCTCGGTGCCGCCTCCCCCGAGGGCGGCCCGATCGGCGTGTACTGCGGCTCCGGCGTCACCGCCGCGCACCAGGTCGCCGCTCTGCACCTGGCCGGTTTCGAGGCGACGCTCTTCGCCGGTTCCTGGTCCGCCTGGTCCGCCGATCCCGCGCGCCCCGCCGCCACCGGCCCGCTGCCGTCCTGAGCGACGCGAGAGGAATCGAGAGGAATCCCCCGCCATGACGACGAAACCGCTGGACGCGCCCCCGCTTCCCGCCACCGAAGCGGCACCGAGGTCCCGTGTCACCATCCGCGGCACCGTCAAGTCGGCCCGCAGGCCGAGCATTCCGCGTTCCGTGCGCCGGGCCGCCGGACCCGTGGGCCTGGTCCTGCTGTGGTTCCTGACCTCGGCGACCGGTGTCCTGCCCGAGTCCGTGCTGGCCTCCCCCATGGACGTGCTGAAGCAGGCCGTGGACCTGACCAAGGACGGTGAACTGCCCAGCGCCATCGCCGCGTCGGGGCGCCGGGCCGCCATCGGGTTCCTCATCGGGGCCGCGGTCGCCCTGACGCTGTCCCTGCTCGCCGGGCTCTTCCGGCTCGGCGAGGACGTCATCGACTCCTCGATGGGCATGTTCCGGGCGATCCCCTGGGTGGGCCTGATCCCGCTGTTCATCGTCTGGTTCGGCATCGAGGAGACCCCGAAGATCGCCCTGGTCGCGCTGGGCGTGACGTATCCGCTGTACTTCAACATCTACGGCGGCATCCGCTCCACCGACGCCCAACTCGTCGAGGCCGCGCGGATGATGGGGCTCGGCCGGATCGGGCTGATCAAGTACGTCATCCTGCCGAGCGCGCTGCCCGGGGCGCTGGTGGGCCTGCGGTACGCCCTGTCCACGGCCTGGCTGGCGCTGGTCTTCGCCGAGCAGGTCAACGCCGACAAGGGCCTCGGCTATCTGATGAGCAACGCCCAGCAGTACTTCCGCACGGACATCATCGTGCTCTGCCTGGTGGTGTACGCACTGCTCGGCCTCGCCTGCGACTTCGCCGTACGGATCCTCTCGCGCCGCCTGCTGACGTGGCGCGCCAACTTCGAGGGTGACGCCTGATGACGCCGATTCCCAACTCCGTGGAGATCCGCGGGCTTTCGCGGGCCTTCGACGGCAACACCGTCCTGCACGACCTCGATCTCGACATCCGTGAGGGCGAGTTCACCGCCCTGCTCGGGCACAGCGGCTGCGGCAAGTCGACGCTGCTGCGGATCCTGGCCGGGCTCGACGACGAGATCGGCGGCGAGGTGACCGTGCCCGCGCGGCGCAGCGCGGCCTTCCAGTCCCCGCGGCTGCTGCCCTGGCTGAAGGTGTGGCGCAACATCGTCCTCGGGCTGCCCGGCCGCCCCGACCGGGCGCTCGCCGAGAAGGCCCTGGACGAGGTGGGCATCGCCGACCGCGCGACCGTGTGGCCCAAGACCCTCTCCGGCGGTCAGGCGCAGCGGGTGTCGCTGGCCCGCGCCCTGGTCCGCGAGCCCGAACTTCTGCTCCTGGACGAGCCGTTCGGCGCCCTGGACGCGCTGACCCGCGGCAAGGTGCAGCAGTTGGTCGCCGAGCTGTGGCAGCGGCACGGCTGCGCGATCCTCCTGGTCACCCACGACGTGGAGGAGGCGCTGTTGCTGGCCGACCGGATCCTCGTGATGGACGGCGGCCGGATCGCGCACGACCTGACCGTGGACCTGCCGCGCCCCCGCGACCTGACCGCCCCCGAGTTCGTCACCCTGCGGGCCCGCCTCCTCGGCTGGCTCGGTGTCACCCGCACCCTGGAAGGGACCCCCTCGTGATACGCAGACTCGCCACCGCCGCGCTGAGCGCCACCGCCCTGCTGGCGCTGACCGCCTGCGGCGCGGACTCCTCGGCCGACACCTCCGCCGGCGGCGGGCAGACCACCCTGACCATCGGCGACCAGGCCAAGACGCTCCAGACGATCATCGCGGCCTCGGACGCCCTCAAGGGCGCCAAGTACAAGGTGAAGTGGGCCGAGTTCGAGGGCGCGGCCCCGCTCTACCAGGCCGTGCAGGCGGGTGCCGCCGACACCGGCTACTCGGCCGACCTGCCGGCGCTCCAGGCGCTCAGCGGCGGTGTGAAGATCAAGAACATCGCCGCCCTGAAGAACGACGGCACGCACGTCGGCATCGTCGTCCGCAAGGACTCCGGCATCGACAGCGTCAAGGATCTCAAGGGCCAGAAGGTCGTGGTGTCCTCGGCCAAGGGCAGCATCTCGGAGTACCTGCTCGCCAACGTCCTGAAACAGAACGGCCTCAGCTACAAGGACGTGCACGTCCAGTACCTGCTGCCGACGGACGCGCAGGCCGCGTTCGCCTCCGGGAAGATCAAGGTCTGGGCGACCTTCGGCGTCTACCAGGCCGTCGGGCTGGAGCAGGGCGGCCGGCTGCTCGTCGACGGCGCGGACGACCGAGTCAGCGGCATCGGCTTCATCAACGCCTCGGACGGCGCGCTCGCGAACTCCGCGAAGCCGCTCGCCCTCGCCGACTTCCTGAAGCGGCTGAGCACGGCGCTGAAGTGGACCAGCACCCACCAGGCCGCGTACGCGAAGGCCATCGAGGAGCGCAACGGCGCCGACGCCACGGTCGCCAAGACCCTCGCTTCGGCGGCCTACAGCCAGGTGCTGCCGATCACCTCGGACGTCAACACGACCGTCCAGGGCGTCGCCGACCTGATGAACAGCATCGGGGTGCTCGACCCGAACGTCGACGTGGCGAAGTCCTCGGACGCGTCCCTCTTCAAGTAGCCGCGCGCCTTCCTGCTCAAGTGACCCTTTTTTCTTAGGAGTTGTCATGCCCGTCGAGTTCATCAGCGCCGTCCACACCGATTCCGGCGCCTCCGGTCCCGCAGCCGCCGGCCGTACCGGCTTCGACGTCGGTCATCTGCGCAAGTACGCCCGCGCGTTGGACGACGGCGGCTTCGACCACACCCTGGTCGCCTACCACTCGGCCTCGCCGGACGCCTTCCAGGTCGCCCAGTTCGTGGCCACGCACACCGAGCGGATCCGCCCGATCCTCGCGCACCGGCCGGGCGTCATCTTCCCCACGCACGCGGCCCGTGCACTGGCCACGCTGGACCAAATCAGCGACGGGCGGCTGACCGTGCACATCATCTCCGGCGGCAGTGACGAGGAGCAGCACCGCGAGGGCGACTACCTCGACAAGGAGCAGCGGTACGAGCGTTCGGACGAGTACATCCAGATCCTGCGCAAGGTGTGGGAGGCCGACGGGCCCGTCTCGCACGAGGGCAAGTACTTCACGTTCGAGGGCTACTACTCCGACGTGAAGCCGGTGCACGGCCTCGTCCCGATCTCGGTCGGCGGCTCCTCCCAGGACGCGTACCGGGTGGGCGGTCAGCAGGGCGACATCTTCGGGCTGTGGGGCGAGCCGCTCAAGGAAACGGCGGAGCAGATCGCCGCCGTCAACGCGGTCGCGGAGGCCGCCGGGCGCCCGCATCCCCGTATCTGGGTGTCGTTCCGGCCGATCATCGCGCCCACCGAGGAGTTGGCCTGGGAGAAGGCGCACCGCACCCTCGGCGCCCTCAAGGACCAGGCGAAGAACACCGAGTTGCTCCGCCACTACCGCACCACCGGCCGCCCGGCGAACGTCGGCTCGCAGCGCCTCCTCGACATCGCCGAGCGCGGCGAGGTCCAGGACCGCTGCCTGTGGACCGCACCCGCCGTCGCCACGAATGCCGCCGGCGCGTCAACGGCCCTTGTGGGTACGCCCGAGACGGTCGCCCAGGCGCTGCTGGACTACGTCGACATCGGCTGCGACCTGCTGTCGATCCGCGGCTACGACCCGCTCAACGACGCGATCGACTACGCCCGTCACGTCGTGCCCCTGGTCCGCCAGGAACTGGCCCACCGGGCGGCCACCGCGAAGGCCGCCTGATCCCAACCCCCTTGTCCGACACACCCGTTAGAGACATACCCCATGGAGATCGCGTGTTCCGCCGTACCCCGCGCACGTCCGCCGCCGTCCTCGCCCTCCTGCTGCTGCCGCTGGCCGCGGCCTGCGGCAACGAGGCGAAGGCCGAGTCGTCGTCCGACGTCTCCGCCGTCACCCTCAGAGTCGGCGCCACCGGCTGGAAGGTCGAGGAGGCCGTCCTGAAGTACGCCCATCTCGACGACACCCCGTACAAACTGAAGTGGAATCTTTTCCAGGGCGGTGACCTACAACTCCAGGCCGTCCGCGCCGGGGCCCTGGACCTGGCCTCCTCCAGCGAGATCCCGCCGGTGTTCTCGGCCGCGGACAACAAACCCAACTTCAAGGTCGTCGCCGTGGAGCGCGCCTCGACGCTCAACCAGGAGGTCGTCGCCCCCAAGGGCTCGAAGATCACCGACATCGCGGGGCTGAAGGGCAAGACCGTCGGCTACGTCAAGAACACCACCGCCCACTACTTCCTCTACGAACTGCTGCGGCAGGCGGGCCTGAAGTGGTCGGACATCGACGCCAAGCCGCTGCTCCCCAACGACGGTCTCGCCGCCCTCAACGGCGGCAGCATCGACGCCTTCGCCTCCTACGGCACCTCGATCATCACCGCGCACGCGCAGGGCGCCCACACGATCGGCTCCGGCAAGGACATCCTGTCCGGCAACTTCCTCTGGACGGCGCGGAACAGCGTGCTCGCGAGCCCCGCCCAGCGGGCCGCGGCGGCCGACCTGATCGCCCGCATCGGCAAGGCGTACGCCTACGTCCGCGACGGCCACCTGGACGGCTTCGCGAAGGTCACCGCCGCGACCACGCACCAGACCGTGGCGCAGGCGAAGCAGGACCTCGTCGACGCGCAGACCCAACGGCCCACGAAGGTACTGCCCGTGGACGACACGGCCGTGGCCTCCGAGCAGAAGGTCGCCGACGCGTTCACCGAACTCGGCTCGCTGAAGGGGCACTTGGACGTGAGTTCGTTCTGGACCACCCGGCTCAACGCCGACCTGAAGAAGGCCCTGTGACCACGCAGACCACGCAGACCGCGCCGGCCGCGCCGGTGAACACGGCGGACACCGTCGCGCAGCTCGCCGAACTCGCCCCCGTCCACGACCGGTTGGGCACCTTCCCCGCCGAGTCCCTGCGGGCCGTGCACGCGGCCGGGCTGCTCACCGCGACGGTCGGCGAGCGGTACGGCGGCCCGGGCGCGGGCGTCGAGGAGACCGCCCGGATCCTGCACACGCTCGGGCAGGGCGACCCGTCCGTCGCCCTGATCGCGGCGATGACCCTGGCCACGCACGCCCGGCAGGCCGCCCAGCCGCACTGGCCGGAAGCGCTGTACGCGCGCGTGCTGGAGGAGTCGCGGGAGCGGCCCGTGCTGATCAACCACGCGCGCGTGGAGCCCGAGTTGGGCTCCCCCGCCCGGGGCGGCCTGCCCGCCACCGTCGCCCGGCGGACCGCCGACGGCTGGGCGATCGGCGGACGCAAACGGTTCGTGACCGGCGCGGAGGGCCTGGACTGGTTCCTGGTGTGGGCCACCACTGACGAGCCCGAGCCGCGCGTGGGCACCTTCCTGGTGTCAGGTGCCTCCCCGGGCATCGAAATCGCCGACCGCTGGGACCAGTTGGGGCTGCGCGCGAGCGGCAGCCACGACGTCGTGTTCCGGGATGTGGTGGTGCCGTACGAGCACGTCGTCGGCCTGACGCCGCACGGGCGCGGTGCCGAGCAGGACAACCGGGCCGGCGCCTCGCTCCAGCTGCCGCTCGCTGCCCTGTACTTGGGGGTGGCGCGGGCCGCGCAGGCGTTCTTCCACCGGTTCGCGCACGAGCGGGTGCCCGCCAACCTGGGGCACCCGGTGGCCCGTACCGAACGGTTCCGCCGTACCGCCGGGGAGATCGAGGTGCTGCTCGCGGCGGCCGAGCAGCTGGTGTTCGGCGGCGCCGCCCGGGTCGACTCCGGCGACACCGCGTACACCCCCGAACAGGCCCTGGGCGCCCGCGTGTTGGCCGACCGGCACGGCGTTCGGGCGGTGGAGCTGGCCGTCCGGCTGCTCGGGAACCCGGGGCTGGCCCGCGCCAACCCCCTGGAGCGGCACTTCCGCGACATCCAGTGCGCCCCGGTGCACGCGCCCCAGGAGGACATCGCCCTGCTCGCGATCGGGACGACGGCACTGCGGCCGTGACGCCGCTCCCCCGCACCGCCGTCCCCTCCCCCACCACCGCATCGGAGGCACGAACCCCGTGACCGCTCCCCCCACCACCGCGTCCGCCCAGCTCCTGGGCCTGCTCGCGCGCGACCTGGCGCCCGCCCGGCTCACCACCGAGCCGGGACCGGTGGCCGCGTACGCCACCGACCGCTCCGGCACCCGCCCAGACGGTGAGCCGCTGGCCGTGGTGCACGCCCGGCGGACCGAGGACGTGACGGTCGTGCTCCGGCACGCGCACGAGCTGCGCGTGCCGGTGGTGCCGCGCGGGGCGGGCTCGGGGCTCTCGGGGGGCGCGACGGCGGGCGAGGGGGTGCTGGTCCTGGACCTGTCCGGGATGGACCGCATCCTGGAGGTGTCCGTCGACGACCAGCTCGCGGTCGTCGAACCCGGCGTGATCACCGCCGAGTTGGACCGTGCGGCGGCGGCGCACGGGCTGCGGTACGCGCCCGATCCGGCGAGCGCGGCCCTGTCCACGATCGGCGGGAACATCGCCACCAACGCGGGCGGGCTGCGCTGCGCCAAGTACGGCGTCACCCGCGACAGCGTGCTCGGCCTGGAGGCGGTGCTCGCGGACGGCACGGTGGTGCGCACCGGCCGCCGTACCGTCAAGGGCGTCACCGGCTACGACCTGACCGCGCTGCTCACCGGCTCGGAGGGCACCCTCGCGGTGATCACGTCGGCGACGCTGCGGCTGCGGCCGGTCCCGGTGGCGACGGCGACGCTGGCCGCGTACTTCGACTCGTTCGAGACGGCGGCCGAGGCGTCGTACGCGATCGGCCGGGCCGGGGTCGTACCGGCGCTGGCCGAGCTGGTCGACGGGCCGGTGCTGCACGCCATCGACCCGGCGCTGCGCGAGCGCGGGGCCGCCCTGCTAGTGGTGCAGTGCGACGGGGCGGGTGCGGCGGCCGAGGCGGCGGCGGTCGCCCGGGTGCTCGCGCCGCTCGCGGTCACCGTCGAGCGGACCGAGGACCCGGCCGAGGCGGAGGCGCTGCTCGCGGCCCGCCGCCTGGCCCTGCCCGCGCTGGAGAAGCTGGGGCGGCCGCTGATCGAGGACATCGCCGTGCCCCGGTCCCGGCTGGCCGAGGCGGCGGCCGAGATCCGGGCGATCTCCGCCCGGCACGAGGTGCCCGTCTTCACCGTCGCGCACGCGGCGGACGGGAACCTGCACCCGATCATCGTCGTGGACCCGTCCCTGCCGGTGCTGCCGGACGCGGCCTGGGAGGCGGCGGGCGAGATCTTCGCGCTGGCCCTGCGCCTGGGCGGCACGCTGACCGGCGAGCACGGCGTGGGCGTCCTGAAACGGCAGTGGGTGGCCGACGAACTGGGGCCCGCCGCCCACGCGTTGCAGCGCAGGATCAAGGACGCGTTCGATCCCCGGGGCATCCTCAACCCCGGCAAGAGTCTCTGAGTGCTCCCTACGGCCGGGCGAGCAGCGTGCGGACGCCCTCCGAGTCGAGCGTCAGGCCGTGGGGCGAACTGGCGTCGATGGTGAGCGAGAGATCGCCGGTCGGCCACTGGGCGGCGAGCACGCCGAGCGGCACCAGGCGGTAGCGCGAGACGAACGGCAGCAGGTCGGCCAGGGCCGGTTCGGAGGTGAAGACGGGCACGGTCGGCGCACCGCCCGGCTGTTCGAGCACGGGCAGTGCCAGCAGGGTGGGGTCGGCGACGTCCTCGTCGGGGACGTCGTCGGGCACGGGCACCAGCACCTCGGCGCCGGCGAGGGTGTCCAGGGCCTGCGCGTCGGCGGTGTGTACGGCGAGGGTGGTGAGCGCCTCCTGGACTGGAGTGGGACGGTCGTCGTTCTGGGCTGTGTCCATGGCGGATTCCCGGTGGTGGCGGACGGCTGGGCGCCCGGAGCGGGATCACAGCGGGCGCGTTCGGGTCGCGTACCCGGTCGCCGACGCCGTATGCCGCCCCGTGCCCGGCGTTCGTCAGCCGAGGTGCGGCGGCTCGAACCAGGCGGGCTCGTCGGACAGCGCCAGTTTGATGCGGTGGAGGCTGTACTCGTCGAGTTTCGGCAGGGAGTCCGCCTCGAACCAGGCGACATCGAGCGACTCGTCGTCGTTGACGGCCGCCTCGCCGCCGACGGCCCGGCAGCGGAAGCAGGTGTCCATGTACTGGCAGGTGTCGCCGTTGGCGTACGTCACCGGGCGCAGCGCCTGGACCAGCAGCACCTTCTCGACGACGATCTCCACGGCCGTCTCCTCGTGCACCTCCCGCACGGCGCACTCCGCGGGCTGCTCGCCGGGCTCCGGGATGCCGCCGATCAGCGACCAGCGACCGGTGTCGGCGCGCCGCCCGAGCAGGATCCGGCCCGCCTCGTCGAGGACGACGGCGCTGACGCCGGGGAGCCAGAGCAGCTGGTGACCGGCCGAGGCACGGAGGGTGCGGATGAAGTCGGGAGTAGCCATGGGCCGACCCTAACCGGCCGGTCGGAACCGGCGGGCGAGATTGTCCGGAAACATACGATCCGGCCGGAATCACGCCGTCTCGGCGGGAGCGGTCCCCGTCGCGCGCTTCTTGCGGAAGGCGCCGACGGCGACCCAGCCGAGTCCGCCCGCGGCGACCAGCACGAGCAGCAGTTCCGGCAGTGTGCCCAGGCGGGTGGCCGGGGTCTCGGAGGAGCGCAGCGGCACCTTCTGGACGAGGTGGGCCGCGACGAACATGCCGGTCTTCTGCGTGATCCTCCCGTCCGGCATGATGATCGCGCTGACCCCGCTGGTGACCGGCACGGTGACGGTACGGCTGGTCTCCACGGCCCGGACCCGGGACATGGCCAGCTGCTGGTAGGTCATCTCGCTGCGGTCGAAGGTCGCGTTGTTGCTGGGCACGGAGATCAGCTGGGCGCCGTCGGTGACGGTGCTGCGCACGGTCCAGTCGAACGCGGCCTCGTAGCAGGTGACCAGGCCCACCTTGGCGCCCGCCATGTCGAACACGCCCGGCTTGTGGCCCCGGCTGAAGTCCTGGCGGACCATCGTGGTCCAGTTCTTGTTGATGTGCGCGAGCAGCGACCGCATCGGCAGGTACTCGCCGAAGGGCTGCACCTGGCGCTTGTCGTAGGTGTCCTCGGGGCCCTTCTCCGGGTCCCACAGGATCTGCTCGTTGTAGAGCTTGCCGTCCCGCTCGACGACCCCGCCGACCGAGATGGGCACGCCGATCGCCTTGGCCGCGGCGTCGATCACGGCGTACGCGTCGGGGTTGGCGAAGGGGTCGACGTCGGAGGAGTTCTCCGGCCACAGCACGAAGTCCGGCTTGGCGGTCTTCCCGGCCTTGACCTCGGCGGCCAGCCGTTCGGTTTCACGCGCGTGGTAGTCGAGGACCGCGCGCCGCTGGGCGTTGAACTCCAGGCCCTCGCGCGGCACGTTGCCCTGGATGACGGCGACGGTCGCGTAGCCGTTCTCCGCCTTGTCGCTGACCAGGGTGCGCGCGGCGAGCGCGGCCACCACGGGCACGACCAGGCTCAGCAGCGCGGCCACGGCGGCCGAGCGCCGCACGGTGCGGGTGCGCCGCCCCTCGACGGCCAGGCGTACGCCCTCGTAGAGGCCGAACCCGCACAGCACCACGCCGAAGCCGAGCACGGGGGTGCCGCCGACCGCGGCGAGGGGCAGGAAGACGCCGTCCGCCTGGCCGAAGGCGACCTTGCCCCAGGGAAAGCCGCCGAACGGCACACGCGCGCGGAGGGCCTCGCCCGCGGTCCACAGGGCGGCGGCCCACAGCGGGAAGGCGGGCAGCCGGGACACCAGGGTGATGCCCGCGCCGACGAGGGCGAGGAAGACGGCCTCCGCGGCGACCAGCGCCAGCCAGGGCACGGAGCCGACCTCGACGCCGGTCCACACCAGCAGCGGCAGCAGGAAGCCGAGCCCGAACAGGTAGCCGAGGCCGAGCCCCGCCTTCCAGCTGCGACCGCGCAGCACCCACCCGAAGGCGGCGAACGCGGGCAGGGCCAGCCACCACAGGGTGCGGGGCGGGAAGCTGACGTACAGCAGCACCCCGGAGAGCGCCGCGACGGCGGCGGCGCCCACGCGCCGGGCCCACCGGACGGCCCGCGAGTCGGGCACGGGCCCCGAATCGAGCTGGTCCGGGCCTTCTACGGAGGTTGCGGTGACGGTCACCCGGGGAGTGTACGGCGCGTGTCCATGAGGCCGTCGAGGGCCCGGGTCGCGCCGCGGGGGCCGCGCCCGGCCGGTCAGCGCGCGGAGCCCGCCACCGGCGGGTCCAGCCGGTCGCGGATGATCCGTACGGCGGCCTCGGCATTGTCCACGGTGATCGTGAACGTGTGCCCGTCCCACAGCCGCAGGACCAGCCCCTCGCCCCGGCGTACGACGACGGCGGTGCCCTTCTCGGGCCGCCAGCGGTAGCCCCAGCCGCCCCACTGGCGCGGAGTGACGCGGGGCGCGAAGTCGGCGCCCGCGACCTGGTCGAGGGGGATGCGGCGGCGGGGCAGGCCGATGTGGCCGCAGCGCACTTCCAGGCAGTCCCGGTCGACCTTCACGGCCACGTGCACGAACGCGAGGGTGCCGAAGAGCACGAGCAGTCCGGCGGCGATGCAGCCCACCACGGACATGGCGAGGGGGGCGGTGCCGGTCGTCCACGCGGAGTCGACGGCCAGTTCGATGCCGAGGGCCAGGCAGGCGGCGCCGGCCAGCGCGAGCACCCACTGGACGCGGTTGGTCGCGCGGCCGGTCCAGATCTCGGGCTGCCAGGGCTCGGACTGGGGGGCGTGTTCGCCGGGGGGCTGGTCCCTCATGCCTATGAGAATACGCAGGTTTCGCGGCGCGGGGACCGGGTCGTGGACAGCCGCTGCTCCGGGTGGGCGCACCCGTCCACCGGGGCGCCGTGGGTCAGCGGGCGGGGCTGGTGGACCGCAGGACGCGCCCCTCGGCGTAGGCCAGCGCCGGTGCGGGCAGGCCGCCCTCGCGACCGCTGAGAATCACCGTCACGCCGCCGGTGGCTGCCGCCTCCGGGTCCGGCTGCGCGCCGATGCGGCGCAGTGCCTGGGCGGCGACCGCACCGGCCGAGGCGTGCAGGACCAGCGGCGGACGGCCGGGCCGCTGCACCACCGTACGGATGCGTTCGGCGACGAGTTCGTAATGGGTGCAGCCCAGGACGACGGTCGTTACCCCGGCGGGGGTCAGCTCGGCGGCGGCGGCCACGGCGGCGGTGATCGCCGTCTCGTCGGCGTGCTCCACGGCCTCGGCCAGACCCCAGCAGGGCACCTCGGTGACGTCGGCGTCGGCGGCGAACTCCTCGATGAGGCCGCACTGGTAGGGGCTGCCGGTGGTGGCGGGCGTGGCCCAGATCGCGATCCGGCCGCCGCCGGCCGCGGCCGGCTTGATCGCGGGGACCGTGCCGATGACCGGGATGCCCGGTTCGAGCAGGCCCCGCAGGGCGGGCAGCGAGTGGACGCTCGCGGTGTTGCAGCCGACGATCAGGGCGTCGGGCCGGTGCGCGGCGGCGGCCTCGGCGACGGCCAGGGCGCGCCGGGTGAGGTCCTCGGGGGTGCGCGGGCCCCAGGGCATGCCGTCGGGGTCCAGGGAGAGCACGAGATCCGCGTCGGGCCGCAGCCGGCGGACCGCGGCGGTGGCGGGAAGCAGGCCGATTCCGGAGTCCATGAGCGCGATCTTCACCCGGTCACCATAGAGGATGCGTCCCGCCGGGCCGCCCCCGTGGGGGACACTGCGCGGGTGAGCGCTGTCGCCTGGATCACCGCCGCTTCACTCGCCGCCTGGCTGTGGCTGCTGCTCTGCCAGGGCTTCTTCTGGCGTACGGACGTCAGGCTGCCGCCGCGCGCCGAGCCGGACGTGTGGCCGTCCGTCGCCGTCGTCGTCCCCGCGCGCGACGAGGCCGCGGTGCTGCCGGAGAGCCTGCCCTCACTGCTCGCTCAGGACTATCCGGGCCGGGCCGAGGTCTTCCTCGTCGACGACGGCAGCACCGACGGCACCGGGGAGCTGGCCCGCGAACTGGCGCGACGGCACGGCGGGCTGCCGCTGACCGTGGGTTCGCCCGGCGAGCCGCCTGCGGGCTGGACGGGCAAGCTGTGGGCGGTGCGGCACGGCATCGCTCTCGCACACGCGCGTGAGCCCGATTTCCTCCTCCTTACGGATGCCGACATCGCGCACGCCCCGGACAGCCTGCGGAGCCTGGTGGCCGCGGCGCACACCAGTGGCTTCGACCTGGTCTCGCAGATGGCCCGGCTGCGCGTGGAGAGCGTCTGGGAGCGGCTGGTGGTACCGGCGTTCGTCTACTTCTTCGCCCAGCTGTACCCGTTCCGCCGGATCGCCGTCCCCGCCTCCCGCACGGCCGCCGCCGCGGGTGGCTGTGTGCTGCTGCGCACCGAGACCGCCGTACGGGCCCGGATCCCGGACGCCGTCCGGCAGGCCGTCATCGACGACGTGGCGCTCGCCCGGGCCGTCAAGGGCAGCGGCGGCCGTGTCTGGCTGGGCCTGGCGGAGCGGGTCGACAGCGTGCGCCCGTACCCGCGGCTGCACGACCTGTGGCGCATGATCTCGCGCAGTGCCTACGCCCAGCTGCGCCACAACCCGCTGCTCCTGCTGGGCACGGTCCTGGGCCTGGCCCTGGTGTACCTGGTGCCGCCGGTCGCGCTCGTCGCGGGGCTCGCAGGCGCAGGCAGGGCCGTGGCGGTGCTCGGCGGGGCGGCGTGGCTGGTGATGACGGCGACGTACGTACCGATGCTGCGCTACTACCGCCAGCCGCTGTGGCTCGCCCCGCTGCTGCCGGTGACCGCGTTCCTGTACCTCCTCATGACGGTCGACTCGGCGGTGCAGCACTACCGGGGGCGCGGAGCCGCCTGGAAGGGGCGCACGTATGCGCGCCCCGACCCGGCCCTGGACGCGCGCTCCGGCGCGGACGGGCGGGCCGCCGTCGACGAACGCGCCGTGGCCGACGAGCCGTGAGCCGTGCGCCGTCCCGCGCTCCCGTGCGCCCCGGGCGTCATTTGCGCCCCGGGGTCCAGTTCATGCCCCAGCCGTAGGCGCGGTCGACGGTGCGCTGCGGGCTGACTCCGCGCTCGGCGACCAGGTAGCGGGCCTCCCGGCGGACCTCCAGGTCGCCGCCGGTGTTGGTGAGCAGGGCGAGCGCGCACACGGTGGAGGGGACCGTGCACTCGTCGAGCGAGAAGTCGACCGGGGCGCCGTGCTGCGGCCGCAGGGTGACCGTGCCGTGCACGTCGGCGAAGGAGCGGGCGCCCTCGTAGATGGTCACGAAGACGAGGATGCGGCGGAAGTCGCGCGCGTGGTCGAGGCTGACGGTGAGGTTCTCGCCGCTCGCGAGGGCCCCGGTGCGGTCGTCGCCGTCCAGGTGGATGTACGGCGGCCGGTTGAGGGACCCGAACGCGTTGCCCAGCGCCTGGACGACGCCCTTGCGGCCGTCGGACAGCTCGTACAGGGCGCACAGGTCCAGGTCCAGGCGCGGGGGCCCCGCCACGGCCCGGCCGAGCTTGGCGCCCCAGCCGGACGGCTCCTGCGCCTCCTTGCGCACCTGCTGCCAGGTGAGGTTCACGCGCAGGACGCCGGAGGTGCCGCCCTGTTTGGCGAGGGAGACCGTGGGGGCCTGTTTGGTGAGCGTGACCTTGGAGAGCCGGACCGGGGCCGCCGGAGGGGGCGGCGGGGGCGGCCTCGGCGGCGGCGACGGCGGCGTGAAGACCGGCGGGGCGGGCAGGTCGACGCGGGTCGCGGGCGCGGGCGGCGGGGGCGGCGTCTGCCGGGGTTCGTCGACGGTGATGCCGTAGTCCGTGGCGAGACCGGCGAGTCCGCTGTCGTAGCCCTGGCCGACGGCGCGGAACTTCCAGGCGCCCTGGCGGCGGTACAGCTCCCCCAGGACGAAGGCGGTCTCCACGGTCGCGGACGCGTCGAAGCGGGCGATCTCGGTGCCCCGCTCGGCGTCGAGCACACGCACGTACAGGCCCGGCACCCGGCCGAAGGTGCCGCCGTCGGCCGAGGCGGCCAGCACCACGCGCTCGATCGCGGGCTCCACGCGCGCGAGGTCGACGTAGAGCGTGTCGGTCACCCGGCCGCCCGCGCCGCGCTTGCCCTCGTGCCGCACCGCGCCGGAGGCGTGCGCCGGCTGGTTGTAGAAGACGAAGTCGCCGTCGGAGCGGACCCGGTCGGCGACCAGCAGCAGCGCCGAGGCGTCCGCGTCGGGCACTCCGGGTCCGGAAGTCCACCCCAATTCGACGCGCAGAGCGGCCGTCGGCACCGCGACGTTCGATCCTTTGGCCATTGACATGGCGGCCCCCAATCTCACGTACTCACGTGTCACCGCACCGCACGCGGGCCCGCACCCCGCGCGGTCCGTTCGGATCCGTTCCGGTCAACTTATTCCTCCGCGGCTGTGAACTCGCCATGAGTTGCGCCGCAAGAGGGTCATCAGCCGGATCCCGGAACCCGCGCGAACAGGGCAGAAGTCCGGGCGATCCAGGCGATACGGCGGTCCGGAATCCGCCCGAACGGCCCTCCGCGGAGCCCGAGGAAGCGGTTTCCGGCCAACGGTAACCATGCCGGAACTCGCCTTTTACACGATCAGAACGCAGTTTGCCGCCCTTTTTTGCCGAGTTCGCTCGCATTGGGGATCCCGGCCCCCTGCCGACACGGGAAACAACCCTCTGATCGGTCTCCCCAACCAGCACATCGTGGGCTTAACTTAGGTGCCATGACCTCCCCCCGCTCCAGCTATGGCGGCGGCTACTACTCCGCGTCGCCTTTCCCGGACACTCCGATCTACGACTCGCTCGTGGCCGAGCGGGGCACCCCGCAGATCGCCCCGATCCGGGTCCCTCTGGCGTACGAGTCGAGCAGTAACCTGCCCGCGCTCCCCTCGGCGCTGCCCGCGCTGCCGCCCGGACCCTCGCAGCAGCAGGGGTACGGCTACCAGCAGATGCCGCAGCCCACTCCGCTCCAGCAGGCGCCCACCGCGTACATCCCGCAGCAGGCCGCCGCCCCGCGCGGATACCCCGGCCCGCAGCAGCAGCAACAGCAGCCGCGCCCGGCGATGCCCGGCACGGGGTACGAGGCGATGCGCCCGGCGGCGCCCCGTCCGGCCCCGCCGCAGCAGTACCAGGATCCGTACAACAACGGTCAGCAGTACCGGGGTTACTGACCGGGAGGCCGGCACCGGGGTCGTCGGCACGCGGCCGTCGCACAGAGGCGACGGGAGGTTGTCGGTGCCGACTGGCACCATGGCCTCATGACGGTCGCGGTACTGCACTCCATCCATGTCCACCCGGTGAAGTCGCTGCGGGGCCGGGCGCCCGGCACAGCCGTGGTGGAGCCGTGGGGGCTGGCGGGGGACCGGCGCTGGGCCCTGATCGACGCGGTGGGCAAGGTCGTCACGCAACGCCGGCAGCCGCGGCTGGCACTGGCCGCCGCCGCGCCCCTGGCCGGCGGCGGCATCACGTTGTCCGCGCCCGGGCTTGAGCCGGTCGACGTGGCGGTGCCCGCGCCGGGGCCCACCATCACCGCGCGGTTTCCCCGCGACAAGGTCGAGACCGTGGCCGCCGATGCGGCGGCGAGCCGCTGGCTGAGCGCGTTCCTGGGCAGCGACGTCGTCCTTGTCCACCTCGACGATCCGGCCACGCGCCGCCCGGTCGACGACCCGCCGTACGGGCTCCCGGGAGAGGTCGTGAGCCTCGCCGACGGCTATCCGCTGCTGCTGACCGCGCTCGCCTCCCTGGACGACCTCAACTCCCTGATCGCGCGCGGCGATCACCCCGACGAGGGCCCGCTGCCCATGAACCGCTTCCGGCCGAACCTCGTCGTCACGGGCACCGCCCCGTGGGCCGAGGACGGCTGGGGCCGGATCGCCGTGGGCGAGGTCGTCTTCCGCGTCGCCAAGCCGTGCGGGCGCTGCGTGGTGACCACCACCGACCAGGCCACCGCCGCCCGCGGCAGGGAGCCCCTGCGCACCCTGGGCCGCCACCGCCGCTTCGGCGACAAGCTGGTCTTCGGCCAGAACCTGGTCCCGGAGACGACGGGCACGGTACGGGTGGGGGACGCGGTCGAGATCCTCGACCAGGACGCGCGCGTGCCGGGCGGTGGCGCCCCTCCGGCCGCCCCGCTCCCCTGACCTCCGAACTCGCGTCCCCGGCGGGAACCCGCGCCGCCCGCACGATCGTTGAGACGGCGTGAGGGGTTCATGAGGGAACCGTGTGCCGGCTGAGAGGTGATTTCACTCTCTTTTGCCACGGCTCGTGCGTCGTTGGCCCGAGTCGGGGTTATCACGGAAGGAATGGGCGGAAAGGGGTGCGGGACGGTGCGGGCGATCCGCGGACTCTGGCGCTGGCGGCACAATCCGCTGCGCCGTACGACCGACCTCGTCGAGGCATGGGTGGCGCTCGCCGCGCTCCTGCTGATCCTCGCGGCGGCCCCGCTGGTCGGTTCGCTCGTCGCCTCGGCCACCCGGCACACCCTCCAGGACGCCGTACGCAGTCAACAGCGCACCCGCCACGAGGTGGTGGCCACCGTGGTCAAGAAGCTCGACCGCAGCCCGGTGGAGGTGGACCCCGACGCGACGACGGCCCGGGACACCCGCAGCCGGGTCGTCGCCGACTGGCCGGGCCCGGACGGCACGGCGCGGCGCGGCACCGTCCTGGCCCTGCTGGAAAACCCGCACCGGGGCGACCACTTCGGCGTCTGGACCGACGCCGACGGCCGCATAGTGGCCCGCCCGCTGGACGCCGCCACCGCGACGACGCACGCCGTGCTGGCGGGAGTCGGCGCGGGCGTCCTGACGGCGGGGCTCCTGGAGGGCGGCCGGAGGTTCGCCGTCTGGCACATGGTCAGGCGCCGGTACGCGCGTCTGGACCAGGCATGGGACAAGGCGGGCCCGGACTGGGGCAGGACGGGCACCGGCAGCTGACGGCATGGCGGCTCCGGTCAACCCGCCGTCCCGGATCACGCTACGGTGGACGCGCCGAACCACATTCGGCTCAACCCGCGTTCAACTAGGTGGGGGCACAGCTACGCCATGGCACAGGGCACGGTCCAGGTGATGCACACCGGTACTTCGCGGTGGCGGCGCCGCACAGGTGAGTACGCGTCGCTCGCCGCCGCCCTGGAGGCCGCGGCCGACGGTGACGTCCTCACCGTCGCCCCCGGCACCTACCGGGAGAACCTCGTCGTCCAGCGGGCGGTGACCTTGCGGGGGCCCGAGGGCTCCCCCGGGTCCGTGCGCATCGCGCCCGTGGACGGCGTGCCGCTGACCGTGCGCGCCTCCGCCGTCGTCCAGGACCTGCACGTCGAGGGCCAGGACGCGGCGGCGCCCGCGGTGCTCGTCGAGGAGGGCACGCCGGAGCTGGTGGATCTGCGCGTCATGACCCGGTCCGCGGCCGGGATCGAGGTGCGCGACGGCGCCCGCCCGACGGTGCGGCGCTGCACGGTCGACAACCCGGCCGGCGTGGGCATCGCCGTACTGGACGGCGCCGGCGCGGCGGCCGAGGAGTGCGAGGTCGTGGCGGCCGGCCAGTCCGGGGTCGCGGTCCGCGGCGGCGGACGGCCCCGGCTGGAGCGCTGCCGGGTGCACCACGCCTCGGGCGTCGGGCTGTCGGTCACCGGGGAGAACTCCTCGCTGGAGGCGGTCGGTTGCGAGGTGTACGAGGTGCGCGGCTCCGGGGTGCAGGTGACCTCGCGGGCCACCGCCCATCTCACCGACTGCGACGTGCACCGTACGACGGCCGACGGCGTCACCCTGGACACCGACGCGGTACTGACCCTCGCCGACTGCCGTATCCACGACGTGCCGGAGAACGCGGTGGACCTGCGTTCGCGTTCGGTGCTCACGCTGACCCGTACGACGGTGCGTCAGTTCGGCCGCAACGGCCTGTCCGTGTGGGACCCGGGCACCCGCGTGGACGCCAACCAGTGCGAGATCTTCGACAGCACCGGCGACTACCCGGCGGTGTGGGTCAGCGACGGCGCCACGGTGGTCCTGGAGTCGTGCCGGGTGCACGACGTGCCGGACGCCCTGTTCGTGCTCGACCGCGGTTCGCGCGCCGACGTCGTCGACAGCGACCTCACCCAGGTGCGCAACACGGCGGTGTCGGTCAGCGACGGCGCCACCGCGCAGCTCGACGACTGCCGCATCAAGGACGCGGCGACGGGCGCCTGGTTCCGCGACCACGGCAGCGGCGGCACACTCAACGGCTGCACGGTGGACGGCACCCAGACCGGTGTGATCGTCACCAAGGGCGCCGACCCCACCATCGAGCGCTGCACGGTGACCTCCCCCACCGAGGCCGGCTTCTACGTCTCCGCGGGCGCCCGCGGCACCTTCCACAACTGCCGGGTGACGGGCAGCGAGGGCTACGGCTTCCACGTCATCGACGGCTGCCGGACGACCCTGCGCAAGTGCCGCACCGAGCGCTGCGCGCGCGGCGGTTACGAGTTCGCGGACGGCGGTCCGAGCGCGCCCGGCGGAGGTGCGGCGACCGTCGAGGACTGCACCAGTGACGAGAGCGCGAGCCTGAAGACCGCGGCGCCGGAACCCGCCGTGCAGACGGCGACGGTCGCCTCTCCCGGGCTGCTGGGGTCGATCCCGGGGCAGCGCGCGGCGGATCAGGGCGCCGCCGCGGCCACCGGAGCGGAGCCGGAGAAGCCGGCGCGCACCTCGCAGGCCGTGCTCGGCGAACTGGACGCGCTGGTCGGCCTGGACAGCGTCAAGCGCGAGGTCCGGCAGCTCACGGACATGATCGAGGTCGGCCGCCGCCGCCAGCAGGCGGGGCTCAAGGCGGCGTCGGCCCGGCGCCACCTGGTCTTCACCGGCTCCCCCGGCACCGGCAAGACGACGGTCGCCCGGCTCTACGGCGAGATCCTGGCCTCGCTCGGCGTGCTGGAGAAGGGGCACCTGGTCGAGGTCTCCCGGGTCGACCTGGTCGGCGAGCACATCGGTTCGACGGCGATCCGCACCCAGGAGGCGTTCGACCGGGCGCGCGGCGGGGTCCTGTTCATCGACGAGGCGTACGCGCTCTCGCCGGAGGACTCCGGGCGGGACTTCGGGCGGGAGGCCATCGACACGCTGGTGAAGCTGATGGAGGACCACCGGGAGGCGGTCGTGGTGATCGTCGCGGGCTACACGGCCGAGATGGAGCGCTTCCTGTCGGTCAACCCCGGTGTGGCGTCCCGTTTCTCACGGACCATCACCTTCGGCGACTACGGCTCGGACGAACTGCTGCGGATCGTGGAGCAGCAGGCGGAGGAGCACGAGTACCGGCTGGGGCCGGGCGCGGCGGAGGAGCTGCGCACGTACTTCACGGACCTGCCGAAGGGCCCGACGTTCGGCAACGGCCGCACGGCCCGGCAGACGTTCGAGGCGATGGTGGAGCGGCACGCGAGCCGGGTCGCCCAGCTGGCGGAGCCGAGCACGGACGACTTGACGCTGCTGTACGCGGAGGACTTGCCGACGTTGCCGTGAGTGGCGGTCGCGGATTGCAGGTGGGTGGCGAGGGCTCGGTCTCCTGGAGGGGGCCGGGCCCTCGCCCTTGCCGCCGCCGTCTGCTTCAGGGGCCGTCCGCGGGTGGGGGTTCGTCGTTGCCGGGGCGGTCGGGTGCGATACGGCCGCCGTTCTGGTGGCGCCCGTTCAGCCTGCCGCCCGGCTGCTGCGGCTGGGCGGGCCCCTCCGCGGACCCCTCCCCTGCGCGCGGCCCCGGCAGTTCGGGTTCCGGTACCGGTCGCAGCCGTTTCAGCAGGCCCGCGCGTTCCTTCGCGAAGGCCGGGTCCGCCTGGTAGTCGCTGTGGCCGAGGATCGGGGCCGGGAGCGGGTGGGCGCCGGTGCGGCCGTAGGCGAGGGGGTCCTTGAGCGGGGCCCGGTCGACCTCGGGGCCGCAGTCGACGGACAGGCGGATCGGGCCGCCGATGGGGTCGGTGCGGCGGTACAGGTTGCGCCAGCAGGCGACCTCGCGGTGCAGGGCGACCAGCGCGGCGGGCCCGAAGTGGGCGGGGAACCAGCGGCCGTAGAGGCGTTCCAGCGGTGAGCCGTACGTCAGGACCGCGACCCGGTTGCGGACCGGGGGCGACAGTTGCCAGGCGGCCGCGGCGGCCAGGACGCTGCCCTGGGAGTGGCCGGACAGGACGAGGCGTCCGTGGGTGCGGGCGGTCCAGGTGGCCATCCGCCAGGTCAGGTCGGGGACCGCGCGCTCGGCGTAGCAGGGCGGGGCGAAGGGGTGGGCGGCGCGCGGCCAGAACGTGCCGACGTCCCAGAGGATGCCGATGGTGCGCCGGGCGGAGGCGTCCTTGTAGGCGCGCCGGCCCCAGGTGACGAAGAGGATGAAGCCGAGTCCTATCAGCCAGGAGCCGAGCGCCTGCGCGCTCTCCGCGGCGCCCCGCAGCACGGGCGGCGTGTCCTGGGCGGCCACCCCCGGCACCCGGGCGGTCGTCGCGGCGCCCACCAGGGCGCCCGCGCCCAGGAGCAGGGTCACCGCGGCCACCACGCCGACGACGAGGGGCGCCTGGTCGGTGAGGGTGGCCAGGGCGCGCGCGGAGGCGATCTTGCGGGTGCGGGCGGAGTCCGCGGTCGCGTGCGGGTAGTCGGCGTCGACGACGTGGGTCTCGGCGCGCCGCAGCCGTGCGGCCCGCAGGGCCAGGGCGGCGAAGACGGCGAGCAGGACGACGAGCAGGGGCGGGATCACGGATGCCTGCCAGGTGAGCAGGACGGGCGGTCCCGGCACCGCGTGGCCGGTGCCGTCCAGCCAGTCGGCGACGCGCTGGGCCACGCCGCCGGACATCACCCCGCCCAGGGCGCAGGCCAGCATGGCGACGGCGGGTCCGGCCAGGCCGTGCAGCGCGGCGCGCGGGTCGGGGTCCGTGCGGTAGAGGAGGGTGGCGACCCCGGCCAGGACCACCACGAGGAGCCCTTGCAGGAGGGTGATCCCGCCGAACGCGGTGTCGCCCTGCAGCCGCCCGAACGACTTCCAGCCGGGCCGGGCCCAGCCGGCGTAGACCAGGGCGAGGGCGAGCACGGCCAGCGCGGACGCGGGCAGCAGGTGCACCAGGTGCCGGTCCAGCTCACCGTCGAGCCGGTTCTCGGTACGGCCGCGCCGGCACACCACCCACACGAGGACGACGGTGCCGGCGCCGACGGCCGCGGCCAGGAGCAGGCCCAGCAGGGCGAGGACGCCGGGGCCGCCAGGACCGCGGTCGTGGCGCAGGGCCGGGGCGGTGAGGGCGGCGGCGATGGTCAGGAATCCGGCGGCGGTGTGGGCGGCGCGCAGCCGGGCCACCAGGCGGCGCCCGTACCAGAAGCCGGGGCGGCCGAGCCCGGTGTGTTCGCCGTCGGAGCCGTAGCTGCCGTCGTCGTCGGGTTCGCCGGGTTCGTCGCGGCGGGACATGGGCTGCTGGGACTCGTAGGCGCTCCAGGTGCGCAGGGAGAGGTACCAGAGCAGGCCGGTGAGGGCGGCCGGGACCAGTGCGGCCAGGCCGAGGCGGCGGCCGGGCTCGCTCCACCAGCCGCCGTGCGACACGGTGGGCGAGAGGAAGCCGAGCCAGGAGTGGTGGGCGGCGCAGGCGGGCCTGCCCGCGCACTGCCAGGCGGCGAGGTCCAGGGCGACCTCGCAGGCGGCGGCGACCAGCAGCACGGTGAGGGTCAGCCCGACGAGGCGGACGACGACCCCGTACAGGCGGACCGTGCGGGCGCGGTCGCGGGCCGTGGGGCGCATCCAGTGCGCGAGGTTGACGACCATGAAGGGCAGCAGCAGGAGCCACAGGGCTCGGGAGCCGTTGCCGGAGGTCAGGTTGCACCAGACGTACGCCTCGGGCACGGGTTCGGTCCGTGCCGGGCCGGGTTTCCGCTCCGCGTCGACGTCCTCGGCGCGGCGGAAGACGGCGGCCGTGTCGTCGCCGGTGACGCGGACGGTCCGCGGGTCGTCGAGCATCGCCTCGGGTGTGGCGCCGCCGACTCCGTGCACCAGGAGTTCCAGGGCCGCGTCGCTCTGTTCGGGCGGTTGCGGGGAGCCGCGGTGCTCCCCCCTCGGGATGTCTTCCCGTGCGTGTTCCACTGTTCTGCACTTCCCCCGTGTTGCGCGTCTGCTGTGTGGCCGTGCGCAGCGTTGGGATCCCCGGTGGGGGACATCACCACACACGCGGCCACGGAATCTCCCCGATACGAGTGACACCGGCGCGGTACGGGCCACGATGTGAAGACCCTGGGCAGGGTCCCGACCGGCCGCTCGACGTGCGAGGATGGGGCGCTGCGCGGACGACGGGCCGCGCGGTGGGCCGAGACGAAGGGAACCGGAGCGGACGTGAGCGAGAATCAGAACCTCCTCGCGGAGCAGCGCCGCGCCCTGATCCTCGACGAGGTACGACGGCGCGGCGGCGTCCGCGTCAACGAGCTGACCCGCAGGCTCGGCGTGTCCGACATGACGGTCCGGCGCGACCTGGACTCGCTGGCCCGCCAGGGCGTCCTGGAGAAGGTGCACGGCGGCGCGGTGCCCGTCGTGGAGGCCAGCACGCACGAGCCGGGCTTCGAGGCCAAGTCGAGCCTGGAGCTGACCGCCAAGGAGGACATCGCGCGCGCGGCGGCCACCCTGGTCGCGCCGGGCACGGCGATCGCGCTCTCCGGCGGTACGACGACGTACGCCCTGGCCCAACTGCTGCTCGACGTACCGGACTTGACCGTCGTCACCAACTCGGTGCGGGTCGCGGACGTCTTCCACTCCGCGCAGCGCACCGCCGGGCAGCGGCAGGGTGCGGCGACGGTCGTCCTGACCGGCGGGGTGCGCACGCCCTCCGACTCGCTGGTGGGCCCGGTCGCGGACCAGGCGATCGGCGCGCTCCACTTCGACCTGCTGTTCCTGGGCGTGCACGGCATATCCGTCGAGGCGGGCCTGTCGACCCCGAACCTGGCGGAGGCGGAGACCAACCGGCGCCTGGTGCACTCGGCCCGCCGTGTCGTCGTGGTCGCGGACCACACCAAGTGGGGTGTCGTGGGCCTGAGTTCGTTCGCCGAGCTGGAACAGGTGCACACCCTGGTGACGGACGCCGGGCTGCCCCGGGAGGCGCGCACGGAGGTCGCGGAACACCTGCGGCTGGTGGTGGCGGGCGAGCCGGACGCGGACACGGCCGCAGACATCTGACGGGGTGCCGCCTAGGGTGTGACGCGGGGGTTCCCACCAGGAGGTTGGTACCAATGGCCCGTCAACTGCGCCCGGAAGGGCTCGACTTCGTGCGCACGACGCCCGTGCGGTTCAGTTTCGCGCGGGAGATCTCCGCCGCTCCGGGCGCGGTGTTCCACGCGCTCGCCGAGGACGTGCCGGGCTGGGCCGCGTGGTTCTCGGCGATCACGTCCGCCCGCTCGACCGACGACGGCGCGGGCCGCGAGATCCGCCTGCGGGGCGGCGTCCACGCCTCGGAGACCGTCCTCGCCTCGAAGGAACCCGACGTGTACGCCTACCGCGTGGACGTGATGAACGCTCCGGGCGTCCGCGCCATGGTCGAGGAGTGGCGCCTCACTCCGGCGGGCACGGGCACGCGCGTGCGGTGGACGGTGGCCGCCGACGGTCCGGCGGCGTTCCGGCTGTTGCTGCGGGTGGCCCGGCCGGGGATGGGGCAGGCGTTTCGCAACGCGGTGACGGCACTTGAGCGGAGGCTGGCCGCCCAGGGCCGTTCGTAGGCCCGACGGTCGCCGCCCGCACGTCCACTCCGGCGCTCCGCCGTCACCGGCGGGCGAGACGGCCGAGCCGCGGCCGGACCTGGCCCGTCGTCCTCGTCCACTGGCGCCCGA
Source organism: Actinobacteria bacterium OK074 (assembly GCA_001298575.1). Classification (GTDB taxonomy): domain Bacteria; phylum Actinomycetota; class Actinomycetes; order Streptomycetales; family Streptomycetaceae; genus Streptomyces. Next base: position 166,686 of record LJCV01000044.1, read on the forward strand.
GTACGGCGTCCCGCTGTTCCGGGGACATCGGTGTGATGATCCGGCTCTGGATGCCCTGCCGGGCCAGGGCCGTCGTGAGTCCAGCCGGGTCCGCTCCGACGATCAGCACGGGTACCTGGTCGTCCACCGGCCGCTTCTTCGCGCTCGGCGTACATCACAACCTGCGGCACCCGGACGGAGGCGCGGACGTTCCGGCGGCCGGAACAGTGGGGCGAGCGGGCCGGGACGGTCCGTGGTCACGCGCCGCTCGCGCGGCGGTGGACGGCGGAGTGGGGACCAGCACCTGCCCCGTCCCCTCCGCACGCCGTGCCGGGAGGACGAGACGGAATGTGCAGCCGGCACCGGGCCGGGTGTCCAGCTCCAGCCGCCCGCCGTGTCCGTGGGCAATCGCGGCGGCGATGGCGAGCCCGAGTCCGCTGCCGCCCTGACTGCGGGAGCGGGAGCGGTCGACACGGTAGAAACGCTCGAAGACACGCTGGGCGTCCTCGGCGTCCAGGCCCGGCCCTTCGTCGGCGATCTCCACCACGCAGATGGCGGTCCCGTACGGCAGGGGCGACGAGGAACTCGCCCGGCCGGGCCGGTCGACCCCGCCGGTCCCGCCGCCCGCCCGGGCCGTACCGACGCGGACGTGGACGGGCGTGGCCGCCGGGGTGTGCCGCTGGGCGTTCGACAGGAGGTTGTCGACGACCTGCCGCAGCCGATGCGGGTCGCCCACGGTCTCCACCAGCTCCAGTTCGTCGTCCTGCCTGTCGCCCTCCTGCCGGATTCCGGCCGGCGACGGGAGCGGATCGAGCCGGACCGGACGGCCGGGCCAGTTGAGGGCGGCGGTGCTGATGGCATCGGCGGCCAACGACAGCAGGTCGACGGATTCCGCGCGGTAGGAGGGTTCCTGGTCCAGCCGGGTGAGGAGTTGCAGGTCGTCGACAAGGAGGCTCAGGCGCTCGGCGTTCTGCGCGATGAGCCGGTTGGCCTCGCGCCGGCTCGTGGCGGACTGTTCCTCGTGGCGCAGCGCGAGTTGGGCGAACCCCTGGACCGCGGTGAGGGGGGTGCGCAGTTCGTGACCGGCGTCGTCGAGGAAGCGGCGCAGTCTGGCCTCGGACCTCTCGTGTGCGCGCAGGGCGCTCTGGAGCCGGTCGAGCATGGTGTTCAGGACCCGGCTCAGCCGCCCGGTCTCGGTGCACTCGTCGGTATCGGGAAGGCGCAGGTCGGGGTCTCCGGTGGTGATGTCCTGCGCGGCGCGCTCCATGCGGGTCAGCGGCAGCAGACCGAGCCGCACGACCCAGCGGGCACCGTAGAGGACACCCACGACGATGAGGGCCAGGAGCACACCGTCGATCAGCAGAATCGTGGAGAGGGTGTCGTCCACGGTGTCCAGCGGCAGCGCGACGACGGCCTTCATACCGTCCGGTCCGGACCGTACGACGGCCCTCCAGTGGCCGTGTCCCGAGGCGGCGGGCAGTGACGTCGGCTCTGTCGCGCTGAGGCCGAGGTCGTCGAGGCCGTCGACGTCGGCGGGAAGGGCCGGCCCGGACGGCTTGCCCTGGCCGGAGGGGTCACCCAGGATGCGGCCTTCGGTGCCGTAGAAGGAGACTGGAAGAACGGGGGAAGGATCCCGGGGGAGTTGAGATAAGAGGGGAACCCGGGCTTGTCGGCGGCGTCCCGGTATGCCGAGTCGGGCAGCCGGAGGGTGGTGACCACCTCGTCCATGCGGTGCAGCAGCCAGTACCGCATCCCCACGAAGGTGATGATCTCGGCGGCCAGGACCGCCACCGTGACCAGGACGGTGACGCCCCTGGTCAGACGGCAGCGCAGCGAGGCAGGGCGGCGGATGCGGCTCGACGGCACGGGCCACGGGCGGGTGCGTGTCATCGGTCCGCGGTCCCGAAGCTCGCGGGCCTGCCGTCGCCGGTCTCCTCGTAGTCACGCGGCAGGCGCAGGCAGTAGCCGATCCCGCGGACGGTGTGGATCAGCGGCGGGTCGAAGCGGTCGATCTTCTTGCGCAGGTACTTCACATACGTCTCGATGATCCGGGTGTCACCGGCGAAGTCGTAGTGCCAGACGTGGTCGACGATCTGGGCCCTGCTCAGCACCCGGCCCGCGTTGGCCATCAGGTAGGCGAGCAGGTTGAACTCGGTCGGGGCGAGCGGAACGTACTGGCCCGCCCGGTGCACCTCGTGCCTGCGCTCGTCGAGCCGGAGGTCGGCGAAGAGGAGGACGTGCTCGCCGACGCCGTCGTCCGACGGCTCCTCGTGCCCGCTGGTGCGCCGCAGGATCGCCTGGATCCGCAGGAGTACTTCCTCGATGTCGAACGGTTTGGTGACGTAGTCGTCTCCGCCGGCTCGCAGACCGACGACGGAGTCGGACGTGCGCGCGGTCAGGAAGAGCACCGGGGTGCGGTTACCCACGGCGCGCATGATCCGGGTGACCTCGAAGCCGTCGAGGTCCGGCAGCATGACGTCGAGCAGCACCAGGTCGGGCGCGAACCGCTCGATCTCCAGCAGCGCGGACTGGCCGGTGTCCACGCTGGTCACCTCGTATCCGGTGAGCCTGAGTGCGGACTCCAGCAAGGTGCGGATGCTTGCCTCGTCCTCCACGACGAGAAGCCTGTGTAACGCGTTGGTCGCAAGGTGTTCGGGCATGGCGCCGACCCTAACCTTCTGTTGCCCGGTTTCTTCGGGGAGATCGTCTCCGGCGGCACGGCCGACAGCCACGCGCGCGACAGGCCCCGGACCCCCCGTCGGAGAGGTCCGGGGACCTGGCTTTCCCCGGTCGGAGTCGGGCGGGAGCGCCGAGGAACCGGGGCGGAACAGGAGGTTCAGGAGGTTCAGGAGGTTCAGGAAGAGGGCGACGCGGTGGGGATGCGGATGCCGGTGTGGCCCAGGTTCTCCACGTCCGGCTCGATCGCCATCCTGATGGACGCCTTCATGGGCCTGGCGGCGTCGTCCTTGTCCCACTTGATCGTGAGCATGCCGTCCACGGTCTTGGTGCCGGTCATGATGGTGTCGACGGCGTTGGTGGTCAGCTCGTTGGTGTTGTCGGTGTACACCTTGGTGATCGCGTAGATGAGGTCCTGGGGGAAGTAGAGCTGACCGGTGTGCGCGGTGGTGCCGTCGGCGTACGCCCCGTCCCGGAACACGCCCAGGGTGTGCACCTTGGCGTGGATGTGCGGGGTCCGGCCGGTGTACCAGCCGGGAACGATGGTCCTGAACCTGACCCAGCCGTCGTCGTCGGTCATCTGGAAGCCGCGCAGATAGGTGGTCTTGCTGTCCGGCGGCAGGTGCAGGCCCCCGACGGTCTTGTAGGTGTCGCCGGGCTCCCTGGTGACGAACGGAAGGCCCGGGTAGTCGCCGGCGTTCAGCGAGTGCTCCGCCGAGGTCTTCTCGTAACCGGAGTAGATGCCCAGCGCGTCGCACTGCCAGACGTCGACGGCCGCGCCGCTCACCGGCTTGCCGTCCTGCGCGTTGCGCACCTGGATGCGCAGGTCCAGCGGAGTGCCCTTCTTGCCCTCGGTGATGTCGACACGGTCCTTGTCGTAGTCGATGTAGTACGGGCCCTCGGTGGCCTCCTTGGTGAGGGGCAGCACATCGTCCGAGGCGGACAACGAGGGGGAAACGGCTGCCACCGAGTCCGAAGTACCGGCCTCGCTCTCGTTGGCGTTGATGAGGTGGGTACCGCCCAGACCTACGGCCGCGATACCCGCGCCACCGGCCAGCAGGACCTTGCGGCGGCTCATGGGGGGAAGTTTCTGATCTGCCATGTCCGGCACGCTAGGAACCCGGTGTGGGAAACCGCGGGGAGAAAGCTGGGAGAAGGCCGAGAGAAAGCTGGGACGCAGCTGGGCGACCCGTGAGCGTCCGGCGCCCGGCCTCCGCCTGGCTCCGTACCGGCCCACGACGCGGTGGCGGTCCGGCCGGGACGGCCCAGGAGGTCGCGCCGGGGTGCGGGGACAGCGGATGGCTCCGGGACGGGCTCTGCGGTTCCCCACCACCGTGAGAAGCCGACCGGTGCGGTACGCGGCGCGCCGGAGTGACGGCGGGTCGCGCCGGAGCGGAGGCAGAGGCAGCGGCGGACGAGGACGGCGATCGCCAAGGCCGCCCCCGTCGAACCGCCCGCCACGATCGGCACGGCGATGCAGGCGAGCCCCGTCCGCGTTTCCTCCCTGTCGACCGCGAAGCCACGCGTGCGAGTGAGCGCGAGTTCGCGGGCGAGGACGAGCCGGTCGGGGGCGTTCCGCCCGGCCCCGGGGCCGCCGGGCGCCCGCGGCGGTCACGTCCTGGGCCGGCAGGGCTTTCCGACCGCGGCGCGGTGGGCCGGCACCGACCACCGCCGGTGTGGGAATCGCCAGTTGGGTCCGCGGCTTCTCGATGTGGACGATGTCCGGACCGCGCAAGGTGGCATCACCGCGCCTGGGCGCGCCGTACGGCTTCTACTCGGCGAAGACGTACTGCTCGACGATCAGCCCCTTGTCCCGCCTCATGAAGGTGACCGTCCGGCTGCCCAGGGCGGAGCCGTGGATGACGCAGCTCCAGCCCGGGTACACGCCTGCGGCGCGTCTGAGGTCCTCGTCGTCGGGGTTGGTGAGGGTGAGCGTGGGGCGCGCGGTCGGCCGGGGTGCCTCCTCGGCGGGCAGCTCCCGCATGAAGAGGATCTCGCGGACGATCTGACCGTCGAGCCACTGCGCGACGGTCGCCATCCGGACCCCCAGGGCGGGGATGCCGCCGATGGTGGCCGTCCAGTCGCCCCGCGCCACATTGGGCTGGTGGGTGACGACGAGGGCGTCGGGGGACGCCACCTGGAACTGGTGCATGGCGGCGATGTGCGGCTCGACGCCCTCGGTGCGTACACCGCCCCACTCCACGACGACGTCGGCGGCGTGGTAGTGCCGCTGCATGTCCATGTCCTTGTTGTTCCAGGCGACGAAGTCCGCGATGTGGAAGTCCTTCGTGTTCTCCAGTTCCTGCCGGAACCCTCTCCCGCGCCGCCACGACGAGGCGGTCGCCGCGGCCGGTGCGGCGAGTGCCGGGACCGCCACCAACGGGACACCGGCCGCCGCGGCCCCGAGCAACCCCCTGCGGGTGAGATCTGCCATGTCTTCCTCCAGTGACCCAAAAGGCTGGTTCAAATTTGAATCGGTAAGCGGCGACCGTAGCTCACGTTTCAAATTTGAACAACAACAGACCGGGCCCGGTTTGAATTTGAATCGCGCGCTGTACTGTGGGGACATGGCCCAACCCCAGTGGCTGAACGAGGAAGAGTCGCGCGCCTGGTACGCGTTCGTGGGCGCCGGGGCGCTCATCAACCGGCGCCTGGACCAGCAGCTCAAGGAGGACGCGGGGATCACGCACCTCCAGTACGAGATCCTCGTCCGCCTCGACAACGCACCGGACCGCGAGATGCGCATGAGCGGCCTCGCCGACGCGCTGTACAACTCCAAGAGCGGCCTGACGTACCAGATCACCCAGATGGAGAAGGCCGGGCTGGTGCGCCGCCGCTGCTGCCCCGTCGACGTACGCGCGGTTTACGCGGTCATCACCGACGCCGGCCGGCGCATGCTGGAGGGAGCGGCGCCGGACCACGTCGCGCTCGTCCGCGAGCTGCTCATCGACGTGCTCACCCCGCAGCAGCTCACGGCCATCGCCGACGGCCTGGGCGAGGTCAACCGCCGCGTACAGGACCAGGAACCCGCCTCCCCCGGGCGATAGTCCGCCGGGGCCGAGCCCTCGGGCACGGCGGCGGGCGGCCGTTCGGCGCCGGGGCGCGGCACGCTCCGCGGGGGCGCACGTCACCCTTACGGCGGTCGGCGCGGGCCGCGGGCGGCCCCCCGTGGTTGCCTGATCGCAAGTGAGAACGTGCGATCCGTCCGCCACTTCCGCCCCCCCTTGGAGGACCGAGCCGATGACAGCCGACCCCGAAGCCGTCTCCGAGACCTTCGCCTTCGCCTGCGGTGACTGCGGTGAGACCTGGGAGCGGACCTTCACGGTCCTGTTCTTCACCGACGCCACCGGGCTGGGCGCGCAGGAGTACGTCGACGAGGACGGCGCGGCCATGCGCACGCCCCTGGCGGACGCGGTCTGCCCCAAGTGCGAGGGCCGGAAGGTTCATGTGATGGCGCCCGGGCCCGGCGCACGGCCGCGGGCCGCCGAGCACGAGGACCACCCGCACCACCTTCACTTTCCGCACCGCCACAAGAAGGAGAGCGCGTAGGCGGGTCGGCCGGGCAGCCGCTCGGCTACGGCGTGCTCGGGCGGCGTTCCGGGCCGCCGCCCGCGATGCCGTAGGGCAGGATCGTGACCACCACGGACGGCAGTTCGTCCAGCGCGCGGACGATCCGTTCGGCGGTGCCGCCGTGCAGCAGCCGGCCGAGGATGGTGCCGTAGGTGCGGCGGGCGATGAGCAGGGTCAGGGCGGTGTGGCCGTCGGCGGTCTCGCGGACGGCGAGTTCGGTCAGGGCCCGCTCCAGGCGGCGGTCCGGGCAGTCGACGCTCTCCAGCGGGACGTCGGTGTTGCGTGCCGCCTCCCAGCGCGCGGCCAGCCGCTGGGCGCGGACGGCGTCGACCGCGACGTGCACGGCCCGCACCTCGTCGGGCCGCAACTCGTGCGCGTAGCGCAGTGCGTGGAAGACGGCCGGGTCGAAGGAGTCGACCAGGACGCAGACGACGTGCCGCCGCCGGCGCGGCCGGTCGCTCTCCCCGGCGGGCGGCAGCGCCTCCACCTCGGCCGCCTCCGCGCGGTACTCGCGGTTGATGCGGATCAGCGCCCACACCCCGAGCGGGAAGACCACCACGACCAGCCACGCGCCCTCGGTGAACTTGGTGACCGCGAAGATCAGCACCACCGCCGCCGAGACGACCGCCGCCGTCGCGTTGACCGCGATCCTCCAGCCGCGGCCGGGTTCACGGCGGCGTACGTGGTAGGTGGCCAGCCCGGCTCCCGCCATGGTGAACGCGGTGAACACGCCGATCGCGTACAGCGCGACGAGCCGGTCGACGTTGGCGTCGGTCACCAGCAGCAGCGCGAGCGCTACCACGGCGAGCGTGATGATGCCGCCCGAGAAGGCGAGCCGGTGTCCGCGCCGGGTCAACTGCCGTGGCAGGAACCGGTCTTCGGCGACGAAGCTGGCCAGGTACGGAAAGCCGGTGAAGGGCGTGTTGGCGCCGGTGTAGAGGATCAGCGCGGTGGCGAGCTGCACCAGCACCAGCCCCGCCGTGCCCAGCGGGCCGCCGCCGAAGACGAGCCGGGCCTCCTGCGCGATCACGGTCGGGGTGCCGTCGGTGTACGGGACGGCGTGGGTGAGGTGGGCCAGGCCCGAGACGCCGAGCACCAGGACGCCCAGGACGCAGCTCATGGTGATCAGCGTGCTCCGGGCGTTGCGCCCCTGCGGTTCGCGGAACACGGAGATGCCGTTGGAGATCGCCTCCAGGCCGGTCAGCGAGGAGCCGCCGTTCGCGAACGCGCGCAGCACCATGAACAGCGACGCCCCGTACAGCCAGCCGTCCCCCGCCGTGCCGAGCGGCACGACACCGCTCGCGTGGAGGTCGGCGTGCGGCAGATCCCCGAACGCCCACCGGGCCAGCCCCACCACGAGCATCAGGGCGACCGCGGCCATGAACAGATACGCGGGCACCGCGAACACCCGCCCGGCCTCGCGCAGGCCGCGCAGGTTCCCGTACACCAGGATCAGCACCACCCCCACGCTGACCGGCAGTTGGAGATGGTCGACGCCGGTCCAGCCGTTCCCGACGAGGTGGGCGAGCGAGATGAGCGCGTTCGTGCCCGCGGAGACCTGCACGGCGACCGTCACGACGTAGTCGACGAGCAGCGCGACGGCGGCGACCTGCGCGACGTCGGGCCCGAAGTTCTCCCGGGCCACGACGTACGAGCCGCCGGCCCGCGTGTAGATCGTGACGACATCGCGGTAGCAGAGCGTCAGCAGGACCAGGACGAGGACGATCACCCCGGTCACCGGCATGAGCAGGCTGAAGGCCGCGGCCCCGACGACGGGCACCAGGACGCGCAGAATCTCCTCACTGCCGTACGCCGACGAGCTGACGCAGTCCGACGCGAGTACCCCCAGCGCCGTCCGGTTGTCCAGTTTCTCCTGCTGGATCCGCCCGGTGACCAGCGGCGGACCGAGCAGACGGCGCTTGAGGCGGTAGGAGAGCGGCTCGGGGACGGACTGGGCGAGGGAGTCCTCGGACGGCGGTTCGGGTGCGGGCACGGCGGGGGCGGTCATGAGGCCATCACACCCGGACGCACGGCCCGACCCGGCGCAGGCCGCCCGCCGGGGCCGCGAACTCCACCCGGCCGGGCGGCGGATCGACCCGCGTTCGCGTGGCTCATGCGCGGACCCAGCGGTGGTAGGCGTCCGGGTCGACGTTGCTGCCGCAGATGACGGTGGCCACGTGGCGGCCGGCGAAGCGGTCGCGGTTCTCCAGGACGGCCGCGACGCCGAGGGCCGCCGAGGGTTCGACGACCAGGCCCGCGCGCTCCAGGAGCATCGGCATGCCGGTGACGATGGACGCCTCGTGGACCAGGACGGCGTCGTCGGCGACCGTGAGCAGGTCGTCCAGTACCTCGGGGATGGGGTACCGCCCGGCGACGCCGTCGGCGATGGTGTCGGTCGAGTCGGTGGTGACGACCCGGCGCCGGTGCCAGGAGCGGGTCATCGCGGGGGCACCGTGGGGCTGCACGCAGATCACCTCGACGTCCGGCGCTAGGGTCTTCAGGACGTACCCCACGCCGGTGGCCAGCGCGCCGCCGCCCAGGGCGATCAGGACGGCGTCGAAGGCGGGCGTGCCGCTCGCCAGTTCGAGGCCGATGGTCGCCGCGCCCTCGCAGGTTTCGAGGTCGAGGCTGTCCTCGACCAGCCGGACACCGCGTTCCCGCGCGATGCTCACGGCCCGTTCGCGGGCCAACTCGAAGTCGCCGTCGACCAGTTGGAGTTCCGCGCCCAGCGCGCGGATCCGGTCGAGCTTGGCGGCCGGCGCCTTGTGCGACGCCACGACCGTCACGTCGAGGCCCCGGCGACGGCCGGACCAGGCGAGCGCCTGGCCGAGGTTGCCCGCGCTGGCGCACACCGCGGCCGTGCGGCCCTGCCCGGCCAGCAGACCGGCGACGAGTTCGGTGCCGCGGGCCTTGAAGCTGCGCACCGGGTTCGCCGTCTCCAGTTTGATGCTCACCGTGCAGCCGAGTTCGCGGCCCAGCGCGTCGCACGGGTACAGCGGAGTGTCCAGAAAGATCGGGTCGATGTCCCGGCGGGCCGCGCGGATCCGGGCAAGATCGAGGCGCGTGGTGACCATGCCCGGCAAGGTACCGCACCGTGGCCTGGCCGACCGCCGCCGTCGTGTCGATCGCCCGCTCACCGAGCCCGTCAGCAGGGTTCTGCGGCAGCACTCCGGCGCTTGCAGGGCCCCAGCTGGCGGGCTCGGTGAGCAACTTCATCGATTGACTTCCTCCTCCCGCCGCGGCGGGAGGATTCCAACCCGGTAGGTTGAGGTTCACGGACGCTCGGCCACTGGCGTCGTCCCTCCGGCAAGCCCTGCCGCGACACCCCTTCTTCAGGAGGTGGCCGGAACATACCACCGCGCCAGCGTCGGTAGGTGCTGATCGCGGTGATCGCCCTGATGACGGGCGCCACGACGGCGATCGGCGCGCTGCCGACCTACGACACCGTCGGCGCCCTCGCGCCGTGGCTGCTCACTTTTCTGAGGGTGCTTCAGGGACTGTCCGCGGGCGGGGAGTTCGGGGGCGCGGTCTCGGCGCTCACCGAGTTCGCGCCACCCGGGCGGCGCGGCCTGTACGGGTCGTGGCAGTCGTTCACGGTGGCGCTGGGGCTGCTGGGCGGCGCGGGCGCGGCGGCCCTGCTCGCCACTCTGCTCAGCGAGGACCAACTGGGCGACTGGGGCTGGCGGTTGCCGTTCCTGCTGACGCTGCCGATGGGGCTGGGGGCGCTGTGGCTGCGGCTGCGGCTGGCGGAGACACCGGCCTTCGCGGCGGAGCGGGAGCTTCGGCGGCCTGCCGCAGGCGAGTTGGCGGCGGCCGTCGCCCTCGGTGCCGGGCGGGTCATGGGCTGGGCCGCGGCCGGTTACACCCTCCTCGTGGTCCTGCCCTCGTACCTGCGGAGCGCCCTGGACGCGAGCTTCCAACAGGCGCTGCCGGCCACGGTCCTGGCCAACCTCGGCTTCGCCGCGACGATCCTCCCGGCGGGGCTGCTCAGCGACCGGATCGGGCGGCGGCCGGTGATGCCGGCCGGGGCGGGGCTGGTGGTCGTCCTGGCGGTGCCGCTGCTCAACCTCCTTCAGGACGGCGGCACTTCGAACGCGGCCAAGGGCGTGGCGTTGCACCCCTCCGACGAACTGGGCCTGCCCGCCGCCGCGAAGGAGGCGTACGCCTTCGCGGTCCTCGGCTTCCTCACCGCACACGGCCTCCCCGGCACCCACCCGCAGAGCACCGGGGCCCGCCATCCGAGCGTCCTCGGCTCGATCACCCCGGGCAGGACGGGCCTGCGACTGCCACCGCCCGCGCAAGGACCGCCGGAACGGCTGGTGTTGGAGACACCCCGGCGGGGACCGACGGACCCCATTTCTTGACCTTCAGGTCAAGAAAGATGCTAGCGTTCCGGTCATGGCAAGGCCCAAGGAGTTCGACCCGGAGATCGCCGTCGACCAGGCCATGGAGGTGTTCTGGCGGAAGGGATACGCCGCCACCACCCCGCAGGACCTGGTGGATGCCCTCGGCATCGGCAAGGGCAGTCTCTACAACGCCTTCGGCAGCAAGCACGCCCTCTTCGAGCAGGCGCTCCGGCGCTATCGCGACAGCCAGGCGCTCGCCCTGGTGGAGATGGTCGAGGAGCCCGGACCGGTCAAGGTGCGCCTGCGCAAGGCGCTACGGTTCCTCGCCGAGATGGACCTCGCCGACCCGGACCGCCGCGGCTGCATGGCGGTGAACGCCGCGGCGGAACTCGCGCGGGTCGACGAGACGGCGACCGAACTCGTCCGCCGCATGTTCGACCGCACCGAGGGCGCCTTCCGGGCACTGATCGAGGAAGGGCAGCGGGCGGGAGAGATCGACACCGGGCGCGACCCCGCCGCCCTGGGAAGCCTGCTGCTGAACACCGTCGTGGGCATGCGGCTGATGGCCCGCGTCGCCGAAGGACCGGAGAGACTCACCCGAGTGATCGACGCGACGATCGACTCCTTCTGACCCGGACCCACCCCAACTCCCCCCAGAGCCAAGGCACTTCCCTTGGGGCTTCACCTACCCACATTCTGTACCTGAAGTTCAAGAACTGGAGCATCGTGGACCTCGACCTCACCTCCAAGACCGCCGTCGTCACCGGCGCGAGCCGTGGCATCGGACTGGCCACCGTCCAGGCGCTGACCGCCGAGGGCGTCCGTGTCATGGGCGCCGCCCGCACCATCACGCCCGAGTTGAAGAAGACCGGGGCGCTGACGGTGTCGGCGGACCTGAGCACCGCCGACGGCGTCGCCACCCTCATGGACAGCGCCCTCACGGAACTCGGCGGCATCGATCTCCTGGTGAACAACGTCGGAGCCGGGGACGACGTCGAGCCCGTCGGTTTCCTCGACACCGACGACACCCGGTGGGCCCGTGTCTTCGACCTCAACCTGTTCAGCGCGGTCCGCGCCGCCCGCGCGGCGCTGCCCGGCCTGGTCGAGCGGCGGGGTGCGATCGTCAACGTCTCGTCCATCAACTCCCGGCTGCCCGCCGCCGGTCCGGTCGCCTACAGCGCGGCCAAGGCGGCTCTCGCCGCCCTCGGGAAGTCGCTGGCCGAGGAGTTCGGCCCGCGGGGGGTGCGTGTCAACACGGTCTCGCCCGGCGTCGTACGCACGTCCCTCTGGGAGGACCCCGACGGCTTCGGCGGCAAGGTGGCGGCCGGAGCCGGGGCCGAGCACGGCGCGTTCCTCCGGCAGATACCGGAGGCTTTCGACATCACCACCGGGCGCATCACCGAACCGCGGGAGGTCGCCGCCCTGATCGTGTTCCTTCTCTCCGACGTCGCCGGCAACATCTCCGGCGCCGATTACGTCATCGACGGCGGCACGGTCAAAACCCTCTGAACCAGCGGGCCAACGGTCAGAGCCCTCCGAAACCAGCAGGTCACAGGGCACCCGAGCGTGCGGTAACCCCCGCCGGTACCGCCCACCACTGGTCCGGGCGCCCCACCACGGGGGCGTCCGGGCCGGTCTCCAGGAACCGGCCGAGGCGCAGGAGGTAGGCCGCGATGCCCGCCGCGCCCTGCATCCACGCCGTGCCCGGGGGCAGCAGCGGTGGGTCCTGGCGGTGTTCCAGGAAGCGCCAGCGGGCGCCCGTCTCGTCCCTGATCGCCCGCTCGACCAGCGCGTCGCCCATCCTGCGCGCCGCCCGCACCAGGGGTTCCGCCCGTGCCGTCGGCCCGCAGTCCTGTGCCGCGTCCAGCAGGACGTCCCCGACGCCCGCCGTTCCGCAGCAGCGGCCGTCGTTGTCCCAGAAGCCGGGGCGCAGCCGTTCCGGCAGACCCGAGGTGAGGATCGAGGTCAGACAGCGGTGCCGCAGGTCGTCGACGCCGATGCCCGACACCTCCGCCACCCCCGCGTGCGCCAGCGCCGCGAACAGGTGCGAGGTGCCCGCCGGACCGTGGCACCACGTGTACGTCACCGGTTCCACCTCCCGCTTCGACGGCGGGATCGTATGCGGTACGACGAAGCCGCCGTCGGCCAACGAGCCCACGGACAGCACGTGTTGGGCCCCCTCGACGGCCGCTTCGACGAAGTCCGTGCGGTCCAGTGCCCTACCCGCCACCGCCAGTGCGGCGGCCACTCCGGCGGTGCCGTGCGAGTAGTTCGGCGCCCGCCACGGCGTGCTCGGCGCGATCCCCCAGTCCAGGCCCGCCTCCGTACGGTCCGCCGCGCGCAGCAGCGCCTCGCCGCCGGTCGTGGCGATGTCCGCCGCGTACTCGCCCTGCGCCCAGACCGCCGTCAGCACCACGCCCGCGGCGCCCATGATGATGTCGTTCAGGGGCGCGTCGGAGCCCGGTTCGAACTCGGTCGTGGTCTTCCAGCCGTCGGGGGTGGCCAGTTCGGCCAGTCGTCGCAGCGCGATGGACTCCCGGCCCGGGGCGAGGAGCTTCAGCGCCACGGCGTCGCCCGCGAGGCCGTCGTACAGCGACGGTTCCGTCCGGGACTCGGCCGCCGCCGACAGTCTGGTGACGATGCCGGTCGCCAAGGTCCGTTCCCGGGCGCTCAGTTCGCGGTACTGGGCGATCTCCGCGAGCACCGGGGCCAGGCCCGCGATCCCCGCGTACAGCGTGTCGCGGTCCTGCGCGGGTACCGCGTCCCGGCCGCCGTCCTCCGGCACCGTCTCGGGCAGCCAGGGCCCCTCGTCCTCGCGCACCTGGTCCAGTACCCACGACCAGGCGGCCTCGCCCGGTTCCCGATACACCTCGCTCACCACCATCCGGTCACGCTAACGTGATCGGCGGGCGTCAGACAGGCCAGCCCCCGCCGCCCAGGAACGTCTCGATCGCCTCCGCGTACGGCGCGATGTCGAGCCCCTGCCCGGCGAGCCAGCCGTCGGCGTAGTACTTGTCCAGGTACCGGTCCCCCGGGTCGCACAGCAGGGTCACCACGCTCCCCCGCTCCCCGGCCGCCGCCATCTCCGCGATGATCTTCAGGGCGCTCCACAGGCCCGTACCGGTCGAGCCGCCCGCGCGGCGGCCGATGACCGATTCCAGGGCGCGGACGGCGGCGACGCTCGCCGCGTCGGGGACCTTCATCATGCGGTCGACGGCGCCGGGGACGAAGCTCGGTTCCATGCGGGGCCGTCCGATGCCCTCGATGCGGGAGCCGCTCTCGCAGGTGACGCCGGGGTCGCCGGTCGTCCAGCCCTCGAAGAAACAGGAGTTCTCCGGGTCGGCGACGCACACGCGCGTGTCGAACTGCATGTAGTGCACATAGCGCGCGATCGTCGCCGAGGTGCCGCCGGTGCCGGCCGTGGCGACGATCCACGCGGGCTCGGGGAAGCGCTCCAACTCCAGCTGGCGGAAGATCGATTCGGCGATGTTGTTGTTGCCGCGCCAGTCCGTGGCCCGTTCCGCGTAGGTGAACTGGTCCATGTAGTGGCCGCCGGTCTCCACCGCGAGGGCGGCCGACTCCTCGTACATCTTGCGCGAGTCGTCCACGAAGTGGCACTGGCCGCCGTGGAACTCGATCAGGCGGATCTTCTCGGCGCTGGTCGTGCGCGGCATGACCGCGATGAAGGGCACGCCGATCAGCTTCGCGAAGTACGCCTCCGAGACGGCCGTGGAACCGCTGGACGCCTCGATCACCGGGCGGCCGGGGCGGATCCAGCCGTTGCACAGGCCGTACAGGAAGAGGGAGCGTGCCAGACGGTGCTTGAGGCTGCCGGTGGGGTGGGTGGACTCGTCCTTCAGGTAGAGGTCGATGCCCCACGCCTCGGGCAGCGGGAAGCGCAGCAGATGGGTGTCGGCGGAACGGTTGGCGTCGGCCTGGACCTTGCGGACGGCCTCCTTGAGCCAACCTCGGTACTCCGGGTCGGTGTGGTCGACGTCAAGGGTCACGCCGGGGCGCATCGTCGGGGTGGTGCTCACGGCGGGCTCCTTGGTGGGTGTGCGCCGCCGGACGGCACGGGCGGACACCTCGATCATAGACACCTTCATCCCCCTTCTCACCTGCATAAACGCGCCTTTGGGCAACCCAAAGGCAGACCTGGGGACGGCGCGTGAGGGCGTCCGTGGCGGGTGGTGGGGGGGGGCGCGGAGGCAGTGGGGGCGCATCCGCGCGTGTGCGCCGTACGGCCGCCGCGAACCCGTCGTACGCACTGGTGCTCGACGGTGTGCGGCGGCAGACTGCACGGCACGGAACACGGCCGCCCGGTGTACGCGAACGCGGGGGGGGTCGCGCGGCCCCACCCGCGGGTGGGGCAGACACGTGATCACCGGGTGCCGCACACTGGATGGCGGACCGCGGGATCCACGGCGGTCCGAGGAACGGACGTACGAGGGGCGGGCATCATGGCGGAACCGGAGTTCAATGCCACGGGCGTGCGGATCGGCAAGCGGCTGCGTTCGCTGACCCGGGCCGGTCAGGTCCGCATCAGCGACGGCAGGCTGCGGCTGCTGACCAGTTACGGCAGCGAGATCGACAGCGCCCCCGTGCAGGCGGTGCGCGCCTCCAAGCCCTGGTTCGCCCCGGAGGACCGGGCCCTGGCGGACGTGAACGGCACCCGCTACACCCTCACCCTCGGCGAGCCCGACCCCGCCCCCGGCAAGCCGGGACCGCCCTCGGCCCGGCGGTTCATCGAAGCGGTGCGGCGGGCGGCCGGAGGCGAGCGCTGAGCGGGAACCGGGCGCGCCACGGCGCCGGAGCCGCGCGCGAGTTGCGGGGTGGCACCCCCTGCGTCACGCTGGTCTCACGTCACTGAGGGTTTACCGGCGGTCACCCTGAAGAGCCGAGCGCCGGGCACGACAGCGGGCGGCCGCGCGGTGCGGACCGCCCCCCAGCGGGCGTCGCGGCACCGGTCCCGCTCCCGGGCGGACGGTCCGCGCACCGCCCCGCTGCACAGCGGGCGGCGTGCGCAGGCAGCCACCTCGCTGGATCCGCATCTCGTCTTCTTCCGGACCTCATTCGGGGAGTCGCAGTCGTGGTCAGCCAGCCCAACAGGCATTGCACGGTGGAGCTCCAGGCCCTGCCGGCGCGGATCGGCCAGGTCCGCAGAATCGTATCGGCGCAGTTGCGCTACTGGCGTCTCGATCCCCTGATAGATCCGGCCTCGCTCGGCGTGACGGAGCTGTTGGCGAACGTCCACCGGCATGCCGGGGCCGACAAGACCTGCACGGTGGAGATGGAAGTGCTCCTCGGCCGGCTCACGGTCTCGGTGCACGACCACGACCCCCGGCTGCCCGAGGTGCGCGACCCGGATCCGGTGGCCGCGTCGCTGGCCACCTGCGGCCGGGGCCTGGCGCTGGTGGCCGCGGTCAGCGAGAGCTGGGGCGCGCGGCCGGAGGGCGAGTCGGGGAAGGTCGTGTGGTTCACGATGCCCGCCCCGCAGCCGGTGGCGCCGCGGCCGGTGCGTCCGCCGTACGAGGACGTGGGGCGGCCGACGGCCACCCGGCGGTTCACGACGGCCGAGACGCACCGCGCCGAACGCGCCCCCGCGCGGTCCGCGGTCGTGGGCTGACCGGGCGGCCGTCCGCCGTCGGGGCCCGTGGGTGAACAGGGCGCTCCCGTACGGCGGTCGAGGCCGCGTGGGGCGTCACGCCTCGCCCTTGCCCACGCGGCCGAAGTGCTCCTCCAGGACGGAGAGGCGGCGCCAGTACTCGTCCTCGTCGATCTCGCCGGCGGCGAAGCGGCGGCCGAGCACGGCGATCGGCGCGTCACCGGTGGGACGGCCGCCGTCCATCGCCCGCCAGGGGCGACGACCGCGCCCGGCGGTGCGGCGCAGGACGGTCACGACGCCGAGCACCACGGCCGCCCAGACGAGCGGGAAGAACAGGATCCAGGGGCCGGGGCCGCCGTCCCAGTTCGCCAGGGTCTGCATGTCGGTTCATCTCCTCGGGTTCTTCGGGAGTCCGCGAAGGCCCTTCGCGGGTCTTCGGGCTCTCCGGTCGACGTGTCGCTGTCTCGATGTGTCGAGCGTCGCTCCGGGAGGGGGTTGCGGTCGTCGTACGGCCGGGGGCAGTGGGTGTACCTCGCGGGAAGTACGCGGCCGGTGGGCGGCGGCTTCCTCGGAGTCCGGTTCACCGGGAGCGGTTCGCTGGGGTCGGTTCTCCGGAGGCGTGGACTTCTGTAACTACTAGTATGTACAGTGCGGTCATGGGCACCCCGGAACGCGCTTCGGAACGACTGGTCGAAGCCACCCGCGAGCTGCTGTGGGAGCGCGGTTACGTCGGCACCAGCCCGCGGGCGATCCTGGACCGCGCCGGGGCCGGGCAGGGCAGCATGTACCACCACTTCAAGGGCAAGCCCGATCTGGCGCTGGCCGCGATCCGCCGTACCGCCGAGGAGTTGCGGGCCGCGGTGACGGCCGTGCTGGACGCGCCGGGGACGCCGTACGAGCGGATCGAGGCGTATCTGCGGCGCGAGCGTGAGGTGTTGCGCGGCTGCCCCGTCGGGCGGCTGACCATGGACCCGGACGTGCTGGCCAGCGACGCACTGCGGGCGCCGGTCGACGAGACCCTCGGCTGGCTGCGCGGGAGGCTCGCCGCGATCGTCCAAGAGGGCCGGGAACAAGGGCAGTTCGCGCCCGAACTGGACCCCGAGGAGACCGCCGCGACCGTCCTCGCGACCCTCCAGGGCGGCTACGTCCTCGCCCGCGCCTGCGGCGATCCGGCCGCCTTCGACACGGCCGTACGCGGGCTGCTCGCGCTGCTGCGCCCCGCCCACCGACAACCGCTGTGACACCGCCGAGGAGACCCAAGTGCACGCGATGCAGTACGAGTTGACACTCCCCGCCGACTACGACACCGGTATCGTCCGGGCCCGCGTGGCCCGGATCGGGCATCTGCTCGACGACTGGGCGGGGCTCGGGTTCAAGGCGTATCTGCTGCGGGAGCGCGGGGTGGACGGCTCCCCGGTGAACCAGTACGCGCCGTTCTACCTCTGGAACACCGTCGAGGGCATGAACGCCTTCCTGTGGGGCGGCTCCTTCCAGGTCCTCTCCGACGACTTCGGGCGGCCGTCCGTACGGCAGTGGACGGGCCTGGCGTACGAGCCCGGTGTTGCCGTCGACTCCCCCGCGCTGGTCGCGGTGCGGCGCCGCCTGCCGGTGCCGGAGGGGGCGCGGCTCGCCGAGGTGACGCGGGAGGCCGTGGAGGAGGCCGGGCGGCTCGCGGCGCTGGACGGCGCGGTGGGTGCCGCCGCCGCGATCGACCCGAGCCGCTGGGAGTCGGTGCACTTCTCGCTGTGGGCGCACGACGCGCCGAAGGCCGAGGGAGAGGTGTTCCGGGTGCTGCATCTGTCCACGCCCGGGCGGCAGTCGCTGCCCCGGGGACGCCAATGGTGAGCGGCCCCCGGGCAGTTGTCACCCGTGGGTGTCCACGGCGATGTCCACCGAGGGCCGGAGTTTCGCCGCCGCCGACAGGGCCTCGTGCACCGGGTGCGCGGTGAACGCCCCGATCAGGGCCGCGTCGGCGGGGTCCGTCGCCGCCGGGTAGGCGATCTGCTCGTAGGCCGCCTGGAAGCGCGGGCCCCAACGGCGGGCGCCCAGCCGGGCGGTGCGGGAGCAGTTGTCGACCATGAAGGCGACGTCACGGGCGTGCATGTACGGCAGCAGGGAGTCGACGGCCTCGATCACCGACTCGTTGACGATCTCCGACCAGGCGTGGCCGCGCTCGGCGAACTCGTCGACCTGCGCGGTCATCGTCGCGACGAACACCCCGGCGGTGAACGGGTCGACGGCGAGGGCCCGTTGGGGGCGCCGGGCGTGCACCCGCGCGCTGAACGCCCACATCGGGGAGGCGCCGACCGGGCTCATCGGCCGTGCGCCGAGCCGCCGTTCGGCGAGGATCACGCTGCGCAGCTCGGTGCCGTCGGCGACCTCGTCGTAGATCTCGGCGACGATCTCGCGGGCCGGACCGTACGTGGCCGTGTACGCGCGGTCGAAGACGTCGCGTCCGGCCGGGTCCAACTCCTCGCGCACGGCGAGGAGTCCGGAGTGCGAGATGGTGCGGGCGATCGGTCCGGTGACGTTCTCGCAGGACCGCTCGTACGCGGTCACCTCGTCGTCGCCTTCGAGACGGAAGCGGGTGAACAGGCTCTCGACGATGCCGTGGACGGCGCCGAGCAGGATCGCGCGTTCGCCGACGATGTCGGAGTGGTACTCGCCGTCGAGGGTGGTGCGGAAGGTGTACGGCGAGCCGAGCGCCACCGACCAGGCGAGCGCGCGGTCGGTGGCGGTGCCGTCGGGGTCGGCGTGCACGGCGAAACTGCTGTTGATTCCGGCCCCGTTGACCTCCGCGCCCTGCTCGTACAGGCGCCGCACCGAGTCGCCCATGCCCTTGGGGCACACCGCGATCACGGCGTGGCCGGCCGGGAACTCCCCGCCGGTTTCCCGCAGATGGCCGAGGAGGAAGCCGTGCGAGAGCCCGATGGTCGCGCCCGGCCTGAGCGCGGCGAAGATCTCGCGGTGGTGGGCGGCCAGGGCGGCGTCGGCGATCAGCAGGATCACCAGGTCGCCGGCGGCGGTCACGGAGAGCAAGTCGCCCAGGGTGCCGTCCTGTTCGGTGAAGCCGTGTGCGCGGGCGTCGGCCGCCGAGGCGGAGCCCGGCCGCAGTCCGACGGCGACCGTGATGCCGGTGCCGGCCAGGGAGTCGCGCAGGTTGCGGGCCTGGGCTCGGCCCTGCGGACCCCAGCCGAGGACGCCGATGCGGCGCACGCCCGCGAGGGCCTTCGGGAGCAGCGGGAAGAGATGCCGGCCGCCGCGCAGGATCGTCTCGGTGCCGCCGGGGACGTCCATGGTGTCGAGCGGGAAGACGGCCGAGGTGTAGGTCGGGTTCGGGGCCGCCGCCGTCGTCGTCGGGTTCGGGGCGGCCGTCGTCGCGGAGTGTGAGGAGGTCATGGTCGAGTTGTAGGCTCCGGCCGGGTGTTGCGGCAAGCGCAACCTGTGCAGCGCCGTGTTGCACGGAATGAAACACCGAGGTGAGGGTGTGCGGGACGACCATCGGGAGCTGCGGCTCTTCCTCCATCTGGCGCAGACCCTCAACTTCGGCCGGACGAGCCTGGATTGCCACGTCAGTCCGGCGACGCTGACCCGGACCGTGCAGCGGCTGGAGTCGGATCTCGGGCACCGGCTCTTCGACCGGGGGCCGCGCGGGGTGTCGCTCACCGCGGAGGGGCACCGGTTTCGCGAATACGCCGTCCGTGCCCTGGAGTTGTGGCGTGCGTACCGCGACGAGCACCCGGACCCGGCCGAACTCACCGGCGCCCTCACGGTGTTCGCCACGGTGACCGCCTGCCAGGCCCTGCTCCCGGACCTGTTGGCACCCTTCCGGGCCGCGCACCCGCAGGTCCGGCTGGACCTGCGGACCGGGGACGCGGCGGCGGCGCTGGCCCGGCTGGACGAGGGCGAGGCCGACGTGGCGGTCGCCGGTCTGCCCGCCCGGCTGCCGGAACCGCTGGCCGGGCGTACGGTCGCCACCACCGACCTGGTCTTCGTCACCGCCCGCGACCGCCCCGACCCCGCGCTGGCGGGCCCGTTCGTGCTCCCCCACCGCGGTCTGGTCCGCGAGGCGGCCGACCGCTGGTTCCGCACCACGCCCGCCCGCACCGGCTCCGCCCCCGCGCTCGCGACCGAACCCGACGGCCACGAAGGGCTGTTGGCGCTGGTCGCGCTCGGCTGCGGCACGGGCCTGGTCCCCCGCCTGGTCCTGGACCACAGCGCGGTGCGCGACCGGCTGACGGTGGTCCCCGCGGATCCGCCGCCCCGCCCGCTGGAGATCGGCCTGTGCGTACGGCGGACGGATCTGCGCCGACCGCTGGTGGCGGCGCTGTGGAGTCTGGTGCCGTGACAACACCCCACGGGCGCGGCCGAATTGGGTATGGCGGAGCGCGACCGCAGCCCATACGCTCAGCTCCAGTAGCTCTGAGTAGTTTTGTGAGTGCCGCGCGTGTTTCCCGCCCCGTGGTCGCGGGGTAGGTTCCACGCCGTGGTGCACACAACCGTCCACTACCCTGGGGCCGCGCCGACCGGGCGGTTCGGGGAGCAGGGGGACCGCGGTGGTGCATGAGGGGCAACCCTTGTGGCGCAGGAGCAGTGCCTGTGGCAACGAACACGAGTGCGTGGAGGTGGCCATGCGCAGGGGGCACATCCTCACGCGGGACGCCAAGGCGCCCGCCGCCGCTGCCCTGCGGTTCGCCGCGCCCGTCTGGACGGACTTCCTCCGGGCAGTGACGCGAGGGGAGTTGACGTCCCGGTGACGTTCCCATCGGACCGACGGCAGGTTTCCGCGAACGACGGTCGGACACGCCACCGGCTCGCCGCCCCGCTCGCCGCCGTCTCCTACGCGCTCGTCGCGGGCGTGCTGGCCACGCTGTGCGGTGCGGTCGCCTCGCTGCTGGCCGACGACGTGGTCGTCAAGCGGGTGCTGTGGGTGGTGGTCGCCCTGGTGGTCGCGGTCGCCGCGGGCCTGTGGCGGCCGGGTGCGGCCGTCACGGCGCCTCCACGCGATCCTGATCGTCTCCGGCACGGCTCCCGGGCGGGTTCGCCGCGTTAGGCCCCGGTGTCGCGTTCCCGTCCGCCCGGCGCCGCTGCCGGGCGTGCACGCCGAGGGTCACCAGCGCCGTACCGACCACGCTGGCGGCCGTCGTGAGCAGGCGCCCCCAGGGCAGTTTCAGTCCGCCCGACAGGTGCACCAGGACGAGCAGCGCGCACAGCAGCGCGCAGAACGCCACCAGGGCGAGGCCGCCCTTCAGCGCCACCAGCCGGAACCGGTGGGCCGCGCGGGCCTTCTCCAGTTCGATGAGGTTCCTGGTGTACTCGGCGTTCTGGCTGACCAGCGCCTTGAGTTGGGCGTCGGTGAAGACGCCCGCCCCGCCGGGGTCGTACGGCTGCCCGGCCCCGGCCGCGTCGGACCGCAACCGCTCCAGCAGCCGCGCTATCGGCCCGAAGACCACTCGGCCCTCCTCTGGCTCCACAACCGGCAGGGGGGTGACGCGCTACCGCGCGCCGATGGCTCGCTCGGCGCCGCTGATCAGGTCGTGGGAGACGGCGTCGCCGAGGGCCAGTTCCATGATCGTGCCGAGGCATTCCTGGTACCGCGCGAGCAGTTCGAGGTTCTCGCCGCCGGTCATGCTGCCCGCGGCGTGTTCGACGTACAGGAGGTCGTCGTCGTCCGCGAAGCCGAGCAGGACGAAGCTCCCCAGGGTGCTGTAGTGGGCGCCCGCCTCGAACGGCAGGACGCGGACGGTGACGTCGTCGCGGTCGGCGAGGTCGAGCAGCTGCCTCAACTGCTGTGCCAGCACGGCCGATCCGCCGATCCGGCGCCGCAGGGCGGACTCGTCCAGGACGAAGGTGGCGGCGGGCCCGCCGCCCCCGGCGAACATCCGCTCCTGCCGGGCCATCCTCAACTCCACGACCCGTTCGAGGCGTTGGGGTTCCAGGCCGCGCGGGGCGAGCAGTGCCGTGGCGTAGGCGCGGGTCTGGAGGTGGCCGGGCACGACGATCGGGTGGTAGGTGTGCAGGGTCGCGGCGGCGCTCTCGTAGCCGAGGTACTGGGCGAACCGCGGGCTGAGCACGTCGTGGTAGGGCGACCACCAGGTGGGGCCCTTGCTGCCGCGGGCGGCCTCCTCCAGTCCGGCCGTCTCCGCGGGGCCGGTGACGCCGTAGAGGGTCAGCAGGGCCCGTAGGTCGCTGACGGAGATGCCGACCGTGCCCGTCTCCAGGCGGATGACCTTGGACTGGGACCATTCGAGCCGTTCGGCGGCCTCGCGCTGGGTCAGGCCGGCGCGTTCGCGGGCCCGGCGCAGGGCGAGGCGCAGTTTGCGGCGGTGGCGGCTGGGATCCGCGGGCGGTGTCATGGTGGCTCCCTCGTCGGGCACGTTCCGTGAGCCCGTCCGGCCCTGCGGCGGCGGAACTCACCGCACGGTGAGGCTCAGTATGCGCGTGGCGAAGAGAAATGCGCCGACAGCCACCTGTCGCGTTCACTACCGAACGTGACCGTCCGTCCGCACCACATCTCGCTCCGCAATCAAGGGCGTGACCTGCGGTAACACGACCCCGATCGACGGATCGCTCAGTAGACGCACGCTCACTGACCGTTCCGGGCGCTCGGCCCGCGCTCGCCCGCGCGAGTGCCGCGAGGGGAAGAACACGACAATTGCCGGTTTTGCAGGCGCGTGTTGACGCAGGGGGCGCGCAACTCACGCTCCGGCGCGCGGAGTTGCGGCTTCCACGCTCCCGTACGCCAAATGCTCGCGCTCGGTGACGGTGCCCGGCCCGCTCAGGTCGGCTGCGGGGCCAGGACCGCCGACGGGTCGTCGAGGACCGGTTGCCACGCCAACTCGGCCGCCCCGACAAGGCTGTTGTGGTCGAGCGTGCACGCGAGGATCGGTACGCCGCCGCTGCGCCCCCACAGGCTGCGGTCGGCGACGACGGCGCGCAGCCGGTCCGGGTCGGTGTCCAGCAGGGTGCGGTGCAGCCCGCCGAGGATGATGCGGTCCGGGTTGAGGATGTTGACCAGCCCCGCGAGCCCGAGGCCCAGCCGGTCGATGAGCGTCTCGGTGGCGGCGCGGACGGCGGGGTCGTCGGCGTAGTGGCCGCGGATGAGGCCGTTGGCCTGGTCGAGCAGCGAGACCACGGGGCCGGGGTCGCGCCCGGCGGCGGTGAGCAGCGCCAGCGGGTCCGCCTCGACGTCCAGGCAGCCACGGCCGCCGCAGTGGCAGGGGCGGCCCTCGGGGTTCACGGCGAGGTGGCCGACTTCGAGCGCGAGCCCCGAACTCCCGGTGTGCAGACGGCCGTCGAGGACGAGCGCGCCGCCCACGCCCCGGTGCCCGGTGGCCACGCACAACAGGTCGCGGGCGCCCCGCCCGGCGCCGTGCCGGTGCTCGGCGAGGGCGGCGAGGTTGATGTCGTTGCCGGCGAAGGCCGGTCCCGCGATGCCCGCCGCGCGCACCCGGTCGGCGAAGATCTCCCGTACGGGAGCGCCCGCGGGCCAGGCCAGGTGCAGCGGATTGAGCGCGAGCCCCTCCGGTTCGGCGACCGCGGACGGCACCGCGAGCCCGGCGCCCACGCACCGGCGGCCGGTCTGGTCGAGCAGCGCGGTGCCCGCCTCGACGACCGAGCCAAGCACCTTCGCCGGGTCGGCGTCGACGGTCTCGCAACCGGGCGAGGTGACGACGATCCGGCCGCCGAGCCCGACCAGCGCGGCCCGGAAACCGTCGGCGTGCACCTGGGCGGCGAGAACGACCGGGCCGTCCTCGG
This sequence comes from Actinobacteria bacterium OK074, assembly GCA_001298575.1. Classification (GTDB taxonomy): domain Bacteria; phylum Actinomycetota; class Actinomycetes; order Streptomycetales; family Streptomycetaceae; genus Streptomyces. The sequence goes on from LJCV01000044.1 coordinate 190,620, forward strand.
CGACTTCGAGCCGGTGCGAGGGGCGGCCCTGCGAACCGGCGGCGGCGCCCGGGTGCGCGTCCACCCGGATCAGGCCGAGCGCCTCCAGTTCGGCGGCCACCGCGCCCGCGGTCGCCCGGGTGACGCCCAGTTCGGCGGTGAGCACGGCCCGGGTCGGCGCCCGGCCGGTGTGCACCAGTTCGAGCGCGGGTCCGAGTGCGCCGCGCCCCCGGTCCAGCCGTGGCCGCGCGCCCGAGTCGCCCGCCGTCCGGGGCGAACGCGCCGCCCCGGACGAGCTCGCCGCCGCGGGAGATCCCGTCGTCCCGGCGGGGCCCGCCGTCCGGGGGGTGCCTGCCGCTCGGGGAGCTTCCGCCGCCCGGGGGGCTCTGCCGTTCGCCTTCCCGTTCATGTGGGCGAGTCTCCCATGATCCGCTCACCCCGATGCCCCCTACGGGGCGCCCGGCGCCGTCGTACCGAATCCGCTCACCCGCAGCGTGATGTTCAGCCGTCCGGTCAGGCCGAGCGCGGCCGGGGCCGTGCCCGCGGACACCCGCGGCACCCCGTGGTACGCGAGCCGGCTCGGCCCGCCGAACACGAACAGGTCGCCGCTGCGCAGTTCGACGTCCGTGTACGGCCGCGTCCGCGTGTCGGTGTTGCCGAACCGGAAGACACAGGTGTCCCCGAGGCTCAACGACACCACCGGCGCCCCGCACTTCTCGTCGCTGTCCCGGTGCATGCCCATGCGGGCGCCACCGTCGTAGAAGTTGACGAGGGCGATGTCGTACGGCTCCGGCGGCGCGGCCTCCGCTCCGAGGGCGTCGGCCGCGGCGGTGCGGGCCAGCTCCGCGAGCCAGGCGGGGAGGGGTTTGACCGGGGCCCCGTCGCCGTCGACGACCGTGGGGGCATACCCATAGGGGTACCAGTGCCAACCGAGGCAGACCTGGCGGGCGGTCATCGTGCCGCCGCCGGGGGTGCGGACGGTGCGCAGTCCGGCGGGCGGCCGGGCCCAGTCGCGGCAGGCGGCGAGCAGGTGCCGCTGCCGGTCGGGGGGCAGCCAGCCGGGCACGTGCACCGCGCCGGGCGCGACCTCGGCGCGGCTCCGGGGGAAGAGTTCGGCGGCGGCGTCCATGGGGTCCATCTTCGGGCAGGGGCGGGGCCCGCCGGGTGGCCTGCCCCAGGGTTCCTCCCGGACGGTCGAGGTCAGTGCCGGACGCGGACGACGAGTTTGCCGGTGGCGCGGTCGTGTTCCATGTCGTCGTGGGCCCGCGCCACCTGTTCCAGGCCGTCGTAGACGCGGTCCACGGGGAAGGTCAGGTGGCCGGCCGCGACCGCGTCGAGGATCTCCTGGAAGGTCGCGCGCGGGAGGTCGGTGGCGTCGCCGAAGTAGCCGGCCAGGCGTACGCCCCTGGGGAGGTACTCGTTCGGGGCGAAGTCCCGGACCGTCCACTGGTTGGAGAGGCTGCCGCCGAAGCAGGCCGTGCCGTGGACGCGTACCGCGCGCAGGGTGTCGGGGAGGGTCGGGGTGCCGACGAGGTCAAGGGCGGCGTCGACGCCGTCCGGGTACAACTCGCGTACGGCGGGCGCCACTTCGCCGGTGTCGAGCAGGGGGTGGTCCACGCCGTGCTCCTTGAGCGCGGCGAGGCGGTCGGGGCGGCGGGTGGTGGACAGCACCGTGGCGCCGCGCCAGCCGGCCAGCGCGGCGGCGGCCAGGCCGACCGAGGAGGTGCCGCCGCGGATCAGCACGGACTGGCAGGACTGGAGGTCCAGGCCGACGGTGAGCGAGCCGTAGGCGGTCTGCACCATCTCCGGCAGGGCGCCCAGCACCTCCCACGGCAGGTCGGTGTCGACCGGGATGACCTGGGACAACGGCACCGACGTGTACTCGGCGTAGCCACCGTCGTAGGTGCGCCCCATGTCCCCCATCATCGCGACGACCTTCTGCCCGGGCACCAGCCCGCTGCCCGCCGGGGCCGCGTCGACGGTGCCGGCGGCCTCGATGCCCGGCACCCGGGGGAAACTGACGCCCACGCTCACGCCGAGCCGGAGTTTCAGTTCCGAGCGGTTGAGGCCGAACGCCTCGACGCGGATGCGCACCCAGCCGTCCTGCTCGGGCGGGAGCGGGAGCGTGGTCAGCCGCAGGTTCTCCACGGGGCCGGGGGCGGAGAGCTGGACGGCGCGCATCGTGGTCGGGGAGGACGTCATGGGCCGGCCTGCTTTCCGGGAGGGGAGAGTCGGTCGGCGTGCTCAACACCCGTCCGCCGCGGCTTCATTCCCGGCCCGCCCCCGTCGCGGAGGCGGCCGTCCCCTCCCGCGCCGACCGGGGTCCACCTGCGGCTCCGCTAGCCTGGGGCACGATGAACGACCGTCTCACCGCCCCCTGGGCCTCGTACGACCTGGCCCGTTTCCCCGACGACCCGCGTGACCGGCTGCGTGCCTGGGACGCCGCCGACGCGTATCTGCTGCGGCACCTGGCGGCGAACGGCACCCCGCTGGACGGGTCCGTGGTGGTGGTCGGCGACCGGTGGGGCGCCCTGACCACGGCGCTCGCGGCGCACCGTCCGACGCAGATCGGCGACTCGTTCCTGGCCCGCGAGGCGACGATCGCGAACCTCGACCGCAACGGCGCCGCGCCCGTGCCGCTGCTCACCACGCAGGATCCGCCGCCGGCCGGTCCGGTCGACGTGCTGCTGGTGCGGGTGCCCAAGAGCCTGGCGCTGCTGGAGGACCAGTTGCACCGGCTGGCGCCCGCCGTCCACGCGGACACGGTCGTCGTCGGCACCGGGATGGTCAAGGAGATCCACACCTCGACGCTGCGGCTGTTCGAGCGGATCCTGGGCCCGACGCGCACCACGCTCGCCGAGCAGAAGGCCCGGCTGATCCTCTGCACCCCCGACCCGGCCCGCCACCGGGGCCCGAACCCGTGGCCACACCGCTACCAACTCCCGGACGACATCGGCCCGTTGGCGGGACGCACGGTCACCAACCACGCCGGGGTCTTCTGCGCCGACCGCCTCGACATCGGCACCCGGTTCTTCCTCAAGCACCTGCCCGAAACCCGGTCCGGCGAGCGGGTCGTGGACCTGGGCTGCGGCAACGGCGTCGTCGGTACGGCGGTGGGGGCGGCCGGCCCCGGGGCCGAGGGGCTGTTCGTCGACGAGTCGTACCAGGCGGTGGCCTCGGCCCGCGCCACGTACGGCGAGAACGCCACCGGCACGGCCGAGTTCCGGGTGGGCGACGGCATGTCCGGTGTGCCCGACGGGAGTTGTGACCTCGTCCTCAACAACCCGCCGTTCCACTCCCACCAGGCCACCAGTGACCGTACGGCCGCGCGGATGTTCGACGGGGCCCGGCAGGCGCTGCGGCCGGGCGGGGAGCTGTGGGTGGTCGGCAACCGTCACCTCGGCTACCACGTGAAGCTGCGCCGCCTCTTCGGCAACAGTGAACTGGTCGCGAGCGACGCGAAGTTCGTGGTGCTGAAGGCCGTCAAGAAGTAGCGGCGGTCACCGGGCGGCGCCCTGCGTGTGGTTCTCCGCCGGGGCGTTCGTTCCCTGCACGACGGCGGCGAGGCGGGCCACCGTGCCCGTCATCGCCTCGCGGCCGACGCCCAAGTAGGTGCGTGCGTCCACCGCTTCGGGGTGTCCGGCGAGGAACTCCCGGACCGCGCCGGTCATCGCGAGGTTGAGTGCCGTGCCGATGTTCACCTTGGTGATGCCGCCCGCGACGGCCGCCCGCAGTTCGTCGTCGGACAGGCCGGAGGAGCCGTGCAGGACGAGCGGCACGGGCAGGGCGGTGCGCAGGCGGCCGAGCAGGGCGTGGTCGATCGCGGCGGTGCGGGTGGTCATCGCGTGGGAGGTGCCGACCGCGACGGCGAGGGCGTCGACGCCGGTGTCGGCCACGAAGGCGGCGGCCTCGTCCGGGTCGGTGCGGGCGCCCGGGGCGTGCGCGTCGACCGGCGCGTCGCCGTGCTTGCCGCCGATCCGCCCCAACTCGGCCTCGAACCACAGCCCTTGGGTGTGTGCCCAGTCGGCGGCGGCACGGGTGGCGGCGAGGTTGTCGGCGTACGGCAGCCGGGAGGCGTCGTACATGACGGAGCTGAACCCGGCGGCGGGCGCCTGCCGTAGCAGGTCCTCGCTCTGGACGTGGTCGAGGTGCAACGCGACGGGTACGGCGGCCCGTTCGGCGGCGGCGGTCGCGGCGCGGGCCAGCGGCAGCAGCCGGCCGTGGCGGAACTTGACGGCGTTCTCGCTGACTTGGAGGACGACGGGCGCCCCGGCGCTCTCGGCGCCCGCGACGACGGCCTCGACGTGCTCCAGGGTGATGACGTTGAACGCGGCGACGGCCCCGCCGGACGCGACGGCCCGCGCGATCAGCTCACCGGTGGTCGCGAGCGGCACAACTCCTCCTTCCTGTAAGGAACTTGGGCATCAGCGGGCAGCTTCCGGGTCGAGGATCACCGAGCGGGTGAGGTGGCGCGGGGCGTCCGGGTCCAGTCCGCGGGCGGCGGCCACGGCGAGGGCGAGGCGTTGGGCGCGGACGAGTTCCGCGAGCGGGTCGAGGCCGCCCGCCACCCACAACCCGCCCGTGTCCCGCACCTGTTGGGCGAGCCCGGCGGGTGCCTCGCCGAACATCCAGGTCGCCGTTCCGCGCGTGGTGATGCTGATGGGGCCGTGCCGGTACTCCATCGCCGGGTACGACTCGGCCCAGGCGAGCGCCGCCTCCCGCATCTTGAGCCCGGCCTCGTTGGCCAGGCCGACCGTCCAGCCGCGGCCCAGGAAGCTGAACTGCCCGCAGTCCACGAGCCCTTCGGGCAGCGGCGTGTCGAGTGCCGTACGGGCGTCGGCGACCACGGCGTCCGTGTGCAGCCCGAGGTGGGCACGGAGCAGGGTGAGCGCGGTGGTGGCGAACCGGGTCTGCACGACGGAGCGTTCGTCCGCGAAGTCCAGCACCACGACGGCGTCGGCGGCGTCCATGACGGGGGTGTGCGGGTCAGCGGTGACCGCCGTGGTGGGCGTACGGCCGCGCAGTGCGCCGAGGAGTTCGAGGACCTCGGTGGTGGTGCCGGAGCGGGTGAGGGCGACGACCCGGTCATAAGGGCGCCCGTGCGGGAACTCGGAGGCGGCGAAGGCGTCCGTCTCGCCCTGTCCGGCGCCCTCGCGCAGGGCGGCGGCGGCCTGCGCCATGAAGTACGAGGTGCCGCACCCGACGATCGCCACCCGCTCCCCCGCGGCGGGCAGCAGCGCCGTGTGCTCCGCGGCCCGGGCGGCGGCGCGGGTCCAGCACTCCGGCTGGCTGGCCAGTTCGTCCTCGACGTGGGTCATGCCGTGCACCCCTTCGGTGTCTGTGCGTTTCGGACCGGCTCGACCGCCCGCCGGATGATTGTTTCTGCAAGATACTTCCACCTTTCGAGCAGAATCAAGCACACAGGGCGCAGGATGGAGACGTCGGCCATGCCGCCGGACACGCTGCCGGGCAGGCTAGGGTCACCGGGGAACGAGGAACGAAACGGAGTACTGCATGTCGCGCGACGCCCGCTGGCAGGCGCTGCTGGAACTGCTCGTCGAGCGCGGCCGGCTCGACGTGGAGGAGGCCGCGGCCGAACTCGCGGTGTCGGCCGCGACGGTCCGGCGGGACTTCGACACGCTCGCCGAGCAGCGGATGCTGGTGCGCACGCGGGGCGGCGCGGTGGCCCACGGGGTGTCGTACGAGCTGCCGTTGCGCTACAAGACGGCCCGGCACGCCTCCGAGAAGCAGCGCATCGCGAAGGCCGTGGCCGAACTCGTCGCGCCCGGCGAGGCGGTGGGGCTGACCGGCGGCACGACCACGACCGAGGTGGCCCGGGCGCTGGCCGTGCGCGGCGATCTCGCGTCCGGTTCGCCCGCGCTGACCGTCGTCACCAACGCCCTCAACATCGCGAGTGAGTTGGCCGTGCGGCCGCAGTTCAAGATCGTGGTGACCGGCGGGGTCGCGCGGGCGCAGTCGTACGAGCTGGTGGGGCCGCTCGCCGACGGGGCGCTGAGCCGGATCACCGTGGACGTGGCGGTACTTGGCGTGGCCGCCTTCGACGTCGTGCACGGCGCGGCGGCGCAGGACGAGGCGGAGGCCGCGATCAACCGGCTGCTGTGCGAGCGCGCCGAACGGGTCGTGGTGGCCGCCGACTCCAGCAAGCTGGGGCGGCGGGCGTTCGCCCTGATCTGCGCGACGGAGGCGGTGGGCACGCTGGTCACGGACACCGGGGCGGACCGGGAGACGGTGGCTCGGTTCGAGGCGGCGGGGGTGTGGGTCGTCGCGGTGTGAGACCGCCGGGGCGCTCGGTGGTCACTCGCGCAGCCATGGTGCCGGCATGCCGCCCCGTTTCAGTGAGGTGAGGACCAGGGAGACGTCCACGGCCGCCGTGTGCCGCAGCCAGGGCGAGCCGGTGACGAAGTCGTAGAGGGCCGCCTCGTCGGGGAAGGCCGTCAGGACCAGGAGTTGGTGTTCTCCGGTGACGACGCTGGCGTACCGGACATGCGTGGAGGTGCTCAACTCCGTTGCCACGGACGGGAGGTGGGCCGGGAGGGCGCGCACCCGCAGGACCGCCTCCACTGGCAGGCCGAGCAGCGCCGGTTCGACGACGGCCCGGATGCGGACCCGGCCCTCGCGCCGCAGTGCCGCAAGGCGGCGGCGGGCGGTTGCCTCCGACACGGCCGCGACGCGGGCGAGTTCGTCGTAGGTGCAGCGGCCGTCCTCGGCCAGGGCCTGCACCAACAGCCGGTCGGAGCGCGGGAGTTCGCCGGAGGAGTCGACCGGCGGCATGACGTCGGCGGCGGGGGCGACCGATACGCCCCCGTCGGGCAGTGCGTCGCCGGGCGGTGGGTCGCCGTCCAGCGCCGCGATCTCGGCCGCACTGAGCAGGCCCGCGTGCCACTCGCGGATCGTGCGGACGTGGCGCAGGACCGGCAGGGTGAAGGTCTCCACCATGCCGGGCAGGCCCGGGAGTTCGTCCATCACCAGGCGGGCGAGGCGGTCCCGCGGGCACTGGAGTTCGGCGACGCAGTCCGGGGTGCCGGTCAGCACATGGGCGAAGACGCAGTCGGGGCGGCGGGCCAGCGCCGTCGCGGCCACGCGCGCCTGGCCGGGGGCGCAGCGCACGGCGACGACCGTGCTGCGACCGCGTACCGCCATGGCTCCGATGCGCACCAGGCCCGAGTCGAGCAGGCGGGTGCCGCGGCGGACCACGGTGCGTTCGGGCTCGCCGAGCGCGGCGGCCACGCGGTGCCAGGAGGCACGGCCGTCGATCTGGAGCGCGCTGATGATGCGCCGGTCCAGCGAATCGGCCACGGGGGCGGTGTGCGGTGTGTCCATCGGACCCAGGGTATGGCCGATTCCGTCATCCGTGCCGGGATTCTTGTGCCCTTCCGTCATCTTCACCGAGCCTGCCGTCGTACCCGAACACCAGAACACACGAATACCCGAACGCCCGCGCGGCCGTACACCGCCGTACGCCGTCGTGGGCGAACACCCGAGCCGCACCCCCACACCCACCCATGACCGCCGTAACTCCCCGACGTACGGAGATGGTTGACGTGACAGCGACTCCCCCACCGCCCGTGAAACCCCCCGTCACCGCGCCCGTCACCGGCGCCCGGCGCGGGCGGCTCGCGCTGCTCGGGCCCGGGCTCGTGCTGGCGGCGGCCAGTGTCGGCGCCGGGGACATGGTGACGTCGCTGGCGGGCGCCGCCGAGTACGGGATGGCCCTGATGTGGGCGATCGTCATCGGTGTCGTCCTCAAGTTCGCGCTGACCGAGGCCGTGGGCCGGCTGTCGATGGCGACCGGCCAGACGGTGATCGCGAGCCTGCGCTCGGCCGCTCGCTGGCTGCCCGCCGCGTTCCTCGCGTTCGTGCTGGTCATCGGGTTGCTGTACGGGGCTGCGCTGAGTTCGGTGGCCTCGCTGGCGCTGTCGACGCTGTTCCCGGCGCTGCCGTTGCGGCCGTTGGCCGTGGTGCTCGCGCTGGTGTCGGCGGCGATCGTGTACGTCGGCCGGTACGCGCTGTTCGAGCGGGTGATGAGCGTGTTCATGCTCGTCAAGTTCCTCGGCATGGTGGTCCTGGCGGTGGCCACGCTCGCCACCGCCGACGACCTGCCGGGCCTGCTGACCACGCTGCGCCCGCGACTGCCGGAGGGGTCGGTGGTCACCGTGCTCTCCCTCGTCGGCGGGGTCGGCGGTACGGCCGGGATCGCGTCGTACAGCTACTGGGTGCGCGAGAAGGGCTGGCACCACCGGGCCCAACTCCCGCTGATGCGGGCGGACTCGGCGCTGAGTTACGCCGTCACGTTCCTGTTCGTGCTGTGCACGACGGTGGTCGGCGCGGGCCTGCTGTACGGCAGCGGGCGGACCATCACCGGCAGCGACGGCCTGGCCGCGCTGGCCGATCCGCTGGGGGCCGACCTGGGGTCGGTGGCGCGGGTGCTGTTCCTCGTGACGTTCTTCCTGGTGACGCTGAGCGCGCTGGTCGGCGGCTTCAACGCGCTGTGCCACCTGCTGTCCGACGCGCTGTGCACACTGCGCCGCGTCCCGGACGCCGCCGTCGAACGGCACACCGGGCAGGGCAGCCGTCCGTTCCGCGCCTTCCTCCTCTACTGCACGGTCGCGTCCGTCGCCGTCACCTTCGTGGGGCGGCCGGTGCCGCTGCTGCTGACGTACGCGGCCGTCGGCTCGCTGATCCTGCCGCTGCTGTCCGGGGCGCTGCTCGTCCTGCTCAACCGGCGGGGCGTCGAGGCGCCGTACCGCAACGGGACGGCCGCGAACGTGCTGCTGTCCGGCTCGTTCCTGCTCTTCGGCGTGCTCGCCGTCGTCCAGCTCAAAGACTCCCTGGGGGTTTCGTGACCACCTCGTCCGACGTGCGCGCCGAGTCCGACCTGTGCTTCTGGACGGCGACCGAACTCGCCGCCGCGCTGCGGCGCCGGGAGGTGTCGGCGCGGGAGGTCGTCGGCGCCCATCTGGAGCGGATCGAGCGGGTCGACCCGGCGGTGAACGCGGTCGTCACGCTGGTGGCCGAGCGGGCGCTCGACGAGGCCGCCGAGGCGGACGAACTGCTGGTCGCGGGGGCCGAGTTGGGCCCGCTGCACGGGCTGCCGATCGCGCACAAGGACCTGCACGACACGGCCGGCATCCGCACCACGTACGGCTCGCCGGTGTTCGCCGACCGGGTCCCGGACCGCGACCACCTCGTCGTCGAACGGCTGCGGCGGGCCGGGGCGATCACCGTCGGCAAGACCAACGTGCCCGAACTGGGCATGGGTTCGCACACCGTCAACCCCGTCTTCGGGCCCACCCGCAACCCGTACGACCTCACGCGCAGCGCGGGCGGCAGCAGTGGCGGCGCGGGGGCGGCCCTGGCCTGCGGGATGCTGCCGCTGGCCGACGGCAGCGACACGGGCGGCTCGCTGCGCAACCCGGCGTCCTTCAACAACGTCGTCGGGCTGCGACCCTCCCCCGGCCGGGTGCCGTCCTGGCCGGACCGGGCGCCCTGGGCGCAGTTGTCGGTGAAGGGGCCGATGGCCAGGACCGTGACGGACGCCGCCCTGATGCTGTCCGTCCTCGCGGGCCCGGACCCGCGCAGCCCGCTCGCCCTGGAGACGCCCGGCGGTACGTTCGCGGGGCCGCTCGACCGCGGGGTGCGCGGCCTGCGCGTCGCCTGGTCGCCGGACCTCGGCGGCGCGGTCCCGGTGGACGCGGAGGTGCGGGAGGCGCTGCGCCCGGCGGCGGAGGTGTTCGCCTCGCTCGGCTGCGCGGTGGAGGAGGCATGCCCCGACCTGTCCGGGGCCGACGAGGTGTTCCTCGTCCAGCGGGCCTGGCAAATGGAGCTGGCCTACGGGGAGTTGCTGGACGCACACCGCGACCGGATGGCCCCGGACGTGGTGTGGAACATCGAGGAGGGCCGCAGGCTCACGGGACCGGACCTGGGCCGGGCCCACCGCCTCCAGGCCGAACTCTTCCACCGGGTACGGGAGTTCTTCACGTCGTACGACCTGCTACTGCTCCCGGTGAGCCAAGTGGCCCCGTTCGACGGCGAGTTGTCCTATCCGACGGTCGTGGACGGCACCCCGATGAAGACCTACCTGGACTGGATGCGCTCCGCCTACCTCGTGTCCGTGACCGGCTGCCCGGCGCTGTCCGTACCGGCCGGGTTCACGCCCGGAGGGCTGCCGGTGGGACTCCAGGTGGTCGGCCCGCACCGGCAGGACCTGGCGGTACTGCGGGCCGGGTACGCCTTCGAGCAGGCGACGCGGGTCGGGGAGCGCAGGCCGCCGGTGGTCGCGGAAGCCTTGGGCGGGGGCATGGCACGGCCGTGACGGCTTTTCGGGCGAACTCGCGCTGTCCCAGCGCCTGTTCAGTCGGACGGCGGCGGTGCCGCGGCGCGTGCCGTCGCCAACCCGTGCGCGATTCGCGCGCGACGCCCTCGGCCCCGGACCGGTACCGGCCGTGCGGCGCTCAGTCGCGGTACGCGGCCGTCGCGATCCGGACGAACGACCGGATCAGCGGGTTCGTGTCGCCCTCGTTCCACGCCACCACCACGCGGCTCGGGGGCATGTCGGTCAGCGGGACCACGGTGAGCTGTTCCGTCGGCGCGTGGCCCAGGGGCGTCATGCCGACCGTGCCGTTCCAGAGAACCGCCTGCCGGCACTCCTGGACGGCGCGCACGACCGTGCCCTCGCGGGGTTGTCCGCCGCTCCAGTACGACTGCCAGACGGGGTCGGTGCCCTCCGGGAACAGGAACCAGCGGCGGTCGGCGAGATCCGCGAGCTTCAACTGGCCGCGGTCGGCCAGCGGATCGTCGGCGCGCAGGAGTGCGCCCACCGGGTCCGCGCACAGTTGACGTACCGTCAGACCGCTCTCGTCGAACGGCCCGCGGGTCAGGGCGACGTCCACGAGCCCGGCGCGCAGCCCGCAGGTCGGGTCCGTCAGGCCGGTGTCGCGGATGCGGATCTCGACTCCGGGGTGCTGTCGGCGATGGGCGGCGGCCAGCCGGGAGACGCGCGGGTCGGCGCTGTCGCCGAGGAGGCCGACGGTGAGCGTCGCGGTACCGGCCGCCGCGGCCACCCGCAGGCGCAGCCGGTCGGCCTGTTCGAGCAGGGCGCGCGCCTCGTCCAGGAGCACCGCCCCCACCGCGGTGAGCACGACCCCGGCGGACGACCGCTCGAACAGCACGGCGCCGGCCTCGGCCTCCAGCCGCCTGATCGCCCGGCTCAACGGCGGCTGGCTCATGTGCAGCCGGGCAGCGGCCCGCCCGAAGTGGAGTTCCTCGGCGACGGCCACGAAATAGCGCAGCGTACGTAACTCCATGACCGGCGACGATACCCGTACGGCATCGAGGCCACGGAACGGGTCCTGGACAGTCCGTCGCCCCGGCAGTGGAATCGACCCATGCCCGACGAACCCCGGACCACCAGGCCGAGCACCGACTCCGCCGGCCCCGCCGAACCCGCCGACCCCGCCGTATCGGTCGTCGGTCCGGACGACGGCGAGACGATCCTCCTGGGCACCACGCGACTGCGCGTCCTGGAGGACGGCACCACCACCGGCCACCGCCTCGGCCTCGCCGAAACCGTCCTCGCACCGCACACCCCCGGACCGCCGCAGCACCGCCACGCCCAGCACGACGAGGGTTTCTACGTCGTCTCCGGCACGGTGCGGTTCACGGTCGGCCGGAAGGACTACGACGCGACCGCGGGCACCTTCGTCATGGTCCCGCCCGGAGCCCCGCACACCTTCGCCAACACCACCGGCCGGCCCGCCGTCATGGTCACCACGTTCACGCCCGACCTGTACGTCCAGTACTTCCGGGACCTCCAGGCCACGTTCGCCGACGGCCGGGCGCCGACCCCGGAGGCGCACATCCGGACGATGAGCCGTTACGCCACCACGCCGGCCGACGACTTCGCCCAGCGGCCGGAAGGCCGCACGGAGGACACCAACGCCCCTGTCCCCGGGCAGGATTCGTGAACGTCGCCTACTGGATCGTCGCCGGTCTGCTCGCTCTCTTCCATCTCTACAGTGGCGGGCTGAAGCTGGTCCGCGGTCGTGAGCGGCTGCGGCCGATGATGGCGTGGGTGGACAGCACGCCGATGCCCGCCGTCAGGGCCATCGGCGCGGTCGAGGTGCTCGGCGCGGCCGGGCTGCTCCTCCCGCCGCTGACCGGTGTCGCGCCCTGGCTGGCGCCGGCCGCGGCCGTCGGGTTCGTGGTGTTGCAGATCGGTGCGACCGGGGTTCATCTGCGCCTGGGAGACCGCCGGGTCGGGCTCAACCTCACGCTCGCGCTCGCCGCGGCCGTGTCCGGCCGGCTCGCGACGACGTGGCTGTGACGTCCGGCAAAGCCCCTCAGTCGTGCGAGAAGGTGAGGAACACGGCGGGCGCGAGGGCGCCGAAGCACGGCAACTGCCGTAGGGGACAGGGGCGTTGGTGTCCCGCCGTCACGACGCCCGGAGGGTGGTGTTCCAGTCCAGTTGGCGGACGAGTTCGTCGTCGCCGGGGCCCGGGGCGGGCGCTCTCGGCGGTGTTCCCGGGGTGTGGGTGCCGCGGGAGATGTTGCCGCTGACGGTGATGTTGTGTTCCACCCGCGGGCGGCGCAGCGTCTCGTAGAGGGCGAGGGCGGTCGCGGTGTCCGGGGTGTCGCGCAGGGACTTGGCGAGGACGACGGCGTCCTCCAGGGCCATCGAGGCGCCCTGGCCGGTCGCCGGGGAGGCGGCGTGGGCCGCGTCGCCGAGCAGCAGGATCCGGCCCGAGCGCCAGGGGGTGCCGGGCGGAATCTCGGTGGCGTTGGTGACCATCAGGTCGTCCGCGGTGGCGGCGACGATGTCCGCGGCGGGCGTGGCGTCCTTGCGCAGCAGCGGGAGAAGCAGGTCGCGCCAGTCGGCGGGGGTGCCCTGCGCGAGTTCGTCGGCGGTCAGGGGGTCGCCGGGCACGCGCGCGAACCAGTAGGTCTCGCCGTCGGGCGACACCGCGGCACCGAAGGCCGCGGTGCTGCCCCGCACCATCGTGATGCACGCCTGCTGTCCGGTCGGCGCCGCGGTGCGGGTGTAGCCGTAGAAGACGCGCTGTCCCGCGTACTGGGGGCGCGCGGTGGGGGCGATCGTGCGACGGACGGTGGAGCTCAGGCCGTCGGCGCCGATCAGCAGGTCACCGGTGGCGGTGCTGCCGTCGGTGAAGTGCGCGGTGACGCCGTCGGGGCCGTCCTCGACGGCGGTCAGCCGGGTGCCGTGGCGCAGGGCGAGGCCGCGGCGCACGGCCTCGTGCTGCAGTCCGGCGGCGAGGTCGCCGCGGCGCAGGCACCGGAACCGGAGGTGCGGGTCACCGGCCGCGCCGAGCGGGGCGTGTGCCAGTTCGGCGCCGGTGTGGTCCAGGACGCGCATCGAGGTCAGCGGGAACCCGAGCGCGGTGACCGCCGGGGAGGCGTCGAACTGGGCGAGGGCCCGCATGCCGTTGCTGGCGAGTGTGAGGAACGCGCCCAAGTCCTCGGCGGAGTCGGGGTGCGCCTCGTACACGGCGGTGTCGAGGCCCGCCTTGTGCAGGGCCAGCGCCGTCGCCGTACCGGCCGTACCGCCACCGATGACCAGAATCCTGGCCACGTCATGCCCTCCCGTTCCCCCGTGCTGCCCCGCGTCCCAGCTCCCGTTCCAGTCCCAGTCCCAGTGTGTACGGCTCGTGCGGGACGTGCATGTGATGGGGGAACGAGTGGCGGGGGCCGCTGGTTCCCGGACGGCCGCCCAGGGGGCCTGCTTCCGGGACGAATTGCCCGACGCCGAGGCTCACTCAACCCACTCAGCTCACCCGGCTGGCTCAGCGCCGAACTGATCGGTACCCGGCACAGTAAGCAGGCGAGTTCCTCGTGGCTCTCCGCCCCGGCGTGGCGGTGAAGATGAGCAGCGACTGGCCCTCGTCCGGTTCCAGCAAGCAGGAGTGGGCAGTAGAGGTCCAGCCGTCCGACCTGGGGATGGACGAATCGGTGGTACCGCTCCGGGCGACCGGATCGGTGAACCACCGGAACGTCGCACTGCGGGCGTTGCCGGTGTACCGGGTCGGGTCGGGTCGGGTCGGGTCGCAGAGCAGTGCCACCGCGGACGGCGTCTGGAGCGGTGTCTCGCCCAGCGGGCCCATGACCTGCGCGGTGGTCTCGGCCAAGCCGTCCATGACCCGCATCAGCCCAGGGCTCACGTGCTGGAGCCGCAGGTCACGGCGGGCGGTGCGGTAGTCGGCGAGCAGGAACAGGTGGTCGCGTTCGTCCGGGGTCAGCCGCAGGCCGCGGGCGACGGCCGCGACCATCTGCTCGGCCGGCTGCGGCCCGTGGCCGCGCTCCAGCCGGGTGCGCAGGAAGGCACCGAGGGACGCGCGGTCGAACTGGGCGTCACGATGTTCGGCACCGCAGACATGTACGGGCCGTCCAGCGGCGAGGAGTTGCTCGGCCGGGCCCGGGCCGTCAACTCCCGCGCGCCGGGGCCGGGAACGCCGTACTTGGCGGCCGTCTCCAGGACGAGCGCCTCGTCGATCGATGTCATGCGGGCGATCGTGCCATGGGTCACTGACATCTGACGGATCATCAGAATCGATCATCGAAAGAATCGGTCGTCGAACACGGTCGCATACGGCGTACTCGGCCACGGTCCTCGCAAACAGCAAGCAGCAAGCCGCGCACCTCGCACCCGACTCCCCCTCCCCGCCGCAGCCGAGGCGCACCCCATCGGCCACAGCGCACACCTCCGACGACTTCGCCCCCGACCTTGCCCCCACCCCCTTCCCCACCTAGCCTGATTTTGTGCCGCAAATAAACAAATCCCGAGCGCGCAACGCGGAGCCGGGCGCCCCCACCGACCTCTCCCGGCTCCGGATCACCCTCACCGTGTTCTTCGCCCTCGACGGCTTCATCTTCGCCGGGTGGGTCGTCCGCATTCCCGCGATCAAGGAGCAGACCGGCGCGTCGGCGAGCACCCTGGGGCTCGCCCTCCTCGGCGTCTCCGCCGGTGCCGTCGTCACGATGATGCTCACCGGCCGCCTGTGCCGCCGCTACGGCAGCCACCAAGTCACCGTCGTCTGCGCCGTGTTGCTGTCCCTGAGCGTCTCGCTCCCGCCGCTCACCCACTCGGCGCTCGCCCTGGGCCTCGTCCTGCTGCTCTTCGGCGCCGCCTACGGCAGTCTCAACGTCGCGTTCAACAGCGCCGCCGTGGACCTGGTGAACGCGCTGCGGCGGCCCGTCATGCCCAGCTTCCACGCCGCCTTCAGCCTGGGCGGCATGACCGGCGCCGGGCTGGGCGCGCTGGTCGCCGGAGCGCTGTCCCCCGTGCGGCACCTGCTCGGGCTCACCCTGATCGGCCTGCTGGTCACCGCCCTGGCGGGCCGCGCCCTGCTGCGTGTCCAGCCTCCGGCGCCGCCGCACGACACACCGCACGGCAAGTCCGCGCCCCGCCGCCTGGACGCCCGTACGCGCGGCCTGGTGCTCACCTTCGGCCTGATCGCCCTGTGCACGGCCTACGGCGAGGGAGCGCTGGCCGACTGGAGCGCGCTGCACCTGGAACAGGACCTGCGCGTCACGCCGGGTGTCGCGGCCGTCGGGTACTCCTGCTTCGCGCTCGCCATGACCGTCGGCCGTCTGACCGGCACGATTCTGCTCGAACGGCTGGGCCAGACCCGCACGTTGGTGTCCGGCGGCGCCACCGCCGCCGTCGGCATGCTGCTCGGCGCGCTCGCGCCCTCCCTGTGGGCGGCGCTCCTCGGCTTCGTGATCACCGGCCTCGGACTCGCCAACCTCTTCCCCGTCGCGGTCGAACGCGCGGGCACCCTCGCCGGCCCCGACGGCGTGGCGATCGCCTCCACCCTCGGCTACGGCGGCATGCTCCTGGGCCCGCCCGCCATCGGTTTCATGGCGGACTGGTTCTCGCTGCCCGCCGCCCTCACCAGCGTGGCGGTCCTGGCCGCGACGGCGGCGGCCATCAGCTTCGCCACGCGGCGCGCGGCGACCCGCTGACCCCGCTACTTCCGGGGCGCAGCCGCCAGTTCCTGCAGCAGCTTGCGTTCGGCCGGAGTGAACGGCGGATGTTGCAGCATCGGGCGCAGCGGCCCGGCCATCGCCGTCACCAGCACACGGGGATGGACGAGGGAGGTCGGCGGGGCCTGGAGCGCGAGGACGTCGGTGAGGGCCGTCGCCGCGTGGAAGGAGCCGGTCGCGGTGCGGGAGAGGTGGCTGACGTAGCGGTGCAGGAGGCGGTCGGCGAGGTGGGGGTTCTTGCCCTGGGTGGTGGCGAAGTGGATGTCCTGGCCGGTGGCCAGCGCCCAGGCGTTGTCGACGGGACGGGCGACGGCACGTTGGACGCGGCGGGCCAGGCCGGGGGTGAGGCCGCCGGTCGCGAGCAACTCGCGCAGGGCTAGGGCGCCTTGGGCGGCGGCGGCCATGCCGTGGCCGTAGACGGGGTTGACGGCCGCGACGGCGTCGCCCAACACGACCAGGCCGTCCGGCCACGTGCCGAGCCGTTCGTAGTAATAGCGCCGATTGGCGGTGCTGTGGCTCACGGTGACATCGGTGAGGGGTTCGGCGTGGGCGAGAAGGTCGGCCAGAAGGGGGTGGCGCAGGGTGCGGGCGAAGGGTTCGAAGGCGTCCGGGTCGCGGGTGGGCTGCCCGCCGGGAGCGCCCATCAGGCTGACGTGCCAGCGGTTGTCCTCGATCGGCAGGATGCCGCCGGACCGGGCGGGCCCGGGCAGCCGAGGATCGGCGTTCACACCGATCATGGGCCAACCGCGGGTTGGAATGGGGGCACGGTACATCCGGCTCGCGTAGACCAGGCCGGAGTCGATGTGATCCTCCGCGAGACCGGTGATCCCCAGCCCGGCGAGCCACTGGGGCGTACGGGAAGCCCTCCCGGCGGTGTCGACGACGAGATCGGCGCGCAGTTCCGCCTCCGTTCCGTCGGCCGACTGGACCCGTACGCCGGTCACACGGTGACGGTCGCCGAGTATTCCCACAGCCTTCGTGTGCGTACGCACCTTGACGCGGGGATCCTTGAGGACCTGTTCCCGCACGACGAAGTCGATCAGATCTCTACTCGCGGCGATCAGGTAGTGAGTCGTGCGCCGCCAGCGGCGGTACCAGCCTTCGGGTGAGTAGAGGACGGTGTTGGTCGTCATGGGGATGTGGTTGGCGCCCGCCGCCAGCAGCAGGTCGACGGCGCCGGGCAGGAGGGCGTCGATTGCCTCGGCTCCGCCGGTCTGCAGGAGGTGGAAGTGGACGGCCTGTGGCACACCGATGCGCGCTTCAGGACCCTCCGGCAGTTCGTGGGCCTCGATGATCTCGACGCTTTCGACATGGTCCTTCACGGCGGCCGCGGTCAGCATGCCCGCGATGCTGCCCCCAATGACGACGACACGGACGCCGTTGGAGCGCGGGGCTTCAGTCATGGTGGGCTGCTTTCTGCGGGGGCAGTTGGTCTTCGTGGAGGTCTTTGACAACGGGTGAGTCGATCGCCAGGGACAGCGAAACCAGGTCCTGCGCACGCCATGTGGACGTCCGCACGACGTCACGCGGGTGCCCGGGGGCCGTGCGTTGCCGCTCGCGGGCGGCGAGAAGCATCGCCGCATCCGCCGTGACCGCAGCGCTGGACTCTTCCTCGCCGTGGCGCAGTGCCGCGTCGTAGGCCGTCTCGTGGACGGCGGGGTCGCAGTACGGCGTCAGCGCGAGGAGAGCGTCGTACAGGGCCGTCTTCCGGCTGGTCAGGAGCACGGCCGGTGGAGTGCGCCACCACTCCAGTGAGGTGCGGACGGCCCCAGGGGTGTGCACGTCCCGCAGGGCCCGCCACAGAGGGGTGAGGCTCCGCAGTTGCCGCACGGCCCCGACGGTCGCCGTCACACGCGGGCCGACCAGCGGCAGCATGAACCCGATGGCACCCAGCGGGCCAGAGAGGGTGGCGAACTGCGGAGAGACCTTGTCGACGAGGAAGTCCAGATCGTGGCCCGTCCACCGGGCGACGACCGCGGTCAACCTGGTCACGTCGTAGGCCACGTGGAGCAGGTATACGGCGACGAGGATGCGCAGGCCCGCCCCGAGCGACCCGTGGACCTCTCGCGACCAACGCAGGCACAGCACGCTCGTGGCCATCGACGCCGCGCCGTGTGCGAGCAGGTACGTGACGATCATTTCACGGAGGTACGGCGTGTTTGCGTAGTAGACATCAAACAGCGTGACCTGCTCCACGGGTGCGTTCCCGGCCCAGAACAACAGCCAGATGACGACGATGGCCAGGCTGTAGGCGATCATGCACAAGCGTGCGGCACGTCGGGTCTGCTCCGGGGTCCCCGACCGCCAGTTGATGATCAGCATGAGGCTCGATCCCGAGTACGCGGTCAGGGTCGCGTAGACGACGGGTGCGGCGAAGTTGGGTATCCCGGCAAGCCGGTTGAGCGTGATGATGGTCTCCGGGGCGGCGAGGAGCATGATCAATCCGCCGACGAAGAGCAGTAGGCAAGCCGAACGTAAGAGTGCGTCGCTGCGCCGCCGGAGCATCGTCGGGATCTTCAGGGCGCAGACCAGCAGGAGGATGATCCCACTGGCGTAAAAGATGGAACTGTTGGGTCCCGCGTTCACCTTGGTGTTGTCTCCTTGATGCGTGTGTAGACCGCTTCAGATCCGACGAAAGCGGTGTGCCATGGAAACCTGGATACGCCCGGCCGGGTCCTCCGGGTCGTGGGAGGAACGCGCCTCGTCGAGGGCCGCCTGTACGTCGGTGGCGAACCGGAAGCCGAAGCGCTCGGCCTCGATCTCCTCGTCGGCCCGGTGCGGGTCGGTGCGCGCGGCGAAGTGGAGGGCCGCGTCCATGCGGTCGGTGTCCATCCCGCCGGCGTCCGTTCGGTCCGTGGGCGGGAGTTCGGGGTCGGCGACCTCCGCGAGCACGGCGACCAGGCCCGCCAGGGCGGTCGTCGCGCCGCCGCCCTCGCCGGTGCGGGACGCGGCCGGGCTGTGGTCGTCGAGGAGACCGCCGCAGTGGCCCTCGAACATGTGCCACGCCTCGTGGCCGATGATCACCAACTGGTGCTCGGGGTCGGTGTTCTCCTCGTAGACGATCAGGTCGTGGCCGGTGCGGTTCACCCACAGGCCGCTGGCCGTCGCGGGCGGGAAGGCCGCCGCGCGCAGGCGGACGGTCCGGCCCCGCACCCGGCTGAGCGCCTGGCCTAACGCGGGTATGGCGTCGCCGTCACCGGCGGCCGGCGGCAGATTGCTGACGAGCCGGGCGCTGAGCCGCCGCATCGCCCTCGGTTCCGTGCTCATCGGTCCTCTTCGCTGTCGGTTTCGCCGGCGCTTTCGATGTCGTCCAGTTCCAGCAGGGCGTTGAGGGTGGCGCTGAGCACGCTCCAGCGTTCCGGCGACAGGTCCCGCGCCTGTCGGAGCGCCAGGGCGCGCACGTCGTCGTGGCCCCGCAGTACCGCGGCGAGCGGATCGGCCGCGGTGTCCGTGGGCTCCGCCGTCTCCAGGGCCGCGAGGGTGGGCAGCAGGGCGCGGTTGAGGGCCTCGGCGGCCGGGGCCGTGAAGAACGCCTCGCCGCCTTCGACCTCGAAGAAGTCCACCAGCCCGTGCAGGAGTTCGACGCTGGGCACCTTCTCGCCCGAGCAGACCTGGCGCGCCCAGAACGCGGACACCCCCAACTGCCGGGAGATCCCTCCGGCCAGGTCCGACATGCGGGTGCCGTCGCGCTCCAGCACGGCGTCCGCGAGGGTCTTGATGCGGGTGCGGACGCGGTCGTTGACCGTGTCGGCCGGGGGTTCACCGCCGCGCAGCAGGGTGCGGACGGCGGCTTCGGGCAGGGCCGTTACGGCCGCCAGTTTCCCGGGGTCGAGCAGTTCCGCCCGGCTCGCGCCCCGCCCCTGG
This sequence comes from Actinobacteria bacterium OK074, assembly GCA_001298575.1. Taxonomy (GTDB): domain Bacteria; phylum Actinomycetota; class Actinomycetes; order Streptomycetales; family Streptomycetaceae; genus Streptomyces. The sequence continues at coordinate 210,480 of LJCV01000044.1, forward strand.
ACGAGCGCCTCGCAACGCGCGAGTGTCTCGGACAGGGGTGGGGCGGGGTTCACCGAGGTACTCCCGGGGCGTACGGAGATCGACGTTGGCGGGTGCATGGCACCGTATCGCGCATCGCTCCCGGATCTCAACGATCGTTTACCAGGGAGGAATCGATCGCTGATTCACCGTGCCGACGAGAGAGCCGACGACCGAGCCGATGACGAACCCGTTCGCCCACCGGCCGTCGCGGACAAGCGACTTCGGCCGCCCGTCACCGCCTACCGGACGCCGTGGTGGAGGATGCCCAGGGTCAACGCGGCCACCGCGGTGGCGAGGAACACGATCCCGCCCACGATGTTGCGGGAGCCCACCCGCAGATGGGCGAAGATCGCGCCGACGAAGTACAGCACGAGGCCGACGGCGGCGAGGGTGCCCAGCAGCGGCACGGCGAGCCCGGCCAGCAGCCCGACGGTGCCCGCCGCCAGCAACAGGCCCAGCACCGGCACCCACTTGCGGGGGATGCCCTTCATGTCGGCCTGGGTCTTGGGGTATTCGTGGCCGATCAGGTAGGTGACGGCGGCGGCGCCGTTGAAGACCGCGCCGAGGATGGTCACCGTGACGTAGGCGGCGAACAAGACTTCTCCGTTTCTGTGCGGAACCGTACTTCCGGGCACCCCGTCGCGGGGTGCCGCTCTCCTCAACGACGGGCCGACGCCGCGTTTTGTGACATCGGCCGGCCGCAGGACGTACGCGTGGCCGCGGGCAGTCGCTCCGCGGTGTTCCGCGTCCGGCGGTGGCGCTCGCCTCACGCCCGCAGCACGGGCCGCTCCCGGCGGCGCGCAGCCTGCCTGCCCAGGCCCCGGGGGTGACCGGTCCCCACCGGCCGTTCCACGGGCGGCAGTTGGACCACCGCGTCCAGGCCGCCCCGCGGTGCCGGCCGGAGGAACACCTCGCCGCCGCTCGCGTGGGCCAGCCGCTGGACCAGGGAGAGACCGAGGCCCGTACCGCCCTTGGGGGCGTCCGGGGCCCGCCAGAAACGGTCGAAGGCGCGACGGCACTGCTCCTCCGTCATGCCAGGGCCCTCGTCCACCACGTGGAGTTCGACCGGCGGCCGACGGTGGTGGAAGCGGCGCTCCGAGGGCGGCGGGCAGCGTACGTCGATGGTGACGGCGGAGTCGTACGGCGCCACCCGCAGCGCGTTCGAGAGCAGGTTGTCCAGGATCTGTTCCAGCGCTCCCGGCACCGCCATCACCTGGCCCGCATGCTCGCCCAACAGCAGGAGCCGTACGCCGTGTTGCTCGAAGAGGGGGGACCAGGCGCGGTGGCGTTCAACCGCCGTCCGGTCCAGGTCCACCGGCTCGCGCGCCACGGCGGTCTCGTCCAGCCGGGCCATCGCGAGCAGGCCCTCCACCATCCGGGCCAGCCGGTCCGTCTCGGTCATCGCGGCGGACAGCCCCGGGCGGGCGTGCGGCGCGATGTCGGACTCCAGGTTCTCCAGGCGCAGCCGGAGCGCGGCCAGGGGGGTCTTCAGCTGGTGCGACGCCTCACCGGCGAACGCGCGCTGGGCCGCGACGAGGTGTTCCAGGCGCGCCGCGGTGCGGTTGAACGTCGCCGCCAGGCTGCGCACCTCCGGGGGCCCCTTGGTGACCGCCACCGGTGCGGCCGTGCCGCCGTCGGCCAACTCGTGGGTGGCGCGCTCCAGTTCGCGGATCGGGCGGCCCGTCCAGCGGGCAATCGCGAAGCCTACGACGGCGACCGCGGCGAGCGCCGCGAGTCCGCCGAGCGCCAGCAGGAGCCAGACGTGGTGCACCCGCGCGTGCACCATCCGCGTGGGCAGCGTGATCCACACCGCGCCCTGCCGGTACGTGCCGTGCCGGACCGGCGCCGCCACCGACAGGTACTGCACCCCGCCGATGGTGGAGGTGCGCACGTCCACCGTGGCGGTGCCGCGCAGGGCCGCCGCGATACCGGGGCGGGTGGCGAGGCCGCGGGTCTCGGCGGCGGTGAGCGGGTACGAGGCCGCGAGCAGGGCACCGGTCTGGTCGACGATCACCACCTTGCCCCCGATGCGTTCGGCGCAGTGGGCCGCGCGCGCCCGCAGATCCTGTTCCGCGCGGCCCGCCGTGATGGACAGCGAGGCGTACGCGGAGACCGAATCCGCCTCGTCCTTCGCGGAGTTGGTGACCCGCTCCCGCTCGCCCCGCGAGTAGACGAAACCCAACGGGATCTCCAGGCAGAGCAGTACCAGGGCGGCGAGCGTGAGATAACTGAGCAGCAGCCGACGGGTCATCGGTACGCCTCCCGCTCGGACTCCGGCACCCCGTACGAGCCCGTCCCGCTCGGCGGCGCCATCTGCACGGCCAGCCGGAAGCCCACTCCGCGCAGCGTCTGGATCCAGGCGGGGTGGCCCAACTTCCGCCGCAGGGTGGCGACATGGACGTCGAGCGTCTTCGTCGGGCCCTGGTAGTGCGGTTCCCAGACCCGGTCGAGGATCTGCTGCCGCGAGTACACGGCACCGGCGTCCTCCGAGAGCAGCGCGAGCAACTCGAACTCCTTGGGCGTCAGCGAGACGGGGGCCTCGCCGACCCAGACCTGCCGGGTACGGCGGTCCACCACGAGCGGGCCCGGGGAGGGGGGCAGCGATGTCGGCATGGGCGTCGGCGCAGGCATCGACACAGGTACAGGTATAGGTACAGACATCGGGGCGACCCCCAACTCCCCCTCCCCCGGCCGCCGTTGCGTGCGTCGGGTCACCGCGCGCACCCGGGCCACCAGTTCCCGCACACTGAATGGTTTCGCCAGGTAGTCGTCGGCGCCCAGTTCCAGGCCCAGTACCCGGTCGGCCTCCTCCCCGCGCGCGCTGAGGATGATCACCGGGACGTCGGAGACCTGGTGGATGCCCCGGCAGACGTCGATGCCGTCCATGTCCGGCAGCCCCAGGTCGAGCAGGACGACATCGCCGTACGGGCCTCTCAGGCCGTCGGCCCCGGTGGCGACATGGGTGACCGTCAGGCCGAAGTGTGCCAGCCCCTCGGTCAGCGGCTCGGCGATCGTCTCGTCGTCCTCGATGAGCAGCACTCGTATGCCCATGCGTCCCGTCTCTCGTCTCTACCCGATCCGGACACCGCGATAATCCGGACACCGCGAATTCTCATTCCACTCCGGTGGGTGCACACGCTACAAGAAGGTCGCGCCTCCCGGGCCTCCGGCCAAAGAATGTCCCATTTCTGGCCGGGCGCTAGTGTTCCCTTAACCTTCACCTGGGACACGCTCCCCTAACGTTGCCTCCAGCGTTGACGAAACCGCAGGCAGAACCCATGCCGGGAGGAACCGTGAAGGCATTGCTGGACCGCGCCCGTTCGTTCAAGAGGCGCGTGGATTTCGAGAGCGGCGAATACCGCAAACTGGCCGATGGGCAATATCCGGAGGCACTCTTCATTACCTGCTCGGATTCGCGGGTCATACCCGCCCTGATCACGGGTGCGCGCCCCGGGGAAATATTCGAGCTGCGGAACGCGGGCAATATCGTTCCGCCGCACGGGCAGCACGGGGCCTCCGGTGAGGCCGCCACCATCGAGTACGCGCTGGAGGTGCTCGGCGTTCAGGACATCGTGGTCTGCGGTCACTCGTACTGCGGGGCGATGGGTGCCCTCAAGTCCGGCGACGACCTGTCCGCGCTGCCCGGCGTGGACGCCTGGCTGGAGCTGGCCCGCCCCGAACTCGCGGCGGTGCTCGGCAGTCCGGCCGCGGACCCCGCGCTGCTCGACGTCGCGCAGTGCAACGTCGTCAACCAGCTTTCCGCGCTGCGGAGTTACCCCATGGTGCGGCAGCGGTTCGACAGCGGACGGCTGCGGCTGCACGGCTGGTACTACGAGGTCAACACCGGGCAGGTGTACGAGCTGGAGGCGGACGGCCGCTTCCGGGTGCACGCCGCGTGAGCGGGGCGCATGCGCGCGGACGGGTGGCCGCACACACACGGACCGGGCTCGCCGCCCCGGACAAGAGCCGCCAGAGCCACCAGAGCCACCAGAGTCGCAAGGGGCACTCGGGTCACGTTGGCCGAACGGACCCCACGAGCCGCACGGACAACACAGATCGCACGGACAACACAGATCGCACCGGTAACACAGGTCGCACGAACCGCACGAGCGACCTCGGCACCGAGATCACCGCCTCCCTCGTCGTCTTCCTCGTCGCCCTGCCGCTGTGCATCGGTGTCGCCGTCGCCTCCGGTGTCCCCGCCGAACTGGGCATCGTCTCCGGGGTGATCGGCGGGCTCGTGGTCGGCGCGGCCCGTGGCAGCACCCTCCAGGTGAGCGGGCCCGCGGCCGGGCTCGCCGCGCTGGTCGCCGAGACCGTCCTCGAACACGGCGTCGCGATGCTCGGCGTGATCGTGCTCGGCTCCGGGATCCTGCAGATCGTCCTCGGTCTGGTCCGGCTCGGGCGGCTCTTCCAGGCGATCTCGCTCGCCGTCGTCCAGGGCATGCTCGCCGGCATCGGACTGCCCCTGATGTTCGGCCAGTTGTACCCGATGGCCGACTCCAGGGCTCCGGGCACCCCGATCGAGAACATCGCCGGAGTCCCCGGGCTGCTCGCGGCCACCTTCGCCGACCCGCAGGCGCTGATCGCCGCCGGGCTGGGCGTCGTCACCATCATGCTCGGCTTCCTGTGGAAGAAGGCGCCGGGGCCGGTGAAGAAGGTCCCGGCCGCGCTCGTCGCCGTGGGCATCGGCATCGCGGTCGCCGCGCTGCCGGGCGTGGACGTACGGACGCTCCAGGTCGGCGATCTGCTCGCCTCCGTGCGGCTGCCGGGGTCCGAGCAGTTCGCGGGCCTCGCCGACGTCGCGATCATCACCTCGATCCTGACCTTCACGGTGATCGCCTCGGCGGAGAGCCTGTTCACGGCAGCCGCGGTGGACCGGATGCACTCCGGACCGCGCACCCGCTACAACGCCGAACTCATCGCCCAGGGCGCCGGGAACACCGTGGCCGGCCTCCTCGGCGCGCTCCCCATCACGGCGGTCGTGGCGCGCAGTTCGGCGAACGTCCAGGCCGGTGCCACCACCCGGCTCTCCCGTGTCCTGCACGGCCTGTGGCTGCTGGCCTTCGCGCTGCTGCTGCCGCAGGTCCTCGCCCTGATCCCGATCTCGGTGCTCGCCGGTGTCCTCGTGCACAGCGGCTGGAAGCTGTTCGCGCCGGAGGAGTTCCCGAAGATGTGGCGCCAGGACCGGGGCGAGTTCGCGGTGATGACGACGACCACACTGGTCATCGTGGCGACCGCGCTGCTCGAAGGCGTCCTGATCGGGCTCGCCGCCGGGATCGTACTGGCGGCGCTGCGGATGTCGCAGACCGTCGTCCGGCAGCACATCGAGGACGACACCGCGAAGGTCGTCATGGCCGGCAACGCCACGTTCCTGCGGCTGCCGAAGGTGATCGAGGCGCTGGAGGCCGCCGCCGAGTCGGGCCGGCCGCGCATCCGCCTCGACCTCACCGGCGTGACCCACCTGGACCACGCCTGCCGCAACCAGGTCGAGGAGTTCGTCACCCAGCAACGGGGCCTGGGCCTGCGGGTGGAACTGCTGCTGCCGGGGACGGCGACGGCGACCCTGCCGACGGGCGGACAGCCACCGACCGCACCGCAGGAGCCCCTGCAGCAGGATCAGCGCCAAGGCCGGCCGCAGGCCCACGATCCGGAGCCCCTCACCGACCCGGTCCCCGGCCCCACCGCCGAGTGGTTCTACCTGGACACCCGCCCCCTGCCGGAGGAGTACGCCCCGCGGCACGCACCTCTCGTCCGCTGACACCGCCTTCGCCCCACGGCCGTTGTGGACCACCCGGTGGAGAGCCGGGACCCGGGCTAGCGATGCGCGAGGCCGTCGATCATCAGGGCGAGGGTGAAGTCGAAGCGGTCGTGGCCCTCGCCCGCGGTGAGTTCGGCGGCGTGGCGGGTGGTGTGGGGGAAGGTCTCGGCGGGCAGGGCGGCGAACCGGTGCAGGAGTTCGTCGCGGTCGCGGACCCACACGGTGTCGTCGTCCGCTGCTCGTTGGCGCGCGATCGACGTCTCCAGGCAGTAGGCGGCGACGTACAGCAGGAGGGCGTCGATGGCCCAGGCGGCGGTCTGTGGGGGGACGCCGCCGGTGAGCAGGATCGCCAGCATTCCTTCGCTGACGCGCACGGTCTCCAGGTCGGTGGGGGCCATGGCGAGCGCGGCGCGGGAGATCCCCGGGTATTTCAGGTACTGGTCGCGGATCTGGACGCACACGTCGCGGATCTGCTCCCGCCAGGCCGCGGGGTCGGGTCGGGGCAGGACTAGCGCGGCGCACAGCCGTCCGATGAGCAGTTCGTCGAGGTCGGCCTTGTTGACCACGTGGGCGTAGAGCGAGGCGGGTCCGGTGTCGAGCGCGGCGGCCAGCCGGCGCATGGTCAGCGCCTCGTAGCCCTCGGTGGCGATGACACCCAGGGCGGTGTCGACGACCTGCTCGACGGTGATCGGGGCCTTGCGGCGCCGCGGCCTGGGGCCGGCTCCGGCCTCGGGGTTCGGCGGCCGGTGGCGTGCCGCGCGTCGCTCTCTCGGGTTCACCCGGCCACTATAACTTGACACGAACGATGTTCGTTCATAGAACAGTGTTCGTGAATACGGATACGAAGCAGGACATGGACCTTGACGTGGATGTGGACGTGGATGTGGACGTGGACGTCACCGTCGTCGGCGCCGGGCCGGTGGGCCTCGTGCTCGCCAGTGAGCTGGCGCTCGCCGGGGCGACGGTGCAGGTGCTCGAACGACGGGCCGAGCCGGACCGGGCGTTGAAGGCACAGTCGATCAACATGCCGACGGCGGAGGCGCTCGACCGCCGCGGCCTGCTGCCCGCCGCCGAGCAGGTGCAGCGAGAGACCCTCGGACGGATGGGATCCTTCGCCCCCAAGGCCGACGGCCACCCGGTCACCGAGGGCCACACGGTCACCGACGGCCAACCGCCCGGCGACGACCGCCCCACGCCCACCCCCCGGTTCACCGGGCACTTCGCGGGCATGGTCCTCGACCCCGGCCTCGTGGACTGGTCCGATCCCGACCTCGCCGCGCACACCGCCGCCGCCGGGGCGCGGATGGTGCCGCAGCGCGAGCTGGAGGCGCTGCTCGCCGAGTACGTCGCGCGGCTCGGCGTGCCGGTGCGCCGCGGGGTGGAGGTCACCGCGCTGGAGGACACCGGCGACGGCGTACTCGTCGGCACCAGCGCGGGACCGGTGCGCACCGGGTGGCTGGTCGGGTGCGACGGCGGGCACAGCGCCGTACGCCGTCTCGCGGGCATCGGCTTCCCCGGCACCGACCCCGAACTCACCGGGTACCAGGCGGTCGTCGACATCGCCGACCCGGAGCAGCTCGCGGACGGCTGGGCCTGGTCGTCCGCGGGCGTCTACCGCTACGGGCCGCAGCCCGGACGGGTGGCCACCGTCGAGTTCGACGGCGCTCCGGCCCAGGCCCGGCTCCGCTCACGCCCGGGGTCCCCCGTGGAACCGGTCACCCTCGACGAGGTGCAGGCCAGTCTGCGCCGGGTCTCGGGCACCGACGTCACGCTGACCGCGCTGCGCGCCGTCCCGACCCGCTGGACCGACAACACCCGCCAGGCGGCGGCCTACCGGTCGGGACGGGTGCTGCTGGCCGGTGACGCCGCACACGTGCACCCGCCGTTCGGCGGCCAGGGGCTCAACCTCGGGGTCGGCGACGCGACGAACCTCGGCTGGAAGCTCGGCGCCGTGGTCGCCGGGTGGGCGCCCGAGGGGCTGCTCGACTCCTACGACACCGAACGCCGTCCCCTGGGCGCCTGGGTGCTGGACTGGACGCGGGCCCAGATCGGGGTGCTGCGCGGGGACGCCAAGTCGGCCGCGCTGCGCGGGATCGTGGCCGATCTGCTGAGCACACGCCAGGGCACGACCTACGCCGTCAAGAAGATCTCCGGCGTCGACCAGCGCGTCCACCTGCCCGGCGACCACCCGCTGACCGGCCGTCACGCCCCCGACCTGTGGCTGGCCGACGGCTCCCGACTGGCCGACCACGGCCACGGCGGCGGGTTCCTGCTGCTCGACCGCACCCCGGACGGCGCCTTCGCCCGCCTCGCCGCGGCCTGGTCCGGGCGGGTGACCCGCGTGTCCGGCGAGCACGCGACGCCGGCCGGGGTGCTGATCCGCCCGGACGGCGTGGTCGCCTGGGCCGCCGACACCACCGGCACCGCCGCCGTCACCGGCCTCGAAGCCGCCCTACAGCGGTGGGCCGGAGTGCCGTCGTCCGCACCCGAGCCCGAACCGGTGGGCTGACGGCGGCGTCAACTCCCGGTGCCCGGGACGGCGTGGTCGCGCAGTGGACCGGCCTGCCAGCCGCGGTCCTCGCAGGTGTCGAGGACGCGGGGCAGGGCGGCGAGGGTGGTGCGCCAGGAGCCGGGGGCGGAGGTGCAGTCGGAGTCGTGGAGCAGGATCGTGCCGCCGCCGGACAGGTCGCGGGTGACCGTGCGGTGCACCGAGTCCGGGGTCGCCCGCCCGCGCCAGTCCTCGCCCCACGCCGTCCACAGCACGGGAGTCAGCCCCAGGCGGTGGCAGGCGAGGTGCGCGGAGGTGCTCATGACCCCGTACGGCGGGCGGAACAGCGTGGGCGGGCGGCCGGTGACGTCGGCGACCGAGTCGCGGGCGCGGGCGAGGTCGTCGAGCGTGGCACGGGGGCCGCGCAGCAGGAGGGGGCGGTGGAGGCTGCCGTGGATGCCGATCTCGTGTCCGGCGGCGGCCATCTCCTTGGCCAGGCCGGGGGCGCGTTCCAGCATGGAGCCGAGGAGGAAGAAGGTCGCGCGCAGGCCCCGGGCGTCCAGCAGGCGCAGGAAGTGCGGGGTGGACTTCGGGTCGGGGCCGTCGTCGAAGGTGAGCGCGATGTGGTCGGCGCGCCCGCGTCCGGCGAGGCGGGGCATGGCGCGGTTGCGCAGGGGGCCGAAGGTGGAGATCACCGGGGCGGCGTGGACGGCGGCGAGCGCGGGCAGCGCGACGGCCGCGAGCCGCCGGGCGGTACGGACGGATCGGCCGCCAGTCATCGGTGGTCCTCCTTCGGGCAGTGCGCGAACGCGGCGGGGTGGTGCCCGCCCGCCTCGTCGTAGGCATGGGCGAGCGGGGCTCCGATGCCGAGCGAGACGGTGGCCACCGCGACGGCCGCCATCAGGGCGATACGGCGTCGGCCCGGACGGGCGGGCAGGGTGAGCCAGGCGGGGGCCGGGCGGCGAACGGGCTTGGGTAGAACGAGGGTTGGGCCTCCTGATGCCCCGCCGTCCGCCGAAGCGAGGGCCAGAGGTGGAGCCAGGGCGGCCGGGCGGCTCGGCGCTTCCAGCCGCACCCCGGCCTCGGGGCGGGCCCCGGTCCCAGACCGCGCCCCGGTCCCAGGCCGGACACCGCCCCCGGGCCGTATCCAGCTATCGGGCCGCACCCCGCTCTCGGGTCGCACCCCAACCCCCCACCACCCCACGGCAGTTCGCACCCCCGGCACCAAAGGCACCCCCCGCGCCACCCCCGTCGCACTCGACGCCGTCGCCGCCCTCGACGCCATCGCCGTCGCAGCAATCGCCCGCACCGGATCGCCCGCCGAGGCGAACAGCGCCAGCCCCGCCGCGCGTTGGGCCCGGCCGCGGGGACCGTGCAGGACCTCGGTGAGTACCGGTGCCAGCCGGTCCGGGGTGCGGATCCAGGGGGCCAGGCCCGCCTCCTCCAGCGCGGCGGCGTTCGTCCGGCCGTGTCCGGGGATGCAGCGGTAGCTGACGACCGGGAGGCCGCCGGCCATCGCCTCCAGGGAGGTGAGCCCGCCCGCGTTCTGCACGAGGACGTCGCAGGCGTGCATGAGGCCGGGCATGTCCTCGACCCAGCCGTGCACATGGCCGATGCCGTCCGCGCGCAGCCGCGCGGCGAGCGCGTGGTTGTGGCCGCACACCACGACCGGTGTCGCGACCCCGGTCGCGAGGATCTCCGCGGCGGCCTCCCGCACCGGCCCGACCCCCCACGAGCCCGCGACCAGCAGGGCCAGCCGCGCCTGCGGCGGCAGCCCGAAGCGGGGCGGGGCCGCCCGCCGGGCCCGCGCGTCCGCGGGGGCGAAGCGCGGGTCGGCCAACGGGCCCGTCACGGTGACGCCCGCGGCGCCCTGCTCGTGCGCCTGGGCGGCGGGTATCGCGTGGGCGGCGAGGTGGACGTCGACGCCGGGCGCGACCCACAGCGAGTGCACGGAGAAGTCGGTGAGGTACGTCAGGGCCGGCACCGCGAGCCGCCCGCGCAGCCGCAGTTCGCCGAGGACCTGACCGGCGCCGGGATACGTCGACACGACCGCGCAGGCGTCGGGGGCGACGGCGGCCAGGGTACGGCGGTGCGCGCCGCGCAGCAGGAGCCGTATCGCCGGGCCGGGGCGCCGGGCGTGCTCGGTCGCGGCGTACAGGCGCTGGTAGCCGGTGGGGGCCCAGGTCAGCAGGTGGTGGTAGGTGCGGCACAGGAGTTTGCCCGCGCCGGCGGGCAGCAGGTCGAGGAAGTCGTGCCGGTCGACGAGGTAGCCCGCCGCGGTGAGGTGGCGGGCGAGTTCGGTGGCGGCACCGTCGTGCCCGGCGCCCACGCTCGCGGAGATGAGGGTGATCCGCGGCGGGGCGGAGCCGTCCGGGCGCGCGGGGGACGGCGCGGACGCCCGTTCGTCCGTCGGGTCGTCGAAGTACGGCATGGCGGATGAGCCTCCAGAGCGGTGGAGCGGGGGTACGGGGTAAGAAAAAAGGGGGGACGGAGCCGGGCGCGCCGAGGGGACGTTCGTGCGCGCGAGGCCCGGGTACCGGACACGGAAGCCCGGCCGGAAAGACCGGTGGTGAACCGGACCGGTCAGGCGGAGAGCGCCCCGGTGGCCAGGAGCGCCAGCAGTGCCGTCCCGATCACGATCCGGTAGGCCACGAAGGCGTTGAAGGAGTGCTTGGCGACGAACTTCAGCAGCCAGGCGATCGACGCGTACGCGACCACGAACGAGACGGCGGTCCCGACGACCAGCGGCGCGGCGCCCACACCGGCGCCGACGGCGTCCTTCAGTTCGTACAGGCCCGCGCCGGTCAGCGCCGGGATGCCGAGGAAGAAGGAGAGCCGGGTGGCGGCGACCCGGTCGAGGTCGAGGACGAGCGCGGTCGACATGGTGGCGCCGGAGCGGGAGAAGCCCGGGAAGAGCAGCGCGAGGATCTGTGAACTGCCCACCAGCATCGCGTCCTTGAAGGTGGTGTCGGCCTCGCCGCGTTTGTGGCGGCCCATCTGGTCGGCCGCCCACATGAAGCCGCTGCCGACGATCAGCGAGGCGGCCACCACCCACAGCGAGGCCAGCGGCCCGTCGATCAGCGGCTTGGCGGCCAGACCCACGGCCACGATCGGGACGGTCGCGCAGACGACCCACCAGGCGAACTTGTAGTCGTGGCTTCCGCGTTCGTCCGGGTGGCGCAGGCCGCGGGCCCAGGCGGTGACGATCCGCCTGATGTCCTGGAAGAAGTAGACGAGTACGGCGGCAATCGCGCCGACCTGGATCACGGCGGTGAACCCGACCACGGCGGTGTCGTCGACCGGGATGCTCATCAGCCCCTCGGTGATCTTCAGATGGCCGGTGGAGGAGACGGGCAGGAACTCGGTCACCCCCTCGACGACTCCGAGGACGGCGGCCTGGCCGACGCTGATGGCGCTGCTCATAGGGGTCCTGTCCTCAAGGGCTTCCCACCCGTTCTCAAGGGCTTCCCGCCCGTCTTCCGGTCCGGGCGGGTCCC
>LJCV01000034.1 GCA_001298575.1 Actinobacteria bacterium OK074
TCCTGGGCGCGAGCTACACCGACCTCGGCCAGACCTCCCAACTCACCCTCGGCACCTCGACGGCCGAGGGCACCCTGAAGGCGTACATCACCAACGCCTACGAGCCCGGCACGGACCGCCTGACGCAGTCGGTGGTGACGGACCAGACCCACGGCTACGAGGACCAGGAACTCAACTACGCCTACGACGACGCCGGCAACGTCACCTCGATCACGGATCCGACGACGCTGGGCGGCACGGCGAAAACCGACAACCAGTGCTTCGCGTACGACGGTTACCAACGCCTGACGGACGCCTGGACCCCGTCGACGGCGGACTGCACGACAACCGGCCGCACCACGGCGAACCTTGGCGGCGCGGCCCCGTACTGGACGTCGTACACGTACACGCCGAGCGGCCTGCGCGCGACGGAAACGACCCACACGTCCAGCGCGACGACGACGAAGACGTACTGCTACGACGCCAGCAAGGTGCACCAGCTGGCGGCGACGACAACGGCGGCGTCCTGCACGGGAGTTACGCCGTCGTACGCATACGACGGCACCGGCAACACGACAACCCGCCCCAACGGCACGGACACCCAGTCCCTGACGTGGAACACGACGGGCGACCTGGACACCCTCACGGAGAAGACCAGCGCAGGCACGACCACCAGCACCACAAGCCACGTCTACGACGCCGACGGCACGCTGCTGATCCGCCGCAACACGGCGGGCGAGACGGTCCTGTACCTGGACGGCATCACGGAGGTCCACCTCAAGACGTCGGGTACCACGACGTCGTACTGGGCACAGCGCTACTACTCGGCGGCCGGCACGACGATCGCGACGCGCTCCAACCAGTCGGGCACGTCGACGGTGTCCTGGTTGGCGGCCGACCAACACGGCACGTCCACCCTGTCGTTGAACGCGACGACCCAGGCGATCACGAAGCGGTACATGACCCCGTTCGGGGCGTCGCGCGCGGGCGGGGTGGGGACGTGGTCGGACGACAAGACGTTCCTGGGCGATACGACGGATACGACGTCGGGGCTTACGTATGTGGGGGCGCGGGAGTACGACTCGACGATTGGGCGGTTCATCAGTGTTGATCCGCTGTTGGAAACGAACGACATCCAGTCTCTGAACGGCTACACGTACGGCGACAACAACCCCGTTACCCTTTCCGATCCCTCTGGCAAGGGCGGCCTCGCCTGCGGCAAGGAATACGGCATCAGCTGCGGGAACGGCAACGTCACCCATGGGGACGGGAGTCTGTCGAAGAACGGCAAGGCGACGGGCGGAGGCGTTGCTTCTGGGTACGGTGGCCTCTCTGGCAGCAGCGGGGGCGGGACGACAAAGTCGTCGGGGACGGCTGGTAGTACCAGCACAGGACAGAACTCGTCGGACGGGCAACCCACACTTGGTGGCGTGCGGGTTCCGACCGAGAAGGAACTCAGTGCTCTGCCTTGGAGCCACGACTCGTACTCCTGGAATCTCATGACCTGGGCTGACAGCGAGTGCGAAATGGATCCGTCATCTGATGTCTGTGCTGCGGCCAATGCCCTTGGCTGGATCAGACCCAAGGGAGACATCCTCGAACTGCTGGGCGTCAAGGACGCCAAACGCTGTGTAGGCGGCAGCGTCACTGCTTGTATCTGGACGGTGGCGGGCTTCGTCCCCGTTGGTGACCTCAGTGACGCTGCGCGGCTGTTGAGAGGAGGCGAGGAAGCAGCCGATGTAGGGCGGACCTTGCGCACCATGTGCCACAGTTTCGTTGAAGGCACGAAAGTCCTGCTGGCTGATGGCACCGGCAAGGCAATTGAAGACGTCAAGGTTGGCGACAAGATCAAGGCCACTGATCCGGAAACGGGCAAGACCACCACGCGCAGGGTCGTGGCTACGATCGTCACCAAGGACGACAAGGATTTCGTCGATCTCACTGTGGCTGCGGAGAAGGGCAAGGGAACAGCTGGTTCACTGATTGCCACCGTCACCCATCCTTTCTGGGTGGCGTCGCAGGGTGCTTGGGTCTATGGCGGTGACCTGCAAGTCGGTATGACTCTGCGTACGGAGGACGGCAAGCAGGTCAGAATCACCTCGGTTCGTCACTTCAGGAAACAGCAGACGACACATGATCTGACCGTCAGTCGGATTCATACATACTATGTACTGGCGGGAAATACTCCCGTACTCGTTCACAACAACAGCTGCTCCATCGGGTCGGTGACTGGGCCTGGTGGAGAAGTATTGCCGCTACCTAGAGGAGCTGCTGGAACACCGGTCACCACAGGTAAGGGATGGGCTTATGATATTCCGGCCGGGACCGCGGGGCTCGACCCTCGGGTGGCGCAAGTTCGGGTGATGGATCCCGTCACCACCGGAAAATATCAATACCCGAAGGGGTATGTGGTGTACATGAACGAATCAGGTCAGTCGGTCAATCCTCTAACTGGGCAGACGGTCGGCAGGGCGGATCCCTACAATCACATCCCGATCTCGTGATGTCGATAAATGATCTCATTCAGTCCGGATCGTATTCGGCAGCCCTCGACTCCGTCGAAATGGATCCCTTGCGAGAAGTGGATGCGTTGCAGGAGGCGCAGCTGCTCGATTCGCGGATGTGTCATTTGACCTCTACGGCGGCTTTCCTCTTCGAATTGCGAACCTCCTTGCAGTTTGATGCAGGAAATTCTGCGCTGCTTGTGGTCCGGGGGCTACGTTCGTTTGTGTGGAACTCATCGCCAAGCCGGGTTCCTCTAATGGCGCTGACGGTCGTATCCAGTTTTCCTGACCGGGTGGATGAATCTTTTCGTGCGAAGCTTGCATTCTTCCCGGAGGGATCCCTTGTAGTGGAGGGTGATCTGGCGGAATTTTATGTACTCGAGGTGGAAGGGATCGGTGATGTGCCTCCCGACTATTCGAATATGGACTTGATGCAGATCCAAGACGCCATTCCATCTTGGTCCTCTGAATGTAGCCTGCTTCAGGTGTCGAATTCGCGCTGAAATGGCGGAGGTGTGAGCCGCGATTATTGTCTGTTGCCTGACGGGAGTCAGGCAACGACTGGCTGCTGAGGTTTTCGCTTCGGGGTGACGGCGGCTTCGGTGGTGGGTGTATGCCGGTGGGATGAGGTATCCCGATGGGGGTGGCCTGACCGCGGTGGAGCGGGCTCGGCGGGAGCGGGTGCGGTTTCAGGCGGCCGAGATGTTCGCGGCCGGGTTGAGGCCGGCGCAGGTGGCGCGGGCCCTGCGGGTGTCGCGGAAGTCCGCGTACGCCTGGCATGCGGCCTGGTGTGAGGGCGGGGTGGAGGCGTTACGGTCCAAGGGCCCTTCCGGGGTTGACTCGCGGATGAAGCCGGCCTGGCGGGCCTGGCTGGCCTGTGCTCTGGAGCAGGGTCCGGCCGCGCACGGCTGGAGCGAGGACCAGCGCTGGACCCTGGCCAGGATTGCGGTGCTGGTCGCCCGCCGCTTCCACGTGCGCTTCAGCCAGCCGCAACTCTCCAGGATTCTGCGGCAGATGGGCTTCTCGGTGCAGGTTCCCGTGCATCGGGCCGCCGAGCGGGACGAGGAGCAGGTGCGGGTGTGGCGGGAGGAGACGTGGGCGCGCGTGGAAAGAAGGTGAGGGAGCAGGACGCGTGGCTGGTGTTCGAGGACGAGTCGGGCCAGGCATTGCGGCCGCCCAGGGCCCGAACGTGGTCCCGCATCGGGGTGTCGCCGCGGGTGAAGGTGTCGGGGAAGGGCTCGGGGAGGGTCTCGGTGGCCGGGATGGTCTGTGCGAAACCGGATGAGCGCAGCCGCCTGATCTACCGGATGCTGGTCCACCATTCCGGCCGTCGGAGTGAGAAGGGCGGTTTTCGGGAAGACGACTTCGCAGCTCTGCTGGACGCCGCCCACCAGCAACTCGGCGGGAACATCGTGCTGGTGTGGGACAACTCCACCCAGCACAAGGACGCGTTGATGCGCGAGTTATTGGCCGCCCGCAGGCGGTGGCTGACCGTCTTCCGGCTGCCGGCCTACGCACCGGACCTGAACCCGGCGGAGGGCGTGTGGGCAAACCTGAAGCACGACCTGGGCAACCTCGCGGCCTGCACCGTCGATGCGCTTGCCGGCCTCACCCGCACCCGGCTGAAGAAGATGCAGTACCGGCCCGATCTCCTCGACGGCTTCATCGCCGAGACCGGCCTCACCTGGACACCTCCATGACGTCACCCCGAAGCAAAAACCTCAGAAGCGGTCCGGCGTGGTTGCTTTGGTGTGCACTGACTTGCTTTGTGTGATCCAGACTGTTTGTGAGTGGAGGGGCAAGCTTCAATGCTTCTGGTGCATCCGGACGGTCGGGTGGGTTCAGCTGGGATTTAACTCCTTTGCGGTCCTGCTGCTCCTGCGTTCAGACTGGAGTGGTGTTGATTCGACGTGAAGTGCCTGGTGATGTTTCAGCTGTGCGTGCTGTTACCGCAGCCGCGTTTGCCAAGGGAGGGGACGTGGTGCCTGTGGAGGTGGGGTTGTTGGGTGAGTTGCGGGGGTGTGTGGGGTGGATTCCGGAGTTGTCGTTTGTGGGGGTGGGGGAGGGGGATGAGGTTGTTGGGCATGTGGTTTGTACTCGGGGGTATGTCGGCGAGGTTCCGGCTGTTGGGCTTGGGCCGCTCAGTGTGCGGCCCGATCAGCAGCGTCGGGGAGTGGGGAAGGCGCTCGTTCATACCGTGCTTGGTGCGGCCGATGCGTTGGGGGAGCCGTTTGTCGCGCTGCTTGGCAGTCCTGCTTACTACGGGCGTTACGGGTTTCGGCCCAGTACGCAGTACGGCATCGTCGCGCCGGATCCTGGCTACGGGGAGTACTTCCAGGTGCGGACCCTTTCGGCTTACGAGCCGACTGTGCGGGGCACCTTCGCGTATGCCGAGCCCTTTGATCACCTTTAGGTTTGGGAGTGGCGTGAGGAGGAGTGGGCTGGGGAGCGGGTTGTCCTGGTGCGTGCTCTTGGGTGAGGGGTGTGCTGCGGTCTAGCTTGGCTGCGTGGATCTCTTCTCGCGTTCCTGGGGTGCCCTGCTCGACGCCGTCTCCCGGCTTTCCGACTCGGACTTCGCGTTGCCGTCCGGTTGTCGGGGGTGGCTTGTCCGGGATCTTGTGTGCCACCTCGTTGTTGATGCGCAGGACGTGCTCATCACCCTCGTTACTCCTGCCGCCGCCGAACCCACCCGTGACTCGGTCACCTACTGGGAAGTCTCCGACACGCCGCCCCGCGGTGACGATCCGCTTGACGCGCTCGTCGTTCGGCTTGCCGCCGCTTATCAAGAACCCCGGCTGCTCAAGTTTCATCTTGACGATGTGGGGGCTGCGGCTGGGCGTGCCGCCGGGCTTGTCGATCCGGCTCTCCGCGTGTGCACCCGCGATCAAGTTCTCACCGCGGGGGACTATCTTTCCGCCTACGTCCTTGAATGGACGCTTCATCATCTTGATCTGGGCGCGTATGTGCGTACGGTTCCGTCGCCGCCCTCGGAGGGGCTCGCCCGGTCCCGGGAGTTGCTTGAGCTGATTGCCGGGCGGGCCTTTCCCCCGTCCTTCTCCGACCGGGATGTCTTGCTCGTCGGTACGGGGCGGCGGGTGCCCACCCCTGCGGAAGCCGCGGAACTGGGGGAGTTGGGGGTGCGGCTTCCGTTTGTTCTCGGGTAGTCCAGGCTGCGGGCTATGAGTGGTGGGGCGCCGTTGGTTTCAGGAAGGTTGTCCGGGCCGGCTATCACCTTGGAGTCTCGGATGTGGATTGTGGATTGTGGGTGCGGGGGTGGGTGCGGTGGCCTGGGGCAGGGGGTAGTTCTACGCACTCGCCGCCGCTGGCACTGCTGTAGCTGGACTTGAACCACCGCGGGGTGTCCGTCACTGGAGTTCTCCCGCCAACTGCTCGATGGCACCCAGTGATTCACGTGGGTCCATCCAGGGATAGGCGAGGTGATCATGCTTTGGGATCTCCGCCAAGGTCATGTCGCCCCGACAGTCGAAGTGTTCCCCCCCTCCGCCGCCGGCGATCAGGGCACGGGCGTACGCCTCGGTCTGGAAGAGGCCGTGGATCACGGACGTCACGTACGTGAGAGGGGCAGGGCCTGCTGTTCCTCCCGCGCCAGCAGGAACACCCCCAACTCGCCCCCAAGCGCCTCCTCCAACTTCACCAACATCGCATCACTCCCCGTTCCCGCTCTCAACGGGCGTACCTGGCCGCTCACTTGGCGCTACCGTGCGTCCTCGCGTGACCAACTCGTCCACGCGCTGCTGCTGCGGTCCGTGCTGTGGGCCCTCGGTCACGTTTCCGTTCACCCAAGGGAGTGAATGCGGCCAACTTCCAGCAGGGAAAAGGTCGTTCCGGCTTGCGTTCGCGACTGTTCATGCCCTTAAGGTCACGACAGTCACAACGACGCAATGAACCAATGAACGTAGGACGCCCCCGCGGTGTTACCAGCACCCGGGGGCTTGGCACCAGGAGTCGAAACCTCCCAATGCGTATCCATCGTACGACGCCCACGCGCTCGTTTTCCGTCTTCTCCAACTCCCTTCTCCGTGACCGGAGTCTCTCCTGGACCGCGGTGGGCGTACTGACGTACCTCCTCAGCCTTCCCAATGGGGCCCGCGCCACCATCCGTACGCTCGCCGAGCAGCGGAAGGAAGGGCGGGCCCGGATCTCCTCCGCCCTCCGTGAGCTGGAGGAATCCCGGTATCTGCGGCGCGTTGTCCGCAAGGACCACGAGAGCGGGCAACTCTCCACCGTCTACGAGGTGTTCGACACCCCGTACGACGACGAGCCGCCCCCGGGTGAAACGGAAAAAGTCCGGAACCTGGCCTCCGGCGTGTCGGACTCCGCCGCCTCGGGCCCTCTCCCTTCGGGAGAAAAGACCGGAGGTCAAGAACCTCCCTCCCCGGCGGCAGCGCCAGCGCCAGCGTCGTCCGCGAGGGTTGAGTCGGAGCCTGTGGGTCCCGTCAGTCAACGCACCGCGCTCGCCGCGCGGTTGCTCGGCTCGCTGCGGCGTTCCGATGCCCGGCTCGGCCTCGGGGTCGCCGATGCGCTTCGGCTTGCGCCGCTTGTCGAGGAGTGGTGGGAGTTGGGGGCCACGAACAGTGACGTACGGGCCGCGTTGACTCAAGGGTTGCCTCGGGCCGTGTACTCGCCTGCCGCGCTCGTCGCGGATCGGCTGCGGCGTAAGCGGCCCGGTGGGGCGCCTGCGGTCAAGGCTGCCGCCGAATCTCCCGCTACCGCCTCGCCCGCGCCCTCGCCCGCCCCCGTCACCACCGTCGCCGTGGAGATCCGCAAGCCCGGCGCCACCGCCTACCGTGCCGCCGCCCAGCGCGGCGGTGCCCTCGCCCGTGCGCTGCTGCGCGGCCAGGCGGCGCCCGCGCCCTCGTAGCCGCGGCGCGTCCACACCAGCTCCCGGCCCGCATCCGCGCCGCCGGGTTCCTCGAAGAAACGGAGTGACGATGACCGTCACACTCGTACGCCCAGAGGTGGTATACCGTCGGTATACTGTCCTCATGGCTGACACCACGATCAAGGTCGACCCCGCCGTCCGCGACCGGCTCCAGGAGCTGGCCCGGGAGCGCGGGATCAGCATGCGGGATCTCGTGGGGGAGCTGGCCGGAGCCACGCCCACCAAGGAAGAGCTGCGCAAGCGGTACGAGGAGACCAGGGCGTACGTCGAGGAGCACTTCCTCGGCCGCCCGTACACCGAGGAGGACGAGAAGGCCGGCGAGAAGCTGTGGGCCGATCTCGAGGCCGGGCGCATCGGGGAGGTCCAGTGAACGACAAGGAGCGGTACCCGCTGCCGCGTGCGGTCATCCTCGACGACACCGCCGCGCTCGCGCTGGGCGCCGGGAACAGCATGGCCTCGCGGCTCGTCGTCGAGGCGGAGAAGGATCCGGCGCTGCGGGTCTACGTCCCGGCGCTCAGCCTCGCGGTCGCCGAGCGCGAGCGGGCCGGGGTCGCCGAGCACGTGGGCGCGCTGCCGTCCGTCAACATCGAGGGGCTCGACTTCGCGGCGGCCGCGGCCGTGGGCAAGCGGCTGCGCCGTGGATACGAGGCGGAGGACGGCGACAAGGGCGAGGCGGACTGGAGCGGTGCCCACGTCCTGCACCTCGCCCTGCCCACCCCGGAGTGGCCGCACGGCCGCCCCGTCCTGACCCGGACGCCCGTCCGCTACAGCGGTACCGGTATCCGCACGATCCGCATCGTCGAACAGGGCTGAGCCGGGCTCGGCCGGGGTGAGGGGCGAACGTCGTACCCACGACCCCCGCCCCGGCCGACCCCCCCACCCCACGCCTACACCTCAGTTCACCGACACCGAATACGACGACGTCGTCAACTTCCCCTTGCCGGTGAAGACTTCGGTCCCCGCCTCCACGCTCGTCAGGTAGTCCGTGGAGGCCATCAGTTTGCGGTTCAGCAGTGCCTGGGTCAGGGCCGTCAGGTCCGTGGTCTGTGTGGTCGTGTTCGTCGTGCGGACGTACGAGTAGACGTTCCAACTACTCGTCACCTTGCCGGAGTTGTCCTTGTTGACGATCTTGCCGACGTACAGGTCCCAGTTCACGCCGCCCACGTTCAGCGTCTCGCGCTTCGTGCCCAACGGGCCCGCGCCGTTCTGTCTGTTGAGCCAGACCATCATTTCGTGCTTGGGCTGGTCCTGCCAGTCCGGGTTGGACTTGGCGTGGAACCAGAGGTCGTAGGACACGTTCATGACGGTCGGGGTGTTCTGCGTGATGCCGAACGTCCAGTTCGACGTCACCTTCTTTCCGCTGTTCAGGCGGACCGGGAGTTTCGTGTTGTTCTGCTTCCAGCCCCAGTGCCAGCCCAGTACCGCGCTGGCGTACGACTTCACGCTCGTCTTGTCGCCGGTCCACTCGAAGTTGGTGTCCCAGGCGAGCTTTCCGCCCCGGTACGAGATCAGGTTCGTGCACTGCTTGCCCGTGACGCCGGGCTTCACGCCCCACACGTTGTTGTTCAGGTAGTACGGCGGCGCCGAGATCGTGTTGAACGCCTTGCAGTTGTCACGGGCCGCCGTCGCCGCCGTGGCCGGTGCCGCTGTGGACGCCTGCGCCGTGGGGGACAGGAGCAGCGGAGTCGCCAGTGCCAGGGCCGTCGTCGCCGCCGCGGTCGCGAACGCCGTAGCCGTCTTCTTCGTCGTCTTCATGGTCATCTGCCCTCTTCTTCCGCTCACTTGTACGTGATGTCCGTGGACTTGTAGATGCAGTTCCTGCCGTCCGCGCCCGTGCCGACCTTCGCGGGCTCGCCCACGGTCACGCCCCGGTACTTGTTGCAGACCGCGATCCTGCGGGCCGCGTCGCCGGTGATCGTGATGCGCGAGAGCTTCGCGGTGTCGCCGTACGGCGTGGAGTTGATGCCGACGATCTCCTTGCCGGGGGCCTTCACCCGGACGTTGTCCACGACCACGTGGCGCTGGTACTGCGTCTTGCAGACCCCGCACGAGCGGTAGAGCTTGCCGAAGTCCTCGACGAGGAAGTTGCGGATGACGAACGTGCCGGGGCCGTTCTGCTGGAAGACCTTGTCGGCGGCCTCGCGGGCGCCGCCGCCGTCGACCGTCATCGTCTGGCCCGCCTTCGTGCCCTTCTGCGTGGCCGCGTCCTCGCCGACGTCCTCCCACCACACGTTCTTGAGCGTGCAGGTGCCCTTGCAGTGGATGCCGTCGGCCGCGGGGGCGCCGATGATCACGTTGGAGACCGTGGCGCCGTCGGCGAGTTCGAGGATCGGGGGCTGGTTCTCCGACTGGTCGCCCTTACCCAGGGCGCCGGACCCGACCAGGCGGGTGAAGTCGTAGTCCTTGACGCCCTTGATCGGGATCGTCGCCGTCACGGACTGGACGCGCTTCGGCCTGGGCCAGTCCGCCGCGGGGGCCGCCGAGGTGGCGGAGGTGGCGGAGGTGTCCGCCGCCGCCGGGGACTGTAGGACGGGGAGCAGCGCTGCCGCCGTGGCCGCCGCCGCGGCCAGGGAGAGCGTGGTGCGGGTGATACGTATGTTCATGTACGCATCGTTGCCAGCTGCTCACCCTTCGTGCTCGTCGGGTGGTCCGAACGTGCATACGCCATGCGTACAAATGGGGCATACGGTAAACGGTGAACCGGAGAGGTGAGTGTCATGCGCGTCATGCTCAAAGCCACTCTCGACACCGAGAAGGCGAACGAGATCCTGCACACCGGCAAGATGCAGGACCTGCTCATGGAAACGATCGACCACATCAAGCCCGAGGCCGCCTACTTCGGGCCCGCCGACGGGCACCGGACCTGTTTCCTGATCTTCGACATGAAGGA
Source organism: Actinobacteria bacterium OK074 (assembly GCA_001298575.1). Classification (GTDB taxonomy): domain Bacteria; phylum Actinomycetota; class Actinomycetes; order Streptomycetales; family Streptomycetaceae; genus Streptomyces. Next base: position 10,277 of record LJCV01000034.1, read on the forward strand.
GAGCTCGGACCTGCCCCCGGTCGGCGAGCCCTTCTTCAGTCACCTCAACGCCAAGGTCGAGATCTTCCCGATCATGAACCTCGAAGACCTCCAGGCCGGGCTCGCGAAGCTCCGCTGAACCCGGCCTGCGACCAGGTCAGCTGAAGACGATCATCGAACCCTGCGCCAGACTCCGCGTCGCCGCCGCGTGCAGGCCCAGCCACACGTGCCGTTCGCGGGCGAAGGGGCTGGGGTCGTACGGTGCCGGGACCGCCGGTTCCTCCAGGGCCGTGGGCGCGGTCGGCGCGGTCGGCGGCTGCGGCGGGTTGGCCGGGTCGATGCCGATCGACGGTGCCACGTACTCAAGTTCGCGCAGCAGCGTCTGCGAGGAGCCCAACGGGCCGCCCCCGGCCAGGAGTTCGTCGTTCGACAACGGGAGCGGGAAGTCCAGCGGGACGTACGCGCCCGCGTGGTCGTAGTGCCAGACCAGGTGCGACTGCTGGGCCGTCGTCTCGAACATCTCCAGCAACTGCTCGTAGTCACCGCCCAGTTCGTCCACCGGGCTGACCGCCAGGCCGCACACCTGGAGGAGGTAGGCGCGGCGCAGGAAGTGCAGCGCGTCGTAGTCGAAGCCGGCCACCGGGGCGACCTCGCCGGACAGGCCCGGCATGTACTGGTACACCGGCACCGGCGGCAGTCCCGCCTCCGCCAGCACCTTGTTGTAGAGCGCGAGTTCGTCGGCGAAGGGGTTGTCCGGGGTGTGGCAGAGCACATCCACGAGCGGGACGAGCCACAGGTCACAGGCCAAGGGGGTACGGTCCTCTCGTCGTTGCGTGCACGTGCGGTGCGGGAGTGCTGGGGCGCCGGGGCGCGATGCGGTAGATGTGGATGTGGATGCGGTAGACGTGGATACGGTCGTGCGGTGCGGTCGTCGTCGCAGCGTAGTGGGCTGTGCGGGCCCCCACCATGCCGGGTGACGGTCCTGTCACCACGCCGGATGGCGTACGCCGCTCAGCCACTACTTCGGGTGGTCATGGTGCCCTCTCCGTCCAGGTCCCACACCCAGACGCCGCCAATCCACTTGCCCTTTCGGCCGACCAGTTCGTCCACCGTCGTCTTCAGCGCCCGGTCGAACGTCTGCGGCGCGAGCACCAGTGCCCCCGCCCGCCAGTACGCCAGGTCCGCGCGCGCCTGCTTCCGCGTCGCCGCGTCGATCTTCGGTACGACGGCGGTGTACCGGACTTCGCGCAGCACATTGGAGGTGTAGCGGGGCTCGGCGCCGTACACCCCGGCCCGGTTCCAGCTGCTCGACGGGCCGTTGAAGTAGCCGCCCGCCAAACGGAATCCGAGCCCCGCCGCCGTCTGCCAGTGCAGCGCCGTCGCGTCGCCGTCGTTCGGCAACGGCACCGGTACGAGTGACTCGCCCTTCTTGACGTCCACGTACGACCGCCAGGTGCCGTCCGTGAAGAAGGCCGGGACCGGGGGGCGTTCGGTTGTCGGCAGGGGCGCCGGGACGATCGGTAGCAGGGCCGCCGTTACCGCCGTGAGGGTCAGGGCCCGTCCGCGTCCGCCGGTCACCGCTGCCGCGAGCGCCAGCAGTGCGCCCAGCGCCGGTGCGCACACCAACGCCACCCTGCTCTCGATCACCGACTCGAAGAGTGGGAGTCGGTCCAGCAGGGCCCAGGGGCCCGGTACGGTCACCTGCGTCCACGGCACTTGGAAGCGGGGGCCCAGCGACAGCCACGCGGCGCCCGCCGCCGTCGTCGCCAACGCCCTTACGGGTGCTTGCACTTGGGGGTGCCGCCACAGTCGTACGGCGATGGCGGTGGCGAGGAGGGCGAGCGGCCAGCCGTAGAAGGCGTTCTGCTCGGTCGGGTTGAGGGAGAGGGCGGTCGCCGAGTCGTTGTCGCCTGCCAGGGCCGAGGCGGAGGAGAAGGAGAGGAGGGCTCGGGGGCTGTTGGCCACGCCTCTGCCGGTGCCGTGCAGGATGCTGTCGTAGCTCTGCGGGCCCGCGAACTGCCAGTACAGGGGGAAGGCCAGGAGGGGGAGGGAGACCGCCAGGGCGATGGCCGTGCCCTTGAGCAAGTGGCGCGCCATTGTTGTCGCTTTCGACGGGGGTGTGAGCGCGTACGCCGTCAGGAACAGGGTCAGGCCGATGGCCGTGAGGAGGAGGGGTTCCTCGCCCAGGAAGACCTGGTAGGTCAGCATCAGGCCCAGGACGGCGCCGTCGCGTACCGGGCGTTGCCCTGTCGGCAGGCGCAGGACGCGGTCGATGATCAGCGGGATCATGAACAGGACCGTGAAGTTCGGATGGGCGTTCGCGTGGCTGATCATCGGCGGGGCGAAGGCCGCGAGTGCCGCTCCGGTGAAGGCGGCCGGGCGGTGGTGTACGAGGCGTTTCAGCAGGAGCCAGTACCAAGTTGTGGCTGTCGCCGCTATGCCCAGCGTCTGGGCCAGGAGGAGCGCCACCGACGGGCCCAGCAGCAGGGTCACCGGAGTGAAGGGGACCGTCACGCCGAGCATCGCCGTGTTCGCCATCAGGTTCACCCCGGCCGGGTAGCCCTGGAGCGTGGTGAACAGGGGGTTGTGCAGGTGGCGGACGTTGTCGGCCGTGACCGCGAAGAACCACTCCCACTGGGTCTGGTCCTGGAGGGAGTTGGGGAGGTAGGTGTGGTTGGGCGCCGTCCAGCGGCCCGCGTACAGCGCGACCGCCAGGAGGAGGAAGAGGGCTGCGGCCAGGGCGTCCGTACGGTGGACTGCGCGGGTTCTGAGGCGGGTCAGTTCGGTGAGCATACGGAGGTAGTCCAGCGGACGGACCTTTGAACCCGGTTGGTGCGCCCAGCGGATGGGGACCTCGGTGACCGGCCACGCGGCGCGCCGGAAGTGTCGTAGGACCTCGACGTCTATGCCCCAGCCGTCCAGGCGGGACGCGGCGAACGCGGTACGGGCCCGGTCGCCGTCGAAGAGCTTGAAGCCGCACTGGGTGTCGCGGATGCCGGGGAGGGTGGTGGCGCGGACCAGGACGTTTCCGGCGCGGCCGAGGTACTCGCGCAGCGGGTGCTGACGGCGTTCGATCGTCGCGCCGGGGCGGGCGCGGGAGCCGATCGCGGCGGTGTGGCCCGCGTCGAGTGCCTGCGCCAGGCGGTCCAACTCGCTTATGGGGGCGGCCAGATCGGCGTCCGTGAGGAGGATGCGGCGGCCCCGGGAGGCCAGTACGCCGCGGCGGAGGGCGTGGCCCTTGCCTCGGTTGCGAGGGGACTCTTCGGTGAGGAGGCGGATGCGGGGGTTGTGGGCGGCTGCGGCGGCAACCAGGGCGCGGGTGTCGTCGGTTGAGCCGTCGTCGACCACGATCAGTTCCCAAGAAGATTGCCAAGTTCCTTGGGCTTGGAGGTGGTTGGTGATCGCTTCGAGGGTGGGGGCGAGGCGGTGTTGTTCGTTGTAGGCGGGGATGACGACGGTCAGATCGACGACGTCGGACCGCTCGGTCGTATCGGCACCGGAGTTGGCACCGGAGTTGGCCTTGGAGCCGGCCTCGGCCTCGGTAGAAGAAACCCGCATGTCCTCTATGACGTGCGGGAGTTCACTCCTGCTCAGCCGGTCGCCGGGCCCTCCACCAGCGTCAGTGAATGCGCGTTGTACGAGCGGACCACCTCGTGTGCCGTTATCGGGTCGCGGCCCGCGAGCGCGTCGACGAGGTCGGTGTGGCCCGACCACAGCCGCCCTCTCAAGTCGGTGACCCGGCGCAGGTGTTGGACCGCGCAGACCCAGCACTGCACGCGCAGCCGGTGCACGAAGTCGGCGAGGTAGGCGTTGCCGAAGAGGGTGCTCAACTCGCGCCAGAAACGCAGGTCGTAGCCGATGAGGATGTTCAACTCCCCGGCGGTGGCGGCCCGTCGGGCCTCCTCGCCGCGGCGGCGGACTCCGGCGAGGGCGGTGGCGCGGCGGGCCTCGGCGGCGGTGTCGCCGGTGGGCAGCGGGCCCACGAGGCGGTGGAAGATGCCGTCGGTGACCAGGCTGCGCGCCTCCAGCATGCCCCGGTAGTCGTCGAGGGAGTAGGCGTGCACCTCGAAGCCGCGGTGCTGGACGGCGTCCAGGAGACCCTGCGCCGACAGGTCGACCAAGGCCTCGCGGACGGGGGTGGCGGAGACGCCGTACTGCTCGGCGATCTCCTTCACCGTGAACTCCTGCCCCGGCTGCAACCGTCCGGCCAGCACCTCGTCGCGGAGCGCGTCCGCGATCTGCTGCCGCAGGGTGGATCGGGTTACGGCGCCGATTCTGCCGACGCCGCCGATGCCGGGCATGGTGGGCCTCGCTCCCGTCCGGGTAGGGGTACGTGTTTTTCCCGTGACTCGTCAGACTTTTTCACTGACTCGTCGAACACGTCACCTTACGCGGTGGCGGACCCGTACGACCGTGTACTCAAGGCACGTAAACGGCCCCCTGATGGCTTCTTGGGGGGCCGCCCGGTCGTGTCCTCTACACCGTGTACTCGTCCGCCACGGTCAGGGCCGCGTCGAGTGCCGCGAGGCCCTCCTTCAGTTCGGCCTCGGTCACGTTGCACGGAGGTACGACGTGGGTGCGGTTCATGTTCACGAAGGGCCACAGGCCGTTCGCCTTCGCGGCGGCGGTGAAGGCGGCCATGGGGGCGTTGGCCTCTCCGGCCGCGTTGTAGGGGACCAGCGGCTCCCGGGTCTCCCGGTCCCGTACCAGCTCAAGGGCCCAGAACATGCCGACGCCGCGCACCTCGCCGATGCTCGGATGGCGCTCGGCCAGCTCGCGCAGGGCGGGTTCCAGGACGGTCGTGCCGAGGCGGGCGGCGTTGTCGACGATGCCCTCCTCGGCCATGACGTCGATGGTCGCGACCGCGGCGGCGCACGCCAGCGGGTGGCCGGAATAGGTCAGGCCGCCGGGGTAGGGGCGCTTCCCGAAGGTGTCGGCGATGCTGCCCGAAATGGCCACGCCGCCGAGCGGCACGTACCCGCTGTTGACGCCCTTCGCGAAGGTCATCAGGTCCGGTACGACGCCGAAGACGTCCGCGGCGAACCACTCGCCGGTGCGGCCGAACCCGGCCATGACCTCGTCCAGGACGAAGACGATGCCGTACTTGTCGCAGATCTCCCGGACGCCGGCGAGGTAGCCCGGCGGCGGGACCATGATCCCGGCGGTGCCCGGGATGGACTCCAGGACGATCGCGGCGATCGTCGCCGGGCCCTCGAAGGCGATCGTGGTCTCCAGGTGTTCGAGCGCGCGCTCGCACTCCTGGGCCTCGGTCTCGGCGTAGAAACGGGAGCGGTAGAGGAAGGGCGCCCAGAAGTGGACGACTCCGGCGGCGGCGCCGTCGGAGGCCCAGCGGCGCGGGTCGCCGGTGAGGTTGATCGCCTGCTGGGTGCCGCCGTGGTACGAGCGGTAGGCCGACATGACCTTCGGGCGGCCGGTGTGCAGACGGGCCATGCGGACGGCGTGCTCGACCGCGTCGGCGCCGCCGTTGGTGAAGAAGATCTTGTCCAGGTCGCCCGGGGTCCGCTCGGCGATCAGCCGGGCCGCCTCCGAACGGGCCTCGACGGCGAAGGCGGGCGCGAACGTCGTCATCCGCCCGGCCTGCTCCTGGATCGCGGCTACGACCCTGGGGTGCTGGTAGCCGATGTTCGTGAAGACGAGGCCGCTGGTGAAGTCCAGGTAGCGCTTGCCCTCGTAGTCCCAGAAGTACGAGCCCTCCGCGCCGGCCACGGCGAGCGGGTCGATGAGGTCCTGCGCGGACCAGGAGTGGAAGACGTGCGCGCGGTCCGCGGCCTTTACGGCTGCGCCGGCCTGGGGGTTTGGCTCAGGAGTACTCATGAGGGTGAGGGTAGGGGGCCGTGATGCGGAGGGGACAGGGGCGGGGTGTTCGGTGGTGGGGGTGCTTACGCGACAGGGTGTCGGGGTGGCTTGTGGGGTGCGTTCGGCGGGTGCGGGTCCGGTGGGTGCGGGTCCGGTGGGGGTTGTTCGCGCCCACGCGGCGGTAGCCGCACATCCAACACAGCCCCGCGCCCCTGAAAAGCAGGGGCGCGGGGAACCGCGCGAACGGCCACGACGTACCCGCAGTCGCCCACGCACAGTCACCCCGAGCTATGAGGCGCTCTACTCACCAGCCATCGCGCACGGCACTCCCTGCTTCGCGTACGTCGCCCCCTCCCGATAGGCACCGCACGCCTCCACCGCCTGTGGGTTGTCCCCCAACTGCCTCAGCAGGACGAGGGTCTTGTCGGTCGGCGGGGCGTTGTCGTGCGGGGTGTAGGAGACGTACCCGGTGGCCCCGTTGAAGGTGATGCCGTTCTGCAACGCCTGCAGGACGGCCGGCCGCGGGATGTCCGGGGCGGCCTGCCCCGCGTAGCCCACCGCCTCCGACAGCACGTGGAAGGCGTCGTACGACACCGCCGAGTGGCCGTCCTGCTGCCACGGGTCGGTGCCCTTGGTCGTGGCCTTGACGTAGGTGTCGTACGCGGCCACGAACTGGCGGGTCGCGGTGGTGGCCCGGGGGTCGGTGCTGGGGAGGCGGTGCGCGGAGTAGTACAGGCGCAGCCAGGTCTGGTTGGCGAAGGCGCCGGTCTGGGCCACGTTGGTGAGTTCGTTGCCGCCCACCACCGTGATGGGGCGGCCGGTGCAGGTGCCCGACTGGCTCATGGCGTTGACGAACGCCACGAAGTCCTGGGCGCGGGCCGACCAGTACACGACCGAGTCGGGCCGCTGCTTGAGTTCGCCGCAGATCCAGTCCGCCAGTATTCCGGCGGTGGCGGTCTTCTTCTGGGCCGGGGAGTCCGGCGCGAACGTGCCGGTCTGGTTGTAGTCGTACACCGGCTGGTGGCCGGGGAAGGCCGCGGTGAACCGGGCGGCGAGGCTGGCGCTGTACAGGTCGGTGGAGCTCTCCACGACGACGGCGTGGTCGGTGGGGGCGCACTGGTCGGCGGAGCCGGGGCGGGCCACGATGTTCTCCTGGTGTGCGAACGCGGCCTCGACCCTGGCCTCGGTGGAGTTGCTCGGGGTGAAGGGCCAGTAGGAGGTGCCCGCGCCGGTCTGCATCTCGTCGGCGGTCGCGGTGGTGCCGATGGTCGGGATCCCCGCCCGGTTGAGGACCTGGAGCGCGGCGTGGGTCTGGGTACGGCTCTGCGCGTAGCCGAGGACACCGACGACCTTCTTGTATGCCTCGTCCTTCTTGAGGCTCCCCTCGGCGTCGACCTGCCTGACCAGGTCCCGGGCCACCGACTCGGCGTCGCGGAATGCCGGTCCGGTGGAGCGGACCTCGACGATCAGCGGAACGAGACTCAGGTCGGCCGCGGCGTCCTTGTTGAGCGTCCGCTGCCACAGCGCGATGCCGCGCAGTTCGGGGATGGTGCCGTCGAAGCGGGTCTCGTCCTCGGAGACGGGCGACTCGGAGACGAACACGACGACGGTCCGCACGGTTCTGCCGGTGGCGCGGTAGTAGTCCAGGGCGCGTGTGTTCTGGACCTTGATCGACCGCTCGGCCGCCTCGTACCAGCCCTTGGCGTCGACGGGTATCGCCTCGTCGCGGGCGTTCTCGGCGACGGACTGGGTGCCGCCGACGCAGGCGGTGGGAACGGACGAGCCGTGCAGCCCTCCCCAGACGCCTAGGGCGGCGACCAGTGCCACCGCGCTCACCCCGCAGACCACGGTGGTGGCGACGGTGCGTCCGCTCAGCTTGAACCGGTGCGGGGAGTAGGGGCGGATGGTGATGCCGTGCTGCTCGAAGGGCTCGTCCCCCAGCCGTACCAGGGCGGGCACGGGGGTCGACTGGTGCAGCAGTTGCCCGGCCTGGCCCAGGCCGACCGGCGGCGGGTTGCCCAGGCTCGCCAGCAGCCCGGCTCCGGCGGAGAGGCGGCCGACCGCGATGACGAGCGGGCCCGGCGCGTGCGCCGTGTGGTCGCGCACCTGGTGGAAGGCGCACAGGAACCGTTCGACGGCCGCGGCCTGGGGGGTTCCCTCCGGGGGCAGCTGGACCAGCAGGACGGGCCGGGCGACCCGGCGCCGCCGCAGCGGCAGCACACCGCCGGGCACGGGCACGGCGAGGTCTTCGAGCAGGGCGCGGGTCAGCAGCCGTTCGAGGGCGAGGAGCGACGCCTGGTGCTCGTCGCTGCCGGGCGGGCGGACGAGTCCGGGCATTTCGTCGGCGGCTATCTGGTCCATCACGTCGAACACGGTGGTGTCGGGGCCGCCCGCCATGCCCTGGTCCGCGCCCAGCCAGCCGCGGCGCCGACGCCAGGGCAGGCGCGAGGGGCCCACCAGCAGCGCGGTCTTGTGCCGGGCCCACCGCCAGCGGGGGTAGGTGTGCAGCAGCCCCTGCCAGAGGGTGCCGATCACCCAGGTGCGCAGACTGCCTCCCCCCGGGGGCGGCTCCTTGCCGCCGAGCGCCCACAGGGCCACCGTGATCCGCCCCTCGCGGCGCTGCGGACGGTTGCCGCGCAGCTGTTCGTGGGCGTTGTCGCGCAGGACCCGTGCGCCGGGCGGTCCGTCCTCGGGGTGCGTGGCGGCCTGCTTGCGGATGAGTGCGACGGAGTCCCACATCAGCCAGAAACCGGGCAACCGGTCCGGTGTCGTGTTCCGGGGCAGGCCGACGAAGAGTTCGCGGGCGACGGCACCGCTGAACAGGCCGCTGTCCTGGGTGGCGGTGCGGATGGAGTGCGGGACCACTTTGAGGTCCGCGTTGCGGAGCCCCGACTCAAGCGCGTTGACCACCCGGGTCACCCGCGCCTCACGGTCCGTCTCGGTGCCGCCGACGTCGATGACGACCAGGGGCGGTGTGTGGTTCAGCGGCTCCCGTTCGCCGCGGGCGGGCGCGACGGCCTGCCGCAACTGCCGTACGAAGTCGTTGGCGCCTTCGGCGTTCGGGAAGCCGCTCGGCGGCGGTGGCGGTGGGATGTGCGGTGGGATGTGCGGCGGGATGTGCGGAGGTGTGGCCACGGAAGATTCCCCCTCGTTTCTTCCTCGGCAGGCTGGTGCCTGGCGCGAAGGCATGTGCATGGCATGAGCGTTCGCTGGGATCAGTGTGCGTGGAATTCTGGTGAGGCTGAAGGGGACCGGTCCCCCAGGGGGGTTGGGGGCGTGCCTGATGACTCGGGGTGCGGGTGTGTTGGGCGCCTGCGGGTGCGTTGTGGTTGCTCGCGCCCACCCGCAGGCGAACAACGGCACACCAGCGCAGCCACGAGGCGCCCTACCGGGCCTCCGGCGGTCGCTGCCGAGGCATGTTCGGCCGGCCCCCCGCCGGTGGCACGATGCCCCGCACCCCCATCCCCGGCGGGGAAACCGTTCCCTCTCCCCGGAGGGAACCCGTCCCGCCCTGGATGCCCAGCGCGGCCACCCCGCCGTGGAACTCGACCATCCACCCCACCGTCTCCGCCCGCACCAGCTCCGTCACGTCCTCCGAGAAGCGGCGCAGGACGGAGAGGCAGCGCTCCGCGGCTTCGCCCGCCGTGCCCTCCGTGGGGCCCAGTACCTCTCGTACGCTCTCCGACGCCCACTCGAACTGGAGTACCTGGAGCCGTCGTTGCACCGCCTGGGCCGTCGCGACGTCGCGCATCCAGCCGGAGGTGAGGCCGAAGTAGCGGTCGCCGCCCGCGCACGCCGCCGCCACCAGCAGGGCCAGGTACGCCCAGGGCGCCACCCCGCCGACCGTGCCGGTGAGGTCGAGCAGCGGCAGGGCCGTGCCGACCAGGGCCGCGGCGACCGCCCCGGTGCGCAGGGCGCGGGCGGCGCGGCGTTTGCGGACGCGGTCGGCCAGGTACCAGGCCGCGGTCTCCAGCGCGCCGCGCTCCACCCAGCGGTACAGCTCGTGCAGCCGGTCCGCGGGCTCGGCCCAGTCGCCGAGCGGGAACCGCCGCCCGGTGAGGTCACCCGGCAGTGGCGCCGCGGCGGCGGCCTCGTCGGAGGCCCGCCCGTCCCGGCCCGGCCCCTCGGGCTGCATCTCCGGCTGACTCACCCGGCACTCCCTACTCAAGCCGTCCAGACATGAACGTCACGTTGCGTGACGATTCGTAGTGTCGCGTGACGCATGGTGCTGACGCGCCGCACCTTTCCTACCTCCCAATGGGTGGCGATGGTGCCGCTTTCGCCTCTTTTCCGCCTGGAAGGGGCTCTCGATCAGGTATGGGGCCCTGGTCGATCTCACACGAACGAGTGGCGCGGCGAGGGCAGGGGTGACCACGTAGGCTCGTGCCGAGCGCCGAACACCGCGCTTACAGCCGTACGAATACGGTGTCCGCAACCGTACGAACCCAGGAGCTGATCGTGATCCCCGGTGGTGGCCAGCCCAACATGCAGCAGCTGCTCCAGCAGGCCCAGAAGATGCAGCAGGATCTGGCGAATGCGCAGGAGGAGCTGGCGCGCACGGAGGTCGACGGCCAGGCGGGCGGCGGTCTGGTCAAGGCCACGGTGACCGGCGCGGGTGAACTGCGTGCCCTGGTCATCGACCCCAAGGCCGTGGACCCGGACGACACGGAGACCCTCGCCGACCTGATCGTCGCCGCCGTCCACGCGGCCAACGAGAACGCGCAGACCCTCCAGCAGCAGAAGCTCGGCCCGCTGGCCCAGGGGCTGGGCGGTGGCGGCGGCAGCGGCATCCCGGGGCTGCCGTTCTGACCGTCGCGTTGAACCCCGGCCGGGTGTCCGGACGTTTCTGACGCCGTGCCCCCGTTCCGCCTTCCTCACCAGGGCGGCGGCCAACTAACGTACCTACCGAGAGACTCCGTACCGACCCAGAGACTCCGTACCGACCCAGAGATTCCGTACCGACCCAGAGATTCCGTACCGACCCAGAGATTCCGTACCGAAAAGACCCCAGGAAAGGCAGTCCGTTGTACGAAGGCGTGGTCCAGGACCTGATCGACGAGCTCGGGCGGCTGCCCGGCGTCGGTCCCAAGAGCGCGCAGCGGATCGCCTTCCACATCCTCCAGGCCGAACCGACGGACGTACGCCGGCTCGCGCAGACCCTCCTGGAGGTCAAGGAACGGGTCCGGTTCTGCGCCACCTGCGGAAACGTCGCGCAGGAGGAGCTGTGCGCGGTCTGCCGCGACCCGCGCCGCGACCTCACGGTGATCTGCGTCGTCGAGGAACCGAAGGACGTCGTCGCCATCGAACGCACTCGCGAATTCCGGGGCAAGTACCACGTCCTGGGCGGCGCGATCAGCCCGATCGAGGGCGTCGGCCCCGACGACCTGCGGATAAGGGAACTCCTGACCCGGCTCGCCGACGGCGCCGTCACCGAGCTGATCCTGGCGACGGACCCGAACCTGGAGGGCGAGGCGACGGCCACGTACCTCGCCCGCATGATCAAACCCATGGGCCTCAAGGTCACCCGCCTGGCCAGCGGCCTCCCGGTGGGCGGCGACCTGGAATACGCGGACGAGGTGACCCTCGGCCGCGCCTTCGAGGGGAGACGACTCCTAGATGTCTGACGACGCCACGCTGCACTCCACGACGCACGACCCCGACAGCTTCGCGGTCCAGATCGCCGACCAGGTCGAGAGCTTCCTGGTCGCGGTGACGGAGGTCGCCCGGGGCGACGAGCCCGACTCGGCGGTCCCCTTCCTCCTGCTGGAGGTCTCCCAGCTGATGCTGGCCGGCGGTCGCCTCGGCGCGCACGAGGACATCGTGCCCGACGAGCGCTACGAGCCCGATCTGGGCCCGGAGCCGGACGTCGACGAACTCCGCGAGAAACTCGCGGTCATGCTGGAGCCGGTCGACGTCTACTCCGAGGTCTTCGACCCCTACGAGCCGCGCCGCCCCCCGGTCCCGGCCCGTATCTCCGACGACCTCGCCGACGTCATCACCGACCTGCGCCACGGCATGGCCCACTACCGCGCGGGCCGCGTCACCGAAGCCCTGTGGTGGTGGCAGTTCTCCTACTTCTCCAACTGGGGTTCCACGGCGTCGGCGACGCTCCGCGCTCTCCAGTCCCTGGTCGCGCACGTCCGCCTGAACCAGCCCCTCGACGAGCTCGACGGCCTCGACACCGACCAGGACCTCGGCGACGACGCCCTCGCGGAGGAGGCCGGCCGCGTGATGGCGGAGGAGATCGCGGAGCCGTTGGGGCTGCGGCCGGTGCAGTAGCCCCCGGCCGGGGCGGGAACGAACGGATGCCGTGTCCGGGGCCGTCGGGAAGTCGGTCCGTCGGCCCCGGACCAATCCGTCGGCCCCGGACGAATCCGGTGCCGGACGCGACCGCCTGTCTAGCGGCGGTCGGCCGGTCTCACTGGCACTTGACCGTGATGCTGGCGACCCAGTAGGTCCCGTCCGGGTTCCCGGTGATCGTGGCCAGGGCGGTGTCCTCCAAGTAGCTGCCGCTGCCGTTGACCTTCACGCAGGCGTCGTGCGCGTTGGAGTGCGCGATGTCCTTCGCACCCTGGGGTGTCGACGAGTCACCGGTCACCTCGAAGTAGCCGCCGGCCGCGCTGGCGACCCCGCTCGCGCCCAGGACCGCCGCCACGGACAGTCCGCCCGCGACCAGTACCCCGGCGGCCCTGCGCTTCGTCATTTCCAAACGTCGCATATCTCTGGCTCCTTGCATCAGTTATTCGGCAATTCGGCTCAAGCGGAAGTGGCAAACGATCTTCCGGTTGCCAGCGTCGCAGATTGGACCAACCGGTCGAAGCCATCCATGTGTTGAGATTGTCGAAGATTGGTGAATATGACACGGGTCGTTTTCGGACCCGGTAACGAGGCGGAACCGTTTCGGGTTCGCGGCGAATGGGCCATGGGGCATGGGTCATGGGCCATGGGCGCGCGAAAAGGCCCCGGTGCCGGTGTGAACACACCGGCACCGGGGCCTGGTACCGCTTTCCGGTCCGCCTACGCGCCCGACGCCTGCGCGTTGTTCAAGTACGCCAGCACCGCCAGCACCCGGCGGTGGCCGCTGTCGCTCGGCGGGAGGCCCAGCTTCAGGAACACGTTGCCGATGTGCTTGCTGACCGAGCGTTCCGTGACGACCAGAGTGTTTGCGATCGTCAAGTTGTCATGGCCCTCGGCCATCAGCTTCAACACCTCGCGCTCGCGCGGGGTCAGCGTGTCGAGGGGGGAGTTGCGGCGTTTGGTCAGCAGCTCCGTGACCACCTCGGGGTCCAGCGCCGTACCGCCGGCGGCGACCCGTTCCAGGGCGTCGAGGAACTCGTCGACCCGGCCCACCCGGTCCTTCAGCAAATAGCCGACCCCGCTCGCGCCGCCGCCGAGCAGCTCCGCCGCGTACGACTCCTCGACATACTGGGAGAGGACCAGCACCGGCAGGTCCGGGATCTGCTTGCGTGCCTCAAGCGCCGCGCGCAGCCCCTCGTCGCGGAAGTCGGGGGGCATACGGACGTCCAACACGGCGGCGTCCGGGCGGTGTTGGAGCAGCGCGGGCAGGACCTCGGGGCCGCTGCCGGCCACCGCGACCACCTCGTGCCCGGACGACGTCAGCAGCAGCACCAGGCCCTGGCGCAGCAGCGCGTTGTCCTCGGCGATCACTACGCGCATGTCCGCCTCCTCTGCCTGGGCTCGGCCCCAGGTTCCGTCACCACACGCACGGCAGGTCCACCTCGATCACGGTTGGGCCCCCGACGGGGCTGGTCAGGGTCATCGTTCCGTCCAGTGCGGCGACCCGGCGGCGCATGCCGACCAGGCCCGAGCCGCCTATGTCCAGGCCGGTGCCGAGGGTGATCTCCTGGGCACCGCCCCGGCCTTCGTCGCGGATGGTCACGTGCAGGGCCGTCCGCTTCCGGGTCAGCGACAGCGCCGCCCGGTCGGTGCCCGCGTACTTGGCCGCGTTGGTCAGCGCCTCGGCGATCACGAAGTACGCGGCCGCCTCCACCGCCGCCGGAGCACGCGGCCCGGTCTCCAACTCCTCCAGGTCCAGGGCGACTTGGAGGCCACTACTGGCGGCGAGCGCGCGCACCGCGCCGGCCAGGCCGCGGTCGGTGAGGATCGGCGGGTGGATGCCGCGCACCACGTGCCGCAGATCCGTCAGCGCGCCCTCCGCCAAGTCCTGTGCCTCGTCGAGGAGTTTGCGCGCGGCGTCCGGATTCTCCTCGTACGCCCGCATGGCCAGCCCGATCCGCATGGACAGCGAGACCAGGCGGGCCTGGGTGCCGTCGTGCAGGTCGCGTTCGATGCGCCGCAGTTCGGCCCCGTGCGCGGCAATCGCCCCGGCCCGGGTCTGGGTCAGCTCCTCGACGCGGTGCGCGAGCCGGGCCTTCGGCGACGGCTTGAGCAGCACGATGGACCAACGGGCGTCCAGGTCCGCGAGTTTGGGGATCAGCGGCAGCACGACCGCCCTGCGGCCCAGCAGGCCCGCCCAGACGCCGTCCACCACCAGGCCCACCGGCCACAGCGGCAGCATGAGCACCGGCAGCCAGCCGTAGATGTAATAGGCGAACATCCAGCGGAAGTCGGTCAGTGTGCTCGGGTCGCGGAAGACCGTGCGCAGCCGTTGCTTGATGGGTCCCTCGACCGTCAGGTACGCCTCGGGGATCTCCTGCCCCGTCCACGCCTGTACCTGCCGACGCTTCGCACCCGCAATCCTGCGGACGAGAAGGATCACCTCGGGGACCAGTCCGATGGCCACCACGGAGACCAGGGCGATGAGCCCGATCTCCAGGACCGTGATGAAGATGTACGACCCGAAGGCCAGTACGGCGGCGAGGAACAGGCGTACCGAAGCACGCGCCGCCTGCCGCAGTGTCTCGTGCATGGCGCACACCTTAAGGCACTCGGGAAACGAACAAGGCTGCTGAGGTGTACCTCACTCCACCATGCCCCCACACCCCGCTACACCTTGTGTTCGGGAGGGTGCCCCATCGTGACCGCGATCGTCCGACGGCATCGTTGACCTCGGAAAACGTACCCCCGAGTGCTCCTTGAAAGGTGCCGATCGCCATGAAGAACATGCTCGCCTCCCGGCCGGTCCTGTGGTTCCTGTTCCTGTTCAACCTCGCCGTCGCCGCCGCGGCCCCGTTCGTTGTGGACGGTTCGCAGGGGGTGCTGACCGCGGTCGGCATGGGCGTCGTCTCACTCGGCGCCGGGGTCAGCCTGCTGAAGGGCAGACGATGAGGGTGATCAAGTAGCCACCGTACGTAGTTGGCTGGATCTTGGACGCCCCCTGCACGTCCGCTGGACGGGTCTTAACCAGCGCGAAGCGAGTCTGGAGTCACTTCCCCGGCGGCCACGGAAAACAGGCCGCCGCGGGAAGCAGCCCCCCACTCACCCCGCCCTGGAGATGTGATGACCCGCCTGAACATCAGCAAGCGAGCCGCGATCGTCACCGCCGCCGCCCTCGTCACCGCCGGTTCCGTGACCGCCGGGGTGAGCTTCGCCGGCTCGGACGCCGACGCGCCGCCGAGCAAGTCGCAGATCGCCGGCCTGTTCACCACCTGGAACGACGCGCTCAAGACAGGTGACGCCGAGAAGGTCGCCGACCTCTACGCCAGCGACGCGGTGCTCCTGCCCACCGTCTCCGACAAGATCAGAACGAACCACGCCGAGATAGTCGACTACTTCGAGCACTTCCTGGAGAACAAGCCGGTCGGCAAGAAGCTCGACACGATCGTCAACGTCCTCGACGACAACTCCGCGATCGACACCGGGATCTACGAGTTCACCCTCACCGACCCGTCCACGGGCGCGAAGTCGACGGTCAAGGCCCGCTACACGTACGAGTACGAGAAGCGCGACGGCAAGTGGCTGATCGTCAACCACCACTCGTCGAAGATGCCGGAAAGCAGCTGAGCGGGGGGCTGGGGGTAGGGCGCCTAATAGCTCGGGGGTGCGGGTGCGTGGGCGACTGCGGGTACGTCGTGGTTGCTCGCGCAGTTCCCCGCGCCCCTATAAGGCGGGGCGCAGCCCCAGCCTTTAGGGGCGCGGGGAACTGCGCGACCAGCCCCCACCGGGCCCGCAGCCGACACCGAACCTCCCACCCCCC
>LJCV01000035.1 GCA_001298575.1 Actinobacteria bacterium OK074
CTAGTGAGCTGGTCCGGAGATCCTGTCGCAGTAGTGGCAGATCCGGTCGATGATCTGGTCGGCGGTCTTGGTCCACTTGAAGGGCCGGGCGGCCTCGTTCCAGACCTTGATCCAGTCGTCGAGTGCGGTCTTGAGCTCGTCGAGTGAGCAGAAGACACCGCGTTCCAGGCAGCGTCGTTGCAGTTCGGCGAACCACCGCTCGACCTGGTTGATCCACGACGAGTAGGTCGGGGTGAAGTGCAGGGTGAAGCGGGGGTGTGCCAGCAGCCACGTGTGCACGACCGGTGCCTTGTGGGCGGAGAGGTTGTCGCAGATGACGTGGACCGCCAGGCCGGGCTCGGTCTGGCGGTCGATGTCGGTCAGGAAGTCGCGGAAGTCCACGGCCCGGTGCTGTGCGGACAGGCGGCTGATCACCTTCCCGTTTGCCGTGTTCAGCGCGGCGAACAGATCGATGGTGCCGTGCCGTACGTAGTCGAAGCTGCGGCGCTCGGGCACTCCGGGCAGCATCGGCAGCACCGGCGCGGTCCGCTCCAGTGCCTGGATCTGCGGTTTCTCGTCCATCGAGAAGACCACCGCATGGGCCGGCGGCGCCAGATACAGGCCCACCACGTCCCGGATCTTGTCGGTCAGCAGCGGATCCGGAGAGATCTTGAACTCCTCGGTCCGCCAGGGCTGGAGGCCGAAGGCCCGCCAGATGCGGTGCACGCTGGTGGGCGAGATCCCCACCTGCCGGGCCAGCTCCCGCTTCGACCAGTGCGTGCCACCCGCGGGGACCTCTTCGAGGGTGCGCACCACCACCTCTTCCACCTGGGCATCGGTGATGGTGCGCGCCACTCCGGGACGGGCATCGTCGGACAGGCCCTCCAGACGGTCGCGCAGGAACCGCATCCGCCAACGGCGCACCGTCGCCCGATCGGTGTCACATCGCGCGGCGACCACGGTGTTGTTCCACCCCCGGGCACACGCGAGCACGATCCGCGCCCGCTTCGCCAGGCCCTGCGCCGTCGTGCGGCGCCTGGCCCAGTTCTCCAACACCACCCGCTCGGCCTCGGACAGCACCAGCGGCTCCAGCCTGGGATCACCCACGCTCCCAGCACAGCGCAGCCCGGCCACTCCCCGCAGCGGACCACCAAGATCTGAAACGAGAAGCAACTCACGAGGCGAGCTACCGACTCAAGACCAGCTCACTAGAGCGGACGCCGCATCGCCCGGTGCGGTATCCCCGCATCCGGGAACTCCGGCCCGTACGCCACGTACCCCAGCCGCTCGTAGAACCCCAGCGCGTGCGTCTGCGCGTGCAGATCCACCGCCGCCAGCCCACGCGCGCGTGCCGCGTCCTCCACGGCCCGCACCAGGGCGACCCCGACGCCCAGCTCGCGCGCCTCCCGTGTCACCGCGAGCCGCCCCAGCGACCCCACCGTGAGGTCACCGCCGACCTTCGCCGTGGCCGACTCCCCGTACAGCAGCCGTCCGGCACCGAGCGGCACCCCGTCCTCCCGCACCGCGAGCACGTGCACGGCCACCGCGTCGTACGCGTCGTACTCCAGGTCCTCCGGCACACCCTGCTCCCGGACGAAGACCTCCTTGCGGACGGCGAAGCACGCCTCGACGTCGGCGGGGTCCTCGACGACCCGCACCCCGTACGACGGCACGGTGGACCGCTCGCTCATGCGTAGGTCTCCTCCCGCACCTGGTCCAGAGCGCGCTGGAGGTCGTCCGGGTAGTCGCTGGAGAACTCCGCCCACTGCCCGTCGCCGGGGTGCTCGAAGCCGAGCCGTACGGCGTGCAGCCACTGGCGGGTCAGGCCGAGCCGCTTGGCGAGCGTCGGGTCGGCGCCGTAGGTCAGGTCGCCCACGCACGGGTGCCGGTGCGCCGACATGTGGACGCGGATCTGGTGGGTGCGGCCGGTCTCCAGCTTCACGTCGAGCAGCGAGGCCGCGCGGAACGCCTCGATGAGGTCGTAGTGCGTGACGGACGCCTTGCCCTCGGCGGTGACCGCCCACTTGTAGTCGTGGTTCGGGTGACGGCCGATGGGCGCGTCGATGGTGCCGCTGGTCGGGTCGGGGTGGCCCTGGACCAGCGTGTGGTACCGCTTGTCGACCGTGCGCTCCTTGAACTGGCGCTTGAGCGAGGTGTACGCGTACTCCGACTTGGCCACCACCATCAGACCGGACGTACCCACGTCCAGCCGGTGCACGATGCCCTGGCGCTCGGCCGCGCCGGACGTCGAGATGCGGTAACCGGCGGCGGCGAGACCGCCGATGACCGTCGGCCCCGTCCAGCCGGGCGACGGGTGCGCGGCGACCCCGACCGGCTTGACGATCACGACCACGTCGTCGTCGTCGTGCACGATCTCCATGCCCTCGACCGGTTCGGCGACGATCCGCACGGGCGCGGGGGCGGCCGGCATCTCGACCTCCAGCCAGGCGCCGCCATGGACCCGTTCGGACTTCCCGGCCACCGAGCCGTCGACCGTGACCTTCCCCGCCGCGGCCAGCTCGGCGGCCTTCGTGCGGGAGAAGCCGAACATGCGGGAGATGGCGGCGTCGACACGCTCGCCCTCCAGGCCGTCGGGCACGGGCAGGGTACGGATCTCGGGAATCGTGCTCACGGGTCGAGTATGCCGGACGGGTCCGACAACGCCGTACACAAGCCCGGTGCGCTCATACGACCGCGAGGGCCCCAGCGGTACCCGGGGGCGTCAGTCCTTGTGGATCGTGCCGTCCGGGTCGCGCCCCAGGAACGACAGCAGCACGATCAGGATGCCGCCGCAGACGATCGCCGAGTCGGCCAGGTTGAAGACGGCGAAGCCCTTGGGGGCGATGAAGTCGACGACCGCGCCCTTGAAGACGCCGGGCGAGCGGAAGATCCGGTCGGTGAGGTTGCCGAGCGCGCCGCCGAGCAGCAGCCCGAGGGCGATGGCCCAGGGCAGGCTGTAGAGCTTGCGCGCCAGCCGGGCGATCACCACGATCACGGCCGCCGCGATCACCGTGAAGATGACCGTGTACGCCTGCCCGAAGCTGAAGGCCGCGCCCGCGTTGCGGATCACGTTGAACTCCAGCCAGTCGCCGATGACCTTGATCGGCGCGTGGTTCTCCAGCTTGGCGACCACGACCAGCTTGCTGACCAGGTCGAGGGCGTACGCGAACGCGGCGACCCCGAACAGGACGGCGATCCGGCGCCCGCCCCTGGGCCCGGCCGCCTCGGACTCGGGGGCACCCGAGGTGGGGATGGACTCGGCGGCGGCCGTGCCGTCGGAGTGCTCCGGCTCGGCCCCCGCCGCGTCTGGGATGTCCCGCGTACCGATGATGCGCTCCGCCTCTGCCACGTGAGTCCCTCAAGCCTAGGTCCTTGACTGAGGACGAGGGTACGACACGTCTCCGCCGGGCCAGGTGCGGGCCACGGGCCCGACGGCGTTCAGTACACGCGCGCGCGTGCCCATCGGTACACGGGGACGACGGCCCTCAGTAACGCCGCTCCTGCTTCTGCTTGCACTCGACGCACAGGGTGGCGCGCGGGAACGCCTGCATGCGCGCCTTGCCGATGGGGTTGCCGCAGTTCTCGCACAGGCCGTAGGTGCCGGAGTCGAGCCGCTCCAGGGCGCGCTCGGTCTGTTCGAGGGTCTCGCGCGCGTTGGCGGCCAGGGCCATCTCGTGCTCGCGGGTGATGTTCTTGGTGCCGGTGTCCGCCTGGTCGTCGCCCGCGCCGTCGCCCGAGTCCCGCATCAGCCCGACGATCGCCTGCTCGGAGGAGCTGATCTCGGAGCCGAGCCGCATGGCGTCGGCCTGGAGTTCGGCGCGGGCCTCCGCGACCTCGTCCGGGGTCCAGGGGTCCTCGCCCGGGCGCACCGCCAGTTCGCCGGGCTCGACCGCGGCGAGCCGTGCCTTGGGCACCGCGGTGAGGTTCTTCGCCGCCGTGGCCGTGCCACGGGTCTTCTTCGCAACCACTGTCGTGGCTCCTGTCTGCTTCGCGGCCTTCGCCGCACCCGCTTTCTTCGCCGTGCTCTTCTTGGCCGCACTCTTCGTGGGGGTGATCTTCTCGGTGGGGGTGATCTTCCGGGCGGCACTCTTCGCGGGAGTGCGCTTGGTGGCCGCGGCCTTCCTGGCAGCGGATTCCTCGGGGGCCGCCTTCTTGGCGGCCGTCTTCTTCACGGGGGCCTTCTCGGCAGCGGCTTCGGGCCCGGCGCTGCCCTTGACGGCAGTCCCGGAATCCGCGCCCTTCTTGGCAGCGGTCCCGGAACCCGCCCTCTTCTTGGCGCCCGGCTCCGCAACCACACTCTTCTTTGACGCCGTTTTCCGGGCCGGCGCCTCCGTTGCGGCACTCTTCGCCCGCCCGCCGGAAGCCCCGTGCGCGCTCTTCTTCGGGCGCGCCTCCATGGCCGCCGAACCGCCGGAGGCCCCCGTGGATCTGCCCGACGCCGACTGCTGTACGGCGGTCTTCTTCGCCACCATGGCCGCGGCCCCTTCACACATTGTGATCTGCACGCGAATCGTGCTGGGACGATAAATCGACTTCCGACCCGCGGCAACGCGGACCACCAGCGGTTCGGCCGCCCCACGGGTGCCGGGCGACGGGGCATGCAAGCGTTGTGCCCAACTCGTGGCCGGGTAATCCGCCGGTCCGGGCGTCCCGGGATCCGGACGGCGCCGTCTCGGCAAACGGGTCACGGCGCAGGTCGTCCCGCCTCTCGTCCCACGCGCGTGGGAGCAGTCGGCCGGGGCCGCCCGGGCACCGTCCGCGCCGGGCTCCGGAAAACCGGTCGGCCGCTGTCCGTGCGGCGCCGTACACTGGGCGGAGCGAAAGGCGTGGATGGGGACGAGTAGCGTCGTACGCAGCCCAGAGCGACCCGGGGACGGTGGAAGCCCGGGGGCGAGCGCGAAGCGAAGATCACCCCGGAGCCGTCGGAAGAAAGCCGCAGCACACCAGCCGCGGCGAGTAGACCTGGCATCGCGACCCCAATGAGGGGGCTCACCGGCGCGGACGGCGTTCCGGAGGGCCAAGGAGGGTGGTACCGCGGGAGCGCGCCGACAACGGCGTACGCACAGTCGTAGCTCTCGTCCCTCCGGACGGAAGGCAGAAAGTCCGCCGGAGGAAGCTCGCTGATGACAACGCCGACGTACCGCCAGGTGCCCGCCCAGGTCGACCTGCCCGCGCTCGAACACGCGGTGCTCGACTTCTGGCGCGAGCAGAAGATCTTCGCCAAGTCCCTGGAGCAGTCCGAGGGCCGCCCCGAGTGGGTGTTCTTCGAGGGCCCGCCCACCGCCAACGGCATGCCGGGCGCCCACCACATCGAGGCCCGCGTCTTCAAGGACGTCTTCCCCCGCTTCCGCACGATGCGCGGCTACCACGTGGCCCGGAAGGCCGGCTGGGACTGCCACGGCCTGCCGGTGGAGCTGGCGGTCGAGAAGGAGCTGGGCTTCAGCGGCAAGCAGGACATCGAGGCGTACGGCATCGCCGAGTTCAACGCCAAGTGCCGCGAGTCCGTGACCCGCCACACCGACGCCTTCAGCGACCTGACGACCCGCATGGGGTACTGGACGGACCTGGACGACGCGTACCGCACCATGGACCCGACGTACATCGAGTCCGTCTGGTGGTCCCTCAAGGGGATCTTCGACAAGGGTCTGCTGGTCCAGGACCACCGCGTCGCCCCCTGGTGCCCGCGCTGCGGCACCGGCCTGTCCGACCACGAGCTGGCGCAGGGCTACGAGACGGTGGTCGACCCGTCCGTGTACGTCCGTTTCCCGCTCACCTCCGGTCCGCTCGCGGGCGAGGCCGCGCTCCTGGTGTGGACGACCACCCCGTGGACGCTGGTCTCCAACACCGCGGTGGCCGCCCACCCCGAGGTCACCTACGTCGTCGCGACCGACGGCGCGGAGAAGCTCGTCGTCGCCGAACCGCTCCTCGGCAAGGCGCTCGGCGAGGAGTGGACGACCACCGGCGAGAGCTTCACCGGCGCCGAAATGGAGCGCTGGACCTATCAACGTCCGTTCGAGCTCGTAGAGTTCCCGAGCGTCAGCGGGGGAACCAATGGGCACAGTCCGGCGCCCGCCCACTACGTGGTGAACGCCGAGTACGTCACGACGGAGGACGGCACGGGTCTGGTGCACCAGTCCCCCGCCTTCGGTGAGGACGACCTCAAGGTCTGCCGCGCGTACGGCCTGCCCGTGGTCAACCCGGTCCGCCCGGACGGCACCTTCGAGGAGGACGTCCCGCTCGTGGGCGGTGTCTTCTTCAAGAAGGCGGACGAAAAGCTCACCGAGGACCTCCAGCAGCGCGGCCTGCTCTTCAGGCACATCCCGTACGAGCACAGCTACCCGCACTGCTGGCGCTGCCACACCGCGCTCCTCTACTACGCGCAGCCGTCCTGGTACATCCGCACCACGGCCATCAAGGACCGCCTCCTCCAGGAGAACGAGAAGACCAACTGGTTCCCGGAGACCGTCAAGCACGGCCGGTACGGCGACTGGCTGAACAACAACATCGACTGGGCGCTGTCCCGCAGCCGCTACTGGGGTACCCCGCTGCCGATCTGGCGCTGCGAGGACGACCACCTCACCTGCGTCGGCTCCCGCGAGGAGCTGACCCGGCTGACGGGCACCGACCAGTCGGGCCTGGACCCGCACCGCCCGTTCATCGACGCGGTCACCTTCCCCTGCCCGAGCTGCGAGAAGACGGCCACGCGCGTGCCGGAGGTCATCGACGCCTGGTACGACTCGGGTTCGATGCCGTTCGCGCAGTGGGGCTACCCGTACCAGAACAAGGAACTGTTCGAGTCCCGCTACCCGGCGCAGTTCATCAGCGAGGCCATCGACCAGACCCGCGGCTGGTTCTACACGATGATGGCCGTCGGCACCCTGGTCTTCGACGAGTCGTCGTACGAGAACGTGGTCTGCCTGGGCCACATCCTCGCCGAGGACGGCCGCAAGATGTCCAAGCACCTGGGCAACACCCTGGACCCGATCCCGCTGATGGACCGCCACGGCGCGGACGCGGTGCGCTGGTTCATGGCCGCGGGCGGCTCCCCGTGGGCCGCGCGCCGGGTGGGCCACGGCACCATCCAGGAGGTCGTCCGCAAGACGCTCCTCACCTACTGGAACACGGTCGCCTTCCAGGCCCTGTACGCCCGTACGTCGAACTGGTCGCCCTCGGCGGCGGACCCGGCTCCGGCCGACCGCCCCGTCCTGGACCGCTGGCTGCTCTCCGAGTTGCACGCACTCGTGGACCAGGTCACCCAGTCCCTGGAGACGTACGACACCCAGCGCGCCGGAAAGCTCCTCTCGGCGTTCGTCGACGACCTGTCCAACTGGTACGTACGCCGCTCCCGGCGCCGTTTCTGGCAGGGCGACAAGGCTGCGCTGCGCACCCTGCACGAGGTCGTCGAGACGGTCACGCAGCTGATGGCCCCGCTGACCCCGTTCATCACCGAGCGGGTCTGGCAGGACCTGGTGGTACCGGTGGCCCCGGGCGCCCCCGAGTCCGTCCACCTGTCGGCGTGGCCGGAGGCGGACCTGTCCGTCATCGACCCGGAGCTGTCGAAGCAGATGGTCCTGGTCCGCCGTCTGGTGGAGCTGGGCCGGGCCACGCGCGCGGAGTCGGGCGTCAAGACCCGTCAGCCGCTGCGGCGGGCCCTGGTCGCGGTGGCCGGCTTCGAGTCCCTCACCCCCGAACTGCACGCGCAGATCACGGAGGAGCTGAACGTCGAGTCGCTGGCCTCGCTGAGCGAGGTGGGCGGCTCCCTGGTCGACACCACGGCCAAGGCGAACTTCCGCGCCCTGGGCAAGCGGTTCGGCAAGCGCGTCCAGGACGTCGCCAAGGCCGTGGCGAACGCCGACGCCGCCGCCCTCTCCCTGGCCCTGCGCGAGGGTACGGCGTCGGTGGAGGTCGACGGCGAGACGGTGTCGCTGGCGCCGGACGAGGTGATCATCACCGAAACCCCGCGCGAGGGCTGGTCGGTGGCGTCCGACTCGGGTGCGACGGTGGCGCTGGACCTGGAGATCACGGAGGAGCTGCGCCAGGCGGGTCTGGCCCGCGACGCGATCCGCCTGATCCAGGAGGCCCGCAAGAACAGCGGCCTGGACGTGGCGGACCGGATCGCTCTGCGCTGGACCTCGACGGACCCCCTGGTGACCACGGCGCTCTCCGAGCACGCGGGGTTGATCTCCGACGAGGTCTTGGCGGTCGACTTCGCGTCGGGCGACGGGGACGAGTCGTTCGGGGACGTGTTCACGGACGAGGGGTTGTCCCTGACGTTCCGTCTGCGCAAGGCGTAAGGCGTAGGGCTGGGCGCCTTATAGCTCGGGGGTGCGCGTGCGTTGGCGGGTGCAGGTGCGTCGTGGTTGCTCGCGCAGTTCCCCGCGCCCCTGAAAAGCCGGGCTGCGCCCAAGCTTTTCATAAAGGCGGGGCGAAGCCCCTGCCTTCAGGGGCGCGGGGCTGTATTGAACATGCGGCTACCGCCGCGCGGGCGCGAACAACCCCCACCGGCCCGCAGCCGCGAACAAACCCAAGCGCCCAACAACGAGTGGGGCCCCGGACCAAAAGTCCGGGGCCCCACTCGTGAACGCCGACGAAGAACGCCCGAGGCGTACTACGGCGCCGTCAGTTGTCGTCCTCGTCGATCAGGAAGCCGCGCATCGGCGACGGAGCCTGCCCCATCGGAGACTGCCCCTGCGGCCGAACCGGCGCCATCGGCTGGGTCATCGCGGGAGCCATCGGCTGCTGGCCACCGTAGGAGGGCCCGGCCGGCGACGGCGCGCCCATCCCCTGGTTGCCGCCGTAGGACGGAGCGCTCGCCCCGGCCGGTGCCATGGACGGCGCGGACGGCGACGGCAGGGAGGCCGCGGCCGGCGCACGCGGCGGTGCCAGCGAGTCGTCGGCCTGGGTCTCCAGCTGACGCAGCTGCGACTCCAGGTAGGACTTCAGGCGGGTGCGGTACTCGCGCTCGAAGCCGCGCAGGTCCTCGACCTTGCGCTCCAGCGTGGCGCGGGCGGACTCCAGGGAGCCCATCGCGACGCGGTGCTTCTCCTGCGCGTCCCGCTCCAGCGCGTCGGCCTTGGCGCGGGCGTCGCGCTCCAGGCCCTCGGCGCGCGAACGGGCCTCGCCGACAATCTTGTTGGCCTCGGAGCGGGCCTCGGCAATCGCCTGGTCGGCGGTCTGCTGGGCCAGCGAGAGGACACGTGCGGCGCTGTCGCCCTGGGGGCCGCCCTGACCACCCATCGGACCACCCATGGGGCCGCCCATCGGCCCGCCCATGGGGCCACCCATCTGCTGCTGCATGGGCTGCATTCCGCCCTGCTGCATGCCCGCGGGCTGCATGCCACCCTGCTGCATGCCGGGCTGGCCGCCCATCGAACCCTGCATCGGACCCTGGCCCATCGGGCCGCCCTGCCCCATCGGACCGCCCTGGCCCATGGGACCGCCCTGCCCCATCGGACCCTGACCCATGGGGCCCTGGCCCATCGGACCGCCCTGCTGCGGGCCGCCCTGGCCGCTGGGACCGGCCGGCAGCTGCGGCGCACCGCTCGGCAGCTGCGGCGGGCCGCCCATGGGGCCACCCATCTGTCCGCCCGGGCCGCCCATCTGCTGCGGCGGGCCAGATATGCCGGCGGGCACCGGGCCGCCGGGGCCGCGCATACCCTGCTGGGGCATGCCTTGCTGGGGCATGCCCTGTTGGGGCATCCCCTGTTGCGGCATGCCGCCCTGCTGCTGGTCCTGCGGCGGTTCCGGAGGCTTGCGCATGTTCTGCTGGTTCTGCGCGGCCGCGCGTGTGGCCGCGGCGAGCTTGGCGCGCAGGTCCTCGTTCTCGCGCAGCAGGCGCGTCAGTTCGGCTTCGACCTCGTCGAGGAAGGCATCGACCTCGTCCTCGTCATAGCCTTCTCGGAGGCGGACGGTCGTGAACTGCTTGTTCCGCACGTCCTCGGGGGTCAACGGCATCTCTTCACCTCAACGTAGTCGTCGGCATTCGGCAAGACCGTATCTCTCACATCGTCCATCACAGCCCGGTCACGATCATGATCAGGATGTAGACGATGATCATCAGCACGAAGAAGGACAGGTCGAGCGCCACGCCCCCGAGACGTAGCGGCGGGATGAACCGCCGCAGAAGCTTGAGCGGTGGATCAGTGACAGTGTAGGTGGCCTCAAGAACGACCACCATCGCCTTGCCGGGTTGCCATGAGCGGGCGAACTGGAAGACGTAGTCCATGACCAACCGGAAGATGAGCACGATGAGGAAGCACATCAGCGCGATGTAGATGACGTCCAAGACCACGCCCATGACCCGTGCTTCCCTCTTCCCCGTGTTCCCGCTTTGTTCCGGTGGTACTTCTCAGCTCTGGTTGAAGAACCCGCCCTCTGCGATACGGGCCTTGTCCTCCGCCGTGACATCGACGTTAGCAGGCGACAACAGGAACACCTTCTGCGTCACCCGCTCGATGCTGCCATGGAGACCAAACACCAAACCGGCCGCAAAGTCGACAAGTCGCTTGGCATCTGTGTCGTCCATCTCAGTCAGATTCATGATCACCGGGGTGCCCTCACGGAAGTGTTCCCCGATGGTACGGGCCTCGTTGTAGGTCCGCGGGTGCAGCGTGGTGATCCGGTACGGCTCTCGTTCCGACACGACCTTGGGCATGATCACCGGCGCGTTCTTCTCCAGGCTTGCGCGTTCTTGTGTGATGGATGCCACGGGCGCGATGCGCGCCGGACGCCCGGATTCCGCGGGTAGCGAAGCGGAATGGGACAGTGGTTCGCGCGGCGCCGAGGGTTGCACCACTCGTACCGATTCGTCCCGTTGGGGCCGGATCGGCTGGTGTGACTGGTGCGGTTCGTGGGACTGGTGCGACGGCTCGTGCCGTCGACGGTCCCGCTCGGGCTCCGGGTCGAGTTCCGGTTCGAAGTCGTCGTCGGGGTCGAATCCCCTGCCGTCGTACCCATCGTCCTCCACGAGGCCGAGGTAGACCGCCATCTTGCGCATCGCGCCGGCCATGCTCCGAGTCCTCCGCTCTGTGGTGGATCGACTGACGAGGTGCCAAGTGCCCGCGATCCACGAGGTCGTTGTGCCACCGGTCGAGCGTTGTGACGCCGATCGGCGGCAATGACCATATTTTCTGCTGTGGTCCGACTTCTTGGCGACGTTACCCGAGCCTCGGTCGGACTCCGAGTACCGCGGTACCGACGCGCACATGTGTCGCTCCGGCGGCCACGGCCTGTTCGAGGTCCGAACTCATCCCTGCCGAGACCATGTTCGCAGCCGGATGGGCTCGGCGCAGGTCGGTCGACAAATCCATCAACCGCTCGAACGCCGCCTGCGGGCGCCCCGCGTACTCTCCGGTGAGCGGCGCGACGGTCATCAGTCCGTCCAGCCGCAGTCCCGGAGCGTTCGCGACGAGGTCGCCCAACTCTTCGATTCCTTCGGGGGCGACGCCTCCGCGCTCCCCCCGTCCGCTCGCGTCCGCGTCGAACGCGACCTGGAGCAGACAGCCCAACTCGCGTCCGGCGCGCACCGCTTCCTTCGACAGCGCCGTGACCAGACGGGACCGGTCGACGGACTGCACGAGATCCGCGTAACCGGCCACGGACCGGACTTTGTTGGTCTGCAACTGGCCGACGAAGTGCCAGGAGAGCGGCAGATCCGAGCAGTCGGCGGCCTTGGGGGCCGCGTCCTGGTCCCGGTTCTCGGCCACGTGCCGCACCCCGAGTCCGGCGAGGGCGCGGACGTCGCTCGCCGGGTAGGTCTTGGTGACCACGATCAGCGTGACTTCCTCACGCTTGCGCCCCGCCTCCGCGCAGGCGGCCGCGATGCGGTCCTCCACCTGCGCGAGGTTCGCGGCGAGTTCGGTCCTACGGTCCGTCATCCCTCAGCCCAACCAGACATATCCCGCGAGTCGCCCCGTCGTGCGATCACGGCGGTACGAGAAGTGGTCGTCCGACTCGCGCGTGCACACCGGTGACTGCGCCCGGTCGTGCACCCCGAGCCGTTCAAGCTGCGCGTGCACTCCGGCGGTCACGTCCACGGAAGGAGTGCCCCAGCTCGTCTCGGCGTACGCCGCCGGTTCGACGGCGGCGACCTCGGCGCGCATCGCGTCCGGCACCTCGTAGCACCGGCCGCAGACGGCGGGTCCGGTGCGGGCGACGATCCGGTGCGGTTCGGCGCCCAGTCCGGTCATCGCGCGGACGGCGGCGGGGACGATCCCCGCGACCATCCCGGGCCGCCCGGCGTGGGCCGCGGCGACCACCCCCGCGACCGGGTCGGCCAGCAGGACGGGCGTGCAGTCGGCGGTGAGCACGGCGAGGGCGAGGCCGCGCCGGACGGTGACGATCGCATCGACACAGTCCACACGCGGCAGGTCGGTGCCGGGCTCCCAGGGCCCGTCCACGACCGCCGCGTCCGCCCCGTGCACCTGGTTCATCCAGACGACGGCGTCGGCTTCGAGTCCCAGGGACTTGGCGGCCAGTTCCCGATTGGTGCGGACGGCTTCGGCGTCGTCGCCGACCGCGCCGCCGAGGTTGAGCTCCTCGTACGGAACGGCGCTCACTCCGCCCCACCGGTCGGTGAAGGCGAAGTGGGCGCCGCCCACAGAGAGTTGCTGCCCTATCACTTGAGGAAGTCCGGTACGTCCAGTTCCTCGGCCGCGCTGTCGGAGTAGCTCCGCGACGGCGGCACCGGCGGCGAGAGCGGCAGGTCGTTGACGGGCTCGGGGGCGGGCTCCGGCGTCTCCTTGGGGGTGACGCTGCCGAGCGAGCCGAAGGACGGACGGCTCTCCTGCCGGACCGGGGTGGGCTCGTCGCGACGGGCCGAGGAGGCCGAAGTCGAGGCCGAGCCGAGGATGTTGTCGCGCTTGGCGGGGGGCTGGCCCCCGTCGAACCCGGCCGCGATGACGGTGACCCGGACCTCGTCGCCGAGGGCGTCGTCGATGACCGCGCCGAAGATGATGTTGGCCTCGGGGTGCGCGGCCTCGCTGACCAGCTGGGCGGCCTCGTTGATCTCGAACAGGCCGAGGTCGGAGCCGCCGGAGATGGACAGCAGCACGCCGCGGGCGCCGTCGATGGAGGCTTCGAGCAGCGGCGAGGAGATCGCCATCTCGGCGGCGGCCACCGCGCGGTCGTCGCCGCGGGCCGAGCCGATGCCCATGAGGGCCGAACCGGCCTCGGACATCACGGACTTGACGTCGGCGAAGTCGAGGTTGATCAGGCCGGGCGTGGTGATGAGGTCGGTGATGCCCTGGACACCGGAGAGCAGGACCTGGTCCGCCGACTTGAACGCGTCGAGGACGGAGACCTGCCGGTCGGAGATGGAGAGCAGCCGGTCGTTGGGGATGACGATGAGGGTGTCGACCTCTTCGCGGAGTTCCGCGATGCCGTCCTCCGCCTGGTTGGCGCGGCGCCGTCCCTCGAAGGTGAACGGGCGGGTGACCACGCCGATGGTGAGGGCGCCGAGGTTGCGGGCGATGTTGGCCACGACGGGTGCGCCGCCGGAGGCTGGGACGCCGCCCTCGCCGGCCGTCACGAAGACCATGTCGGCCCCCTTGAGGACCTCCTCGATCTCCTCGCGGTGGTCCTCGGCCGCCTTGCGTCCGACGGCCGGGTTGGCGCCGGCGCCGAGGCCGCGGGTGAGTTCGCGGCCGACGTCGAGCTTGACGTCGGCGTCGCTCATCAACAGTGCTTGCGCGTCGGTGTTGATGGCGATGAACTCGACGCCCTTGAGACCGACTTCGATCATCCGGTTGATGGCATTGACACCACCGCCGCCGACACCGATGACCTTGATGACTGCGAGGTAGTTCTGCGGTGCTGCCACGTCGAAGGCCTCTCGCCTCGAATTACGTTGTCGCCGTTCGCGGGAGCCCCGCGGTCCGTCGACTGATGCCGAATGGGACGGTCCTGAACGCCGACCCGAACCCTAAGCCTGAAGTTTAGGGTTACCAGTGTGCCTGTTCCCTGGAGTCTTCTGCACAGGACACTAAGTCGACAAGTGGCGCACGTTCAACGAACACGCCGAACCTCCCGCTTTTCTTTTCACCCTATGTGATCAGCCATAGCGCTGCCCAACCAGGGTGCTGGCCTGCGCGTATGTGCGTCAACTCCCTGATGACGCAGGGGCGGTGGGAACACTGACATCGAAGTGCCGGGCGTCCGGCGCCGCTTTCATCAACGCGCTCAGCGTCACCGCCTTCGCCCGCCCCTTGTCGCTGCTGCCCCACTCGACGGTGCGCGATCCGCTCAACTCCAGCGCGATGGAGTCGTAGGAGCGAACCTGAACGGCGGCGGTCTGCCCGGCGACAGCCGCCGGAAGAACGCCGGCGACCTTCACCGCCTCGCGCACCAACCGGTCCTCGCCGAACCGCCGCAGACTCGCCGCGGCCGAACCCGGCCTGGACAGTGACATTTCCAGGAGGGGTACGTCCTTGGGGGCGGCGGAAACAGTGGCGAACCGCACGCCTTCCGCGTCGACTTCGACGTACTTGCCCGATTTTTTGACGACAAGAACCGGAGTGCGTTCGGTCACTTTCAACGCGATTCCGTGCGGCCAGGAACGGACGACATCAATTGCGCCAATTCGGGGCAATTTCTGGAGCAATCGCGTCTCGATGACATCGGTGTCGACGGAAATCAACGGCTCTCCGACCGGTACGTCGGCGGCCTCGCGCACCTGAGCCGGGGTCAACACCCGTGTCCCGGACACCGAAACGCGCTCCACACGCAGCCACGAGGAGCCGTACAGCAGCCACAGAACCGCGCCACCGGCCAGCACCAGGGCGCACAAAAGAACGACGATCGTACGGCGACGGGGGGACCGCCACCGCAGGGACGGCCGGGACGGGCCGGACTCCAGCTTCTGCCGTTCACCGCGCTCGGCGGTAGCCTGTCCGGCCACAGTCCCTGTCCTCCGTCATGGGTCGCTAACGGTTCGAGGCAATCGCCTCGTACACCATGCCGACGAGCAGGTCGTCGGCGTCCCGGCGGCCGAACTCACCGGCGGCGCGGGACATCTGGTACAGCCGGTGCGGGTCGGCGAGCACGGGCAGGACGTTCTCCCGCACCCACTCGGGCGTCAGTTCCGCGTCGTCGACCAGGAGTCCGCCGCCCGCCTTGACCACCGGCTGGGCGTTCAGCCGCTGTTCGCCGTTGCCGATGGGCAGCGGGACGTAGGCGGCCGGCAGTCCGACGGCGGAGAGTTCGGCGACGGTCATCGCGCCCGCGCGGCAGAGCATCATGTCGGCCGCGGCGTACGCGAGGTCCATCCGGTCCACGTACGGTACCGGGATGTAGGGGGGCATCCCCGGCATCTGGTGCACCTGCGGCAGTTCGTTCTTCGGGCCGACCGCGTGCAGGATCTGGATCCCGGCCTGCTGGAGGTAGGGCGCGACCTGCTGGACCACCTCGTTGAGCCGCCGGGCGCCCTGCGAGCCGCCGGAGACCAGCAGCGTCGGCAGGTTGGGGTCGAGCCCGAACATGGCCCGCGCCTCGGGGCGGGCGGCGGCGCGGTCGAGGGTGGAGATGGAGCGGCGCAGCGGGATGCCGATGTAGCGGGCGTCGCGCAGCTTGCTGTCCGGGGTGGAGACCGCGACCCGGGCCGCGTACCGCGAGCCGATCTTGTTGGCCAGGCCCGGCCGGGCGTTGGCCTCGTGGATCACGATGGGCACACCGAGCCGCTTGGCGGCCAGATAGCCGGGCAGGGCGACATAGCCGCCGAAGCCGACGACGGCGTCCGCCTTGGTGCGTTCCAGGATCTGCTCGGCCGCCTTGATCGTGCCGCGCAGCCGGCCCGGGACGGTGATCAGCTCGGGGGTGGGCTTGCGGGGCAGCGGGACGGCCGGGATCAGCGCGAGTTCGTAGCCGCGCTCGGGGACGAGCCGGGTCTCAAGTCCGCGCTCCGTGCCCAGGGCCGTGATCCCCACGGTCGGGTCCTGCCTGCGCAGGGCGTCCGCGAGGGCGAGCGCGGGCTCGATGTGACCGGCGGTCCCTCCGCCGGCGAGTACGACATGCACCGAAATTCACCGCTCTCCGGACGAACGCGCCGCCGAGGCACGCCGTCGCATCGTGTTCCATCTCCGGGGCCCCACAAGGCCCCCGGCCCCCCGCTTTCTACCAAAGCGGGGTTGCCGCATCGCAAGCGCGGCCCGCGCACCGGGCTCCTCGCGCGCGAAAGCGATCAGCAGCCCGATGGCGAACATGGTCGGCAGCAGGGCGGAACCCCCGTAGGAGAACAGCGGGAGCGGGACGCCGGCGATCGGCAGCAGGCCGAGCACCGCACCGATGTTGATCACCGCCTGGGAGATGATCCAGGTGGTCACGCCGCCCGCGGCGTACCTCACGAAGGGGTCCTCCGTGCATCCGGCCACGCGGATACCCGCATAGCCTAGAGCCGCGAAGAGGGCGAGTACCGACAGCGTCCCCGCCAGGCCCAGTTCCTCCCCGGTGACGGCGAAGATGAAGTCGGTGTGCGCTTCGGGGAGTTGACCCCATTTCTCCACACTCGCGCCCAGCCCGGAACCGAAGAGTCCGCCGGAGGCGAGGGCGTAGATCCCGTGCACGGCCTGCCAGCAGGAGTCGTTCGGTCCCGGGTCGCTGGCGCCGATGCAGGCGAGCCGGGCCATGCGGTTGGGGCTGGTCTTGATGAGGATGAACCCGAGCGTCACCGCGACCGCGAGCACCCCGCCGAAGAGCCGGGTGGGCGCCCCCGCGAGCCACAGCAGCCCGAAGAGGATCGCGGTGAGGATGATCGCGGTGCCCATGTCGCCGCCGAGCATGATCAGCCCGAGCAGCAGGAACGCCACCGGCACGAGCGGCACCAGCATGTGCTTCCACTGCGTCAGCAGCCGCTTGTCCTGCTTGCGGGCGAGCAGGTCGGCGCTCCACAGCACGAGGGCGAGCTTGCCGAACTCGCTGGGCTGGATCTGGAAGGAGCCGCCCAGGGAGATCCAGTTGCGGTTGCCGTTGATCGTCTCCCCTATCCCCGGCAGCTGCACGAGGGCCATCAGGAACACGGCACCGGCCAGGATCGGGTACGCCAGCGCCCGGTGCAGCTTCACCGGCATCCGCGAGGCGACGAGCAGCAGCACCGCACCGATGGAAGCGGCTAGAAATTGCTTCCTGAAGAAGTAAGAGCCGGGCAACGACATCTGCAACGCGGTGATCTGGGACGCCGAGTAGACCATCACCAGCCCCAGCACGGTGATGAGCAGACTGCTGCCGACGATCAGGTAATACGCCGTCAGCGGCCGGTCCCAGGCGCGACGGCCGCGCCGGTAGAGCCGGTGGAAGGGGGTGTCGCGGGGCGGGCGGGCACTGGCGGGTCTCTTCGACGGCCGCTGCACGGTCCGGTTGGTGGCCATCAGAGGGCCCCTGCCCGAAGCATCGTCGTGCCGCCGGCGCACAGGCGCCTACGAAGCCCCGACCACGATGGCGACACGCGTCCTCCCGTAGCTCCCGAAAGACACCGCGGCGGCCCGAGACCCGCCGTCAGGCGCCCGCGGGGCCCAGTTCACGGACGGCCTCCGCGAACGCGTCCCCGCGCTTGTTGTAGTTGGTGAACATGTCCATCGACGCACACGCCGGCGCCAGCAGCACCGTGTCACCCGCGCGAGCGAGCCCCCGCGCCTCCCGCACCGCCGCACGCATCGCCCCAGTGTCGGTCCGGTCGAGGTCGACGACGGGTACTTCCGGCGCGTGTCGCGCGAGCGCCTCCCGGATCAGACCACGATCGGCGCCGATCAGCACGACACCCCGAAGTCGCTTTGCCGACTTGGCGACCAGTTCGTCGAAGGACGCGCCCTTGGCGAGCCCGCCCGCGACCCACACGATCGACTCGTACGCCGCCAACGAGGCTTCCGCCGCATGCGTGTTGGTGGCCTTGGAGTCGTCGATGTAGGCGACCTGGTCCACGTCGGCCACGTGCGCGATGCGGTGCGCGTCCGGCGTGAAGGCCCGCAGACCGTCCCGTACGGCCTTGGCGGGCACCCCGAAGGCGCGCGCGAGGGCAGCGGCGGCAAGGGCGTTGGCGATGTTGTGCGGGGCGGGCGGATCGACGTCCGAGACCTCGGCGAGTTCCTGGGCGTTGCGCTGCCGGTTCTCGACGAAGGCGCGGTCGACCAGGATGCCGTCCACGACGCCGAGTTGGGACGGCCCGGGGCTGCCGAGGGTGAACCCGACGGCCCGGCAGCCCTCTTCGACGTCCGCCTCGCGCACCAGTTCCTCGGTGGCCTTGTCGGCGGCGTTGTAGACGCAGGCGACCCGATTGCCCTCGTAGACACGGCCCTTGTCGGCGGCGTACGCCTCCATGGAGCCGTGCCAGTCGAGGTGGTCGGGGGCCAGGTTGAGCACGGCGGCGGAGTGGGCGCGCAGTGAGGGGGCCCAGTGGAGCTGGTAGCTCGACAGTTCGACGGCGAGGACGTCGTACTCCTCGTCCCCGAGGACGACGTCGAGCAGTGAGACGCCGATGTTGCCGACGGCCGCCGTGCGCAGGCCCGCCGCCTTCAGGATGGAGGCGAGCATCTGGGTCGTCGTGGTCTTGCCGTTGGTGCCGGTGACGGCCAGCCAGGGAGCCGCATCGGGCCCCCGCAGCCGCCAGGCCAGCTCGACGTCGCCCCAGACCGGTACGCCCGCCGCCGCGGCCGCCGCGAACAACGGCTTGTCCGGCCGCCAGCCGGGCGCGGTGACGATCAGTTCGGTGCCGTCGGGCAGGGAGCCGCATCCCATAGCGGCTCCGCCGCGGGCGTCGCCGAGGCGGACGGTGACGCCCAGCGCCGCCAACTCCTCGGCCTGGGCACGCGCGCGTGCGTCGTCGCCGTCGTTGACGACCGTGACGACCGCGCCGAGCCCGTGCAGCACGCGGGCCGCCGGGAGCCCGGAGACACCGAGCCCGGCGACCGTGACGCGCTTGCCGACCCAGTCGGCGCTCCCCTGCCCGTCCGTCACTTCTGTGCCGCCCATCCCGCGTAGAAGATGCCGAGTCCGACGATCACGCAGATGCCCTGGATGATCCAGAACCGGACCACCACTAGGACTTCGGACCAGCCCTTGAGTTCGAAGTGGTGCTGGAGCGGCGCCATCCGGAACACCCGGCGGCCGGTCAACCGGAACGAACCGACCTG
This sequence comes from Actinobacteria bacterium OK074, assembly GCA_001298575.1. Lineage (GTDB taxonomy): Bacteria > Actinomycetota > Actinomycetes > Streptomycetales > Streptomycetaceae > Streptomyces. The sequence continues at coordinate 19,095 of LJCV01000035.1, forward strand.
GATGACGACCGACATGGTGATGAGGACGAACAGACCGCCGAGCAGGGCGAGCAGGATCTCGGTGCGCGAGCAGATCGCCAGACCCGCGAGCGCGCCGCCCAGGGCCAGCGAGCCGGTGTCGCCCATGAAGATCTTCGCGGGCGAGGTGTTCCACCACAGGAAGCCCAGGCAGGCGCCCATCAGCGCGGAGGAGACGATGGCGAGGTCGAGCGGATCGCGGACCTCGTAACAGGCGTTCGGGTTGGTCAGGGTCTGCGCGTTGGCGCAGGACTCCTGGAACTGCCAGACGCCGATGAACGTGTACGCGCCGAAGACGAGCACGGAGGCGCCGGTGGCCAGGCCGTCCAGACCGTCCGTCAGGTTCACGCCGTTGGACATCGCCAGGATCATGAACAGCGCCCAGATGACGAACACCACCGGGCCGATGGTCCAGCCGAAGTCCTGCACGAAGGAGAGCTTCGTGGAGGCCGGGGTGTTGCCGCGGTTGTCGGCGAACTGGAGGGCCAGCACCGCGAAGGCGATGCCGACGATCAGCTGTCCGGCCATCTTCGCCTTGGCCCGCAGACCGAGCGAACGCCGCTTGACGATCTTGATGTAGTCGTCCAGGAAGCCGACCAGACCCATACCGGCCATCAGGCCGAGCACCAGGAGTCCGGAGAACGTCGGCGGTTTGCCGGTGATCACCTTGGAAAGGAAGTAGGCGGCGATCGTCGCCAGGATGAAGGCGATACCACCCATCGTCGGCGTACCGCGCTTGCTGCCGTGCGTGCGCGGGCCGTCGTCGCGGATGTACTGGCCGTATCCCTTGCGGGCCAGCAGCTTGATCAGCAGCGGGGTGCCGATCAGCGTGAGGAACATGCCAATGACTCCTGCGAACAGGATCTGCTTCATCATCGGGCGGCAACCTCACCCTCGGCACCGGTCTCCAGCAGCGCCTGGGCGACACTCTCAAGGCCGACCGACCGGGACGCCTTCACGAGTACGACGTCTCCCGGGCGCAACTGACTGCGCAACAGGTCGACCGCCGACTGTGCGTCGGACACGTGCACCGACTCCTCACCCCACGAACCCTCGTTATATGCGCCCAGTTGCAGCCAGGATGCTTCCCTGCCCCCGACCGCGACGAGCTTGCTGACGTTGAGCCGGACGGCCAGCCGTCCGACCGCGTCGTGCTCGGCGAGCGCCTCGTCCCCCAGCTCGGCCATCCTGCCGAGCACCGCCCAGGTCCGACCCCCCCTTGCCTGTGAGGCTTTGCCCATGGCCGCGAGCGCGCGCAAGGCGGCTCGCATGGACTCGGGGTTCGCGTTGTAGGCGTCGTTGACGATGGTCACGCCGTCCGGGCGCTCGGTGACCTCCATCCGCCAGCGGGAGAGGGAGCCCGCCTCGGAGAGCGCGGTGGCGATCTCGTCTGCGGACATGCCCAGCTCATGGCCGACGGCGGCCGCGGCGAGCGCGTTCGACACGTGGTGCTCACCGTACAGGCGCATGGTCACGTCGCTTGCACCGGAGGGTGTGTGAAGCCTGAAGGCGGGCTGTCCCGCGTCCGTGAGCCGCACGTTCTCGGCCCGTACGTCCGCTTCGCCGGACTCTCCGAAAAGGATCACTTTCGCCTTCGTACGGGAGGACATGGCCCGTACGAGGGGGTCGTCGGCGTTGAGGACGGCGGCGCCGTCTGCGGGCAGCGCCTCGACCATCTCGCCCTTGGCCTGTGCGATCTGCTCGCGACCGCCGAACTCGCCGATGTGGGCGGTGCCGACGTTCAGGACGAGGCCGATCCTCGGGGGCGTCAGGCCGGTGAGGTAGCGGATGTCGCCGATGTAGCGGGCGCCCATCTCCAGGACGAGGAACTCGGTGTCCTCCTGGACGCGCAGCGCCGTCAGCGGCAGGCCGATCTCGTTGTTGAGGTTGCCCTCCGGCCAGACGGTGGGCGCCTTGCTGTTCAGCACCTGGGCGATCAGATCCTTGGTGCTGGTCTTGCCCGCCGATCCGGTGAGCGCGACGAGGGTGGCACCGGCGCGCTCGACGACGTGCCGCGCCAGGGCGCCCAGCGCCTTGGTGACGTCGTCCACGACGATCGCGGGCACGCCGACGGGCCGGGAGGCCAGCACGGCGACCGCGCCCGCCTCGACGACCGCGGAGGCGAAGTCGTGGCCGTCCACGCGTTCGCCCGCGAAGGCGACGAAGAGGCTGCCGGGCGCCACCTCGCGGGAGTCCCGGACGACCGGCCCGGTGACCCGGACCGACGGATCCGGTATGTCGTACGTCTGCCCGCCGACGACGGTGGCGATCTCGGCGAGAGAGAGGGCGATCACAAGTTCATCCCTGGGTCTGCTGGATAGCTTCGCGAAGCACCTGGCGGTCGTCGAAGGGACGGACCACCCCGGCGATGTCCTGGCCCTGTTCGTGGCCCTTGCCCGCGACCAGCACGGTGTCGCCCGGCTGTGCGCGGGCGACGGCCGCGGTGATCGCGGCGGCCCGGTCCGCCAGGACCTGGACCTCGCCGCGCTCGTGCACCGGCACGGACGCCGCTCCGGCCAGCATGGTTGCGAGAATCGCGAGCGGATCCTCGGAGCGCGGGTTGTCGGAGGTCAGTACGGCGGTGTGGGCGGCGCGGGCGGCGGCGGCGCCCATGGGGGCCCGCTTGGTGGTGTCCCGGTCGCCGCCGCAGCCGAGCACGACGTGCAGCCGGCCCTCGGTGACCTTGCGCAGGGCGCGCAGCACCGATTCGACGGCGTCCGTCTTGTGCGCGTAGTCGACGACCGCGAGGTAGGGCTGTCCGGCGTCCACCCGCTCCAGGCGGCCCGGCACGCCCGGCACCGCGGCGATGCCGTCGGCGGCGGCCTGCGGGTCGAGCCCGGCGGCGGCGAGGGCGACGACGGCGGCGAGGGTGTTGGCGACGTTGAAGGGGCCGGCCAGCGGCGACCTGGCGGTGATCCGCTCGCCCTCGGGGCCGACCGCGGTGAACGTCGAGTCCACCGCGCCGAGTTGGACGTCCTCGGCGCGCCAGTCGGCGTCCGGGTGCCCCTCGGCGGAGAACGTGACGACCGGGACGCCCGCCTCCTTGGCGAGCCTGCGGCCGTGCTCGTCGTCGACGTTGACCACACCGCGTCGGCTGCGCGCCGGGGTGAAGAGCTGTGCCTTGGCCCGGTAGTAGTCCTCCATGTCGGAGTGGAACTCCATGTGTTCCGGGCTGAGGTTGGTGAAGACGGCGATGTCGAACACACAGCCGTCCACACGGCCGAGGACCAGCGCGTGGCTGGAGACCTCCATGGCGACCGCGTCGACCCCGCGTTCGCGCATGACCGCGAACAGGGCCTGGAGATCGGTGGCTTCGGGGGTGGTGCGCTCGGACTTGATGCGCTCGTCGCCGATGCGCGTCTCGACCGTGCCGACCAGTCCGGTGGTGTGCGCGGTGCGCAGACCGCCCTCGACGAGGTACGCGGTGGTGGTCTTGCCGGAGGTGCCGGTGATGCCGATCTGGAGCAGGTCGCGCCCAGGGTCGCCGTAGATGGTGGCGGCGAGTCCGCCCATCCGCGCGCGCGGGTCCGCGACGGCCAGCACCGGCAGTCCGGTCGCGGCGGCGCGTTCGGCGCCGGCCGGGTCGGTGAGGACGGCGACGGCGCCGAGGCCCGCGGCCTGGGTGACGAAGTCGGCGCCGTGCAGGCGGGCGCGGGGCAGGGCGGCGTACAGGTCGCCGGGGCGGACCGCGCGCGAGTCGTGGGTGATGCCCGTGACCCCGGCGGTGCCCGCGGGCACGGTGGCGCCCAGCTGATCGGCGAGCGCCGCGAGGGGGGTGGCGGTGGCCCGCGTCGGCCGGGGCGGTCCCGGGGGTGGCTGGGGACCGTCCTGCTGGGGGGTTGGGGAGTGATCAGCGTGTGGCACGGCGGTGAGCGTACCGGGCTCGGCGCCGCCGGAGCCAAAAGGGAGCCCGCGCGAAGCGCGGTCCGGCAAGGGTGGTGGTGGGAGACGGGCGGGCGAGGGCTTCGGCGGGGAGTGCTGCGAGGCGTGCGGTGAGCCGTGGTTCCCGGGGTCCGGGGTGATCGTTGTCACGGGCTGGTTCCTGGTCGTGGTTCCGGGTGGGCCGGGCCGCTTCGCGAGGTGGTGCGGCGGGCGGTCCGGCCCCGGACGGTCATGGCGTGAAATCGACGGGCAGGTTGGCGGCCGAGGCCCCGGTGGGCGGGACCTGAAGGGTCTTCAGGGAGAACTCCATGACCTGCTTGAAGATGGGTCCGCAGATCTGGCCGCCGAAGTAACTTCCCTTGGTTGCGTTCTGGATCGCGCAGTACACGGTGACGCGGGGTTTGTCGGCGGGCGCGAACCCGGCGAACGACGACGTGTAGCCGCTGTATTTGCCGGTGGCCGGATCCACACGGTTGGCCGTACCGGTCTTGCCCGCCACCCGGTACCCCGGGATGCGGGCGAGGATGCCGGTGCCCTGTTCGTCGTCGACGACGGACTCCAGCATCCGCGCGAGCGTCTTGGCGGTCTTCTCGCTGACGACGCGGGTCTTCTTGGGCTTCGCGGCGGGGGTGAAGCGGCCGTCGGCGCCCTTGGTCCCGGCCACCAGGGTGGGCTGGACCCGGACGCCGCCGTTGGCGATCGTCGAGTACACGGAGGCCGCCTGGAGGGCGCTGAGGGACACGCCCTGGCCGAAGGGGATCGTGTACTGCTGCGAGGTCGACCACTTGTCGGGCGCGGCGAGGATGCCGTCGGTCTCGCCGGGGAAGCCGAGGCCGGTGGGGCTGCCGATGCCGAACTTCTTCAGGTACGAGTAGAGGACCTTGTTGGCCGCGGACTGCGTCTTGCCGAGCTGTCCGGCCGCCTCGATGGTGCCGATGTTGCTGGACTTGGCGAGCACGCCGTTGAGCGTGAGGTACCAGGTCGGGTGGTCGATGTCGTCCTTGAAGAGCCGGTCGCCGCGCTGGAGCCGGTTGGGGACGACGACATGGGTCTCCGGGGTGGCGACGCCCTCCTGGAGGATGGCCGCCATCGACATGATCTTGGCGGTGGAGCCGGGCTCGTAGGCGTCCTGGACGGCCGCGTTGCCCAGTGCGGAGGCGCTCGCGGTCGAGAGGTCGTTCGGGTCGAAGCCGGGCGCGTTGGCCATGGCGAGGATCTTGCCGGTCTGCGTGTCCTGCACGATCACGTAGCCGCTGTCCGCCCTGGACTTCTTCACCTGGTCGGTGATGGCGTTCTGGGCGGCCCACTGGATGTCGCGGTCTATGGTCAACTCGACGTCGGTGCCGGGCACGGCCGGGGTCTCGGTGGAGCCCACGGTGGGCACTTCGAGGCCGTTGGACTGGGCGTAGCGGATCTTGCCGTTCTCGCCGGCGAGTTCGCTGTTCAGTTCCTGTTCGATGCCGCCGGCGCCCTTGCCCTCGGCGTTGACGAAGCCCAGTATCCCGGCGGCGAGGTCGCCGTTGGGGTAGACGCGTTTGCTGGTGGGGACGGCGACGAGGCCCGCGAGGACGTTGACCGTGTTGGCGTCGGTCTCGGCCTTGGTGGCGAGCGTGGCGCGCAGGTCCTTGATCTGGTTCCAGACGCTGGGGGTCTGCCGGCTGGCCAGCAGGACGTAACGCGTGTTCTTCGTCTGGAGCTTCTTGGTCAGCGTGGCGGCGTCCTGGCCGAGGATCGGCGCGAGCAGCGCCGCCGCCTGCTCGGGGGCGTCGTCGATCTTGGTGGCCTCGGCCGTGAACAGCGTGGGGTCGGCGGTGATGTCGTACGCGTCCACGCTGGTGGCCAGTTCGGCGCCGTCGCGGTCGGTGATCTCGCCGCGTACGGCGGTCAGGGTGGCGTCGACGTACCGGTTCTGCTGGGCCTTGGCGGCGTACGCGTCGGCGTCCACCACCTGCACCTGGAGCAGCCGGACGACGAAGACGAGCATCACCAGGGTGAGCGCGAAGCCGACCATGCGCAGCCGGGGGCGGGGGCTGCCGAGCCGGATGGTGCGCGGCGCCGTGGCGGGCCGGGGCACGGCGGGGCGGCGCGGGCGGCGGGCGCCGGGT
>LJCV01000036.1 GCA_001298575.1 Actinobacteria bacterium OK074
GGGGGGGTGCCTCTATGTCTTTCGTCAAGCGAGGGGTGGGGTTCGGGGTTCGTAGAAGGTGCCGTCGCGGAGCATCGCGAACAGGACGTTGGTGCGTTGGCGGGCGAGGGGGGGGGGGGCTTGTGTGTGGGTCTTTCCGCGGGCCCGGCATTTGTCGTAGTAGGTGCGGGAGGCGGGATTGTGCAGGGCGGCGAACGCGGAGAGGAACATGGCGCGTTTGAGCTGCCGGTTTCCGCCTCTGGGGGCGTGTTCGGCGTGGATCGAGGTCCCCGAGGACTTCGTGGTCGGGGCGAGGCCGGCGTAGGAGGCGAGGTGGGCGGCGGTGGGGAAGCCGGTGCCGTCGCCGACGGTGACCAGCAGGGTGGCGGCGGTCCTGACGCCGACGCCGGGCAGCGACGTCAGGACCTTCGAAAGAGGGTGGTCCTCCAGCAGGACTGTGATCTGGGCTTCTGTGGCCCGGCGTTGTTCGTGGACGGCTCCGAGCGAGCGGGCCAGGGAGGGGATCACGATGTCGAGGGTGCCGGTGCCGGGAACGACGACGGTCTGTTCGTCGAGTGCGTCGAAGACGTCGTCGATCAGCCGCTGGGCCATCCTGGGGGCCTTGGGCCGGATCACCTCAACCAGCTTGCGGCGTCCGGCTTTTCGCAGAGCGGTAGGGGATCCGTAGCGTTCCAGCAGCCAGGTCACAGCCTGATGGTCCAGACGCGGTCCCAAGACCCGCTCGAGGCTGGGGTGGAACTGGGTGAGCAGGCCGCGGATCCGGTTGGAGGTGCGGGTGGTCTCGGCCGCCAGATCCTGGTCGAAGCCGACGAGGACCGTGAGTTCGGCGGTGATCTCGTCGGTCGCCTCCAGCGAGCGCAGGGTGTGCGGCAGGGTGCGGGCCGCGTCGGCGATCACGGCCGCGTCGCGGGCGTCGGTTTTGGCCTCGCCGGGGTAGAGGTCGGCGATCCGCCGCATCGACAGGCCCGGCAGGTAGGCGACCTTGCAGCCGGCATCCCGGGCCACCGTCAGTGGCAGGGCGCCGATCGAAGCGGGCTGGTCCACGATCACCAGGACGGTGCCGAACTTGGTCTTCAGCTTCTCGAAGACGTCCCGCAGCTTCGGCTCGGTGTTGGGCAGTTGCCTGTCGAAGACCTTCTTGCCGGCCGGGGTGAGTCCGTGCCCGTGATGGTTCGTCTTGCCGACGTCCAGGCCCAGGAAGACGTCTATCCCGTCATTGTCGTTCAAGCCGTCCTCCCGAACGGGGGTGTGCGGTGCTGGCCGGGGCGTTGGCGTCGTGCGCGCATCCACGTTATGCAGACCTGCCGCCCGTAAGCGGCCGGGCATTGCGCCAGGCCGGGCGGTAGTCGGACCTCTCATCAGCGTCTCCAACGGCGCCTCTCGGGCCCGGTGACACCACCCCCCAGGTCATCGGTTCGACAGGGGGGAACAGCCATGCCGGGCCCGGAGGCCAGCGGCCCTCTTGCAGGACCGCAGAAAACATAACGGGGGGGAGCCGGGGGAGCCGAACGGGCCGTGTGCCGTGGCCGGGCGGGGCCGCCCGGCCACGGCACGGACGGCTACTGGCCGCGGCCGACCGTCAGCCGTGCCGGTTCGAACGGCACGTAGGCCGCGCCGTCCAGGTTCAGCCCGAGTGCCGCCTTCTGGAGTTCCGCGGCGGTCGTGGTGGTGCCCCAACCGCCGGTGTCCAGGCGGTGTTCGACCGCGTGCAGCGCGGCCACCGTCTCGGCGGTCGTGAACGCGCAGTGGCCCTGCCGGGCGACGTACGCCTGCCGCAGCAGCGCCCCGTCCCCGGCCGCACGCACGCGTGCCGCGAACCGGTTCTCCTGCTCGACCGGTACGAGGTTGTCGGCCGTCGTGTGGATGTCGAGCAGCGGCACGTCCAGGTTCTGCCCGGCGGAGGAGGTCCGCCGGGCCTCCGCGACCGCGGCCGGGTCGGCGGTGATGTCCGCGCCCGCGGTCAGCGTGTCGAGGTCGGACTTCAGGTCGAGCCCGGCGGCCTTGTACAACTCGGCCACCTCGCGCGCGTGCGTCGAATCGGCGAACACGCGCGTGTAGTCGACGCCCTTGTTCCAGGTGTTGTTGCCGCCGACGGCCTGCTCGATGGCGTACCGGCCCAGCTCGGTGAAGTCGAGGAAGGGGAGCGGCAGTTGGCCGGGCCCGTACCAGGCGTACTGCTGCTGCTCCTGGCCCGCCCAGTCGTCGGCGGCCGGCGGGTCCTGGTTCGGCGCCCAGGTGGGCAGGTTGAGGAAGGCGGAGGCGAGCGCGACACGGGCCCGGCCCTCGGCGGTGAGCTGGGCGGCGTCGACGGCGTTGGTCAGCGTGGTGCCGGTGGCCAGCGCGTCCGTCTGGCTGGCGAAGCCGGTGAGTTTCACCGTCGCGTCCGGCAGCAGCAGCCGGGCGATCGTGTACTCGGCGTCGAGCTGGTAGTTGTCCAGGTCGGTGGCGCCCGCGACCAGGCCGCACAGGCCCAGGGCGCCGTCGATGCGGCCGTCGGCGTCGCGGGCCAGCTGGGCGTTGACCAGGCCGCCCATGGACTGGCCGACCGCGATGGTGCGCGTCGGCTTCCCGATCTGCGCGCTGACGGCGTCGAGGGTGGCGAACTGGTCGCGTTCGGCGCTGGTCAGGCCCCACGCGTAGGCCGGGTCGTACGAGGAACCGGCCAACGCGTAGCCCTCGGCGAGGAGTTCGGTGCGGACGGCGTCGGAGGGGGCGTCCTGGGCGGTGGTGATGCCGAAGCCGTGGCTGAACAGCAGCAGGGTGCCGTTCCAGGCGGCCGGGACGTCGGCGACCCAGCTGCCGCCGTCGTCGAGCGCGCCGGTGAGCTGGGTGGAGGCGGCGGTGTCGGCGGCGTGGGCGGCGGGCGCGGTGACCGAGAGCGCGACGGCCGTGGCCAGCGCGGCGAGGACCCGGGCGACGGGGACACGGGCGGCGGTTCTGCGGGCGGGGGTACCGGTGCGGGTGCGGGTGCGCATGGTGCTGGCTCCTGGCGTGGGGGGACGGAGGGGTTGTGCCGGAGAACGTGGCTGAGCGCGTGGCTTGGTGTGTCCAGTGCACCGAGCGTTCGGGGGAGTCGGGTTGCTCCGTGCACTGAACGCCACGGAATGTAGGGCTGTTTTCTGACGGCAGTCAATGGAGTGCACAACATCAACATGTGCCGGATCCCGCGGCCAGGGCCGAAGCCCTGCGTGAACGTTCCGAAGCCCCAGGCGAGCGAGGACTGCGCCGAAGCTCTGCGCGGGCGCCACGCGAGCCTCACGCGGGCGCCACGCGGCCCCGCACAGTCGCTCTACGACCCCGCACGGGCCCTCTACGGCGTCGCGGGCACCGTCTCGACGACCCGGCGGGCCACGTCCCGCGCGGGCGCCTCCAGGCGGGTGTGCACCGCGTGGAAGGTCTCCTCCGCCGGGGCGGCGGGCCAGTCGGCGGGCAGATGCCGTACCGGAAGGCGGGGGTCCGCGCGGATGACGTGCAGCCACTCGGCCGCCAGGCGCAGCCGCAGCGCGAAGGCGTCCTCGCCGTCCGGCGCCGGGCCCTGCCGCAGCGGACCCCAGGCCGCCTCGAACTCCCGGTAACGGGCGGCCAGTTCGGCCAGGTCCCAGGTGTCGTTGATCATCTCGGCGATGTCCGTACCGAGGTCGGCCCGCGCGCGGAACACCTTCACGTGCGCGGACAGGCCCAGTTCGGCGACGATCGCGGACACGTCGACCTCGCCCGGCGCGATCCACAGCCCGCTGAACAGCGGCCCGAAACCCGCCCAGGTGAGCTTGGCGCGCAGGTCGTGCCGCTGCCGCTGCCAGGACTCGGGCAGCGAGAAGCCGAGCAGCGACCAGGTGCCGTCCCACTCCCGGTTGACCGCGCCCGTGCGCCACACGCGCCGCTCGCCGTCGCGCAGGATCGCCTCGGACCGCTCGGTGAGCCCGAAGTACATGCGCCGCCCCTCGCGCCGACGGCTCAGCAGCCCCCGGTTGACCATCCGGGTCAGTGTCGACCGGGTCGCGTACTCACCCACCCCCGCGCGCGCGAAGACCTCGATCACACTGCCCGAGTACACGCACACGTCCCGCCCCAGCACCTGGTCACCGAGGAAGGTGAGCATCAACGACTGGGGGCGGGGAGCGGAGTCGGCGGGCACGGGGTCACGGTACGACGCGGGACCGACCACGCGGTACGGCGGCGGTCGCGGAGGGCGAGTACGAGGCCGGTTCCGGGGTACGCGTACGGCGCCGAAGACGATCGTCGGGCCCCGGGCCGAAGGCGAACGTCGGGACCCCGAGTCGAAGGCGATCGTCGGGCCCCGATCCGGGCCCCGGCCTCGACCCGTCCCCGACCCGTACCCGTCCCTGATTCGCCCCTGATCCGCACCCGGACCTACCCGGCCGAGGCACCCCGGCGCTCCGGGGGCGCACCGCGGTCGTTTCCGGCGCGCACAGGCGTCACGCCTGCTTTCGGCCACCGTCCGGCGGGTATTGGCCACCGGGTTCCCGGGCCCGTGTCCCCTTATGAGGGATCGTTTCACCCGTACGGAGTAAAAGTCCTCAAGGTGGCCGAGTGGGGCAGTCGCTGCCGCCTACGGTCCACAGGTGATGAGCAGCAGTCCGGAGACCTCGACGCACACCCCCGGCGCACGCCCGGCGCACGGAGACGCCGGCGGGCGGACGCCGGCGCCCCGGGGCGCGGAGCCCCCGGACGACACCCCCCGCACCACCTCCGAGCGGCGCCCCGACGCGCGCCACGAGCCGTATCTGGACGGCCTGTTCACCTACTGCCTGTCCGTCCTGTGCGACCACGACGCCGCCACCGCCGCCCTCGCCGACGTCCTCACGGTGGCCGAACGGCGCGGTCGGCACAGCCCCCAGGCCCCCGGAGACCTGCGCGCCTGGCTGTACGCCCTGGCCCGCTGGTCCTGCCTGCGCAGGCTCACCGAGACCCGCGCCCGCCGCCAGGGCGCGCACGCGGCGGGAGGCCGCCCGGGGGCACGCACCGCGAAGGACGCCGCCGACGTACGGGCGGCCACCGTGATCGCCGCGGGAGCCTCGGCGGGCGGCGCGGGCGAATCCGCGGCCGAACCCCTCCCCGCCTCCGATGCCACCTCCGCCCCCGTCTCCGACGAGGTCCAGGAGCACCGGCGCCGCGAACTCGCCCTGCTGGCCTGGCCGGAGGCCGCCGGGACCACGCCCGAGCAGCGGGAGGCGCTCGAACTCGCCGTGCGGCACCGGCTGGCCGCGCACGAGGTCGCCGCCGTCCTCGGCACGGACCTCGCCTCCGCGCGCGAGCTGCTCGCCTCGGCCGCCTGCGAGGTGGAACGCACGCGTGCCGTCCTCGCCGTCGTCGAGACCGGCAACTGCCCGGCCGTCGCCCGGCTCACCGGCGATCACCGGCTCGTCCTCAGCGCGGCCCTGCGCCGCGAACTGGTCCGGCACGTCGACGACTGCCCCCGGTGCCGCCGTACCGCCGAACGCGCGGTCCCCGGGACCTGGCCAGGCACCAGCGTCACCCCCGACGAACTGCCCGTCGTCGCGGCCCCGCGCGCGGCCCTGCGCCTGGCGGCCGTGCCGCTCGCACGCGCGCGTGCGCCCCGTTTCGACCGGCGCGGCTTCCCGATGGACCCCAAGGACCACGCCGCCCGCCGTCAGCGACTGCGCGCGCGTGCCGTCACCACGACCGTCGTCGCCACCGTCGTGGCCGCCCCCGTCCTCGCCCTGTGGGCCGCCTACCGGGGCACACCGCTGGGCGAGGCCACCGACGGCCGCCCCGCCACCGCGACCGAGGCACACGGCCCCGACGGGCTCGGCAGCGACGCGAGCGGCTACGAGAACGCCGGCAACGCCAGCGCCAAGCCCGAGGATGCCGCCCGGAGCGGGGCGCCGGACGTCTCGGTCGAGGTCATCGGCGTGAAGACCGGCACCAAGGGCGCCACGAAGGGCGCGGCCACCCTCACGGTCACCGCCGGGAACGACGGCACCACCACGCTCATCACGCTGAAGGCGAGCGGCGGCCCGGACTCCGGAACCCCGGTGCGCTGGTCCGCGGCCACGAGCGCCAACTGGCTCTACTTCAGCCGCTCTTCCGGCACCCTCGCCCCCGGCGCCTCGGTCACGGTCAAGGTGTACGTCAACCACCTCACCGAGCCCTCCGGCGCCTGGCACGCACGCGTGGCCGTCGCCCCGGCGGGCGCGGTCGTCTCCATCGACGGCTACGGCGCCACGGGCACCACCACCCCGGGCCCGCTCCCGAGCCCGTCGCGCCCGCCGCACCACCCCGGGCACCACCCGGGCCACCCGGCGCCGTCGAGCACCCCCACGGCCACGACCCCGCCGCCCGGTGACCCGACGCCCACTCCGACCGCGAGCACCCCGCCCACGACGGACCCGTCCGGAGGCGGCTCCACACCGCCCCCGGACGACGGCAGCGGCGGACCGAGCCCGTCGTCGTAGGGCCGCCGCGGAACTAGGACTGCCGGGGCGGGTCCGCCGGGTGCGGTGCCACCAGGGGCAGTGTCGACGCCAGGCGCTGTTCGCAGAGTTCGACCAGGCGGTCGTAGCCCGCCTTGCCCATCAGTTCGGTCAGTTCGGGGCGGTAGGAGACGTACACGGGGTCGCCCGCGCCGTGCGCCGAGGTCGCCGAGGTGCACCACCAGTGCAGGTCGTGGCCGCCGGGGCCCCAGCCGCGCCGGTCGTACTCGCCGATCGACACCTGGAGTACCCGGCTGTCGTCGGGCCGGTCGATCCAGTCGTACGTCCGCCGCACCGGCAGCTGCCAGCAGACGTCGGGTTTCGTCTCAAGAGGTTCGCGGCCCTCGCGCAGCGCGAGGATGTGCAGCGAGCAGCCCGCGCCGGCGGCGAAGCCGGGACGGTTCTGGAAGATGCACGAGCCCTGGTAGGGCCGGGTCTGCCGGGAGCCCTCGTCGTCCTCGCTGATCCAGCCGGTCTCGGTGCCCACGTCGTGGTGCTGCCAGATCTCCGGCGTCAGCCGCGCCACATACCCGGCGACCCGCTTCTCGTCGTCCTTGTCGGAGAAATGCGCGCCCAGGGTGCAGCAGCCGTCGTCGGCGCGGCCCTCCTGGATGCCCTGGCAGCCGCTGCCGAAGATGCAGTTCCAGCGCGAGGTCAGCCAGGTCAGGTCGCAGCGGAAGACCTGTTCGTCGTCGGCGGGGTCGGGAAACTCCACCCACGCGCGTGCGAAGTCGAGCCCCTTCTCGTCGCCGTTCTCACGCGCGGACACCACCGTGGTGGTCTTCCGCGCCCGGGACGAATCCTTGGCACCCTTGACAGACCGGGAGGATTTGGCGGAATTCTCGCCCTTTGCCTTTTTCGTCTTTGGCACGCAACAAGGGTAAGCGGCCGCGGGCCTTCACCGGGACCGAGGAAGGACCCGCAGGTGGGACCGACCACGGCCGTACTGGCAGTAGCGTTTCCGGTATGAGACTCGGGGTCCTCGACGTAGGTTCGAACACGGTGCACCTGCTGGTGGTGGACGCGCACCCAGGCGCGCGCCCGCTGCCCGCGCACTCGCACAAGGCGGAGCTCAGGCTCGCCCAACTCCTCGACGAGGACGGGGCGATCGGCCCCGACGGGATAGACAGGCTGATCGCGGTCGTCCACGAGGCATTGCAGGCCGCCGAGGACAAGGGCGTCGAGGACCTGCTGCCGTTCGCCACCTCCGCGGTGCGTGAGGCCAGCAACGCCGACGACGTCCTCGCGCGCGTGAACGCCGAGACCGGCGTCGAACTCCAGGTCCTCACCGGCTCCGAGGAGGCCCGGCTGACCTTCCTGGCCGTCCGCCGCTGGTTCGGCTGGTCGGCGGGCAAGCTCCTGGTGCTGGACATCGGCGGGGGCTCCCTGGAGGTCGCGTACGGCATCGACGAGGAGCCCGACGCCGCGGTGTCGCTGCCGCTGGGCGCGGGCCGGCTGACCGCGGGCTGGCTGCCCACGGACCCGGCCGACCCGGCGGACGTGCGCGCCCTGCGCCGCCATGTCCGGGCCCAGATCGCCCGCACGGTGGGCGAGTTCAGCCGCTTCGGCGCCCCGGACCACGTGGTGGCCACCTCGAAGACGTTCCGGCAGCTGGCCCGGATCGGCGGGGCGGCGCGTTCCGCGGACGGCCTGTACGTGCAGCGGGAGCTGAAGCGGTCCTCCCTGGAGTCATGGGTGCCGCGGCTGGTGGCGATGACCGAGCCCGAGCGGGCCGAACTGCCCGGGGTCTCCGAGGGCCGCGCCGGACAGCTGCTCGCGGGCGCGCTGGTCGCGGAGGCCGCGATGGACCTCTTCGGCGTGGAGACGCTGGAGATCTGCCCGTGGGCCCTGCGCGAGGGCGTCATCCTGCGACGGCTCGACCAGATGGGCCAGGGCCTGACGGGCCTGACGACCCCGCGAGAGCCCCGAACGGCCTGACGGGGCCCGCAACGGCCCGGCGATCACTCGGGGCTCCCGCGGGCCACCGGGCGCCCGCGGGGCCGTAGAACCGCCTCCAGGGCCCGTACGGCGATGCCCCACGAACCACCCGGGGTCCGTGGGGCACCAGTGCTCGATCCGGCCTACCCGCTCACGGTGCCGTCGCCAGCCCGAACACGTGCATCCGGCCGCCCGACGTGCTCGACGGCAGCGTCACGCTCGCCAGCGTTTTGCCCGCGGCCAGCGTGATCGGCGCCGTCGCGAACACGCACGTGTCCACGTCGTCGGTGCCGCCGTAGAGGCGGTACTTGGTGCGGACGGCGACGGTGTTGCCGTACGACGGCTGCTGGCTGCCCCCGCCGAGGGTCCAGTCGCTGAAGCCGACCGCCACCTGCTGGGTCGTCCCGTCGGTGTACGTGAGGGTCAGCGTGCCGGTGCTGGGCCCGTTGCTGGAACTGCCCAGGAGGGCGAGTTTCGTGGCGCCGGGCGCGTTCCCGGGGGCGTCGAGGACCTGGTCGCCGCCGCCGACCACGATGTTGTCGGGGTCGCCCGGGTTCACCTTCGGCCAGGTGAAGCCGAAGTCCCCGCTGGTGACCGTCGAACCGGGGGTGACGCCCGCGGCGGCCAGGGCCTTGGCGGAGTAGCTGGCGCCGCCGCCGTCGAAGTCGCCCGTCGGGTCGCTGTCGTCGGCGGAGATCCCGTTGTTGTCGAGGTACCAGGCCACGCTCCCGCGCGGGGCGACGGTCACGGCCAGCGACGCCTTCGCGACCGTCGTCCCGTCGGCCTCCTTCAGCGTCAACGGCACCGTACGGAAGCCGGATTCGGCGTCCTTCGCCGCCGTCACCGTGAAGTCGGCCGTACCGGTACCGCCGCCCGCACCCGGTACGACGACGTCGCCCTCCGGAGGAGCGACCGTCAGGCCGTCCGGCGGGGCGGCGCTCCAGTGCAGCGTGGAGTCCGTGTCGCGCAGCGAGCGCACGCTGACGGTGACCTTCCCGGAGCTCTCCCCGGGCTGCACGCGCACACGCGCGGGACCCGTGCCGGTGAAGTACGGCTGCTCGCCCTCCCGGAAGGACGGCGGCACGTCGGCCGCCGCGCTCCCGAAGGCGGTGTTCGCCTCGGTGCCCATCGTGTAGTCCAGGGTGCCGCCGTCCCGGACGAACGATTCCGGCAGCCATGCATGGTCGCTCGCCTCGCCGTTCACCTTCAGCGACCGCACGTAGTAGGTGTCGGCCGAGGCGCCCGGGGCGTTGACGGTGATCGTCTGCCCGCTGTCGCGGTGGATGGTGATCCTCGGGAACAGCGGGCTGGCGAGGACCAGTTCGGCCCGTCCGGGCACCTGCGGGAACATGCCGAGCGCGCCCCACACGTACCAGGACGACATCGTGCCGAGGTCGTCGTTGCCCACCAGACCGGCCGGGCCGGGCCCGTAGAGCGTGTTGAGGGCCCTGCGGACCACGTCCTGGGTCCGGTAGGGGGCACCGGCGTAGGCGTACGCGTACGGGGCGTTCAGGGACGGCTCGTTGCCCAGGAAGGCGTACGGCTCGTGCGGGCCCGCGTTCAGCTTCGTGAAGAACGTGTCCAGGCGCTTCACGGCCGCCGCGTCCCCGCCCACCGCGCGGAAGAGCCCCGCGAGGTCGTACGGGACCATCCACTCGTACTGGGCGCCGTTGCCCTCCATGTACCAGCTGGAGTCGGCCGGGTCGTAGCCCGCCAGGAACGAACCGTCGCGGTTGCGCGGCTGGACGGAGTCGTTGGCGGGGTTGAAGAGGTTCTGCCAGTTCTGCGCCCGGCCCATGAACTCGGCCCGCGTGGAGGCGTCCCCGAGGCGCCCGGCGAGCTGCGCGATGCCGAAGTCGGCGCTCGTGTACTCCAGGGTCGTCGACGGGTCGCCGGGGAGATAGCCGAGCTTCTCGTAGTCGGCCAGGCCGTACCGCTCGACATAGCGGGCGCCCGACGGCTGCACCCTGGTGGCGCCCTTCACCATCGACGTCAGCGCGTCCTTGGCGTCGAAACCGGTGGCCCCGAAGGCGTACATGCTCGCCAGGATCGAGTGGTAGGGGTCGCCGTTCATGACGCCGTTGAAGTCGTTGTTGACCGACCAGCGGTCCCACACGTCGCCCGCCTGGTGCGCCTGGTCGTACATCGACTGCGCGATGTCACCGGCCTCCTTGGGCGCGAGCAGCGCCAACAACTGCACCTCGGAGCGGTACACGTCCCAGCCGGAGAAGTTGGCGTACTGGGCGTGCCCCTTGGCCGCCGTGTGCGTCTGCCCGTCGAAGCCGACGTACTTGCCGTCGACGTCACTGAAGACGTTCGGCTGGATCAGGGAGTGGTAGAGCGCGGTGTAGAAGGTGGTCCGCTGGGCGTCGGTGCCGCCGTCGACCCGGATCTGGTCGAGGCGCTCGTTCCAGGCGGCACGCGCGTGTGCCGCGACTTCGTCGAACCCGGAGGAGCCCTGCTCGGCCCTCGCGTTGGCCGCGGCGCCCGCCTCGCTGACGTACGACAGCCCTACCTTGACGCCGACGGAGCGGCTCCTGGCGGTGTCGAAGGTGACGTAGGCGCCGGAGCCGGGTCCGGAGACGCTCACGGACTTGTGCGGGATCTTCTCGTCGGCCGTGTTCCCCGTCGCCACGTCGGGCTTGGCCAGGTCGACCTTGGGGCGCGCGGTGCCGCTCACGCTGTCGTCGCCCGGGGTGACGGCGTCGTTGTGCCAGGTGCCGACCGAGGCGAAGGGCTGGTCGAAGGTCGCCGAGAAGTACACGCGGTAGCGGTTGATGCCGCCGCAGAACTTCCCGCTCGCCACGTAACCGCTGATCGTGCGGCGGTCCTCGCCGATGGTGGCCTGGGCGTCGTTCGCGCCGCCGATCGACCCGGAGACGTTCACCAGGAGCGAGGCGGTGCCGTCACCCGCCGGGTACGTGAACCGGCCCGCGCCCGACCGCTGGGTGGCCGTCAGCTCGACCTTGGTGCCCGAGGCGAGGGTGACGTCGTAGGCGCCCGGGGAGGCGCTCTCGTCGGCGTGCGAGAAGCCGTCCAGGTAGCGGTCGGGGTCGGCGGCGGGCGAGGTGGTCACCTGGCCCGGGTAGGGCATGAACGGCAGGTCCTGGGCGCCGTAGCAGCCCGCGCCGGACAGGTGGGTGAGGCTGAAGCCGCGGATCTTGTCGTCGTCGTACAGGTAACCGCCGGGCTGCGACCGGTCGGTGTCCGGGCTCCACTGGACCATCCCGAACGGCGCGACGGCCCCCGGGAAGGTGTTCCCGGCACCGCCACCGGTACCGAAGTCGGGCCCGCCGGCCTTGGTGCCGACGAGGGGGTTCACATAGGCGGCGAGATCGGCGGGCCGCTCGCTTTCGGCCGTACCCGCGCGCGCGGGTACGGCGACGCCGAGGGCGGCGAGCACGAGCCCGAGGACGGCGAGACGGCGCCCGGCACGCGCGCGTGGGGCGGGGCGGGCGCAACCGGTGGGACGGGAAACGGGGGAGTGGGGGGTGGGGGGCTGCATGAAGGCGAAGTCGCTTTCGTCGTACGCCATTGCGGACACGTCTCGGCCCACAACTCGGAAGCAGTCAATCCGCTTTGCGGACAAAGGGGGGCGAGCGACATCAACTTCCACGTGATGTGCCAGTTCCGCCGCTTTCTGTGTGCGGGGTGAAGGTTTCCTGTGGGGGCGCCTTACGGCCGGAGTGGCGTCCTGCAAGGGGCGCGACCAACGGCGCGAGCAACCATGCATGGACCCACACCCGCGCACGGCGAAACCCGCACGTCGATCGGGCCCCCACCCCGAGGGCCACCGTCAAACCCCGGCCAACCCCGCCGCCCCCCGGCGCCCGCACCCAACCGCAACCCGTAACCTGTCCCGAGTGGAACCAGTCGTACGCATCCCGGATGCGAAGGTCGCACTCTCCACGGCCTCCGTGTATCCGGAGTCGACGGCGACGGCCTTCGAGATCGCCGCGCGCCTCGGGTACGACGGCGTCGAGGTCATGGTGTGGACCGACCCGGTCAGCCAGGACATCGAGGCCCTGCGCAGACTCAGCGACTACCACCGGATCCCGATCCTGGCCGTCCACGCCCCCTGCCTGCTGATCACCCAGCGCGTCTGGTCCACCGACCCGTGGGTCAAGCTCCAACGCGCGCGTGCCGCCGCCGAGAAGCTCGGCGCCGGCACCGTCGTCGTCCACCCCCCGTTCCGCTGGCAGCGCCAGTACGCGCGCGACTTCGTCACCGGGATCTGGCGCATGGCCGACGAGACGGACGTGCGGTTCGCCGTGGAGAACATGTACCCCTGGCGCTACCGCGACCGCGAGATGCTCGCCTACGCGCCCGACTGGGACGTGACCAAGGACGACTACCGGCACTTCACGATCGACCTCAGTCACGCCGCCACGGCCCGCGCGGACGCCCTCCAGATGCTCGACCGCATGAGCGACCGCCTCGGCCACGTCCACCTCGCCGACGGCAACGGCTCCCACAAGGACGAGCACCTGGTCCCCGGGCGCGGTGTCATGCCGTGCGCCGACGTCCTCGAACGCCTCGCGGCGAACGGTTTCGACGGCCATGTCGTCATCGAGGTCAACACCCGCCGCGCGATGTCCGCCGCCGAACGCGAGGCCGACCTGGCGGAGGCCCTGGCCTTCACCCGCCTGCACCTGGCCGCGGCGACGAAGGTCCCGCGCGCGTGACGTCGGTACCGCACCCGCACCCGCCCAAGGCCGGCCCCGGTTCCGGCACTGGTCCCGGTTCCGACGCCGCAGAGCCTGGCGCCGACGTCGTAGAACCCGGCTCCAGCGCCGTAGAGCCGGGCTCCAGCGCCGTAGAACCCGGTCCGGCCCCCGCAGGGCCCCCAGCCCCCGCGGAGCAGCCCCCAGCCCCCGCCGAGCGCCGTGGTCGCGGCCGTCCCACCCGTACCCAGGCCGCCGCCACCCCCGCCACCCGTGACCTCATCCTCGCCGCGGCCCGGGAGGAGTTCTCCGCGCGCGGCTACGACAAGACGTCCGTCCGGGGCATCGCCAAGGCCGCCGGGGTCGACTCGGCGCTCGTGCACCGGTACTTCGGCACCAAGGAGCAGATCTTCGAGGCGGCGATCACGGTCGCCTTCGCCCCCGTGCTCACCGAGCCGAGCGCGATCACCGACGGCCCCCTCGACGGCGTCGGCGAGCGCCTGGCCCGCTTCGTCTTCGGCGTCTGGGAGAACCCGGTCACCCGTACGCCCCTGCTCGCCGTCGTCCGCTCCGCGGTCAACAACGAGACCGCCGCCGCGATCATGCGCCGCCTGGTCGCCGCCCAGCTGATGCGCCGCATCGCCGACCGCCTCGACCTCCCCGACCCCGAACTGCGCGCCGAACTCGCCGCCGCCCAGCTGGTCGGCGCGGCCGTACTCCGCTACGTGATCAAGGTCGAGCCGCTGGCCTCGGCGGACGTCGAGCAGATCATCGCGCGCGTGGCGCCGGTCGTACAGGGACACCTGACACAACCCTGAGCCGATCCCCGAGCCGACCCCCGGCCCCCCAACCCTGCCTCACCCCCGAGCAACCCCGAGTCGCCCCGAGCCGACCCTGAACGGACCCGGAATCGCCCCCGAACCGACCCCCGAGCCACCCCCGGAACCAACCCCTCACCCCGAGACGTACATCCCGCATTCCGGACACCTCGTCCCGGCCTCTGGATGACCGGCGTACGCTCAATAACCAGATACCAGCCCTATCTGTTCGAAGCACCAGCCCTGTCTGTTTGAAGCATCTGGTCTGAAGGAGCGAGCGACGATGCCCGAGCTGAGGTCCCGCACAGTCACCCACGGCCGCAACATGGCGGGCGCACGCGCCCTTATGCGCGCCTCCGGTGTACCCGGTGCGGACATCGGCCGGAAGCCGATCATCGCGGTGGCGAACAGCTTCACCGAGTTCGTGCCCGGCCACACCCACCTCCAGCCGGTCGGCCGGATCGTCAGCGAGGCGATCACCGCGGCCGGCGGCATCCCGCGCGAGTTCAACACCATCGCCGTCGACGACGGCATCGCGATGGGCCACGGCGGCATGCTGTACTCCCTGCCCTCCCGCGACCTGATCGCGGACAGCGTGGAGTACATGGTCGAGGCGCACTGCGCCGACGCCCTGATCTGCATCTCCAACTGCGACAAGATCACCCCCGGCATGCTCATGGCGGCGCTGCGCCTGAACATCCCGACGGTCTTCGTCTCCGGCGGCCCGATGGAGGCCGGACGCGCCACGCTCCAGGACGGCACGGTCCGCACGCTGGACCTGATCGACGCGATGGTCGAGGCCGCCAACGACAAGGTCTCCGACGCGGACGTCCTCAGCATCGAGGAGAACGCCTGTCCGACCTGCGGCTCCTGTTCCGGCATGTTCACCGCCAACTCGATGAACTGCCTGACCGAGGCGATCGGCCTCTCCCTCCCGGGCAACGGCTCGGTCCTCGCCACGCACACGGCCCGTAAGGGTCTGTACGAGGACGCGGCCCGTACGGTCATGGACATCACCCGCCGCTACTACGAGCAGGACGACGAGACGGTCCTGCCGCGCAACGTCGCCACCTTCGCGGCCTTCGAGAACGCCATGGCGCTCGACATCGCGATGGGCGGCTCCACGAACACGATCCTGCACCTGCTGGCCGCGGCGCAGGAGGCGGGCGTCCCGTTCGGCCTGGAGGAGATCAACGAGGTCTCGCGCCGCGTGCCGTGCCTCGCCAAGGTCGCCCCGAACGTCGCGAAGAACCGCACGTACTACATGGAGGACGTGCACCGCGCGGGCGGAATCCCGGCCCTGCTGGGCGAGTTGCACCGCGCGGGCCTGCTCAACGAGGACGTCCACTCCGTCCACAGCCCGTCCCTCGCGGACTGGCTGAAGACGTGGGACGTGCGCGGCGGATCGCCCTCCCCGGAGGCCGTGGAGCTCTGGCACGCGGCCCCCGGCTGCGTCCGCTCCGCCGAGGCGTTCTCCCAGTCCGAGCGCTGGGAGGCGCTGGACGAGGACGCCGAGGGCGGCTGCATCCGCTCCGCCGAGCACGCGTACTCCAAGGACGGCGGCCTCGCGGTCCTCAAGGGCAACCTGGCGGTCGACGGCTGCGTCGTGAAGACGGCCGGCGTGGATGAGTCCATCTGGACGTTCGAGGGCCCGGCGGTCGTCTGCGAGTCGCAGGAAGAAGCCGTCGAGAAGATCCTCAACAAACAGGTGACGGACGGCGATGTCGTCGTCATCCGCTACGAGGGCCCCAAGGGCGGCCCCGGCATGCAGGAGATGCTCTACCCGACGTCCTTCCTCAAGGGCCGCGGCCTCGGCAAGACCTGCGCCCTGATCACCGACGGCCGCTTCTCCGGCGGCACTTCGGGCCTGTCGATCGGCCACGCGTCCCCCGAGGCGGCGTCCGGCGGCACCATCGCCCTCGTCGAGGACGGCGACCGCATCCGCATCGACATCCCCAACCGCACGATCGAACTCCTCGTGGACGACGCCGAGTTGGCCCGCCGCGAGGCAGCGCTCGGCGGGCAGTACGCCCCGAGGAACCGCGAGCGCAAGGTGTCGGCGGCGCTGCGCGCGTACGCGGCGATGGCGACGAGCGCGGACCGGGGCGCGGTGCGGGACGTCAGCAAGCTGGGCTGAACCCGGTAGCTGAATTCCCGGTACTGGTACGGGATTTGGGAGGGCCGCGCTTTCGGGCGCGGCCTTCCGCATGGGTGCGTCACCAACCGGCTGCGTGCGTCACCAACCGGCCGGATCGTCCGCCCGCACCCCGAAGACCGTGCCGTCCGGCGCGCTCGCGTACACGCGGCCGTCGACGAGGACGGGCGTGGGCAGGGACGGCTGGACCTCGTCGCCGTGGACGCCGAGCCGGGCCGGGGTCTGCCCGACGAGCGTGCCCTTGCGGGCGTCCACCGCGAGCAACCGCCCGTCGGCGGCGCTGACATAGACGTACTTGCCGTCGGAGGACGGCGCCGAACCGCGGGCCACGGACGTCTCCAGCCGCCACAACTGCTTGCCCGCCTCCAGGTCGACGGCGACGAGCGAGCCCCCCTCGGCCAGCAGATACGTGACGTCGCCGTGCACGCCCGCGTTCGCCTGGGAGAGCGACAGCGGCAGCGTCACCCGCCGCACGGACTTCGTCGTCGGGTCGTACCGGACGACGGCCTTGGCGTCGCCGTAGACGGCGTCGCCGACGGTCAGGAAGAGGGCGCCGCCGCTGCTGCCGACCGGCGTCAACGAGCCCGCGAGCCGCGCGTCCCAGCGCACGGCGCCGGTCGCCGGGTCGACGGCGGTGACGAGCGTGCCGCTCCCGTCGTCGGACACGGTCGCCGTGTACGCCGTCGGGTCCCCGGCGAACGCGGTGAAGTACGGCGTGCCCAGGCCCGGTATGCGATGGCGCCAAGTCCGTTTCCCGGAGGCGCTGTCGAACCCGCTGACGGTGCCGTCGGCCGAGGTCAGCAGCAACTCGCCGCCCGCGTACTGCTGTCCGCCGCCCGCGGTGGCCAGTCTCCAGCGGACCTGCCCCGACTCCGGGTCCAGCGCGAGCTGTTCACCCTTGAGACCCGACTCCACGTGCACCAGTCCGCCCGACATCACGGGCGGCGAACTCGACACGGTCCCCGCGGGCAGGTGGTACCGCCACGCGACGGTGCCGTCGGCGGCGTCGAGCGCGTACACCAGCGGACCCTGCGCACAGAACAACTTCCCACCGCTGTACGAGCATTGGGGCGTCACACCGGCGGCAGCGCTCCCGGTGGCGGCTGCCCGCACCGACCACGTGCGGAACCCGGCGGCGGACGTCGCGGTCGCGTCGCCCGAACGCGCCGCCGCCGGGCCCCCGTTGGCGGTTGCCTCGTTGCCGCTGAGCAACGGCACGGCGACGAACGCACCACCCGCGACGAGCACGACGGCCCCCGTCGCCAGAACCACGCGCTTGCGCAGGCGAGTTCGGGTGCGGGAGGGGAAGGGGGAGGGGGAGGGAGTGGCGGCGGAGGAGGGGGGATCGGGAGCGGGGATGCCGGGGGCCGACGGGCCGACGGATGCGGCTGCTGCGGCCGATGCGGCTACGTCGGCGGCGGGGGCGACTGGGGCGGAGCCGGAGCCGGGGACGGGGCCGGAGGCAGGGCCGGGGGCCAACTCCTGCTGCCCGCCGCCAGGTTCGGCGTCCGCCGCATCCACCGTGTCCCAGTTGGTGCCGCTGGTCCCCGTGCCGCCGTTGCCCGCACCCCGCTCCCCGGACACGAACGACTGCGTGTCGTACGACGCCGCCACCGACCGCAGCTCGCGCATCAACTGGTCGGCGGTGGGCCGGTCTTCGGGCTCCTTGGCGAGGCAGCGCAGGATGAGCGGGGCGAGGTTGCCGGGGACGCCGGCGAGGTCCGGCTCGTCGTGCACGACCTGGTAGGCCACGATGTACGGGCTGTCGGAGTCGAACGGGCCGCGCCCCGTGGCCGCGTGCACCAGCACGGACCCGAGGGCGAAGATGTCGGCGGCGGGCCCGACGTCCCGCGGCGCGCGGAACTGCTCCGGTGCCATGAACGGCGGGGTGCCGATCAACTTGCCGGTCTCGGTGCGCAGTTCGCTGTCGTAGGGCCGGGAGATGCCGAAGTCGATGACTTTGGGGCCGTCTTCGGCGAGCAGGACGTTGCTGGGCTTCAGGTCGCGGTGGACGACGCCGACCCGGTGGATGTCCCGCAGCGCCTCGGCGAGCCCGGCCATCAGCCGGCGCAGCCGGTCCGGAGCCATCGGCCCGTTCCGCTTCACGTGCTCGGCGAGGGTCGGCCCGGGGATGAACAGCGTGGCCATCCACGGCCGTTCGGCCTCCGGGTCGGCGTCGACGACGGGCGCGGTGAACGCGCCGCTGACCCGCCGCGCCGCCGCGATCTCCTGCTTGAAACGGCCCCTGAACTCGGGGTCCTTGGCGAAGTCGGTGTGCACGATCTTGATCGCGAGCCGCAGCCCGGAGGTAGAGGTGGCCAGGTGCACGACGCCCATGCCACCGGAGCCGAGGCACGCGTCCAGGCGGTACTGACCGGCGTATTCGGGAGGCTCCCGGTCCGCTCCGGTTCTGGTGTACGACGTCGGCGCCATGCCCAACTCCCGTCCAGATCGGCCGCACGCGCGACGCCCACGGGAGCCTAGTCGATGACACGTACGAGACAGAGGCGGCGTGCTGGCATGCCTGTGCGAAAAACCGCATGTGGAGATGGTGTGTACGGAGTAGGTTTTCTGGGCATGAACAGAATCCCATGAGGTGCCGACTTATCGGACGTCATGGGACATCACTGGGGGAATCAACGGGGGAGGCAGACATGGCACTCGACCATGCGCAGGAATCGGGCGATGCGAGCGGCGCGGAGCCGCAGGCCACCGCGACGGCATCCGTCACGACCTATCCGGTCGCGCCGGGCATCAACCTCAAGGTCCGCAGCGGCCCGAGCACGGCGTACTCGCTCGTCCGCACCCTGCCGGAGGGCGCCCGCGTCCCGATCTACTGCCAGACACCTGGCCAGACGATCACCGGCACGTACGGCACGACCAACATCTGGGACAACATCGGCGCGGGGGAGTACGTCTCGGACGCGTACGTGCACACGGGAAGCGACGGGTACGTGACGGGCCGCTGCTCGTAACGTACGGGCCGCTGTCCGCAACGTACGGGCCGCTGTCCGCAACGTACGAGCCACCGTTCGTGACGCACGGGCCGCTGCTCGCGCTCCGGGGTCCGGCGCGATAATCGGTGCGTGAGCGACGAACAGAGCGGCCCCCGTCCCGAAGACCTGCGTTTCTTCGGGACGACCTGGGTGGAGCACGACGACGGCTACGCCATCCGCCGGGCGGGCGTGGCCGTCGGTTCACTCCTGACGGCGCTGGCCGCGTGCGCGGTGCTGGGCCTCGCGTACGAGGGGCTGGGCATCGCGGACGTGGGCGGCTTGGTGGCGTGGCTGATCGTCGTCATGTTCGCGGTGTGCAGCGCCCTCGCGTTCGGCAACACGTGGGGGACGTTCAGCAGACGCCCGGACCCCGCCCGCCAGGCATCCCTGCGCGGCCTGCTGATGATCGGCTTCGTCGGCTCCCTCCTCGCCTACTTCGCCCGTTCCCTACGGGAAGCCCCCGGCGAACAACTCCTGCGCGAGGAGTACGACGAGGCCCGCGCCCGGCACGAGAAGCGCACGACCCGCCGCTCGGGAAACCCGACGCGACGCAAGCGGTAGCGCTGAGCTTGGCCGAGCGGGAGCAGACCGGGAGGGCTGAGCCGAACTGGGCTGCACCAAGCGGGAGTTGGGCGTGGTGCACCACCGGTCCGAGGTGCGCTGAACCTCCGGCCCGAGGTGTGGTGAACGACCGGCCCGAGGCACCGTACGCCCCCCGAAACCCCGCACGGGCGCCCAAACACCTGGAAAAACCCCTCGTCCCCCGCCCCACCCGCCGCCACCATGGCCGTATGACTACACCCCCCTCCCACGCCGCACGAGCCCGCTCCTTCAACGAGGCCGCGGCCCAGTACGCGGCGAACCGGCCCTCCTACCCGCCGGCCCTCTTCGACGCGATCGAGGAACTGTCCGGCCGTCCGCTCGCCGGTTCGCGCGTCGCGGACGTCGGCGCGGGCACCGGAATCGCCACCGCCCTGCTGCACGCCCGGGGCGCCCAGGTCGTCGCCGTCGAGCCGGGCCCGGGCATGGCGGCGGAGCTGCGCCGAGCGCTGCCGGAGGTCGAACTGGTGCGCGCCGACGGCAACTGCCTCCCCTTCGCGGACGCCACCCTCGACCTGATCACCTATGCCCAGTCCTGGCACTGGACGGACCAGACCCGGTCCGTGCCGGAGGCGCTGCGCGCGCTGAAGCCGGACGGCGCGCTGGCGCTGTGGTGGAACACGCACGCGCTGGACGTCCCGTGGATCGTCGAGCAGTCGGACCGCATCGGCCGCCG
Organism: Actinobacteria bacterium OK074; assembly: GCA_001298575.1. GTDB lineage: Bacteria > Actinomycetota > Actinomycetes > Streptomycetales > Streptomycetaceae > Streptomyces. Next base: position 20,303 of record LJCV01000036.1, read on the forward strand.
CTTCGGGGCCAACCCGGCGGTGGAGAAGAACGGCAGCGGCGCGCGGGCCGCCAAGGCCGACCCGACGGGCAGCCTGGACTTCACCCACCGCCGCATCCGCTGGTCCCGCCGGGTTCCGGTCGACCTCCACCTGGCGAACATCGGCAGCCACTCGATCTTCCTCGTCGACGACCAGACCCGCACCCAGGAGTTCCTCACGGCGGAACGGGAGCACCTCCTCGGGGTTTTCCCGGACGGGTTCGTGGAGGAGACCTACGTGGTGGAGCTACTGGTGGCGAAGCGCCGCTGACACCCCGCCCGACAACACCCCCGGCCTCTCCAACTCCCCCAACGCGTCCAACAACTTCGGCAGCAGCGCGCCGAGCACCCCGCACACCGCGTTGCCCGCCCCCTGCGCCACCCCGTACGCCCGCGCCACCCCGCACACCCGCGCCCGGGGCCCCGGGCCCCGCGCCCCGGGCTCAACGGAAAGCAACCGGACCGGACGGGCTTGACGGAAGCGGGCGGCCGAGCGCAATAATCATCACGTGATGATTATCAAAGAGCAGCCCCCGGACACCCCCGCGATCCACGCCACCCACCTCTCCGTCCACCGAGGCGGCCGCCCCGCCCTCCGCGACCTCGCCTTCACCGCCCCCCGCGGCCGCATCACCGGCCTCCTGGGCCCCTCCGGCTGCGGCAAGTCCACGCTGATGCGCGCGATCGTCGGCACCCAGGCCAACGTCACCGGCACCCTGGAGGTCCTGGGCAGCCCCGCGGGCACCGCGACCCTCCGCTCCCGCATCGGCTACGTCACCCAAGCCCCCTCCGTCTACGACGACTTGACGGTCCGTCAGAACCTGGACTACTTCGCCGCGATCCTCGACCCCGGCCGCGCCGCCGCCGACCGCCGCCACGCCAACGTCACCCGGGCCATCACCGACGTAGACCTCACCACCCACGCCGACGCCCTCGCCGGACGCCTCTCCGGCGGCCAGCGCAGCCGCGTCTCCCTGGCCGTCGCCCTCCTCGGCACCCCCGAACTCCTCGTCCTGGACGAGCCGACGGTCGGCCTTGACCCGGTGCTCCGCCGCGACCTGTGGGCCCTGTTCCACACCATCGCAGAGCAGCGCGGCGCCACCCTCCTCGTCTCCTCCCACGTCATGGACGAGGCGGAACGCTGCCACCACCTGCTGCTCCTGCGCGAGGGCCGCCTCCTCGCCGCCGACACCCCGGACGCCCTCCGCCGCCGTACCCGCACGGACACGGTCGAAGCGGCCTTCCTGCACCTGGTCGACGAGGCCGCGGCCACGGGAAGCGACCCCGAAAAGGAGCCCACGCGATGAGCGTGATGAACGCTGCCCGCACCACGGCCACCGCGACCCGCGTGCTCCGCCAGCTCCGCCACGACCGCCGCACGATCGCCCTGCTGCTCCTGGTCCCCTGCCTGCTCCTGGTCCTGCTGCGCTACATGTTCGACGGCGACCCGCGCACCTTCGACTCGATCGGCGCCTCGCTCCTCGGCATCTTCCCGCTGATCATGATGTTCCTGGTCACGTCCATCGCGACCTTGCGCGAACGCACCTCCGGCACCCTCGAACGCCTTCTCGCGATGCCCCTGGGAAAGGCCGACCTGATCGCGGGCTACGCGCTCGCCTTCGGCGCCTTCGCGGTCGTCCAGTCCGCCCTGGCCACCGGCCTCGCGGTCGGGTTCCTCGGCCTCGACGTCACCGGCTCCCCCTGGCTCCTGCTCCTGGTCGCGGTCCTCGACGCCGTCCTCGGCACCGCGCTCGGCCTGTTCGTCTCGGCCTTCGCCGCCTCCGAGTTCCAGGCCGTCCAGTTCCTCCCGGCGGTGATCTTCCCCCAGCTCCTCCTCTGCGGCCTGTTCACCCCCCGCTCGAACATGCATCCGGTCCTGGAGAAGATCTCCGACGCCCTCCCCATGTCGTACGCCGTCGACGGCATGACCCAGGTCCTCACCCACACCGACATGACGACGACGTTCGTCCGCGACGTCCTGATCGTCGGCGGCTGCGCCCTGCTCGTCCTGGCCCTGGGCGCGGCAACCCTGAAACGTACGACGCCGTAACCCTTAAGGGACGCCGTAACCCCGCGGTCCCCAGGTACGAGGCAGTCCCGAAGTACGGGCAGACATCCCGCCCACCGGACACCCGCCCCACCCCCACGCCACCGGTGCGAGGATGGCGGAAGGACGACATAACCCCCGGAGGGCACCCGCAACCATGACCCAGAAAGTCGCAGTCCTCGGCACCGGCAAGATCGGCGAAGCCCTGCTCAGCGGATTGATCCGAGCGGGCTGGGCCCCGGCGGACCTGCTGGTCACCGCCCGCCGCCCGGAACGCGCGGAGGAACTCCGCACCCGCTACGGCGTCACCCCGGTCACCAACGCGGAGGCCGCGAAGACCGCCGACACCCTGATCCTCACGGTCAAACCGCAGGACATGGGCACCCTCCTCACCGAGCTGGCCCCGCACGTCCCCGCCGACCGCCTGGTCATCAGCGGCGCGGCCGGCATCACCACCGCGTTCATCGAGGACCGCCTCACCCCCGGCACCCCGGTCGTCCGCGTCATGCCGAACACCCCCGCCCTCGTCGACGAGGCCATGTCCGTCATCTCGCCCGGCAGCCACGCCACCGAGGCCCACCTCGCGCACGCCGAGGAACTCTTCGGCGCGGTCGGCAAGACGCTCCGCGTCCCCGAGCACCAGCAGGACGCCTGCACGGCCCTGTCCGGCTCGGGCCCGGCGTACTTCTTCTACCTGGTGGAAGCCATGACGGACGCGGGCATCCTGCTCGGCCTGCCCCGCGACAAGGCCCACGACCTGATCGTCCAGTCCGCGATCGGCGCCGCCACCATGCTCCGCGACAGCGGCGAACACCCGGTCAAGCTCCGCGAGAACGTCACCTCGCCCGCGGGCACGACGATCAGCGCGATCCGCGAACTCGAGAACCACGGCGTCCGCGCCGCCCTCATCGCCGCCCTGGAAGCCGCCCGCGACCGCAGCCGCGAACTGGCCTCCGGCAACAACAGCTGAACCCCCGGACCCCGCCAGGGGGAAGCCGCACCGCCATCCAGGCGATGCGGCCCCTGGCGGTCACACCGCGACCTCCGAGGCCACGGCCGGCAACAACCCGACGGCCCGGTACGCGCGGTCCACGGTCGGCCGAGCCATCGCCCGAGCCCGCTCGGCCCCCTCCCGCAGCACCCCCGCCACATACCCGGGATCCGCACACACCTCCCGATGCCGCTCCCGAACAGGCCGCAACACCTCGACGACGGCCTCGGCGACATCCCGCTTCAAGTCCCCGTACGACGAGTACCCCGCCCCCAGCGCCTCCGGGTCCCCACCCCCACAGGCCGCCAGAATCTCCAGCAGGTTGGCCACCCCCGGCCGCTCCTCCGGGTCGTACACGACCTCCCGCCCACTGTCGGTCACGGCCCGCATGACCTTCTTCCGTACGACATCGGGCTCGTCCAGCACGTACACGATCCCCGGGCCGACGTCGTCGCTCTTGCCCATCTTCGCCGCCGGATCCTGAAGGTTCATGACTCTCGCGGCCACCCCCGGCCGCGTGGCCCGCGGCACGGTGAACGTGAACCCGTACCGCTGGTTGAACCGCTCCGCCAGATCCCGCGCCAGCTGCACGTGCTGCGTCTGGTCGTCCCCTACGGGTACCTCGTCCGTCCGGTAGGCAAGGATGTCGGCCGCCATCAACACGGGATACGTCAGCAACGACAGCCGCACACTCCCGCCCCGCCCCTGCTCCCGCGCGGCCTTCTCCTTGTACTGCACCATCCGCCGCATCTCCCCGTCCGTGGCCACACACTCCAGGACGTACGACAGCCGCGCGTGCTCATCCACATGACTCTGGACGAAGACGGTGCACAACTCGGGGTCCAGCCCCACCGCCAGCAACAGCGTCGCCGCCTGTTGGCTGAGCCTGCGCACCCGCGCCGGATCGTGCTCCACGGTCAACGCGTGCAGGTCGACGACGCAGAACAACGCCTCGGCCCGGTGCTGGTCGACCTCGGCCCACCGCCGCATCGCCCCGAGGTAGTTCCCGAGCGTCAGATGCCCCGATGGCTTGATCCCACTGAAGACCCGCACCCGCGGAGTCCGTACCGCTACCGCCATCTCTCCACCTCCTGATCGGGACCGCCGCACCCGGCCGGCCACCTCCCGGAGGAGAAACAAGAACGGCCGCCGAGGCGGCGGCCGTTGAACGCATACGAGAGTCCGGCCGCCGTCAGGCGGCCCACCACAGCTCGGTGCACGTACGCGTAGTCATGGGGCCGAGGGTACGCCTGCGAGGGGCCGTCCACCCCCGAGTTGACACGCCCCGGGGCGATCCGTAACGTTCTCCGAGCTGTCCAGCGTGAGCGCCGACTCCGGTCGGTCCCCGGACAGCCATTCCGCAGGTACCAGCCAGCAATCGACGATCTGTCGTCGTGTTGTTTTGGCGTGCGTATTTACGGAATGAGGAATCCGCGTCCGAAAGGCCGCAGGCCCCCGATTAGCTCGGGAGCCGGGAATCCGCTAAAGTCTCACTCGTCGGAACGGCCCAGCGGGCCGAGAAGACAACCCCGCTGACTGGGGATCAGGACGCGAAAACGATCTGATAGAGTCGGAAACGCAAGAACAAAGCAAAACAGCAGGACCGAAGGGAAAGCCCGGAGGAAAGCCCGTGAGGGTGAGTACAAAGGAAGCGTCCGTTCCTTGAGAACTCAACAGCGTGCCAAAAATCAACGCCAGATATGTTGATACCCCGTTCATCGGAAGATTCTTCCGGTGGCGAGGTTCCTTTGAAGAATACACAGCGAGGATGCTGTGAACGGCTGGGCTTATTCCGCCTGGTTGTTCCGCTCTCGTGTGTGTCGACCCGATTACGGGTAAACATTCACGGAGAGTTTGATCCTGGCTCAGGACGAACGCTGGCGGCGTGCTTAACACA
>LJCV01000037.1 GCA_001298575.1 Actinobacteria bacterium OK074
GTCATCGCCACGGCGGCGCCGTCCCTCCCGGACGCGGCCCAACAAGCGGCGGCGTCGGCGCGCTTGCTGGACATCCCCCTGGAGGGGTCGCGGTCCCGCCCGACGACGGGCCGGCGACCGTTCGGGGGCGCGGGTGCGGGCGCGTGGGTACGACGGCGGGTGTGCGAGTGCGGCTCTACGCGGCCGGGGTGGGGCCGAGCAGGCGGACCAGGCCGTCGGCCAGTGCTACGCGCCAACAGGCGTAGTCGTGGCCGCCGTTGTACTCGTGGAGGGTCGCGCGGTGGCCCGCGGCGCGCAGGGTGGTGTGCAGGGCGCGGCTCTGGCCGACCATGTCGCCCTCGTGCAGCCCTACGTCCAAGTGGACGGTGAGGGCGGGCAGTCGGGCCCGGCGGTAGCGGTCGACGAGCCAAGGGGTGCCCGCCACCGACGGTTTGGGCACGCCCGGCGGCAGCCCCGGGCGCCACCACAGGGAGGACGACTGGGCGAGGACGGCGCCGAAGCGGTCGGGGCGCCGCAGCGCGGCGTACAGCGCGGTGACGGCACCGAGGCTCTGGCCCGCGACGACCGTACGCGCGGGATCCGCGGTGAGCGGCAGACGGGCGGCGGCCCACGGCAGCAACTCGTCGGCGAGGAACGCCACGAAGGCGTCCCTGCCGCCGAGTTCACGCCATCGCGTGTGCCGGTCGACGGCGTCGGGGGCGAGCACGGCGAGCGGCGGGAGGGCACCGGCGGCGATCAGCGCGTCGAGGGTGAGGTGCAGGTTCATCCGCCCGAACCACATGTCGCCGTCGGGGAGCAGGAGGACGGGGAGCGGGGTGGGTGGGAGCGCTGCCGGGCTCGGGAACAGGCCAGGACTCGGGAACAGGCCGGAGCTAAGGGGCAGGCCAGGGACCGGAGTTGGCTCCGCCGCGCCGACGACCGCGCCGACGGCCGTGCTCCCGCCCGTCGCGTCGCACCCCACCGGCCGGTACACCCACACGTCCCGTTCCCCGCCCAGCGCCGCGGCGGGCACCCGGTGGCGTTCGACGTGTCCGGCGGACCCGGCAGATCCGGTGGCCGCCGCCGCGGGTTCCGCCGGGGCGTGCGGCAGGGCGAAGACCGAGCTGTCGGCGCTCTGCCAACGGGTCTGCACTGTAAGGGAGTTGAGTGGGTCGGGGGCGGCGTGGGCGGACAGGGAGCGCAGACGTTGCTGGAGGCGGGCCGGTTCCTGGGGCGGGGGCTTGGGCGAGATGTCGGCGGCCAGGCGGTAGGAGCCGCGGTGGTCGGCGCGCAACCGCAGGCACAGGTGCCAGACGTCGGTGCCGGGTACGGGCTCCAGGAGGGAACCGGCGAGGTGCTCGCGGTCGACGATCCGGTTGGCGTACAGCAGGACCTGCCGGGTGGCCCGGTGGCCGCGCCACAGGAAGGTGACCGCCCGGTGCCCGGGTTCGCCCGGCAGCTCCTCGACGAGCGGGGTGCCGCAGCGCTCCACGTCACTCCAGAACTCCTGGACGAGTGCGGCGCGTTGATGCTCGTCGGCGGTCGCGAGACGGTCGAGGAGACGGGCGACGCGCGGCCCGGTGATGCGCACGGGACCGGCGCTGCCCGGCGCCTCCTCGCGAGCCTCTTCCGGGGCCACCGGTTGCGGGGCCTCGGCCGCGGCGAGGCGGACCGCGCCCCGCACGGGTACGACGTTCATCCCAACTCCCCTTTCGCCAAGGCCAGTCCGATCAGCCACCGCACGGTCCCCGGCCGGAGCACCCGGCACGGAACCGGAGGACCCGGCACCCGACGCCGAACACCCGACGCCAGACAGCGGCACCGAACACCGGGCCGAACGGGAGGACCCAGTACCGAAACCGCTTCCGGACGGCCCAGTACCCGGCCGACTCCCGTCCGGTCCTCGCCGTCGCGTCCGGCATCAACCACCCACCCACCAGGGACAGTTGGCAGCACGGCAGGTGTTTCCCGACACCGGACCCGACCACTCGAAGTTAGCTTAGCCTAAGCTAACTTCATGCCTACCGGATCGCGTCCCCACTCCGCGAAAGGAGCAGGACCAGCCATGCGTCCGCTGACCATCGAAGGCGCCTGGGTCCGCACCCCGCCCGTGCACCGCGACCACCGCGGCGGATTCCACGAGTGGTTCCGCGACGACGAGTTCCGTGCCCTCACCGGCCGTCCCGCACGGCTCGTGCAGGCCGACTGCTCGGTGTCGAAGCGCGGTGCGGTGCGCGGCATCCACTTCGCCGATGTGCCGCCCGGCCGGGCGACGTTCGTCACCTGTGTGGCGGGCCGGGTCCTGGACGTGGTCGTCGACCTGCGGCTCGGCTCGACCACGTTCGGGCAGTGGGAAGCGGTTCCGCTCGGCGCCGACGGGGGCACCGCCGTCTACCTGTCCGAGGGGCTCGGGCACGCCTTCCAGGCCCTGACCGCCGACGCGACCGTGGTCTCCCTCCGCTCCGCCCGGTACCGGCCGGACGTCGAGCACGCCGTCAACCCGCTGGACCCCGCGCTCGGCATCAAGTGGCCCTACAACGGCTGCCCGTTGGTCTCCGAGCGGGACGCCGCCGCGCCGACCCTGGCCCGCGCCGAGGAGTTGGGCATCCTCCCCCTGTACGGCGACTGCCTGCGGTCCCGGTCGGCCGCTGCCGGGGCGACGGCGTGACCGTGACAACGGCACCACCGCGGGCCGGGACACCCCGAACCGCCACCTCCGTACGGTCGTTGGGGCTCGTCCTCGGTGTCGTGCTGCTCCTCGCGGCGCTCGCCCTGTCACTGGCCGTGGGCACCAAACAGATCCCGCTCGACCAGGTGTGGGCGGGCCTCTTCTCCCCCTCGGGCAGCGAAAACGACACGATCGTACGGGAGTTGAGGCTGCCGCGGACCGCGATCGGGGTCGCCGTCGGCGCCTCGCTCGGGCTCGCGGGCGGCGTGATGCAGACGCTGACCCGCAATCCGCTGGCCGATCCGGGGCTGCTCGGCGTCAACGCGGGTGCGGCGGCGGCCGTGGTGACCGCGATCAGTGTCCTCGGCATCACCTCGTTCGGCGGCTATCTGTGGTTCGCGCTGGCCGGGGCGGCCGTCGCCGCGACCGCGGTCAACGCCCTCGGCGGCGGCCGTCTCGCCACCCCCGTCCGGCTCGCGCTCGCCGGAACCGCCGTGAACGCGGCCCTGTTCGGGTACGTCAACGGGTTGCAGCTGTGGAACCTGGGCACCCTGGACGCGATGCGCCACTGGTCGGTGGGCACGCTCGCCAAACGGGACGTCCAACTCCTGTACGACGTGCTGCCGTTGCTGGTGGCGGGCGCGCTGCTGGCGTTCGCGCTCGGCCGGCCGCTGGGCGCGCTCGCGCTCGGCGAGGAGCACGCGCGGGCGCTGGGTACGAGCGTGCGGCGCACCCGGGTGCTGTCCGTCGTGTCGGTGACGCTGCTGTGCGGCGGGGCGACCGCGGTGTGCGGGCCGATCGGCTTCGTCGGGCTGATGATCCCGCACGCGGCCCGCGCCTTCTGCGGCCCCGACCCGCGCTGGCTGCTGCCGTACTGCGCCCTGTACGCGCCCGTGCTGCTGCTGGTGTCGGACGTGCTCGGGCGGGTCGTGGTGGCGCCGTCGGAGATCGAGGTGGGCATCGTGACGGCGTTCCTCGGCGGGCTGCTGTTCATCCATCTGGTACGGCAGCGGAAGGTGGCCCAGCTGTGAGCGGCCTGACCGAGGACGCGCGTGCCGTACGGCCCGTGGTACGGCGGGGACTGGTGCGGTCGGGCCGCTGGTCGGTGCGGTTCGACGGGCGGGCGGTGCTGGTGTGCGCGGCGCTCGCGGTGCTGGCCGTTGTCGTAACCGTTTTCTCCGTCGGTACCGGCTCCTACGCCCTCTCCCCCGTCGACGTGGTGCGCACCTTCGCCGGGAACGGGCCGCCCGGCGCCGGGTTCGTCGTGCTCGACCTGCGGCTGCCGCGCGCCCTGGTCGCGGTCCTGGTCGGTTTCGCGATGGGTATGGCGGGCGCGGTGTTCCAGTCGCTGACCCGCAACCCGCTGGGCAGCCCGGACATCACCGGTTTCGGCAACGGTGCCTCGGCGGGCGCGCTCGCCGCGATCATCCTGTTCGACGCGGGGACGGCCCAGACGGCGGTCGGCGCGGTCTGCGGCGGCTTCGCCACGGCCACCGCGGTCTACCTGCTCGCGTGGAAACAGGGCGTACACGGTTACCGGCTCGTCCTCGTCGGCATCGGCGCCTCCGCGGTGCTCGGCTCGGCGACGAGTTTCCTGTACGTGCGCGCCGACCTCGGCAAGGCGGCCGAGTCGGCGAGCTGGATGATCGGTTCGCTCAACGCCCGCGACTGGGACGACGTGCGGGTGGCCGCGCTGGGCCTGGTGGTGCTCGTGCCGGTCGTCCTGGTGTTCGGGCGGCGGCTGACGATGCTGGAGATGGGCGACGACACGGCCGCCGCGCTCGGGGTGCCGCCCGAGCGCAGCCGGCTGGTACTGCTGAGCGCGGGCACGGGGCTGACGGCGATGGCGGTCGCGGCGGCCGGGCCGATCCCGTTCGTGGCGATGGCCGCGCCCCAGCTGGCCCGCCGGGTGACGCGCGCGGCGGGCCCGAACGTGCTCCCGGCGGCCTGGACGGGCGCGCTGCTGGTGTCGGCCGCGGATCTCGCCACGCAACGCGTAACCGGTTCCGCACTGTTGCCCGTCGGTGTGGTCACGGGGGTGGGCGGCGGCGCGTATCTGGCCTGGCTGCTGCTGCGGGAACGCCGGGCGCAGCGGTTGTGACGGTCCGTGCACCCATCGCTTGCGTCCCGCGTGCGAACATCCGTGCCCCCGCGGCCACCTGCGGACATCACCGCAGGTGGACGTGTGTGCGACCGGTGAGACACCGCACGCCCCTGTGCGACCCTCCGTGCGCTCCGTTCCCTCTCCGTCACCGCTGGTATGGTCCGTCATTTGGCCGGGCATATGACGGACGCTCACCTCATCGTCGAGCTGACGCATCCGTACCGGACCCGCCCGCACGAAAGACGCGGAGCGGTCCGAACCGGTCGCAGAGCCGTCAAGACCGGTGGTACCGGGCGGCATTCCCCCGTCGCACCGAGGACACCGCGGTCCGTCACGAGGAAGAGGAACCCCATGTCTACGCAGTTGCCGTCGTCCGGTGCGCTGCCCCAGCCGCTGCTCGGCCCGCCGACCCCCGTGGCACTCTTCCTGGTCCTGTCCGTCGAACCCGGCGGGGAACGGGCCGCCCGCCGGACGCTCGCCGAACTCGCGGGCCTGGCAAGGTCGTTCGCCTTCCCGTATCCGGACGGCCGGCTGAGCTGTGTCGCGGGGGTCGGCGCCCGCGCCTGGGACCGGCTGTTCGGCGCGCCCCGCCCGGCCGCACTGCACCCGTTCCGCGAACTGGCCGGGCCCCGGCACCGGGCCGTGTCCACCCCGGGCGACCTGCTCTTCCACGTCCGGGCCACCCGGCCGGACCTGTGCTTCGCGCTGACCGCCGAGATCATGGACCGGCTGGGCGGCGCGGCCACCGTCGAGGACGAGGTGCAGACGTTCGAGTACTTCGAGTCGCGCAATCTGCTGGGCTTCGTGGACGGCACCGAGAACCCGGTGGGCGATGTCGCCGCCGACACGGCGCTGGTGGGCGACGAGGACCCGGACTTCCGCGGCGGCAGCTACGCGATCGTGCAGAAGTACCTGCACGACCTGGACAGTTGGCACAAGCTGCCGGTCGAGGCGCAGGAGCGGGTGATCGGCCGGACCAAGCAGACCAACCTCGAACTCGACCAGGACGGCTCGCACGTCGACGTCAACACGCTCGTGGACGCGGCGGGCGACGAGCAGCGCATCCTGCGCGCCGCGATGCCCTTCGGTCGCCCGGGGCACGGCGAGTTCGGCACGTACTTCATCGCCTACGCCCGCGATCCGGAGGTGCCCGAGACGATGCTGCGCAAGATGTTCCTCGGCAGCGAGTCCACCGCCCACGACCCGATCCTGGACCACTCCAGGGCGGTCACCGGAACCCTGTTCTTCATACCCTCGGCGGACTTCCTCAAGACGGCGGACGAGGCGGACACGACCGCGTAACCGGTTACGGCGGTTTACCGGTGACACCGCGGCGGCCGGCACCGGACCGGGTACGGCCACCGGTGCCGGCCGCCGCGGTGTCACCGGTTCCCGTGCCGCACGTCGACCGCGCTGAGCGCCATGGCCAGCGGTCCGGGCGCCAGGAACGCCAGCGGCAGCATCATCCAGGCGCACAGCACGGCCGTCACCGCCGCGAGCAGGACGAGCGCGCTGCCGCCCCGGTCGCGTACGGCGTCGGCGGCGGCCCGGCGCAGCGCCGCCCGCCAGTCGGTGAGCGACTCGGGACGGCCGCAGGCGCGCAGCCCCAGCACGGCGGCCCCCGCGCCGATCACGGCGGCCAGTACGGCGAAGCCGGGCGCCCCCGGCAACCCCGCGCCCGCCAGCGCCAGATCGGCCAGCACCAGCAGGGCACCCCCGAGGGCGAGGGCCCCGGCGGCGAGGTCACCGGCGCGCAACCGCCCCCGCAGCACGGCCAGATACCGCCCGGCGGTGGCCGGCCGGTCCTCGCGGGTGCCGCGCAGTACCGCGCACGCGGTGGACAGGGCCGCGGGCAGGGTGACCAGCGGCAGCGAGGCCGCGGCCGTCACGAGCCCGATGCCGAGCACGTCCGCGAACAGCGTCATCCGGGGGCCGAACACCTCGCCCGGCTCCCGTGTCGTACGGATTCCGTTCATGAACGTCACCCCTTGATCCCGGAGTTGGCCATGCCCTCCACCAGGAACCGCTGGAAGGCGAGGAAGAACAGCACGATCGGCAGCAGCGCGATCACCGACATCGCGAACATCGGGCCGAAGGCGGAGGTGCTGGAGGCGTCCACGAAGGACCGCAGGGCCAGCGTGAGGGTGAACTTCTCGGGCGAGAACAGGTAGATGAGCTGGGTGAAGAAGTCGTTCCACGTCCAGATGAAGGTGAAGATGGCCGTGGTGATGAGGGCGGGCCGGGTCAGCGGCAGGATCACCAGGAAGAAGCTGCGGAACGGGCCGCAGCCGTCGATGCGGGCCGCCTCCTCCAGCTCGCGCGGCAGACCGCGCATGAACTGCACGATGAGGAAGACGAAGAACGCCTCCGTGGCAAGGAACTTGGGCAGGATCAGCGGCCAGTAGGTGTTCACCATGCCGAGCTTGTTGAAGATGATGTACTGCGGGATCAGCACGGCGTGGTGCGGCAGCATGATCGTGGCGATCATGAACGCGAACAGCGGCCCGCGCATCCGGAACCGCAGCCGGGCGAAGGCGTAGGCGGCGAGCGAGCACGAGAGGACGTTGCCGAGGACCGCGCCGCCCGCGATGAGCAGGGAGTTGCCGAGCAGCCGCCAGATCGAGACGTCGTTGACGCCGTCCAGCGCGGTCCTGTAGTTGGCCCACTCCAGGTGGCCGGGGAGCAGGTCGAGGCTGGCGATCACCTCGTTCGCGGGCTTGAGCGAGGTCGCAAGCAGCCAGGCCAGCGGGTACAGCATGACCAGCAGCGCGGCCAGGCACCCGGCGTGCAGGGCGATGCGCCCCCAGGCAACGGGCTTGCGGACGGCGGGAGTTGTGGTGGCGGTCATCGCTCCCCCTCGGAGGCGTAGAAGACCCAGGAGCGCGAGGTGCGGAACAGGACGGCGGTGACGGCGCCGATGGCGAGCAGCAGCACCCAGGCCATCGCGGAGGCGTAGCCCATGTGCGAGGCGACGAAGCCGCGGTCGTAGAGGTAGAGGGTGTAGAAGAGCGTGGAGTCGGCGGGGCCGCCCTTGCCCGCGCTGATCGCGAAGGCGGGGGTGAAGACCTGGAACGCCTGGATGGTCTGGAGCACCAGGTTGAAGAAGATCACCGGGGACAGCATCGGCACCGTGACGGACCTGAACTGCCGCCATTTTCCTGCCCCGTCGACCTCGGCGGCCTCGTACAGTTCGGCGGGGACCTGCTGGAGTCCGGCGAGGAAGATGACCATCGGTGCCCCGAACTGCCAGACGGTCAGCAGGGCCACGGCGAGCAGGGCCCAGCCGGGGCGGTTGACCCAGCCGCCGGTGTGGAAGAGGTGGTCGACCGTGCCGCCGTCGTTGAAGATCGCCCGCCACACCAGCGCGATCGACATCGACGCGCCGAGCAGCGACGGGGCGTAGAACGCCGAGCGGTAAAACCCTTTGGCGGTACGCATGTTCTTCAGGGCGAGGGCGACGACGAGGGCGAGCCCCAGTTGCAGGGGCACGGCGATCACGACGTAGGTCAGGGTGGTGGTCACCGAACGCCAGTAGCGCGGGTCCTCGGTGAACATCTGCGTGTAGTTGCGCAGGCCGACCCAGTGCGGCGCGTTGAACAAGTCGTAGTCGGTGAAGGAGAGATAGAGCGAGACCGCCATCGGCAGCAGGGTGAGCACGACCGCGCCGAGCACCCACGGGGACAGGAACACCCAGGCGGCGCCCTCCCGTTGGCGTTTGGGACGGCGGCCCGGGGCGGCGGCGGGCGGGCGGACTCCCGGCGCGCGTACGTCCGTTGTGGTCATGACCGCAGCTCCGCCTTCGCCTCGGTGAGGTAGTTCTCCGCGGCCTCGCGCGGGGACATCCGCTCGTAGGACACCTGGTCGTAGTCGCGCTGGAAGGTGGTCTGGAGCGCGTTGTCGCCGGACGGGGGTGCCTGCGGCGGGGCGTCGAGATCGCCTTCGAGGGTGCCCTGGTAGGTGGCGATCGTCTTGTCGAAGTCCTTGAGTTGCGGGGCGAGTTCGGTGCGGATGGTCTCGTTGACGGGGATGCCCCGGGTGGCGCCGAGGATCTTGGCGGCGGCGGGGTCGTTGACGAGGAAGTCGATCAGTTCGGCCGCCTCCTTCGGGTGCGAGGTGTCGGCGGCGGCGCCCAGGAACATGGACGGCTTGAAGTACTGGCCGGGGGTGCCGTCCTGGCCCGACGGCATGGGCGCGAGGGCGATGCCGTCCGGGACGAGGGCGAGGAAACCGCTTGCCGGGGCGTCCCAGTTCATGTCGGATACGGCCTTGCCGCGGCCCAGCGGGGTGTTCTCGACCGAGCCGTCGAGCTGGGTGGTCTGCTCGGCGGGCGAGACCGCGCCCGCGCGGCGCAGCCGGTCGGTGAAGGTCCACCAGCGGGTCAAGTCGTCGGCGGTGAAGCCGGGTTCGCGGTCCTTGGTGTAGAGGGACTTGCCCCGGCCGCGTAGCCAGACCTCGAAGGAGTCCTCGCTCTGACCCGGGTCGGTACCGCCGGGCATCCCGGTCTTCTTCGCCAACTCCCGCATGGTGTCGGCCCATTGGCTCCAGGTCCAGCCCTCGCGGGGCAGCGCGACACCGGCCGCCCGCCACTTCTTGACGTCGTAGACCATCGTCTCGGTGCCGCGGCCCTGCGGGATGGCGTAGAGGGTGCCGTCGACCTTGCCTGTGGCGAGGAGCCCGGCGTCGATCTCCTTGGTCTTCAGGGCAGTTGACTGTTTCGCCAGGTCGAGGAGGACACCGCCGTCGGCGTACTGGTCGATCATGCGGTAGTCCAGCTGCATGACGTCCGGGGCGTCGCCGCCGGCCGCCTGGGTGGCCAGCTTCTGCTTGTAGGCGTCGTAGCCGGAGAACGACGTCTGCACCCGGATCTCCGGATGCCTCTTCTCGAAGAGTTTCAGGGCCTGTTCGGTTCTCGCGGCCCGGTCCGGGTTGCCCCACCACGTGTACCGCAGAACGGCCTTGCCGCCCGCGCCGCTGGTGCCGTCACCGCCGGAGCACGCGGCCAGCGCCGCGCACAGGGCGAGGGCAACGGCCGCCGCGCAGGACTTCCTTGTCCTGGATCCGGGCATGCGTATGTCACCTCTTTCGTCGTCGGAAAGCGTCAGAAAGCGCTTACGCAACGCCAGTGACCCTAGGTATCGTCCGGATGTCCCAACAAGCCCCCTGCACCGCATCCGTGAGAGCCGCCCACTGGAACGGAGCCCCCGCATGGCAGCCGCCGACCTCCGCGGGACAGCCGCCCGCGCGCCCCGCCGCCGTTGCGCCGTCGTCGGACTGGGTGCCCGCGCCCGGATGTTCACCGAGGCGCTGACCGGTCCGTACGCCGACCGCGTCGACCTCGTGGGCCTCTGCGACGTCAACGCCCACCGTATGGCCGTCCACAACGACTGGATCGCCGCCGACCACCCCGGCCGGGCGCCCGTACCGGCGTACCCGGCCGAAGAGTTCACCGGGATGCTGCGCCGCGAACGGGTCGACCTGGTCGTGGTGTGCACCGTGGACCGCACCCACGACACGTACATCGTGGCCGCCCTCGAAGCGGGCTGCGACGTGGTCACCGAGAAGCCGATGACCACCGACGCCGACCGCGCCCGGCGCATCCTGGACGCCCGCCGGCGCACCGGACGCGATGTCCGCGTCACCTTCAACTACCGCTACAACCCGGTCCATTCGGCCGTCCGGGAGATCCTCGCGGGCGGGGAGATCGGCGAGGTCGCCTCGGTGCACTTCGAGTGGCTGCTCGACCTGCGGCACGGCGCCGACTACTTCCGCCGCTAGGCCCTGTCGTCACATTCCCGTCTGCCCCGCGACGCCATGCACGCACTCTCGCCGCACCGGGCACGACCCCAAGTACATCCAGTACGAGGGGCCATGCCCGGCACACCGAGAGCACGCACCTGACGCCGCAGGGCCCGCCCTCCGGGCGAACGACGGGAATGTGACGACAGGACCTGGCACCGCGAGAAGGCCAACTCCGGCGGCCTGCTCGTGCACAAGGCCACCCACCACTTCGACCTCGTCAACTGGTGGCTCGACAGTGTTCCCGAAACCGTTTACGCGCAAGGCGGCCTCTTCTTCTACGGCGCCGAGGCCGGCCGGCGCCACGGCCTGGCCCGCCCCTACGACCGCGCCCACGGCCGCCCCGCCGCCGACACCGACCCGTTCGCGCTGCGCCTCGCGGACGCGCCCGTGCTGCGCTCGCTGTACCTGGACGCGGAGGCTGCCGACGGCTACCACCGGGACCGGAACGTGTTCGGGCCCGGCGTGAGCATCGAGGACGACATGGCGGTCCTGGTGCGGTACGCGTCCGGGGCCACGCTGACGTACCACCTGACCGCGTACGCGCCCTGGGAGGGCTACCGGATCGCCTTCAACGGCAGTGCGGGCAGGCTGGAGTTGCTGGTGGAGGAGTCGGCGTGGACCCGTCCTGGCGCCTCGGGCGCGGTGACCGACCCGGTGCCGCACGCGGGCACGGGCGGCCGTACGGAACTGCTCCTGCGGCCGTTCTGGGAGCCGCCGCGCGAGGTGCGGACGGCCACCGGCGAGGGCGGCCTCGGCGGCGGCGACGCGCGCATGCTGGCGGACCTGTTCGGCGACCGGACCCCCGACCCGCTGGGCAGGGCCGCCGACGCCACCGCGGGCGCCCGGTCGCTCGTCACGGGCCTGGCCGCGAACCTGTCGCTGGAGACGGGAGCGGTGGTGCGGACGCGGGAGGTGCTGGACGTGCTGGATGCGTGACGGGCGGGGAGGCGCCCGGCCGTGCGGCATGGGGCCGAACGGCCGGGCGCCTCAAGGAGGTTGGACCGGCGGTGGTCAGAACACCACGGTCCAGCCCTCTCGTTGGGCCTGTGCCTGCGTGTAGGACACGCCGTGGACCTTGAGTCCGGCCGCGTCCAGGAGGGTGATCTCCCCGCCGTGGTTGCCGAGTTGGACCCCGCCCGTGAACGGGACGAGCAGGCTGGCGCCCGGGGCGAGCGGGCCCGGCGGCACGGTGGTGCCGTGGCCGAGCGGGTCCACGACGCGCCAGCCGGTGAGGTCGACGGGCTCCGGCGAGGCGTTGATGAGGGTGACCGTCTCCGGTTCGGGCGCCGCGCCCCTGGGGTTGACGAGCGCGCCGACGATCCGCACCCGCTGGCTGTCGGGCTCGGGCAGGGCGCCGTCGGTGTCGAGGGCGTGGCCGGTGACGTCGTCGGTGTGCCACTTCTGGCTCTGGAAGGCCAGGAACACGGCCACCCAGCGGGACTGGCCGGGGAAGTGGATCAGCAGTCCGCCGTCCTGCCAGACGCCGTCGTCGCGCTGGAAGTCCCCGGTGTTGCCCTGGTTCATGTGGATGTCGTGGACGCCGTTGCCGGGCAGGAACCCGAACACCTTGTCCTTGACCTTGGGTTCGGGCCCCCAGCGCTCACCGAACAGGTACAGCCGGGCGGTCGAGTCCTGGATCGCGCGCTGCACGTAGTGGTCGAGGAGGTCGGCGAGGTCGTTGTCGGGGCCGGAGACCTCCGGGGGCAGCGTGCGCATCTTCGCCGGGTCGAAGAGGTTGCCGCGGACGAAGTCGAGGTTGGGGCCGCCGGGTCCGGACGGCAGGGTGTTCCAGCCGCTCGCGAGTCCCTCCAAGCGGGCGGTGAGCGGGTGTTGGAAGTCGTCGGCCACGAAGTAGAGCAGGTCGGCGGGCTTCTGCTGCGAGAGCACGTTCACCGCTGCGCGGTAGTGCGTGCCCTGATCGTCCGTCAAATGGATCTGGTAGTGCGGTGTTCCGGCCGACCCCTCACGGTGGGTGTCGACGGCGCGTGCGATCAGCACGCCATAGGTCTTCAACGGCATCGTGCTCAACTTCCCCCTGCTGCGGGCATCGTGCCCGGGTCCGTGTGGAGCAGGCTCATTCCCTCTCGGCCGCGCGTTCACACGCCGGACCGCGGGTCACCGTACAACCCCGCGGTTACGATCACGCGATGGTCCTCTTCCACCTGGAACGCACCACTTCGCTCTCTGTCGAGGGGGCCTGGCGGCGGCTCACCGACTGGCCCCGGCACGCGCGCGTGGTCCCGCTGACCCGCGTACGGGTCCGCACCGCCCCGCCCACCCGCGAGGGCACGCGGTTCGTGGCGCGCACCGGCCTCGGCCCGCTCTCCTTCGACGACCCGATGGAGGTCGTGGAGTGGCACCCACCGGCCCCGACACGGCCGACGGCCCACTGCCGCCTGCTCAAACACGGCCGCCTCGTCACCGGCTGGGCCCGGATCGAGGTGAGCCCGTACGGCGACGGGGGCGCCCGTGTGGTCTGGCAGGAGGAACTGGCGGTACGTCACCTGCCGACCGCCCTCGACCCGCTCCTGCGCCGGGCGGCCCGACTGATGTTCGGCCGGGCGGTGGACGGACTGCTGTCGACGTAGGTGGGGGCGGGGCGGCGGGGCGCGGGAGGCACCGTGAGGGGAGCCGCCGGGCCCGGGAAGCCCCGCCCCGGGAGGCGTGACCGACTCGGAAGGTCGTCGTTGCAGGTCAGCGGCGTACCGACGGCCGTTGTCAGACCCCCCGCCTACAGTCCTTCCCATGACCTCACAGTCCGCACCGAACCCACCAACACCCACCCCCTCGTCCCCGGCCGTCGCCCCCTCGCACCTCGACCGCACCCGGACGTCGTACGACACCGTCGCCGCCGACTACCACCGGCTGCTGCGGGACTCGTTGGCGGACGTGCCCTTCGACCGGGCCGTGCTGGGGGCCTTCGCCGAGTACGTGCTGCGCGGCGGTGGCGGGCCCGTGGGGGACCTGGGGTGCGGGACCGGGCGGGTTACGGCGTATCTGGAGAAACTGGGGCTGGCCGCGTTCGGGGTCGACCTGTCGCCCGGGATGGTGCGGGTGGCCCGGGAGTCGTACCCCGGGCTGCGGTTCGAGGTCGGCACGATGACCGGGCTCGACCTGGCGGACGGCGCGCTGGCCGGGGCGCTCGCCTGGTACTCCCTGGTGCACACGCCGCAGGCCGAACTCCCGCCGATTTTCGCCGAGTTCCACCGTGTGCTGGCCCCCGGCGGACACCTGTTGCTGGCCTTCAAGGTGGGCGACGAGCACGTCCACCGCGATCATCTGTACGGCCACGACCTGTCCCTGGACATCCACCGCTTCCCGCCGGAGCGAATAGCCGGGCTGCTGGGCGAGGCCGGGTTCGTCGGCGTGGCCCGGCTGGTACGGGAGAGCGACGACCCGGTGTGGGAGAAGACCCCGCAGGCGTATCTACTGGTCCGCAAACCGGCGTGAAGCGCGTCGGTCCCGGCCCGGAGCGCGGACCGGGACCGACGGCCTGGCCGGCCTGAGCGGCCTGGGTGACCGGCCGGAGCGGCGGTTGGCGGATGGCCGTGCGACGGCAGCGGCTGACCGTGTCCTCCCCCGAACTCGCAGACCTTGGTGGAGATGTGGATCGTCTCACCGAGGTCGCTCGCAAAGGACACGGCCGCCGTCGGAATGCGGGGCGTTCCCCTTGCCGAGGACCGTCCCGTTGCCCGGGCCACCATGGACGTTAGACGGATCGCTCGACGGGGCCAATGCGCACGGTGCGCGGTCCCGGCACGGCGGCTGGTCATGGTGCACGGTCGCCGATGTACAGCGCGAGGACCAGGTCGTGGGTGCCGGGACTCTGGGTCAACAGGTCCCGGTTGAGCAGCCGTTCGGCGGTGCGCAGGTGGGCGCGGACCGTCGTCCGGCTGATGTCGAGGGTATGGGCGGCCCGTTGGGCGTCGGTGTCGGCCTCGACCCAGGCCCGCAGGGTCCGGTGCACGGCTTGGTGCGCGGGGTCCAGCAAGGGGCTGAGGAAGGCGCGGGCCCAGTCGCGCGCGGCGGGCGTGGCCAGCAGCGCGTCCAGGGTGGGCTCGGAAGCCTCCCCGGCGGGTGCACCCCCAGCCACCGCTCCCCCAGCCACCGCCTCCTCAGCCACCACGTCCTCAGCCGCC
The DNA here is from genome assembly GCA_001298575.1 of Actinobacteria bacterium OK074. Taxonomy (GTDB): domain Bacteria; phylum Actinomycetota; class Actinomycetes; order Streptomycetales; family Streptomycetaceae; genus Streptomyces. The sequence continues at coordinate 14,690 of LJCV01000037.1, forward strand.
GCGCCCCCGACCGGTGCGCCCCCGACTGCCGCGTCCCCGGCCGCCGTTGCCCCCGGCTCCGGCGGCGCGGCGATGCTCAGCGCGAGGGCCAGTGTCGCGCGGCTGTGGGCGCTGTGCAGGTCCAGCCCGAGCGCTTCCTCGACGCGGCGGAGGTGGGCAGTGACGGTGTTGCGGCTGATGTCCATCAGGCTCGCCACCCCGGTGCGGGGAAAGGCCAGGGCGAGCCGGGCGGCGTCGAGGCTCAGCCGGGGCACCGTGCCGAGCGGGCGCAGCAGGCCACGGGCCCAGGCGAGGGCGGTGCCCGCGGGCAGCACCCGGGCCAGCGGGGTGGTGTGGCCGCGGTGGTCGGCGACGCGGTCGGGCGCGTGCCGGGCCACGGCCAGCGCGTGGCGGGCCTGCTCGTACGCCTGCGCGGTCGCGGCCAGCGGATGCGGGGCGCTGATGCCGAGCACGTACCGCGGGTCGTCCCTAACGAGACGGCGCAGGAGCACGTCCAGCCCGGGATCACCGCCTCGGCCGCCATGGCCGTCCCGGCTCTCCCGGTGCCGGTCACCGCCCCCGCCCGCACCACCGGGGCCAAAGCCCTCGTCGGGAAGGCACCCCTCACCGTCCAGCCCCGCCTCCGCCGCCGGAACCAGACAGATGAGGTGGTCCTCGAACACAGGACAGCGCACCATCAACCCCCGCCCGTGGTACCCCGTCGCGTCCTGGTACGTGTCCGCCAGCAGGTCGCGTTCCGCGGGCGGGCAGGCCAGCAGGTGGACGCGCAGCCGCTCGGCCTCCAGCAACGGCGGTACGGCGCTGACGGTCATCCGGCGGGCGAGGGTCACGTCCTCCGCCATCAGCGCCATGAACACGGCCAGCCGCAGTCTGCTCGCCGTCTGCTGGAAGCGGCGGGCGAAGTCGTCGGCGTGCAGGGCGCGGCGCATCATCTCGATCACGGTGCCGGTGTGGGAGGCGAGCGCGGTCGCCTCGGGTGTCAGCGGCTCCGGGCTGGCCACCACGAGCACCGGCCGCGGCGCGGGCCGCCCGAGCGCCTCGCACTGCACCCGCAGCGCGCCCGCCTGCGTGGTCACCGCGCCCAGTTGTCCGGCGGACAGCCGCGTCAGGACGGGGCGCAGGGTGGCGAGCAGGGTGGCGAGCAGGTCCGGCGTGAGGCCGCCGGTGGACAGTTCGACCCGCCCCTCGCCGTCCAGCAGCGCGATGTCCGCACCGATCTGCCGGTGCAGCCAGTCGACGAGCCCCTGCGGATTCGGTGCGGTGCCGCGTCTGAGATGGCACAGCAGTTTTTCGATCGTCTGAGGTACTGGTGACACTGGACTCCCCCCACGCGCCGCCCCTCGTGTCGGGCGACGCGCAAGAGCCGACCGTACCGGCCCCGGGGCGCGGCCAGGAACGCTCCTGTCGGCCACCCGTACGGCCGCCGCTCAGGCCACCGACCCGATCCGCCCCGCCGCCGCTCCCGCCGCCACGCCCAGCGCCGGGCCCGCAGCCGCACCCATCGCCCCGACCGGCGTCATCGACGCCACGTCGTGGTGGATCGGCGTGTGCGCCCCCGCCAGCCGGACCCCGCTCCCGCCCCGCCGGTCGGCGACGATCTCGGCGGCGATCGACAGCGCCGTCTCCTCCGGTGTCCGGGCCCCGAGGTCGAGCCCGATCGGCGACCGCAGCCGCGCCAACTCCAGCTCGGTGACGCCGACTTCGCGCAGCCGGCGGTTGCGGTCGAGGTGCGTGCGGCGGGAGCCCATGGCACCGACGTACGCCACCGGGAGCCGCAGCGCGAGCCGGAGCAGGGGGACGTCGAACTTGGCGTCGTGGGTGAGGACGCACAGCACGGTGCGGGCGTCGGTCCGGGTGCGTTCCAGGTAGCGGTGCGGCCATTCGACGGCGATCTCGTCGGCGTCCGGGAAGCGGGCGCGGGTGGCGAAGACGGGGCGGGCGTCGCACACCGTCACGTGGTAGCCGAGGAACTTGCCGACGCGGGTGAGCGCGGACGCGAAGTCGATCGCGCCGAAGACGATCATCCGGGGCGGCGGCACGGACGACTCGACCAGGACCGTGAGCGGTGCTCCGCAACGAGAGCCCTGCTCTCCGAGTTCGAGGGTGCCGGTGCGGCCCGCGTCCAGGAAGGCGACCGCCTCGGCCGCGACCGTGCGGTCCAGTTCGGGGTGGGCGCCGAACCCGCCGTCGTAGGAACCGTCGGGGCGGACCAGCAGCATCCGCCCGCGCAGCTCCCCCGGGCCGGTCACGATCCGGGCCACCGCCGCGGCCTCGCCGCGCGCCGCCGCGGCCAGCGCCGCCGTGCACACGGCCCGGACCGGGTCCGCCGCCCGCACCGGCGTCACCAGGATGTCGATGACGCCGCCGCAGGTCAGCCCGACGGCGAAGGCGTCCGCGTCGCTGTACCCGAAGCGTTCCAGGACGGGCTGCCCGTCCGCCAGGGCCTGCCGGCACAGCTCGTAGACCGCGCCCTCCACGCAGCCGCCGGAGACCGAGCCGATCGCCGTGCCGTCGGCGTCCACCGCGAGCGCGGCGCCCGGCAGCCGGGGCGCGCCGCCGCCGACGGCCACCACGGTCGCGACCGCGAAGTCCCGGCCCTCCCCGACCCACCGGTGCAGCTCTTCGGCGATGTCCAGCATCTCTCGCTCTCCTTACGAGTTCTCCTTACGAGGGTCTCCGAGGCCGAACTCCCGCGGGCAGCCCCGCTGTTCGGCCCCCGGAGGGTCACGTGCCGGTCACGTCCCGGTCAGGTGCTCCGGCCGTACCGGCGTCCGGTTCAGTTCGAGGCCGGTAGCGGCGCGAATCGCCGCCAGTACGGCGGGAGTCGACGACAGGGTGGGCGCCTCGCCGATGCCGCGCAACCCGTACGGGGCGTGGTCGTCGGCGAGTTCGAGGACGTCGACCGGGATGGTCGGGGTGTCGAGGATCGTGGGGATCAGGTAGTCGGTGAAGGAGGGGTTGCGGACCTTCGCCGTCTTCGGGTCGACGACGATCTCCTCCATCACCGCGATGCCGAGCCCCTGGGTCGTACCGCCCTGGATCTGGCCGACGACGGAGAGCGGGTTGAGCGCCTTGCCGACGTCCTGCGCGCAGGCCAGTTCGACGACCTTGACCAGGCCGAGTTCGGTGTCCACCTCGACGACCGCCCGGTGCGCGGCGAACGAGTACTGCACGTGCCCGAAGCCCTGCCCGGTGTGCAGGTCGAAGGGTTCGGTACGGCGGTGGCGCCACTCCTCCTCGACCTCCACCGCCTCCTCGCCGAGCACGTCCACGAGGTCGGCGAGGACCTCGCCCGCGTCGGTGACGACCTTGCCGCCCTCCAGGAGCAGCTCGGCGTGCGCCCAAGCCGGGTGGTACGTACCGAACTTGCGGCAGCCGATCTCCAACACCCGTGCACGCACCAGCTCGCACGCGTTCTTGACGGCGCCGCCGGTGACGTACGTCTGCCGGGACGCGGAGGTCGAACCCGCCGATCCCACCCGGGTGTCGGCCGGCTGGATGGTCACCTGGGTGACGCCCAGTTCGGTGCGGGCGATCTGCGCGTGCACGGTGACCCCGCCCTGCCCGACCTCCGCCATCGCGGTGTGCACGGTGGCGACGGCCTCGCCGCCCACAACCTCCATACGGACGCGGGCGGTCGAGTAGTCGTCGAAGCCCTCGCTGAAGCCGACGTTCTTGATGCCGACCGCGTAACCGATGCCGCGGACGACGCCCTCGCCGTGCGTGGTGTTGGACAGGCCGCCCGGCAGCTGGCGTACGTCGGCGCCCTCGCTGCTCTCCCACTGGCGTTCCGGCGGCAGGGGCATCGCCTTGACGCGGCGCAGGAGTTCGGCGACCGGAGCGGGTGAGTCGACGATCTGTCCGGTCGGCATGACCGCGCCCTGGGACATCGCGTTGCGCTGTCTGAACTCCACCGGGTCCAGGCCCAACTCGGCGGCCACCTTGTCCATTTGGGCCTCGTAGGCGAAGCACGCCTGGACCGCGCCGAAGCCGCGCATGGCGCCGCAGGGCGGGTTGTTGGTGTAGAGGGCGATGGCCTCGACCTCGACGTCGTCGACGACGTACGGGCCGACGCCGAGTGAGGCGGCGTTGCCGACGACCGCCGGGGAGGAGGACGCGTAGGCGCCGCCGTCGAGGACGATCCGGCACTTCACATGGGTCAACTTGCCGTCGTGCGTGGCCCCGTGCTCGTAGTACAGCTTCGCGGGGTGGCGGTGGACGTGGCCGAAGAAGGACTCGAACCGGTTGTAGACGATCTTCACCGGTTTGCCGGTGCGCAGCGCGAGCAGGCAGGCGTGGATCTGCATCGACAGGTCCTCGCGTCCGCCGAAGGCCCCGCCGACGCCCGCGAGCGTCATACGGACCTTGTCCTCGGGCAGGCCGAGGACGGGCGCGATCTGGTGCAGGTCGGCGTGGAGCCACTGGGTGGCGATGTAGAGGTCGACGCCGCCGTCCTCGGCGGGCACCGCGAGCCCCGACTCCGGGCCCAGGAACGCCTGGTCCTGCATGCCGAAGTGGTACTCGCCCTCGACGATCACGTCCGCGCGTTCCCGCGCCGCGGCCACGTCGCCGCGGACGATCGGCTGGCGGTGGACGACATTGGGGTGCGGGCAGTGGCCGATGTGGTGATCCGTGCGGTTCTCGTGGACGAGGATCGCGTCGGGCGCGGTCGCGGACGCCTCGTCGGTGACGACCGGCAGGTCCCGGTACTCCACCTTGATCTTGGCGGCGGCGCGGCGCGCGGTCTCCGGGTGGTCGGCGGCGACGATCGCGACCGGTTCGCCGTGGTGGCGGACCTTCCCATGGGCGAGGACCGGGGTGTCCTTGATCTCCAGGCCGTAGTGCTTCACCTCGGTCGGCAGGTCGTCGTACGTCATGACGGCGTACACGCCCGGCGTCGCGAGCGCCTCGCCGGTGTCGATGGAGAGGATCTCCGCGTGCGCGACCGGGGAGCGCAGGATCTGGCCCCACAGCATGTCCTCGTGCCACATGTCGGACGAGTACGCGAACTCGCCGGTGACCTTCAGGGTGCCGTCGGGGCGGAGGGTGGACTCGCCGATGCCGCCGCGGGTCTGCGAGCGCTGGGTGAGCTTGCCGGGGGCGCCGTTCGTGGGCACGGTCAGACCTCCTGCGACTGGCGGGCGGCGGCCAGCCGGACCGCGTCCATGATCTTCTCGTAGCCCGTGCAGCGGCACAGGTTGCCCGAGAGCGCCTCGCGGATGTCCGCGTCGCTCGGGTTCGGGGTGCGCTCCAGCATCTCGTCGGCGGCGACCAGCAGACCGGGGGTGCAGAACCCGCACTGGACGGCTCCGGCGTCGATGAACGCCTGCTGGATCGGGGCGAGTTGGGCCCCTTCGCCGGTCTGCGAGTCGCTGCCGCGCGCCGACCACCGCTGGGCCTCGTCGAGCGAAGTCCCGCAGCCGCCGAGGCCGGAGGAACAACTCCCGCCCTCAGCCCGCTGCTTGGCGTACTCGGCGAGCCCCTCGACGGTGACGACCTCGCGCCCCTCCGCCTGCCCGGCCGCGACCAGGCAGGAGCACACCGGCACCCCGTCGAGCCGGACGGTGCACGAACCGCACTCGCCCTGCTCGCACGCGTTCTTGGCGCCCGGCAGCCCGAGCCGCTCGCGCAGCACGTACAGCAGGGACTCGCCCTCCCACACGTCGTCGGCCTCCTGCGGACGCCCGTTGACCGTGAAACTGACGCGCATTACGCCACGCTCCCCTTCTCGAAGGACCCACGGGATCCGCGGTACGACTCCCACGTCCACGTCAGCGTGCGGCGGGCCAGCACGCCGACCGCGTGCCGCCGGTAGCCCGCGGTGCCCCGTACGTCGTCGATGGGGTTGCAGGCGGCCGCGCACAGCTGGGCGAACTCCCTGGCCACGGACGGGGTGACGACCTTGCCGTTGTCCCAGAAGCCGCCCTCCTCCAGGGCCGCGTTCAGGAACTCCTCGGCGGTGCGCGCCCGTACGGGTGTGGGCGCGGCCGAGCCGATGCCGGTGCGCACGGTCCGCGTCTCGGGGTGCAGGGCGAGGCCGAAGGCGCACACGGCGATCACCATCGCGTTGCGGGTGCCGACCTTCGCGTACTGCTGGGGCCCGTCTGCCTTCCGCACGTGCACGGCGCGGATCAGTTCGTCGGGCGCGAGCGCGTTGCGCTTCACTCCGGTGTAGAAGTCGTCGATCGGGATGCGCCGGGTGCCCCGTACGGATGCGGCCTCGACCTCGGCGCCCGCCGCGAGCAGCGCCGGGTGGGCGTCACCGGCCGGGGAGGCGGTGCCGAGGTTGCCGCCGACGCCGCCGCGGTTGCGGATCTGCGGCGAGGCGACCGTGTGCGCGGCCAGCGCGAGCCCGGGCAGCTCGGCCCGCAGCTGCTCCATGATCCGGGTGTACGGCACCGACGCCCCGACCCGTACGGCGTCCCCGGCGCTCTCCCACTCGTACAGATCTACGACGCGGGTGAGGTCGAGGAGGTACTCGGGGCGGCGGTGGTCGAAGTTGATCTCGACCATCACGTCGGTGCCGCCGGCGATGGGCACCGCGGTGGGGTGCTCGGCCTTCGCGGCGAGCGCCTCCTCCCAGGTGGCGGGGCGCAGGAAGTCCATGACCGGCTCGCTATCTTCGTGTCGTCGGATCGCGCGTACAGAGGATGTTCACAGGGATCCCCCTCAGTACACCCCCGCGTACTCCGACGGGGGCAGTCACGGAAAACATGAAGGAGTTGGCAGGCCAGAGCCAATGTCTTGTAGATTCATATGAACGTGAGGCCATCGGAAACCTCGCTGTTTTCCACCAGAAACGAACGGCGGCGACACATGCGGCTCCGCGCACTGCTCACCACCGAGGCGCTGGGCCTCAGACTGCTCGGCGGCGAGGACGAGCTGGACCGCACCGTACGCGGTGTGATGACCACGGACCTCACGGACCCCAGCCGCTACCTGTCCGGCGGCGAGCTGGTCCTCACGGGCCTGGCCTGGCGGCACGACCCTGCCGATTCGGAACCTTTCGTCCGTATTCTCGCAGCCGCGGGGGTGGCCGCGCTCGCCGCGGGCGAGGCCGAGATCGGCGACGTCCCCGAGGACCTGCTCGCGGCCTGCGCCCGGCACCGGCTGCCGCTGTTCGCCGTCCGGGAGTCGGTCGCGTTCGCGACGATCACCGAGCACGTCGTCCGGCAGGTGTCCGGCGAGCGCGCCGGGGACCTGGCGGCGGTGGTCGACCGGCACCGCCGGATGATGTCCGCGGGCCCGGCCGGGGGCGGCCCGGACGTGGTCCTGGACCTACTGGGCTCGGACCTGGACCTGCCGGCCTGGGTGCTCTCCCCCGCCGGGCGGGTCGTCGCGGGCCGCACCGCCGACCTGCCCGCGGAGACCGGCGCCCGGCTGGCCGCCGAGCACCTCACGGCGGTCCGCGCCGGCCGCCGGGGCCCGCACCGCGTGACGGCGGGGACGACGACGTACTCGCTGTTCCGCGTCCGGGCCGACGACGACGGCGGCGGCGCCCCGCGGGACGTCCGCGAGACGGTGCTGTCCGACTGGCTGCTCGCCGTGGCCGCGGACGCCGGGGACTGGCCCGAGGAGCGGCTCGACCTGCTGCACGGCGTCACCCAGCTGATCACCGTAGAGCGCGAGCGGCGCGACGCGGCCCGTACGGTACGGCGGCGGCTCGCGCAGGAGGTACTGGAGCTGGTGCAGACGGGGGCGGCGCCCGGCGAGATCGCGGCCCGGCTGCGGGTGGCCGCGCCGGTGCTGCTGCCGGGCCTCGGCGCGGCCCCGCACTGGCAGGTCGTGGTGGCCCGGGTCGACTGGACCGGCGGGGAGGCCGCGGGCGGCCCGGTCGCGCAGGCGCTGCTGGAGGAGATCCTCGTCGACCCGCTCGCCAAGGGCCCCGAGCAGACCGACCGGACCGCGGTCGCCCACACGGGCGAGGAGGCGGTCGCGCTGGTCCCGCTGCCCGCGCTGTCGGCCGCGCCGGCCCTGTCGTCCGTGTCGGCCGCGGGGGCCGCCGCGGTGGGCCGGGAGGACGTCGAGCCCGGCATCCTCGCCGAGACCCTGCTGACGGCCGTGCGGGAGCCGCTGTCCGCCGGGCTGGGCGACGACGGCAGGCTCACCCTGGGGGTCAGCGCGCCCGTGCACTCGGCCGAGGGCCTGCGGGGCGCGCTGGAGGAGGCCCGGCACGCCCGCCGGGCGGCCGCCGCCCGCCCCGGCCGGGTCTGCGCGGCCGGGCACCAGGAACTCGCCTCGCACGTCCTGCTGTTGCCCTTCGTCCCGGACGACGTACGGCGCGCCTTCACCGCGCGGCTGCTGGACCCGCTGCGGGACTACGACCGGCGCCACCGGGCGGAGTTGATCCCCACCCTGGAGGCGTTCCTGGAGTGCGACGGCTCCTGGACGCGGTGCGCGACACGGCTGCACCTGCACGTCAACACACTGCGCTACCGGGTGGGCCGGATCGAGCAGTTGACGAGCCGCGACCTGTCCCGCCTGGAGGACAAGCTGGACTTCTTCCTTGCCCTGCGCATGAGTTGAGGCCCCGCGCGCCCCGCGCGCGTACGACGCCGGGGCGGCACCCGGTGCCGCCAACGTCCCACGACTTTGTGAAATCCTTCACCCGCCCCCTTGGCCCCGTGCCGCGAAGGGTGTTGGAATGCGCCCACCACTCAAGGCTCAATGGCGTGCTCGGGGAGGCGACGTGGCGTATACCGTCCTGTCCGGTGGCGGAACGACGGCTGGTGACGATCCACTCCAGACAGCGGTATGGCGGCTGCGCTCCCGCGCGTGCTGGGTCGACGCCGCCGCCCTGCTCGAACCGGACACCCCGGCCGCGTCCCTGCAACGCGCCGTGCTGCTCGTGGAGCGGTGCCTGTACACGGAGGAGGGCTGGGCGGAGGCCGAAGACGCGCTGCGCACCGCCGAGGCGCTGGCCCGCAGCGACGACGAGCGGGGCGCCGCGGCCTGCGAACGCGGCCAACTGGCGTACGCGGCAACGTTATTGGGCGTCCGAGACCGGGCGGACGAGGCGCTCGCCGCGCTCGGCCGGGCAGCGGCGCTGATCGAACCGGACGGCCCCGGACGGGCGTTGCTGGACTTCCGGCGCGGCCTGTTCGCGGAGAACGTCGCCCGGTCCCCACAGTCCGCGCTCGCCGCCTACCGCCGGGCACACACCGCGGCCACCGCGCACGGCGACGCGCTGCTGCTCTCCTTCACCTGGCGGCATCTGGCCGGACTCGCCCTGCGCGACGGCGAGTTGGTCCAGGCACGGCACGGCTTCGGCGAATCCCTGCGGATCAGCGAGGAGTTGGGATACCTGGTCGGTACGGCACCGGCGCTGGCGTCGCTCGCGGACGCGGAGGAGGAGCCGCTGGCAACCCGGCTGCGCGTCGAGGCGGGCCGCCTGTTCCGGCTGCTGGGCGGCGTACCGACGTGGCTGGCACCGCGGTTGGCGTCCGTCACGCCGTGACGGTGCCGCTCAGGACGTGACGACGCGACCGTGCGCCGCCGTGTCGGTGTCGGTGTCGGTGTCGGTGTCGGTGTCGGTGTCGGTGTCGGTGTCGGTGTCGGTGTCGGTGTCGGTCAGGGTGTGCCCGTGAAGTGCCCGCGCACCAAGGTCTGCACCGTGGCCAGGTCCTGGGCGATCAGCGCGTCGAGCAGGGCGGTGTGGTCGGCGGCGTCGGCGGCCAGTTCGGTCCGGCCGCGGGCGCCGGAGCCGCCGGCGAGGGGCCACTGGGCGCGGCGGTGCAAGTCGTCGGTGATCCGCACGAGTTGCTCGTTGCCCGCGAGGGCGAGGACCGCGCGGTGGAAGAGGCGGTCGGACTCGGCGTAGGTGGCCGGGCAGCCGACGGTCGCGGCCCGCAGCGTCGCGTCGGCGAGCGGCCGCAGTTCGGCCCACCGCCCCGCGGGCACCGAACGGGCCAGCCGGAGCATGACGGGGACCTCGATCAGCGCCCGGATCTCGGCGAGTTCGGCCAGCTCGCGGGCGCCCCGCTCGACGACCCGGAACCCGCGGTTGGGCACGACCTCGACGGCGCCCTCCAGCGCGAGCTGTTGCATGGCCTCCCGCACGGGCGTGGCGGACACCCCGAACCGCTCCCCCAGCGCGGGCGCCGAGTACACCTCGCCGGGCGCCAACTCCCCCGCGACCAGCGCGGTCCGCAACGCGTCCAGCACCTGCCCACGCACGGACGCCCGCTGCACGACGGCACGTGG
>LJCV01000038.1 GCA_001298575.1 Actinobacteria bacterium OK074
CTAATCCACCCCGAAGGGCTTCATCGTTCGACTTGCATGTGTTAAGCACGCCGCCAGCGTTCGTCCTGAGCCAGGATCAAACTCTCCGTGAATGTTTACCCGTAATCGGGTCGACACACACGAGAGCAGAACAACCAGGCGGAATAAGCCCAGCCGTTCACAGCATCCTCGCTGTGTATTCTTCAAAGGAACCTCGCCACCGAAAGAATCTTCCGATGAACGGGGTATCAACATATCTGGCGTTGATTTTTGGCACGCTGTTGAGTTCTCAAGGAACGGACGCTTCCTTTGTATTCACCCTCACGGGCTTTCCTCCGGGCTTTCCCTTCGGTCCTGCTGTCTTGCCTTTGTTTTGCCGTCTTGCTTTGTTCTTGCGTTTCCGACTCTATCAGATCGTTTTCCGGTCCGATTTCCTCGGTGCTTTCCAGGTTTCCGCTCTCGCGTTTTCCCTTCCGGCGGCTCCGACTTTATCAGATATTCGAGGGCCGTTTTTACCGGCTCTCATTTCTGAATCATCGGAAGAGGCTCCTCGGAGGTTCGACCTCCGGAAGCAAGCAGATGCTCACCGTCGCCGTCGGACGTGTCCGACTTTTAGGCAACTGTTCGAATCTACCTCCCCTTCGGCTCCGTGTCAACGACTCCGGTGGGGCGAAGAGGAGACTAGCAGCTCGATGAGGGCTGACGCACATCGGCCGAGCGCCCTCGGCTTCAGGCGGCGGTCGGGACCGTCGCGCTGCGTTCGGCCGACTCGACGTCTCCCGTCTCGCCGGATCGGGCCGCGCGGCCGCCCAGGACGTACACGTACGTCAGGAAGGCCAGTTCAGCGGCGACACCGATGCCTATTCGCGCCCAGGTCGGCAGGCCCGACGGGGTCACGAAGCCCTCGATCGTGCCCGAGACGAAGAGCACCACGGTGAGACCTATCGCCATACCCACAGCTGCCCGGCCCTCCTCCGCGAGGGCGGTGCGGCGGGAGCGTGGGCCCGGGTCGATGACCGTCCAGCCGAGGCGGAGCCCGGTGCCCGCGGCCACGAAGACGGCCGTCAGTTCCAGCAGGCCGTGCGGAAGGATGAGTCCCATGAAGGTGTCGAGGCGGCCGGCCGACGACATCAGGCCGATGCCCACCGCGAGGTTCAGCATGTTCTGGAAGAGGATCCACAGGACAGGCAGGCCCAGGAAGATGCCCAGGACCAGGCAGAGCGCGGCGGCCTCCGCGTTGTTCGTCCACACCTGGGCGGCGAAGGACGCGGCCTGATGGCTGGAGTAGTACGTCTCGTACTCGCCCCCGGGGCGGGTCAGTTGGCGCAGTTCGTCCGGTGCGGCGATGGCGGACTGCACCTCGGGATGGGTGCCGATCCACCACCCCAGGAGGACCGCGACCACCGTGGAGATCAGCGCGGTGGGAATCCACCAGCGGCGCGAGCGGTAGACCGCGGCCGGGAAGCCGTACGCGAAGAAATGCGTGGCATCGCGCCAGGAGGCGCGGCGGGTTCCGGTGACGGCGCTACGCGCGCGTGCGACGAGTTGGCTGAGGCGGCCGGTGAGCTGGGGGTCCGGTGCGCTGGACTGGATCAGCGAGAGGTGGGTGGCCGTGCGCTGGTAGAGGGCGACGAGTTCGTCGGTCTCCACTCCGGTGAGTCGGCGTCGGCGGCCCAGGAGTGTATCGAGGCGGTCCCATTCGGCCCGGTGGGCGGAGACGAAGACGTCGAGGTCCATGGGGTGCGTTGCTCCTCGTCCGCTCGTCGGATCCGCGTGTCGGTTTGCTTCTTGGACTGTCCCGCCGTGGATCAGCTTGTCCTACTGCGGCGCAGTGTGCCCTCAGCTTGGCAGACTGGCCGTTGTCGGGGCAGGTCAGGGGAAGGGGTGCGAGCGTGAGTGAGCTGGTGACGGGCGAGGCGGTGGCGCTGGAGCTGCGCCCTGCGAGGCTGCCGAGTCGGGCGCTGGCGGTCCTGCTCGATCTGGGTGTGGCGATGACCGCGTACGTTCTCGTGACCATCGCGCTCCTCGCGTCGACGTCCGCCCTGGACGACGCCGCGCAGGTCGCGCTGTCGATCGCGGCCTTCCTCCTTGTGCTGGTGGGCGGCCCGATCGCGGTGGAGACGCTGAGCCACGGGCGGTCGCTGGGGAAGCTGGCGTTCGGGCTGCGGGTGGTGCGGGACGACGGTGGACCGATCCGGTTCCGTCATGCGCTGGTGCGGGGCGGGATCGGCGTGATCGAGATCCTGTTCACGTTCGGGACCGTCGCGTGCATCGCCTCCTTGGTGTCGGCGCGGGGGCGGCGGCTCGGTGACGTGTTCGCGGGCACCTTGGTCGTACGGGAACGGATTCCGACCGGTCCTGCGGCCTTCCTGCCTCCGCCGCCGCCATGGCTCGCGGGGAGGTTCTCGGAGCTCGATCTGTCGGCGGTGCCGGACGCGCTGTGGCTGGCCGTGCGGCAGTACCTGACGCGGATGCCGCAGCTCGATCCGCAGGTGGGCTGGGCGATGGCGGAGCGGCTGGCGGCCGATGTCGCGGCGCGCACGGGGACTCCGGCACCGCAGGACGTGCCGCCGGCCGCCTTTCTGGCCGCGGTGATGCACGAACGACAGGCGCGGGAGGCTCGGCGCGCGTTCGGGAGCGGTGCGCCAGGGGGTTCGGGCGGGGCGCCGCAGCCGGGGGCCGATCCGTTCGCGGCGCCGGGCGGTGGGTCGCCCGCTGCACCGAGAGGCGGGTGGGCCGGAGCGCCGGGCGCCGGTTGGGGTGGGAGCGCCGATCCGCAGCCGTTCGCTACAGCGCCCCAGCAGGCTCAACCTGCGTCCTCCCCGGTTCCGTCGGCTCCGCTGCCCCCGCTTCCTCCCCCTCCCCCGTCCACGCCGTCGCAGCAGCAGGCCGAGCGGCCCACGACCGGCTTCGTACCGCCCGCGTAGAGCCCGCCGGTGGCGGAGCGCTCACGTGAACACCGACGGCGGCGATTCGAGGTGTTCCAGTTCGATGCCGGGCGCCGCGAGGACGACGTCGCCGGCGATGTGCACGGTGTGCTGCTCGCCCGTGTCCAAGGCTGTGACCTGGTATTTGTCCACGGTCAGCGGGCCGTTGTCAGTGGCGTGTGCTTCTCTTTCGACCAAGGCCCAGGACTGGTCCACGGTGCGCGGAGCGAGGACCGGGTCGGTCAGCGCGACCAGGCGTACGCGGGTCGCGGGGGAAGGGACGGAGACGGCGGCGGAGGTGAGGCGCAGGAGACGAACGGTGGCGACGAGGAACGCCGGGGAGACGCCGGTGAAGGCATGGGCGCGCACATTGCCTTCGGTGGCGTGGACGCCGGTGGGGTCGGTGCGGACCCAGGTGACGCCGTCCAGGGCGGCGCCGCGGACCTGCCAGTCCGCGGAGTGGAGTTCGAGTCGGACGGGGCGGCCGAGGTCGTCGAGGGCGAGGTCGACGGAACCGGCCGGGGCGCCGGAAGGGGTGGTCAGCTGGGAGACGTAGCGCCAGCCGGAGGGGCCGGGCGCGCAGTGGAAGTGCTCTTCACGGAGGGGGGTGTGGTCGTGCGGGTCGTGGAGCGAATATCGGCCGCGGGGCATGGAGGTCCTGGGTCTTGACGGGCTGGTCCGGCTCGGTCGGTCCGTCTGGTCCGGCCCATGGGGCAGGCCCCCGGCACGGGGGTGCGGGGGCCTGCCTCGGGACTGCTGCGGGGTGACGCGTCAGTGCACGGGCGCGTTCACCGCGTGGGGCGCCGCGGGTTCGCGTACGCCGACAGGTACCGGTCGACGTACGCGGATGCCGGCGCCGCGCGTGATCAGTAGCGGTAGTGGTCCGGCTTGTACGGGCCCTCGACCTCCACGCCGATGTACGCGGCCTGCTCGGGGCGGAGCGTGGTCAGCTTCACGCCGAGCGCGTCGAGGTGGAGACGGGCGACCTTCTCGTCGAGGTGCTTGGGCAGCACGTAGACGCCGGTCGGGTACTCGTCGGGCTTGGTGAACAGCTCGATCTGGGCCAGGGTCTGGTCCGCGAAGGAGTTGGACATCACGAACGACGGGTGGCCGGTGGCGTTGCCCAGGTTCAGCAGGCGGCCCTCCGACAGCACGATCAGGACCTTGCCGTCGGGGAACTTCCAGGTGTGGACCTGCGGCTTGACCTCGTCCTTGACGATGCCGGGGATCTTCGCCAGGCCGGCCATGTCGATCTCGTTGTCGAAGTGGCCGATGTTGCCGACGATGGCCTGGTGCTTCATCTTGGCCATGTCCGAGGCCATGATGATGTCCTTGTTGCCGGTCGTGGTGACGAAGATGTCGGCCTTGTCGACGACGTCGTCCAAGGTCGCGACCTGGTAGCCGTCCATCGCCGCCTGGAGTGCGCAGATCGGGTCGATCTCGGTGACGATCACGCGGGCGCCCTGTCCGCGCAGGGACTCCGCGCAGCCCTTGCCCACGTCGCCGTAGCCGAAGACCACCGCGGTCTTGCCGCCGATGAGGACGTCGGTGGCACGGTTGATGCCGTCGATCAGGGAGTGGCGGCAGCCGTACTTGTTGTCGAACTTCGACTTGGTGACGGCGTCGTTCACGTTGATCGCCGGGAACAGCAGGACGCCGTCGCGCTGCATCTCGTACAGGCGGTGGACGCCGGTCGTGGTCTCCTCGGTGACGCCGCGGATCTCGGAGGCCAGCTGGGTCCACTTCTGGGAGCCGTCCGAGATGGTGCGGTGCAGGAGTTCGAGGACGAAGCGGTGCTCCTCGGACTCGGCGGTGTCGACGTCCGGGACCTTGCCGTCCTTCTCGTACTCGACGCCCTTGTGGACGAGGAGGGTGGCGTCGCCGCCGTCGTCCAGGATCATGTTCGGGCCGCCGGTGGGGGTGTTCGGCCAGGTCAGCGCCTGCTCCGTGCACCACCAGTACTCTTCCAGCGTCTCGCCCTTCCAGGCGAAGACGGGGACGCCCTGGGGGTTGTCGGCGGTGCCGTTCGGGCCGACGGCGATGGCGGCGGCCGCGTGGTCCTGGGTGGAGAAGATGTTGCAGGACGCCCAGCGGACCTGCGCGCCCAGGGCGACCAGGGTCTCGATGAGGACCGCGGTCTGCACGGTCATGTGCAGGGAGCCGGTGACGCGGGCGCCGGCCAGGGGCTGCGCCTCGGCGTACTCCTTGCGGATCGCCATCAGGCCGGGCATCTCGTGCTCGGCGAGGGTGATCTCCTTGCGGCCGAACTCGGCGAGCGAGAGGTCGGCGACCTTGAAGTCCTGTCGGTTGTCGACAGTCGTCATGACGAACTGCTCCTCGAAGTTGGGGAGAGGTGGGTACGGCTGGTCTGCGCGGCGACGGGACGCGGGCCTGCCCGGTTGGGCACGGGTGTGCCACAGGGCATGCGCATGCCCGGGTGCGCGCAGCGCAGTCGTCGGAGGCCCTCTCTCCCTCGGCCGGTCCGCGGTGGGACCGCCCGACCGCCATCAGCAGCGACGTCTGGCTCGCCCACAAAACTACACCGGGCGGTGCGGCAGCCCCAGTCCGCCTCCGAATTGTCCGGGTCGGGGGGACGGGGATCCGGTCAGGTGCGGGTGCGGGGCGGGCCGGCTCGGGACACCGCCGTCCGGCCGGTGCTCGACCGGCCCCCTGGCGGCCTGCCCGGCCGACTCGGCTCAGTGCGCCGCGGGCTGGGCCGGGCCGCCCGGGGTGGCCTCGGGGTCCGGGCCCTTGGCGGCTTCCTTCTCGCTGTAGATGTCCGGTTCGAGGTAGATCACGCGCGCGATGGGGACGGCGGCGCGGATGCGGGCCTCGGCGGCGTTGATGGCGGTGGCCACCTCGGCGGCGGTGTCGTCGTGCTGGACGGCGATCTTGGCGGCGACCAGGAGTTCCTCGGGGCCGAGGTGGAGGGTGCGCATGTGGATGATGCCGGTGACCGTCTCGCCGTCGACGACAGCGGCCTCGATCTTCGTCACTTCCTCGGTGCCCGCGGCCTCGCCGAGCAGGAGGGACTTGGTCTCGGCCGCCAGGACGAGCGCGATCAGGATGAGCAGGATGCCGATGCAGAGCGTGCCGATGCCGTCCCAGACGCCGTCGCCGGTGATCAGGGCCATGCCGACGCCGCCGAGGGCGAGGACCAGACCGATCAGGGCGCCGAAGTCCTCCAGGAGGACGACCGGGAGTTCGGGGGCCTTCGCGCGGCGGATGAACTGGGCCCAGGAGAGCTTGCCGCGCAGCTCGTTGGACTCCTTGATGGCCGTGCGGAACGAGAAGCCCTCGGCGATGATCGCGAAGACGAGGACGCCGACCGGCCAGTACCAGTGCTCCAGGTCGTGCGGGTGGCTGATCTTCTCGTAGCCCTCGTAGATGGCGAACATGCCGCCGACCGAGAACAGCACGATGGAGACGAGGAAGGCGTAGATGTAGCGCTCGCGGCCGTAGCCGAAGGGGTGTTGGGGGGTCGCCTCGCGTGCGGCCTTCTTGCCGCCGATGAGGAGGAGGGCCTGGTTGCCGGAGTCCGCGAGCGAGTGGACGCCCTCGGCGAGCATCGACGACGAGCCGCTGAACGCGAACGCCACGAATTTCGATGCCGCGATCGCGAGGTTGGCGCCGAGTGCCGCCACGATCGCCTTGGTGCCGCCTGACGCGCTCATGTGTACGCGTTGTCCCTTCCGTCCGTACGACGTCGCCGGAGCCGGTCCTGCGCCGTCGTACACCCTCGTACGCCGTTTCGGCCTTTGCTCGTCCTTTGCCGGTGGGACATTCTTGCAGCCCGGTCCGACAGTGGCTCGGGGCGGGGCCGTCGGGTGACGGCCGCCGCCGGAGCGTCAGACGACGACCGTGGCGCGGAAGAGAGTGCCGGTGCCGGTGATCTCGGCCTTGTCGTCGGTTGGTACGAAGACGGACTGGCCGGGGGCGAGCAGGTGTTCGCCCGCGTGTACGGAGCCCGCCGTGCACAGCAGGATCTGCGGGGTCGCGCGCGTGAGGTCGACCGGGGCGGCGCCCTCGGCGAGGACGTACCGGGAGAGGCGGAACTCGTCGATCGGGGTGGCGTACAGCTCCTCGCCGTCCGGGGCGGCCTCCGGGCGCAGGACGCCGGGGTCGGTGGCCTCGAAGCGGACGATGCGCAGGAGTTCGGGGACGTCGACGTGCTTGGGGGTGAGGCCGCAGCGCAGGACGTTGTCGGAGTTGGCCATGATCTCGACGCCGAGGCCGTTGAGGTACGCGTGCGGGACGCCGGCGCCGAGGAACAGGGCCTCGCCGGGCTGTAGTCGGACGTGGTTGAGGAGCATGGCGGCGATGACGCCGGGGTCGCCCGGGTAGTGGCGGGCGATGTCCGCGTACGGGGCGTGGGCGCCGCCGAGGCGGGTGCAGGCGGCCGCGGTCTCGGTGACCGTGCGGGTCATCCGCTCCGGGTCGGCGGTAAGTACTGCGGTGAGGACCTCGCGCAGGGCGGCCTCTTCGGGGTGGGCGCGCAGCAGGTCGACGTAGGGCTGGAGGGAGTCGACGTCGAGGGCGGCGAGCAGGTCGGCGGCCTCGGAGGGGGCGCGGAAGCCGCACAGGCCGTCGAACTCGGTCAGGGCGCAGATCAGTTCGGGCTTGTGGTTGGCGTCCTTGTAGTTGCGGTGCGGCGCGTCGACCGGGATGCCGCGCCGCTCCTCGTCCTCGTAACCCTCGCGGGCCTGTTCGAGGTTGGGGTGCACCTGGAGGGAGAGTGGGGCGCCCGCGGCGAGGATCTTGAGCAGGAAGGGCAGCCGGGGGCCGAACCTGGCGACCGTTTGATTTCCCAACTCACGGTCGGGGGCCTCGTCGATCACCTCGTTGAGGGGGCCGCGCGCGGTGCGCGAGGGGGCGCCGGGGTGGGCGCCCATCCACATCTCCGCCTGCGGTTCACCGGTCGGCTCCACGCCGAGCAGGCCCGGTATGGCGGTGGTCGAGCCCCAGGCGTAGGGGCGGACGGTGTTGTCGAGGCGGTCCATGAGCGTCTTTCTTCGTTGCGTACGGTGCCGGTGCGGCGGGTGCGTGCTCAGGTCACGCCCCTGAGACGAGCGCCAGGTATACGGCGGCGAAATCGGTGGTGGCGATCAGTTCCGCGAGGGTCTCCAACTCGCCGCCCTCCTCCGGCTCCAGCTCGCTGATCGGCGTGTCGTGACTGTATGCCAGGTCACGGGCTGCCGGGGCGGCGCTCAGACCGCCGCTCGGCCGGTCGCGGAGCAGCACCACGCGTGCGTGCAGGGCGGCCTGCTCCTCGACGCGGTCGCGGAAGAAGTCGTCGGGGTCGGCGCCCGCGGCGAGCGTGCCCGAGAGCAGCACGCTGTGCGCGGCGAGCGCCTCCGGGAGCTGTGCGGTGAGGGCGGGGCGGCCGGCGAGTTCGGCGAGCGCGGCGGCGAACCGGCGCCCGGCGGGGCCCGCGGAGGTGCCCTCCGTCCAGATCACCGGGAGGGACTCGGCGAGTTCGGCGGCGAGGGTCTTGGCGGGGTTGCTGTAGGTCGCGATGGCCGGACCGCAGCGTTCGGCGACACGGTCGAGGCGGTCGGCGATCTTCTCCAGGGCCTCGGCCGGTGCGGTGATCAGACCGGTGCGGTCGAGGAGGGCGAGCAGCGGGGTGAGCAGGGCCCACAGGACGCCAGGCGCCGCGGCCGTGCGGGGCTGGTCCGCCTGCTGCTCGTACGGTGCGATCGGTGCCGCCATGGGGACGAACAGGCCGTGGGCGCCGTCCACCGCCTCGGTGAGGGGGGTGCGGGTGGGGGCCACGGCGGCGACCGTGCAGCCGCGGCGGTATGCCTGGTCGGCCAGGAGGGACAGGCCCGGTTCGGTGCCGTCCGGGGTCGCGATCAGGAGGAGGTCGACGGGGCCGGCCCAGCCGGGCAGTTCCCAGCGCAGGGCGCCCGCGGCGGGGGCGACTCCCGTGGGGTGGATGCGGACGACCGGGCAGCCGGCGCCGGCGAGGGTGCCCAGCAGGTCGGCGACGCCCGTGGAGGCGGTGCCGGGGCCCGCGATGAGGACGGCGCGGGGGCGGCCGTCGGGCTTCAGCTCGGGGATGCCTGCCTCGGCGGCGTGCCGGACGGCCGTGCGGACCCGGGCACCGGCCTCGGCGGCACCGCGCAGGAGACCGCGGTGGTCGGCCGCGGCGAGGGCCTCCGGGGTGTCTAGCAGCGATTCGTCGAGCATGAGGGTGGGTCTCCGATCGCCGGGACGGGGCGCTGCGGCGGCTGCGCGGGGCGTGCGGGGTGGGTGAGCGCGGGTGGGTGCGGGTCGAGGTGGGAAGGTTTCGCCCCCACCACCCCTGCCCGTCCCGTCCCCTGGGGGCTGCGCCCCCTCGCCCCCTGCCTTTCGGCCTGGACGGCCTCGGCCTCAGACGCCGGCCGGGCTGGAGGGTGTGCGGGCCTCGTCCACCAGCAGGACCGGGATGCCGTCCCGGACCGGGTAGGCGAGGCCGCAGTCCTCGGCCGTGCAGGTCAGTTCGGTGTCCGCGTCCTTGAGGGGGGCGTGGCAGGCCGGGCAGGCGAGGATCTCCAGGAGTCCGGCTTCGAGCGGCATGTCTGGTCCCTTCGGGGCACGGGTAGAGGTGCTGGTGCTTTGCCTGGTCAGGGTACCGCCGCTCGGGGCGGCGGACCCGGCCTCGGCCCCTTCCCGGGTCCCGCCCGGATCCTTCCCGGGCATCTCCTGAGCCCCGCCCGGATCCTTCCCCGGCCCGTCCTGGACCCCTCCGGGATCCCTCCTGGAGGGCTCCCGAGCCCCTCACGGATTCCTTCCCGGCCCTTCTCAGGCCCTGATGATCCCCAGGACCTCGTCGCGCACCTTCGCCACGGTCGCCTCGTCCCTGGCCTCCGCGTTCAGGCGGAGCAGGGGTTCCGTGTTGGAGGGGCGGACATTGAACCACCAGTCGGCCGCGGTGACCGTCAGGCCGTCCAGCTCGTCCAGGGTGACGCCGTCGCGGTTCTCGTACGCCGTCTTGATGGCCGCCAGGCGGTCCTGCTGGTCGGCGACCGTGGAGTTGATCTCGCCCGAGCTCGCGTAGCGGTCGTAGGAGGCCACCAGCTGCGACAGGGGGCCCTCCTGGCCGCCGAGGGCCGCGAGGACGTGGAGGGCGGCCAGCATGCCCGTGTCGGCGTTCCAGAAGTCCTTGAAGTAGTAGTGGGCGGAGTGCTCGCCGCCGAAGATCGCGCCCGTCCTGGCCATCTCCGCCTTGATGAAGGAGTGGCCCACGCGCGTGCGGACCGGGGTGCCGCCCTGCTCGCGCACCACCTCGGGGACCGACCAGGACGTGATCAGGTTGTGGATGACGGTGCCCTTGCCGCCGTTGCGGGCGAGTTCGCGGGAGGCCACCAGGGCGGTGATCGCCGACGGGGAGACCGGGTCGCCGTGTTCGTCGACCACGAAGCAGCGGTCGGCGTCGCCGTCGAACGCGATGCCCAGGTCGGCGCCCTCCTCGCGGACGCGCTTCTGGAGGTCCACGATGTTCGCGGGGTCCAGGGGGTTCGCCTCGTGGTTCGGGAAGGTGCCGTCCAGCTCGAAGTACATCGGGACCACGGTCAGGGGCAGGTCCGCGAAGACCGTGGGTACGGTGTGGCCGCCCATGCCGTTGCCCGCGTCGACGACGACCTTCAGGGGGCGGATGGAGGTCAGGTCGACGAGGCCGCGGAGGTGCGCCGCGTAGTCCTTCAACGTGTCGCGCCGCGTGATCGTTCCCGGCGTTGTCGCGGTCGGTTCCGGGGCACCCGACTCGCTCCATTCCTCGACCAGTTGGCGGATCTCGGCCAGGCCCGTGTCCTGGCCGACCGGTGCCGCGCCCGCCCGGCACATCTTGATGCCGTTGTACTTCGCCGGGTTGTGCGAGGCGGTGAACATCGCTCCCGGCAGGTTCAGCGCGCCCGAGGCGTAGTACAGCTGGTCCGTCGAGCACAGGCCGATCTCGGTGACGTCGACGCCGCGCGCCGCCGCCCCGCGCGCGAAGGCCCGGGACAGGCCAGGGGACGAGGGCCGCATGTCGTGGCCGGTCACAATCGCCGTCGCGCCCGTGACCTGGACGAAGGCCGCGCCGAACAGCTCGGCGAGGGACTCGTCCCACTGGTCGGGGACGACTCCGCGGACGTCGTACGCCTTCACGAGCTGAGACAGATCAGCAGCCACGGCCAACCCTCCTTGACGGTTCTGACGGTCGCCCCAACCTACCCGCCCCGACTGACAATCCGCTGTGCCCCCGCTGAGTGGACACCCAGCCGTCGGCCCCGCGTCACCGGAGGTCAGGGGCCGGAACGGGGCCGGGGCGCGGGTGTCACGGCAGCATCCAGTCCAGTACCGGTGAGCTCTGGCCGACCACGATCAGACACATCACCAGCAGCAGTCCGGCGCTCCAGGGCAGCACCTTGCGCAGCAAGTCGCCCTCCCTGCCCTCAAGTCCGACCGCCGCACAGGCGATCGTCAGGTTCTGCGGCGAGATCATCTTCCCCAGCACGCCGCCCGAGCTGTTGGCCGCCGCGAGCAACTCCGGTGACAGGCCGGATTCATGTGCGGCGCTTACCTGGAGCGCGCCGAACAGCGCGTTGGCCGAGGTGTCCGAGCCGGAGACGGCCACGCCGAACCAGCCCAACACCGGTGACAGGAAGGCGAGGCCCGCTCCGGCCGCCGCCACGTAGTGGCCGATCGTGGCGGCCTGTCCGGAGAGGTTCATGACGTACGCGAGCGCCAGCACGGACGTCACCGTCAGGATCGCGAACCGCAGTTCGTACACGGTCGCCGCCCATTCCCGTACCGCCACGCGCGCGTGGACCCCCAGTACGGCCGCCGAGCACACCCCCGCGATCAGCACGAGCGTGCCGCCCGTGGAGACGATCGGCCAGGTGAAGACGTTGGCGCCGACGGGTTTGCCGTCCTGGTCGACGACATACAGGAAGGGCCAGTCGTACGTCTTCGTCGTCGTCCGGACCAACCAGTCCTTGAGCGCCGGGATCTGTGCGACGGAGAAGATCACGACGATCAGGGCGTACGGGGCGTAGGCGCGCAGGACTTCGGAGCGTTGGTCCGGGCTCTCTTCGCGAACAGCCAGGGTGGCGGGGGCGGTTGAGGTGGTTGGGGCGGATGGGGCGGTTGGGGCGGATGGGGAATCGGTGCCGTCAAAAGTGGTGCCGTCGGAAGTGCCGGGGGCCTTGCCCTCGGGTTCCCCGGCGGGTTCGCTCTCCCCCGGTCCGCCCGCGTCCTCGTCCCGTACCCCAGTAAGTACTGCCGCGCGTACGTCCGCGGGGGCCGGCCTGCGGGTGTGCGGTACGGCGACCAGGGCGCCCGCGCCCGCCAAGGCGGCGCAGATGTCGGCCAGTTGGGCGGAGAGGTAGTTGGAGGCGGCGAACTGCGCGACGGCGAAGGCGATGCCGCACACCAGGGCGGGCACCCAGGTGTCGCGCAGTCCGCGGCGGCCGTCGACGAGCCCGACCAGGAGGAGCGGCACGACGAGGGCGAGCAGCGGGGTCTGGCGGCCGACCACCGACGCGACGGTGTCCAGGGGCAGTTCGGTGACCTGGGCGAGCGTGACGACCGGGGTGCCCATGGCGCCGAAGGCGACCGGGGCGGTGTTGGCGACCAGGGCCACCACGGCCGCGCGGACCGGATCGAAGCCGAGGGCGACGAGCATCACCGAGCAGATCGCGACGGGGGCGCCGAAGCCGGCGAGGGCCTCCAGGAGCGCGCCGAAGCAGAACGCGACGACGAGTGCCTGGATGCGCGGGTCGTCGGACAGGCGCCCGAAGGAGCGGCGCAGGATGTCGAAGTGCCGGGTGCGGACGGTCATCCGGTAGATCCAGAGGGCGTTGACGACGATCCACAGGATGGGGAAGAGGCCGAAAACGGCCCCCTGGGCGGCGCTGGAGAGCGTCTGGCCGACCGGCATGCCGTAGCCGAGCCAGGCGACCAGGCAGGCCGCCAGGAGGCCCGTGAGGCCCGCCACGTGGGCCTTGGTGCGGACGCCGCCGAGCAGGATCAGGACGATGAGCAGGGGCAGGGTCGCGACGAGCGCGGACAGGCCGAGCGATGCGGCGACGGGTTCCAGTTGCTGGACGTACACGGGCGCCTCCCCGGATTCCTCCGGATTCCGCGATGCGGAAAGCGATGTCTCACTGATGCTCTCGGGTGCCCGAATAGTCGTGTCCGCGACAACAGCGCGTCAATGGGTGTGCACACAGCGGTTGGAGCGGGATGCCCCCCCGGGGCGGGGATGCCTCTCGGGGCGGCGCGGCGGCCGACTGGCCGACCGGGGGCCTCAGTTGTCCGGCGAGCGCAGGACGCGGAGGTGGCCCCGGCGGGCGACCTCCATGGGGTCCGCCGTGCGCGCCCCGCCGGCCTCGGCGGCGCGCTGCTGGGGGCGGGCGGCCTCGCGGACCGCGTTGGCGAGGGCCTCCAGGTCGTCGCCGCTGGGGCGCGCCGGGGCCGAACCGTCGAGGAGCCGGACGACTTCCCAGCCGCGCGGGGCGGTGAGGCGCTCGGAGTGCTCGGCGCACAGGTCGTAGCAGTGGGGTTCGGCGTAGGTGGCGAGCGGGCCGAGGACCGCGGTCGAGTCGGCGTAGACGTACGTCAGCGTCGCGACGGCGGGTCGGCCGCAGGCGGTGCGCGAACAACGACGTACAGGGCTCACGACGTTGGACGGTACCGCACTCTTGAGCGGGCCGCGACGACTCTCCCCCAGGTCACCCCACCGTGTCGTCCTGTGAAACGCCCCACACGCACCTCTGGGCACACCGCACTGACCTGCGCGGACATGGGTTGACGAAATACCGAACAGTCCCGCATCGGTCAACTCATGATCTAAATCAAACCAATTGTCTTGATTTCTTCGGTCGAAGAGGGGTACGGAATCGAGCCCAACCTTGGCCGGAATGGTCATCCCGCGACATGCGCCGACGTGCCCTTGTGCGCCGCGCGCTGCCCGGACGCGGTGGCCCCGCGAGGGCTACGCTTCGTGAGTGATGGATGACCTTGTACCGCCCCGCACCGCCGAGCCCGGGCCCCGCCGACGCGACCGCCACGGCAGGGGGATGCGCGGCCCCATCGCACCGCCACAGGTACCGCTGGCCGCGAGCCGCGCCGACCTGTTCGCGGACCTGGTGCAGGACTCCGTGGAGCGGCTGGAGCGGCGCTGGCCGCAGCTGGCCGACATCGACTTCCTGATCCTGGAGGTGCCGCGCCTGGACGCGCCCGGCGACAGCTGGAGCGACGAGGCGGTACCGCTGGGCGGGACCATCGCGGCCCGGGAAGGGCGCCCCGCGCGCGTGGTCGTCTACCGGCGGCCGGTGGAGATCCGCACGAAGGGGCGCGACGAGCGGGCCGCGCTGGTGCACGAGGTCGTCGTGGAGCAGGTCGCGGAGCTGCTGGGGCTGACACCGGAGACGGTGGATCCGCGGTACGGGGAGGACTGAGCGCGGCCCGCGTCGCATCACGCGCGCGTGGCGCCCCGCCGCCGCGATCGGCTCACCGCACCCCCGCACGCGCGCGTGGCGCCTACTTCAGCAGTACCGACAAGTCCTCCTGTGTCTCCGGTACTTCGACCATGCCGCGGTCGTCCGGGAGGGTCTGGATGGTGAAGGCCGGGACGCCGTCGCTGGTGGCCTTCAGGGTGCGGGACCCGTAGACGTTGCCGCCGGAGAGCTGTTCCACCGTGAGGGCGTACGTGCCCTTCGCGCCCGTGGGCACGGGTGCCGTCACGTTCTGGGTCGTGCCCGCGGCGATCGTGTACTCCTTGGAGACCGCCGTGCCGCCCTCGCTGCCCGCCGAGGCGGTGATCCTGACCTTGGCCGCGGCACCGGGGGCGGTCAGGGCGAGGCTGGAGTCCTTGGCGCTGTTGTCGGCGACCGACGCGCGCGTGCCGACCGGTGCGGTGGCCGGGATGAACGCCGTCTCGCGGTCGGCGCCCTTGCCGCGCACCACCTGCAAGGCCGCCACCACGGGCACCGAGCCGTCGGAGGGGCTCAGGATCAGCGAACCGGCCTCCCCGCGCGTGACGGCGCCCAGGTCGGCGACGGCGGTCATGCCGGACTTGACGGTCAGCGTCTCGTTCCCGGCCGGGGTGATCGACCCGTTCGGGGAGGCCAGCCGCAGCTTCAGGTCGGCGTCGTCGCTGCCGGGGGCGAAGGCGATCAGGCGTACGTCGGTGGCGTCGGCGGGGATGCCGGGCAGGACCAGGGTGCTCGCCGGGTCCGCGGAGGCGGCCAGGAAGTCGCCTCCGACGTTGTCGTCGAGGGCCTGGACGACCGCGCCGACCCGGCCGCTGCGGACCGTCACATGGACGGTCACGTCGGTTTCGGTGGCGTCGGTGAGCGTGGACAGCAGGATCGGCTCGCTGGTGTCGGGCTTGACCGTGATGCCGTCGCTGACCGTGGAGTCCAGGACGCCGTTCTTGCCGTAGAGCTGGATGTCGACGACGGCGGCGGAGTCGTCCGGGTTGGTCAGGTCCACGTAGTCGGTGCGGGAGCCGGCGAGGCTGGCGCCCGGGAACCAGAACTCGGTGTCCGGGGCGGTGCAGTCGGTGCCGAGCAGGCCGCGTCCGGCGCCCGCGGCGACCGAGGTGGTCTCCTGGACGGTCCAGCCGGGCGCGAGGCTGCCGGTGGCGGTGCCGACCAGGGCGGGGGTGTCCGCGCCGGTGACGTCGTCGGTGGCCGGGGTGCCGGCCTCCTTCGGGTTCACCGAGGGGGCGCCGGACTTGCTGGTCTTGCTGCCGTCCTCGGACTGGCCGTCCGCCGCCGCGAGTTGGGCCTTGCCGCTGCTGCCCGCGCCCTCGGTGACCGGCGTGAACGACGTGTACGTGGTGTCGGCCAGGTCGGAGCTGCTCGGCTCCGGGCAGACCAGGGTGGAGCGCGCCACCGGTTGCCTGGTGGCCGCGCGCGCGGTGCTCGCCGTGGCGGTGGCCTGCGGGGGGCTGGCGGAGGCGAAGGCGGTGACGGCGGCGAGCGCGGCCGTACCCGCGAACAGGGACAGGGTCGTGCGCTTCACTGCTGGCTCCCGTCGGGGTGCTCACCGTCGGTGCCGTGCGTGCCGTGCATCGGGTCGTACGGCGTGTCGTAGCCCTGGTTCTGGGGGTAACTCGGGTCGTAGGGGGCCGTGTTGCCGTACCCGTACGGGTCGTAGGGGGCGGCCTGGTAGGGATCCGCCTGGTACGGCTGCTGCCCGTAGGGGTCCTGGGGGTAGGCGCCCTGGTACTGCTCGCCGCCGTAGGTGCCGTACTCGGCGCCCGCGTAACTCGCCGCGTCCCAGCCGTCGTACGACGCCTGCTGCGGTACGGCGGCGGGGTCCGGTGCCTCCTCCTCCGCAGGAGGAGGCGTGAAGTCGCCGTCCACGGCCGGGGATTCGTCCTCGGCCTCGGCCTGTTCGCGCAGGCGGCGGGCGCGGCGGCCCTCGCCGCCGGTGTCCTGCGCGGGCACCAGCTGCTCCTCGGGGAGGTCGTCGTCGACGTCGCGGCGGCGGCCGGGCAGGGCGAGGACCACGAGGACGACGGCGAGGGAACCCTGCGCCCACAGCCACGCGGTGTGGGCGACCGGAGTGTCGTGGGTGACGTCCAGGGTGCCGCCGGTGGCGGGCAGTTCGAAGCCCTGCGCCCAGCCGTCGACGGTGGTGGCGGTGAGCGGCGCGCCGTCCAGGGTGGCGGTCCAGTGCGCGTCGGCGGTGTCGGCGATGCGCAGGACGCGGCCGTTCTTGCCGGCGGGGATCGTGGTGTGGATGTCGACGGGTCCGGCGGCGACGGCCTGCGGTTCGCCGGAGCCGGTGACGATAGTGGCGCGGGAGACCTGGTTGTCGACGCGCCACAGGGCGCTGCCGTCCTGCTGGCTGAGCCGGGTCAGGCCGGGGGTGGCGTCCAGCACGCGCGTGACGTCGCGGGAGGCACCGCCGCGGACGAGGACGTAGCGCACGGCGTAGCCGCCGAGTTCGTCGGCCTGGTCGGCGCCGGAGCCCGCGACGAGGTCGGCGACGACCTTGTCGAGCTTGGTGTTCTCGCCCGCGGCGGCGGTGAGTTCGGCGTCTCCCATGCGGGCGCCGGAGCCGCGGACCAGGCTGTAGCCGACCTTGGCGACGGATTCGCCGTCCAGGACCAGGGTGCGGTCCTGGTCGGAGGTGTTGGACTCCTCGGCGACGAACGCGGGCACCTGGACGGGGTCGCGCCGTTCCAGGGGGCCGTCGGCACCCCGGATCATCCACCCGGCGGCGACCAGGAAGGTGCCCGCGGCGGCGGCGAAGGCGATCAGCACGGCCACCGGCTGGCGCCAGCCGAAGCTCTGCTCGGCGACCCGTAGGCGGGCGCCGTCGGCGCCGAGCAGACCGGCGGCGAGCAGCGCGAGGCCGTACACCAGGGTCGCGGGTCCGGCCCAGGCCGAGTCGTTGGACAGGACGGCGAAGACGAGGCCGACCAGCGCGACCGCCCAGGCGGTGCGGATGCTCAGCTGGCGTTCGGTGCGCAGCAGGGCCGCGAGCGCCGCCAGGACGATGCCGATGAGCATGAGTCCGCTGACCGTGCCGGGGCCGCCGGGACTGGCGCCCAGGAGGTCGGTGGCGGAGGCCGCGCCGGCGCCGAACTTCAGCCCGGCCTCGGTGAAGAAGCCGGTCGGCAGCAGCGTCAGCGACCAGGGGGCGAGGATCAGCAGCGGGGTGCCGAGCTGGGCGAGGAAACGCGGCCCGTAGGCGGCGATCTCGGCGCGGCGGATCGCGAGGACGGCGATGCCCAGGAGCAGCGCGATGGGCCACACGATCGGCGTGAAGGCGGTGGTGAAGGTCAGCAGCAGGGCGTACGCCCAGGTCGCCCGCCAGCTGCCGCGGGTGCCGGCGCCGCTGGTGAGCCCGGCGGCGGCGCTGCCCGCGCGCGCGAGCAGCGGCAGCAGGATCGCCAGTACGGCGGTGCCGATGTGGCCGCCCGCGAGCGCGCCGGTGGCGGCGGGCAGGAAGGCGTACGCGATGGCCGCCCACGCGCGCAGGAGGCGGGACATGACCAGCGAGCGGGAGGCGAAGTACGCGGTGAACCCGGCCAGCGGCACCGAGCAGACCAGCAGCACGGTGACGGCGAGGGAGGTCGAGCCGAACAGGATGCTCGACAGGAGGGCGACGAGCGCGAGGTAGGGCGGCGCGGACTCGGTGGAGCCGGTGCCGACCGTGTGCCAGGCGTCGGCGTAGCGGGCCCACAGGTCGGAGGCGTCGGCGGGGGCGGGCAGCAGGGCGCCGCCCGCGAGGGAGCCGGAGCCGAGCAGGCCGCGGCAGGCGATGAGCGAGAACAGCAGCAGGACGGCGAAGAGCACCGGGCCCGGTTTGCGGGCCAGTCGCTTCACGCGCGCGAACTGCTCGATCTCCAGGAAGTCCGCGTCGTCGCCGCCGGGTCCGGACTCGACGGCGCCGCCGTGCCGTCCGGCCGCGGTGGCGTCCGTGTCGGAGCCGCTCATCAGGTTGCCCGCGGCCTGTTCGACGGTGGCTCTCAGGGTCGCGCCGGGCGGCGGGAACAGGGGCCGCAGTTCGCCCTTGTCGACCTGCGGCCGGCCGCGCTTCTTGCGCCCGGCGAGGATCCGCTCGGGCCGCAGCAGGGTGCCCAGGAGGCCGCGGACCTCGTCGAGGGCCTGTCCGGGGACCTTGCCGACGAGGAAGGCCAGGGTGCGCAGGACGGTGCCGAGGACGAGCCGGAACAGGATCCAGGGCAGCTGCGCGGTGCGGGCGTTGACCAGGAGCGTGTAGACGGCGCCGGCCTTGTCGACCTTGTGCGGGGAGGCGGCGGTGCGGCCCACGCAGTCGACGGTGCGGCGCTCGCGGGAGGACGCCTCGGCGTGCCGTACGACGGCGTCCGGGGCGATCAGGACGCGGTGGCCGGCGGTCTGGGCGCGCCAGCACAGGTCGACGTCGTCGCGCATCAGGGGCAGGTGCCGGTCGAAGCCGCCGAGTTGTTCGAACACGTCGCGGCGGATCAGCATGCCGGCGGTGGACACGGACAGCACCGGGCGCACGTAGTCGTGCTGGCCCTGGTCCTGTTCGCGGCGGTCCAGGCCGGTCCAGCGGCGGCCGGAGTTGGCGATGGTGACGCCGACCTCCAGCAGCTGCCTGCGGTCGTACCAGCCGCGCAGTTTGGGGCCGACGACGGCGACCTCGCGGCCGAGTTCCTCCTCGGTGTCCACGACGCGCAGGAGTTCGGCGAGGGTGTCCGGTTCGGGGGCGCAGTCGTCGTGCAGCAGCCACAGCCACTGCCGGGGTTCGCCGTAGGGCAGCTCCGGCATGTCGTACGCCTCGTCGCGCCACTGGCGGGTGACGGGGTCCCAGCCGCTGGGGCGCTTGAGGTAGGTCAGTTCCTCGGGGGTGAGGACCGCGGCGGTGCGGTTGGCCTCCTCGACGGCCTGGCCGAAACCGGTGCGGCGGGCGAGGTGCAGTACCTGGCCGTCGCCGAGGGCGTCGGTGAGCAGCCGCGCGGAGTCGTCCGCGCTGCCGGTGTCGGCGGCCACGACCTGCTGGACCGGCCGCTCCTGGCCGAGTACTCCGGCGAGCGCGTCGGGCAGCCAGCGGGCGCCGTCGTGGGCGACGAGGACCGCGGTGACGACGTGACGCGGGAACTCAGGAGGGCGGGTCGGGTCGGACAGCGCCTGCCGGGTCGGGTCGAACGCCCCGGTGGCGGCGTCGTATTGGGCTGCCGTTTGGCTGTGCACGGACATCGAGGTACGGACCCCGGTTCGTTGGACTGCGGTGGACGTCTGTGTCCGGCGGGGACAGCCTGACGTCTCGGACGGAGGCCCACACTAACGGCTGGACAAGATCACGGCCCGCCGCCTGTGGATAACCCACCTGCGACGGGCCGTTCGATACGGAAGGGTGTGCGGTTTTCGGACGGCCGCGGCCGTACGGTCGTACGAGCGTTTCCGGCCAGCTGTCGCTGCACGAGATTCAGATGGCGGCCTTCTTGAGGCGGCGCCGTTCCCGCTCGGACAGGCCGCCCCAGATGCCGAACCGCTCGTCGTTGGCGAGCGCGTATTCGAGGCATTCCGAACGGACTTCACAGGCGAGGCAGACCTTCTTGGCCTCGCGGGTGGAGCCGCCCTTCTCGGGGAAGAAGGACTCGGGGTCGGTCTGGGCGCACAGTGCGCGCTCCTGCCAGCCGAGTTCCTCGTCCGCGTCGTCGACCAGCAGTTGCTGCACCAGCTCGGTCATGTGCGCCCCTCGTCTGTCTTTCGCGTCCCCGTGATGTAGCCGTTACCGATTCCGGCTGAACGACACGAGTGAAATTACAAGTGTGCCGATCCGGGCCAGTCAAGCCGAGATCTGCTATTGGGCCCCTTATTCACTCTGCGGAACCAAGGCCATGCGGAAAGTGTTCAAATCGGCATAAACCCTGACAGCGAGCGGGATCCAGACGAACATCCGTCCCTCGTCAGGAGGAAAGACGCCCAGTAGTTCGATCTCGTTCCGGCACATCTCGACACGGATCGGCACGGTCTTCGAAGCGAGCCGGATCACGTTCGGATCACGGGCTCGCAACGGGGTTCGTGCGCCCGGTTGTGCGCCATGTGTCCCCCGAAGCTTCTGCACAAACCTTTCGTCAGCCAGATGCACCGGAACAGGTGAACCGGGTCCCGGATGACGGACACGAAGTTGACAGCGGAGGTGTGAACCGATGTCCTAGTGGGCATGCTCGCGAACTTGGCACTCGCCTCGGCCCACCTCCTTGGGTCCCACGGTGCTGCCCGCGCTCGCTGTAGCTGTTGTCGCCGTTCCGGTTGTTGAGCCCACCGCGCTCCGACCGCCCCCACCGGGTCCATTCGACCCGGGCGCCCCTCCCCCGCCCCTAGGTACCCCGCAGCATCCGGGCACCTGACGGCACCAGGGTCCTCGCCCGCACCCGGGCACCTCCTCCACCCGTGATCCGGGCGGACGACACCCCCGTGACCCGCGTTCTCCTCCCGCCAGCCCCCACGCACTCCGCCGAGGAACCACCGCACCCCATGAACAGCGACAGCGACCTCCAGATCGCCGGCGACATCCTCGAAGTACCGCACCTGCTCCAGCCGCCGCGCGAACACCCCGCCACGGTGGCCGAATTCACCGGCCTCGCGCGCTCGATCGCCGCGGACCGCTCCCGGTGGGCCCACCTCGTCCGGTACGACGCCGTCTCCCGGTGGTACCACCGGATGCTGGTCGGCCCCGGCTACGAGGTGTGGCTGCTGTCCTGGGTGCCGGGCCAGGGCAGCGGCCCGCACGACCACGGCCGCTCCTCGGGCGTGCTGACCGTCCTGGAGGGCACGCTCACCGAACGGTCCGCGAGCGGCACGCGCGCGTTGGCGGTGGGAGCGGAGCGGGTGTTCGCGCCCGGGTACGCGCACGAGGTGGCCAACGACGCGCTGGAGCCCGCGGTGAGCCTGCACGTGTACTTCCCCGGACTGACCGACATGCCGATGCACTCCACGGCGGTGGCCGCGTCCGTGCCCACGTCCGCCGTGCGCTCGTCCGCGTCCACGGACGAGCGCGCGGCGGACGGGCAGCCCGCGGTTACCTGACCGGACGGCCCGTTGTCGTACCCGCCTGACAGACTGCTTTCATGCGCATTGTGGTTCTGGCAGGCGGTATCGGCGGGGCTCGTTTCCTGCGTGGGCTGAAGCGGGCCGCGCCGGACGCGGACATCACCGTCATCGGCAACACCGGGGACGACATCCACCTCTTCGGGCTGAAGGTCTGCCCGGACCTCGACACGGTGATGTACACGCTCGGCGGCGGCATCAACGAGGAGCAGGGGTGGGGTCGTACCGACGAGACCTTCCACCTCAAGGAGGAGCTGGCCGCGTACGGCGTCGGGCCCGAGTGGTTCGGGCTCGGGGACCGGGACTTCGCCACGCACATCGTGCGGACGCAGATGCTGAGCGCCGGGTTCCCGCTCAGCGCGGTCACCGAGGCGCTGTGCGACCGCTGGCAGCCCGGGGTGCGGCTGATCCCCATGTCCGACGACCGCGTCGAGACCCACGTGGCCGTGACGCTGCCCGCCGACGGCTCCGCCGGGGAGCCCGGTGAGCGCAAGGTCATCCACTTCCAGGAGTACTGGGTACGGCTGCGGGCCGCCGTGGCGGCCGAGGCGATCGTGCCCGTCGGCGCCGAGCAGGCCAAGCCGGCGCCCGGGGTGCTGGAGGCCATAGCCGAGGCGGACGTCGTCCTCTTCCCGCCCTCCAACCCCGTCGTCTCCGTCGGCACCATCCTCTCCGTGCCCGGCATCCGGGAGGCGATTGCCGAGGCCGGGGTGCCGGTCGTGGGCCTGTCCCCCATCGTCGGGGACGCACCCGTGCGTGGCATGGCGGACAAGGTGCTCGCCGCGGTCGGCGTCGAGTCGACGGCGGCGGCGGTCGCCGAGCACTACGGCTCGGGGCTCCTGGACGGCTGGCTCGTCGACACGGTGGACGCGGGCGTGGTGGCGCGGGTCGAGGCGGCGGGGATCCGGTGCCGGGCCGTGCCGCTGATGATGACCGACACCGAGGCGAGCGCGCGGATGGCACGCGAGGCGCTGGCCCTGGCCGAGGAGGTGCGGTGAACACCGCGAGAGCGACGGATTCGACAGTGAACGCGGATGCGGCGAGCGGGTTCCGGGTGTGGGCCCTGGCCGGCATTCCGGAGGTCCGGGAGGGCGACGACCTCGCCAAGCTCATCGCCGGGACCGAACCCGGGCTGGTCGACGGGGACGTCCTGCTCGTCACCTCCAAGATCGTGTCCAAGGCCGAGGGCAGGGTCGTACGGGCCGACGACCGGGAGGCGGCGATCGACGCCGAGACCGTGCGGGTCGTGGCGCGGCGCGGGGCGCTGCGGATCGTCGAGAACCGGCAGGGGCTCGTCATGGCCGCCGCCGGGGTCGACGCCTCCAACACCCCTGCCGGGACGGTGCTGTTGCTGCCCGAGGACCCCGACGCGTCCGCGCGCGCGATCCGGGACGGCATCCGGGACGCTCTCGGGGTCGAGATCGGGGTCGTTGTCAGCGACACCTTCGGACGGCCCTGGCGCGCCGGGCTCACCGATGTCGCCATCGGGGCCGCCGGGGTGCGCGTGCTCGACGATCTGCGCGGCGGCACCGACGCCTACGGCAACCCGCTCAGCGCCACCGTCGTCGCCACCGCCGACGAACTCGCCGCCGCGGGCGACCTCGTCAAGGGCAAGGCGGCGGGGCTGCCCGTCGCCGTCGTACGGGGGCTGGCGCATGTGGTGGCCGACGGCGACGGTGAGGGGGCGCGGGCCATGGTGCGCGGGGCGCGCGACGACATGTTCCGGCTCGGTACGTCGGAGGCGGTACGGCTGGCGGTCACGCAGCGCCGTACGGTGCGGGAGTTCACCGACGAGCCGGTCGACCCCGGGGCCGTACGCCGGGCGGTCGCCGCGGCGGTGGCCGCGCCCGCGCCGCACCACACCACTCCGTGGCGGTTCGTGCTGCTGGAGTCGGAGGAGTCGCGGGTACGGCTGCTGGACGCGATGCGGGACGCGTGGATCGCGGATCTGCGGCGGGACGGGAAGAGCGAGGAGTCGATCGCGAAGCGGGTGCGGCGGGGGGACGTGCTGCGGCGGGCGCCGTATCTCGTGGTGCCGTGTCTGGTGCTGGACGGGGCGCACACGTACGGGGACGCGCGGCGGGACGCGGCGGAGCGGGAGATGTTCGTGGTGGCGGCGGGGGCCGGTGTGCAGAATTTGCTGGTCGCTCTGGCGGGGGAGCGGTTGGGGTCGGCGTGGGTGTCTTCCACGATGTTCTGTCGGGGGGTTGTGCGGGAGGTTCTGGGGTTGGAGGAGGGTTGGGAGCCGATGGGGGCGGTGGCTGTGGGGCACCCGGCGGGTGAGCCTGCGGCTCGGGCTTGGCGGGGGGCGGAGGGGTTCATTGAGGTGCGGTGAGGTGGGGTGAGGTGCGGGGTTGTTCGCGCGTGCGGGTTGGGTGTGGTTGATCGCGCCCACGCGGCGGTAGCCGCAAATCCAACACAGCCCCGCGCCCCTTAAAGGGCGCTGGTGCCGGCCCCTTTGTCATAGGCACCCTTTACGCTCATAGTCCGCTCACTCACCCTGGGGCTTGATCTTGGCTGGACGGTTCTCTCCTCGGCCCCTACCGGGCGGTGGGTCCGGTGTTGTGGTGGGGGGTGGGGTGCGGCGGGCGTGGGATCCGGGTGGGCCGTTGGATCTGGGGCTGGTGCTTGGGCCCTTGCGGCGGGGGCCCGGGGATCCGGCGTTTCGGATGGGGGCGGACGGGAGTGTGTGGCGGGTCAGTCGTACGCCGGTGGGGGGGGGGACCTTGCGGGTGGGGATGCGGGGGGGGGTGGGGGAGGGGGAGGCATGGGGGCCGGGGGGTGAGTGGTTGCTCGACCGGCTGCCGGAGATGTTGGGGGCGTTGGACGACCCTGCCGCGTTCGAGCCTCGGCATCGGCTGGTGGCCTTGGCCCGGCATCGGCGGCCGGGGTTGCGGTTGGGGCGGACCGGGCTGGTGCTGGAGTCGTTGATTCCGTCCGTGCTGGAGCAGAAGGTCACCACGGATGAAGCGTACCGGGCGTGGCGGTTGCTCGTACGGAAGTTCGGGGAGCCCGCGCCGGGGCCCGCGCCCGCGGGGATGTTCGTGATGCCGGAGCCGCGGACGTGGGCGCTGATTCCGTCCTGGGAGTGGCATCGGGCCGGGGTCGACGACAAGCGGGCGTCGACGGTGCTGCGGGCGGTGCGGGTGGCGGGGCGGTTGGAGGAGGCGGTGGGGATGGATGCGGGGGCGGCTCGGGCGCGGTTGGAGGTGGTGCCGGGGGTTGGGCCGTGGACTTCCGCGGAGACGGTGCAGCGCAGTCATGGGGCGGTGGATGCCGTGACCGTGGGGGATCTGCATCTGCCGGGGATCGTGGGGTTTGCGTTGGCGGGGGATCGTGATGCGGATGACTCGGTGATGTTGTCGCTGCTGGAGCCGTATGCGGGGCAGCGGCAGCGGGCGGTGCGGTTGATTTGGCGGGGGGGGCGGGGGCCGGGGGGGCGGGGGGCGCGGATGCGGGTTGGTGATATTGCGCGGTTGTAGGAGGTGTGGGGTTGGCGGGGCGCTGTGGGGTTGTGGGTTGCCCGGGGTTGGTGCTGGTTGGGTGCGGCGAGGGTTGTGGGGTA
>LJCV01000039.1 GCA_001298575.1 Actinobacteria bacterium OK074
GCTCATGTGAACCCGGCCCCGCCCGCCGCAACTCGCCGCTGTTCAGGACACGTTGAGCGCCGTGTCGTCGACGACGAAGGACGTCTGGAGCGTGGAGCCCTCGACCCCGGTGAACTTGAGGGTGACGGTCTGCCCGGCGTAGCTCGCGAGGCTGAAGCTGCGCTGGGTGTAGCCGCTGGCCGCGTTGAGGTTGGAGTAGGTCGCCAGGGTGCTCAGGACGGTGCCGGAGCTGTTGAGGACCTGGACCTTGAGCGTGTCGTACGCCGTGCTGGTGGTGGTCTCCGCCGTGTCGATGTGGAGATAGAAGCTGAGGGCGGCGGTGGTGCAGTCGGACGGGATGGTCACCGCCTGGGAGAGGGTGTCGGTGGTGGCGGTGCCGTAGCCGTCGAGCCAGGCGTAGTACGAACCCGTGCGGGCGGACTGGCTGCTGGAGTTGGTGATGACGCCGCTGCTGGCGCTCCAGGTGGTGTTGCCCGACTCGAAGCCGTTGTTGCCCAGGAGCTGGGAGGACGTGCAGGTGGTGCCGCCACCGCCGCCGTCGCCGCCACCGCTGCTGCTCGCGCCCGCCAGCCACTCGGTGGCGTTGAGGGCGAGAGCGGCGTTGGTGGCGCTGGTGTCGTTCCAGCCGTCGTAGAGGGTGTTGCCGGACTGGCCGGTGCCGTCGTCGACCGGTGAGGTGTCGCCCCAGAAGGCGACCCGGCCACTGCCGAAGGTGCTGGTGGCGAAGAAGGCGCCGGTGTTGCCGGAGTAGCCGCTGCGGTAGAGCAGGCCCTTGACGGCGGAGTTGTCGGCGGGCTTCAGGGTGGCGGTCGTGCCGTCGGCGATCAGGCTCTTGGTGACGGTGCCGAAGGAGCCGTGCAGGACCGGGTCGCTGCTGTCGCTGATCGCGGCCGGGTTGCCGGAGCTGATGTCGAGCGCGTCGATGGAGAAGCCGAACGGGTCGGTGGAGTCGACGCTGTTGTTGGTCATCAGGTCGTTGAGGATCTCGACCGCGTCCTCGCCGTCGCTGTTGCGGTCGGCGCCGGTGTGGTCGGAGATCATGAACAGGCCGCCGCCGGCCTTCACGAAGTTCATGATGGCGGTCTTCTCGGCCGTCGTGAACAGCGTGTTGGGCTCGGGCAGCACCAGTTCGTCGAAGTTCGACAGGTCGGTGGTCGAGGAGCCGCCGTAGGTGAGGGCGCTGGTGGCGGTCTTGATGCTGTAGCTGCCGGTCTTCTGGAGGTCGACGCCCCACGACGAGAGCGCGCCGGTCCAGTCCGTCTCCGCGGACGGGGAGGAGTCCTCGGACAGCGGGTCGGGCTTGCTGGTGGAGACGATCCAGTCGGCGTTGCCGGCTTCTTCGGCGTGGCCGTCGTCGAACAGGATCCGGTGCGTGGTGGCCGCGTGGGCGGGGGTGGCCGCGCTGGTCGCCTGGACGACGGCGGCACCCGTGGTGAGCAGGCCGAACACGGCGACGGCCGTGGTGAGTCTGTGGCGGGACCTGGTGAGTGCGGGCATCCGGCGTACCTCCGTGGGGGTTGGGCGGGGAAGCGGTGCGGGTGCGGGAGCCGGGATCTGCGCGCGTAGACCAGGCACTTGGACGTCTGCCACCTGGATGTCTGCGCGCGTAGAACTTCGGGTGCGCGTCGGGATGCGCCCGACGGGTTGAAAGGTACATGGCAATGCGGGGTGTGAACAGCGCTTCCCGCCACCGCCAGACCGGAGATTGACCGGGCGTTGACCGAAGGTTGAAGCGACGCCGCGCCCGCGCCCCGAAACGGAACGGACTGTCCCTGTCGGCAGCGGGCACACGGGTCATGCGGGGGTTTCACAAATAAGGGGCGGAGATGGAAGTCTCGGGCATTATCAGCGCCATCATCATCGGCGTCATCATCGGCATACTCGGCAGGCTCGTCCTCCCGGGCCGCCAGCACATCGGCATCGTGCTGACCGTCGTCGTCGGCATCGTGGCCGCGCTGATCGGCTCGGCCATCGCGCACGCCTTCGACGTGGGCGACACCAACGGCGTCGACTGGATCGAGTGGCTGATCCAGATCGGTCTGGCCGCACTGGGCATCGCGGCACTGGACCGCAGCCGGAGCGGGGCGCGCCGCTGACGCAGACCACCGCACGGCAGCCGTACGACAACTCGGGCCCGCCGTACGGCTTCCGGTCGGCGCACGACGGTCAGGGCGCCACGTACGGCGTCGTGGTCGTCAGCGGCTCGAAGCCGAGGCGGGCCAGGATCGGACGGCTCTGCGCGCTCGCGTCGACCTGCACATAGCGGTAGCCGCGTTCGGCTGCGACCCGGGCGCGGTGGGCGACGAGGGCGCGGTAGATGCCGCGCCCGCGCCAGCCCTCGACCGTGCCGCCGCCCCACAGGCCCGCGAAGCGGATGCCCGGCAGCAGCTCCATGCGGGCCGCGCTCACCGCCTCGTCGCCGGCCATCGCCACGACCGCGACCACCGGCTCGGGTTCGTCGCTGAGGTGGGCGAGCAACTGCTCGCGCAGACGGGTGCTGTCGGTGCCGAAGGCCCGCTCGTGCACCTGCGCCACCAGGTCGACACCGGCCCGGTCGGTCACCGGCAGGACGCGCACGCCGTCGGGCGGTTCGACGTCGAGACGGAGGCCGGCGATCTCGGCGACCATCAGCGTCTCCTCGTCCTCGGGCGTGAACCCGGCCGCCCGCAGCCGTTTCTCCAGGTCCACCGGGAGGTCGTGGCCGTACAGCTTCCACTCGAAGCCGCGGCCGAGACCGGCGAAGTGGCGCAGCTGCTCGGCGATAGCCCCGTCCGCGGTGGTCTCGTCCAGGTCCGACCAGACGACGCCGTTCCAGCCCCGCTCGGTGGAGCCGATCTGGCGCACCACCCCGCCCACCCGCTCGATCCGCGCACCGGGCGCGTCGGGCTGGGCGCCCTCGCGCATGTCACGGTCGAAGAGGGCGAGAACACCTGCATGATCCATTTGGTCACTCCAGCATACGTAGACCCCCCGGACAACATCATTCCGCGTCAATCCGCTCCTTACCCCCGTACTCCCGCTTCACGCGGGCCGCAAGGGCCGGAAGCGGCGCAACGGGGCTGGTGGCGGGGGCCGTTCGGGATGCCGGGGCCGTGGACCGGGGGCCGCGTGCCGTACGGGTCAGGTCGTGCGGCCCGGCCGGTAGCGGCGGTACAGGACCGTGCCGCCCAGCAGCAGGGCCGCGCCCGTGGCCAGTGCGGGCAGGGTGCCGTCGGCTCCGGTGTGCGCGAGGGTGACCCGCGGGCCGGGGGCGGGCGACGCGTGCCGGAGGGGCGCGGACGGCTGCGGCCGGGGCCGCGCGGGCGGCTTCGCCGGCTGGGACGGGTGCGGTACCGCCGGGTGCGCGGGACGGCTCGGCGGCTCACCGCCGGTGTTGGCGGAGGTGTTGCCGAGGACCGGGTTGCCGACGCCGACGACGTTCACGGTGTTGCCGCTCAGGTTGACCGGCAGGTCCACGGGCAGCTGCACGCCGTTGCCGGACACGACGCCGGGCGCGT
Organism: Actinobacteria bacterium OK074; assembly: GCA_001298575.1. Lineage (GTDB taxonomy): Bacteria > Actinomycetota > Actinomycetes > Streptomycetales > Streptomycetaceae > Streptomyces. Next base: position 3,498 of record LJCV01000039.1, read on the forward strand.
GCTCCACGCGCGCGTGGGCGCTCGTGGAGTGCGCCGGAGCGGCGCCGGTGTTCGCGCAGTCGTTGCCCATCGCCGGGTTGAGCAGCCCCACCACGTTCACGGTGTTCCCGCACGCACTGACCGGCAGGTGCACCGGCAGCCGCACGCCGTTGCCGGAGAGCAGCCCCGGCGAGTCCGTCGCGGTGCCGTCCGCCGCGCCGTCGGCGTACGCGGCGGCGCCGGGCAGCGCCGCGGCCATCGCCCCCGAGGCGGCCGCCGCGGCGATCCAGCGCTTCCGGGTGACCCTCTTCATCTGTTCTCCGCCTTCCGGACGCGATCACGGGCGGTCGCCCGTACTGACAGGAACGGCGGCGAACCGGCTCACGTTCTGTCACATCGGTCGCTCATCGGTCTTTCACCCCATCGAGCGGCCCGTTTGTCGAACAAGTCGCCGAATCGGGAGGTACGACAACCCGTCCGGGCGACGTACGGCAGCCTGTGTGAGCGAGCTACGACAACCCGTCCGCACGCGGTACGACGGCCGCCCCGGTCGGTGTTCCCCACCCCGTCCGCGCGCCGTACGCCGAGGGGTCCGGGCGGGCCGCCCGCCTTGCCCGTTCACCCGTCCGGAGGCGTGCCTTCCGCTCCCCGCCTATCGTGGGCGGAGGGGTGTTCCCGGTGCGGAGCCGGGCGGACCGGGAGGCTTCATGCTGTCCACCCACCGACGCCGCGCGGCCGTCACGACCGCGGCCCTGGCCCTGCTGGGGACCGGCCTGCCCGCCGTTCCCGCGATGGCCGCCGACGGCCCCGACCTCGGCCGGTTCTACCGGCAGCGGATCACCTGGTCGGCCTGTACGGGCGAGGGCGACCCCAAGGACCTCCAGTGCGGGAAGGTCACCGTGCCCCTCGACTACGCGAGGCCCGCCACCGGCACGCTCGATCTGGCCCTGGCCCGCTACCGGGCGACCGGCGGCTCCCGGGGCTCGGTGCTGCTCGACTTCGGCGGCCCCGGCGGCGCCGGAACACCCGAACTCGCGGCGGGCGGCGACGAGTTCATGGACCTGACGGCCGGTTACGACGTGGTGACCTTCGACCCGCGCGGTGTCGGCCGGTCCTCCCCCGTCAGCTGCGGCGACTACGCCGACGGGGCGTGGGACAACGCCCCGGACGGCGAGGGCGGCACCGGCGTCGACGGCGACCCCAAGGCCGTGCTGGAGCAGCTGCGGCAGGCGGCGCGGACGTGCGCCAGGCACTCGGGGCCGGTGCTGCCGTACATCGGCACGGTGTACGCCTCCCGCGACCTGGACGTGATGCGCCAGGCGCTCGGCGACAAGAAGCTCAACTACCTGGGCTTCTCCTACGGGACCCGGCTGGGCGCGGTGTACGCGGCGCAGTTCCCGAAGAAGGTCGGGCGGATGGTGCTGGACGGCGTGGACACGCTCACCGAGCCGATGGCGCAGCAGGCGCTGGTGGGGGCCGAGGGGCAGCAGACCGCCCTGGACGACTTCCTCACCTGGTGCGCCCAGGACGTGGCCTGTCCGTTCGGGCAGGACGCCCGCTCGGCGCGGGAACAGTTCGTGCGGCTGGTCGGCTCGCTGGACCAGGACCCGGTGCCGTCCGGCTTCGGGCAGCCGTTCACGGGGCAGGACCTGGTCGGCGCGGCCGGACAGGCCCTGTACGCCAAGGAGTTGTGGCCGCTGCTGGAGCGGGCGCTGGCCCAGCTCGTGGAGGACGGGGACAGCAGCGGCCTGACCCGGCTGTCGGGCGGCGGCCCCGCCCCGGCCGTCGCCTCTGCCCGCGCCGCCGGTGGTCTGACCGACCCGGAGGACGTGCCGCCGGACAACTTCGCGGCCGCCCTGATGGCCGTCAACTGCGCCGACGACCCCGACCGGCCCACGGCCGCCCAACTCACCCGTGAACTGCCCGGGTTGCGGGCGCGGTACGAGGAGGCGTCGCCGGTCTTCGGGCGCTACCGGCTCACCGAGGTGCTGATGTGCTACGGCCGCCCCCGGGGCACCGACTTCATCCGCGAGCGGGTGCGGAACGTACGGACGCCGAAGATGCTGCTCGTCGGCACCCGGGGCGACCCGGCGACGCCGTACCGGTGGGCCGAGGAGACCGCCCGGCGGCTCGGCTCCTCGGCGGTCGTCCTGGACAACCGCGGTGAGGGGCACACCGGTTACGCGTCCTCCAAGTGTGTGCACCGCAAGGTGAACGCGTTCCTGCTGTACGGCTCCCTGCCCGCGGACGGCAGTTCGTGCGGCACGGAGCCGGACGAGCGCTGAACCCCCGTGTCCCGCGGGCCCCGTCGTGCACACCCCGGGCCGGTTCGCCGGGGCCCGGCCAGGGGTAGGGGGACCGTCGACTGCCGTGCGGTGCTGGACCGGGCGGCGCATCAGGTCGAGAGGTGCGGTGCGTGAGCGAGTCGCTGGGTGTGGCGGTGCTGGGTGCGGGGCACATGGGCGCGGACCATGTGCGCCGGATCGACCGGGTGGTCAACGGCGCCCATGTCGCGGCCGTCGCCGACCCGGACACCGGCCGGGCCAAGGAGGCGGCGGCCGGGATCGACGGCGTCTTCGTGCACGCCGAGGCGCTCGCCGCGCTCGACGCGCCCGGGGTGGCGGCCGTGCTGATCGCCTCTCCGGGTCCCGCGCACGAGGAGGCGCTGCTCGCCGCGTTCGAACGGGGGCTGCCGGTGCTGTGCGAGAAGCCGATGGTGCCCGACCCGGCGGGCGCGCTGCGCGTGGTGGAGGCGGAGACGCGGCTGGGCCGGCGGCTGGCGCAGATCGGGTTCATGCGGCGGTACGACAGCGAGTACCAGGCCCTCAAGTTCCTGCTGGACGGCGGCAGACTGGGCCGCACCCTGATGCTGCACTGCACGCACCGCAACGTGTCCTCGCCGCCCGGCTTCACCTCGGCCATGCTGATCGACAGCTCCGTCGCGCACGAGATCGACGCGGCGCGCTGGCTGGTGGGCCAGGAGCTGACGGCGGTGAGCGTGCTGAGTCCGCGCAGTTCGGCGGGCGCCCCCGAGGGTCTGCTCGACCCGCAGTTCGTGGTCTTCGAGACGGCCGGGGGCGTCCTCGTGGACGTGGAGGTCTTCGTCAACTGCGGCTTCGGCTACCAGGTGCGCTGCGAGGCGGTGTGCGAGCGCGGCAGCGCCCGGATCGGCGACGCGCACGGCATGGCGGTCACCTCGGCGGGGCGGGTGCACGAGGAGGTGGCCCAGGACTATCTCGTCCGGTTCTCGGACGCCTACGACCGCGAGGTGCAGTCCTGGGTGGACGCCACCCTGGACGGCCGGGTGGCGGGGCCGAGCGCCTGGGACGGCTATGCGGCGTCCGCGGTGGCGGACGCGGGGATACGGGCCCAGGAGACGGGCACCCGGGTGCCCGTCGAACTGGCCGCGCGCCCGGAGCTGTACGGGGACGCGGACGGCTGAGCGCCCGCGCGGCCCCCGCCCGGGCGCCGCGTCAGACCTCCCCCAGCAGTACGGTCAACTCCCGTTCCAGCACCGGCCCGAGGTCCTCCTCCCCCGGGGCGACCACGGCGTACGTCCGCAGCAGGAAGCGTTGCAGGGCCGCGGTGTCGAACTGGACCAGGGCGAGCCCCTCGGCCTCGTGGAACTCCACGACCGTCCGCAGGGCGCCGCACGGCCAGATGTGCACGTCGCCGGTGCCGGCGGGGGTGCGCAGCCCCTCCGCGAGGAGTTCACGGGCGAAGGACCACACCGCCTCCTCCCCGGCGAGCGTCACTTCGGGCGGGAAGGCGACATGTACGGCCAGGGGGTCGGCGGAGGCGTAGCGCAGGGAGACGGGGACGGGCCGGTCCCGCTCCTCCGCGGTGATCAGCCGGGCGCGGGCGGGCTGTTGCAGGGTGACGTCCATGGGCGGCCTCCGCTCTCGGTGGTGCTCCGGTCATGCGCGTTCGCTCTTTTCGCATCTGCTTGTACGACCCCGCGAGGCGCCCTGTGATTACAGAAAGACGGTCATCCGGGAGTGTGATGTGCGCCACTCCCCCGAGCCGGCGCGGCCGATCGCACATCCACGCGTCGAACTTCCGCCCTACCCGGGGCCCCCTCCACCCCACGAAACCCTCATCCCGCGTAGCCGCCCTACGCCTCCCCTCACCTGGACACGTACGCCAAACGTCCTGGTCATGGCGGCCGAGAGGACACCGGCATATGCCAGAAGCACCACCGGGCCGGGTGTTGCCAAATCCCTTACAGGCCGTCGCGCGCTGTGCAACAGTCGTAACGGTCCTTCCGCCGCCCTTGGTCGAACCGTCGCCGCATCGGAGCCCGTCATGCCGCCCCATCTCTCCGCGGACCACCCCGCCGCACCGCCGCCCGGACACGGCTCGGTCGACGCGCTCATCACGCAGACCCGGCGGCTGCGCGGCGACATGGACGCCGTACGACGGGACGCGCCCGCGGACACCGCGAACCCGCAGAGCCGCTGGCAGCGCGCGCTCTTCGAGCTGGCACTCCATCAACTCGACGACCTGGACGGCCACTTGGCGCAGCTGCGGGACGGCCCCGCGCCCGCGCACAGCGGCCCGGACGGCGCCGGGCCGCAGCAGCCGCCCGCACCGGAGGCGCCCCGGACCGGTTCATTACTCAGCCGCGTCGGCTCCGCCGAGTGGAACCTCCTGACGGACGAGTCGAGTTGGTCCGCGGAGCTGTACCAGATCCTCGGCCGCGACCCGGCCGCCCCGCCCCTCACCCTCGACGAACTGCCCTCCCTGGTCTACCCGGAGGACCGCCCGCGGCTGACCGCGATGGTCACGGACTGTCTCGTCGACGCCAAGCCGATCGACGGCGAGTTCCGGGTCGTACGGCCCGACGGCGGCGTGCGCACGGTGCACATGATGGGCGAGCCCGTGCTCGACCGGGACGGCAGCACCGTCTCGATGTGGGCGGTCCTGCGCGACGTGAGCGAACTGCGCCTCAGCCAGCGGACGGTGAGCGAGACCCGGGACTCGCTGCGGCAGCACCGGCACCTCGCGCAGACCGAACAGCGGCTCGCCGCCCAGCTCCAGGAGGCGGTCCTGCCGGCCTGGCACGGCCCGCTGCGGCTGCCCCGCCGGGGCCCCGAGGCCCTCGACCTCGCCGCTTGCCACCTGCCCTCCGCGCAGGGCACGCTGATCGGCGGCGACTGGTACGACGCACTCGAACTCCCGGACGGGAACCTGCTGTTGAGTGTCGGCGACCTCACCGGGCACGGTGTCGCCGCCGCCTCCGGCATGGCCACCCTGCTCGGTGCCGTGCGCGGCATGGCCATGGCGGGCACGGCGCCGGGCAAGCTCCTCGGCTGGCTCAACCAGCTCCTGGACACCACCGTGCAGCCCGCCCTGGGCAGCGCCGTCTGCTGCCGCTACCGGCCCGAGACCCGCACCCTGACCTGGGCACAGGCAGGCCACCCCGCCCCGCTGCTCTTCCACGGCGGGACGGGGCGCATGCCCGCGGCCCCCGACGGCGTCCTGCTGGGCACCACCTCGGGCGCCGTCTACGGGCAGGCCGAGGTCACCCTGGAGCCGGGCGACGTACTGCTCCTGCACACCGACGGACTGGTGCCCCGGCACTCCGGCGCCCAGGCCCTCCCCCGCCTGCTCGACCTGGCGCCCCGGCTGACCACGGCCCACACGGCACAGGACTGCCTGCGGATCGTCACCGAGGAGTTCGGCGAGCGGGAGCGCGAGGACGACGCGTGCGTGCTCGTCGCCCGGGTGGACGCCTGAGATCTTCCAACACGCCTTGCGGCGGGGACGAACGACGGCGGGTTCAGGCCCGTGCGCTGCCCCCGCTCCGGCGCCGTACCGGTTTCGGCATGGCCTGCTGGATCTCCTCCCGCAGGTCCTGGATCCTCGGGTAGCCCGAGTACTGGCCGGTGAGCCGGTACATCTCCCGCAGCCGGTCCCAGGTGCGGTGCGAGGAGTTGGCGCCCATCGACGTCAGCGCCAGGCGCGCGTAGCGGTCGGCCTCCTCGGGGTCGTCCGCGATGAAGTACGCCGAGGCCAGCGAGAGCTGGTCGAAGATCTGCGACCGCTCCCGGCCGTCCTCGCGCAGGCTCAGCGCCTTCTTGGCGTGCCGCTGGGCGATCGGCGCCGCGCTCGGGTCGTGCTCGGCGAGGGTGCGGTACGCCAGCGCCTGCATGCCGTGGAAGTCGGCCTCGTCGAACAGCTGCATCCAGCTCGGCGGCGGCACGTCGCCCCGGTCGGAGACGAACAGGTCCTCCGCCCGGCCGAGGGTGCGCCGCATGGCCTGGCCCTTGCCCATGGCCGCCTGGGCCCACGCCTCGATGGTGTGCAGCATGGCCTGGGTGCGCGGCAGCACCTCGTCGCCGGAGCCGGACTCGGCCAGTTTCATCAGGTCGAGCGCGTCGTCGGGCCGGCCCAGGTGCACCATCTGGCGGGCCGCCCGGGACAGGGCCTCCCCGGCGCGCGGCCGGTCGCCGCCCTCGCGGGCCGCGTGGGCGGCGATGACGAAGTACTTCTGGGCCGTGGGCTCCAGGCCGACGTCGTGCGACATCCAGCCCGCGAGGACGGCGAGGTTGGCGGCGACGCCCCACAGGCGGCGCTGGAGATGGTCGGGGTGCCGGTAGGAGAGCATGCCGCCCACCTCGTTGAGCTGCCCCACGACGGCCTTGCGCTGGAGGCCGCCGCCCCGGGACGCGTCCCAGGCCCGGAACACCTCGACCGAGCGTTCGAGGGCCTCGACCTCCTGGGAGCCGACGGGGGCGGCCTCGTAGCGGTCGAACCCGGCGGAGTCGGCGTACAGGGGGTCGTCGAGTTCGGGGGCGTCGGCCGCGAGGGCCGGGTCGGTGTGCAGCCAGTCGTGCATGGCACTGCTGAGAGCTGATCCTGCGGTGAGCGCGACGCCTGCGCCCACCAAGCCGCGTCGGTTGAGCATGAGATCCATTCCCGTGAATTCGGTGAGGATCACAGCGGTCTGCCCGGGCGCCCACGTCACGCCGCCGGGATGTTCCTCGCTCCCGTCGCCCTGCCGTCTCCCCACGCGCGCCGTCCGGACCAGTCCGAGATCCTCGATGGTCACGACACGGCCGAGTCGCTCGGTGAACAGTCTCGCCAGCACCCGCGGCACGGGATCGCGCGGGATCTCTCCCGTGTCGATCCAACGCCGCACCCTGGAGGTGTCGGTCGCCAGTTGGGGGTGGCCCATGGCCGCCGCCTTCCGGTTGACCAGCCTCGAGAGTTCGCCCTTGGACCAGCCGGCCAGGCCGAACAGGTCCGCAAGGCGGGTGTTGGGTTGTCCGCTCACGTCAAGCCCCCAGGTTCTCGGCTGAGTTGACAGTAGCCCGGTGCGGGTTGCCGGGCGACTATTCGCCAGGGTTCGCCAGGGCTCGCCAGATGGTGTGCCACCGCCCACCGGGTGTCAGGTAGGAACGCGCCACCCCGACCCGGTCGCCGAGGGACATTCCCCAGGGTGAACCTCGGCGGCCGGGGCGGGTCGGCGCCGCACATCGCAGGCACACGAAGGGATCTGTTTCGCCCATGTACGCAGCATCGTCCTCCGTGTCCGCCCCGCCCCGGTCACTGCGCCCCCGCCAGCCGGGGTCCGGCGGCCCCTACCTCGAACCAGTGCGCCCGGCGCCTGCGGTCCTCGGGGCCGGCCGCGCACGGCGTGCCCCGGGGCTCGGCACACAGCCGCTCAGCGGCAGACTCGACCTGTCCGGCCCGCAGCGCGCCCAACTGCGCACCGCAATCGCCTCGGTGCACCGGATCTGCCCGGAGTTCGCCCCGGTACAGGTGCTGCGCCGCAACGGCCGGTCCGTGCTGCTGGTCGGCACGACCGGGCGCAGCACGGCCGTGGCGAAGTGTTTACTGGACCATTCGCCGATGTGGTCCGAGCGCATCCGGCACGAGATAGCCGCGTACCGCTCCTTCGTCCGGCACCGGCCACCGGTGCGGGTGCCCCGGCTGATCGCGGCGGACCCGGACAACTGCACGCTGGTGATCGAGCGGATGCCGGGCCGGGTGGCGGCGCTCCAGCGGCATCCGGTGGAGGGCCCGCCGCGGGCCGACGTCCGGGCCGCGCTGGGCGCGATCTGCCGCCTGAACGCGTGGCGACCGCCGGCGGGCACCTTCGACGCCCCGCTGGACTATGCCGAACGGATCAACCGTTTCCACGAGTTGGGGCTGCTGACCGACCGGGACCTGGGCGATCTGCAGAAGCTGTTGCACGGCATCGCACACTCGGCGGGGCGCCAGGGGATGGGCCAGTTCTGCCACGGTGACGCGCTGCTGTCGAACATCCTGCTCTCACCGGCCGGTCCAGTGCTGGTGGACTGGGAGCACGCGGGCTGGTATCTGCCCGGCTACGACCTGGCGACGCTGTGGGCGGTGCTCGGTGACGCGCCGGTGGCCCGCCGGCAGATCAGCCAGCTCGCGCAGCAGGCGGGCCCGGCGTCCCGGGACGCCTTCCTGGTGAACCTGATGCTGGTACTGACCCGGGAGATCCGTCTGTACGAGACGGCCGTGCAGCGTTCGATGCAGGACACGGCCCCGACGGCACCGGGGACGGCCCACCCGGGTGCCGTGCCGTCCGGCGAGGAACAGCGCCTGCTGCTCAGGCGGCTGCACGACGACTGCCAGGTGGCCCGCAACGCGGTCCGCGCGGCGGTCGGCACTCGCTGAGGGACGGGACGAAGGCCCGCGACGCACCCGTACGACGGCGCGCCGCGGGCCTTCGCCGTGCGCGGACGCAGGAGCCCGCCTCCCGCTTCAAACGCCCGGCCGCGCGGCGCCATCCGTTCGGCACATTGGTCCACTCCACTGACGCACCGCAGGCCACGCGACCGCGACCGCGAAACTCCGGGCGACCGCTGCTGACATGGGAATTCGCCTTTCCCTATGCATGATTGACGGACTGTCGGAAAGCCGGTACCACTGACGCACGCCCGGCTCCCGCACCTCATCGCGCTCGACCTCCCCCAGGAGACTGCCTTGCGAGGATCCGTCACCGACCCCCACACATCCCCCGGGCACAGACGCGCCCGGAGAACCGCCGGCACCATCGTCACCGCGGCGCTCCTGCTGCCCCTGCTCGGCGCGGCCCCGGCCCCCGCGCAGGACGGCTCCACCGCCCTCCAGACCGCCTTCGCCGCAGCCGCCGCCGAGTACCACGTGCCCGGCAGCGTCCTGCTCGGCGTCTCCTACCTCCAGTCGCGGTGGGACGAGCACGGGGGCGCGCCGAGCGTCTCCGGCGGCTACGGCCCGATGCACCTGACCGACGCCCGCACGGCGATCGCCCGCTCCGCCGGCGAGACGGACGGCGCCGGTGACGCACGCGGCGACGCGGCGCGCCCCCTGGTCCGCTCCACACCGGCCGTGCCCCTGGACTCCCAGCTCCCGGCCCGCCTCAAGACCCTCCCGAAGGCCGCCGAGCTGACCGGCATCCCGGCCGCCGAACTGCGCACCGACGCCGAGTCGAACGTCTACGGCGGCGCCGCCCTGCTGGCCGCCGCCCAGCGCACCCTCGGCCTGCCGCTCAGCGCCGACCCGGCCGACTGGTACGGGGCGGTCGCGCAGTTCTCGGGCGCCGACGACTCGGCGACGGCGGCCTCGTACGCCAATGACGTCTACGACGTGATCCGCACCGGCGAGCACCGTACGACGGACGCGGGCCAGGACGTGAGCCTGGCGGCCGAGCCCGCGCTGGCCCCGGCGACCACGCAGCTCACGAGGGCCGGGCTGCGCACGGTGTCGGCGGACGGCACCGAGTGCCCGGTGACCGTGGCCTGCGAGTGGATCCCGGCGCCGTACGAGCAGTTCGGCGACAACGACTACGGCAACCACGACCTCGGCGACCGGCCCGCCTCCGAGCGCATCCGGTACATCGTGGTGCACGACACCGAGGGCGCCTGGGACGGGGTGCTCAACCTGGTCCAGGACCCGACGTACGTGTCGTGGAACTACACGATCCGCTCCACCGACGGGTTGATCGCCCAGCACGTGAAGGCCAAGGACGTGGCCTGGCACGCGGGCAACTGGTACATCAACCAGAGTTCGATCGGCATCGAGCACGAGGGGTTCCTGGCCTCGCCGGACGCCTGGTACACGGAGGCCATGTACCGGTCGTCGGCACGGCTGGTGAAGTACCTCGCCAAGAAGTACGGCATCCCGCTGGACCGGCAGCACATTCTGGGCCACGACAACGTGCCGGGCCCGACGACCGCGTACATCCCCGGGATGCACACCGACCCGGGCCCGTACTGGGACTGGGCGCACTACTTCGAGCTCCTGGACCGGCCCTTCCACGCCACCGCCGGGCCGAAGGGCGGACTGGTGACGATCCGCCCGGAGTACGACGCCAACCAGCCCGTCTACACCGGGTGCGTGACCGCGGGCGTGGCCTGCGCGGCGCACGGGTCCAGCGAGGTGCGGCTGTACAGCGCGCCGGACGAGACGGCTCCGCTGATCAAGGACATCGGGCTGTACCCGAAGGGCACCGCGACCACGACCGGTGTGAACGACGTGGGCTCGCGGGCCTCGACCGGTCAGCAGTACGCGGTCGCGGACCGCGACGGGGACTGGACGGCGATCTGGTATCTCGGCCAGAAGGCATGGTTCAAGAACCCGCGCAGCGCCACGACGGCGGTGAACGCGTCCGGCCTGGTGGTCACGCCCAAGGCGGGCCTGACGAGCGTCCCGGTGTACGGCCGCGCCTATCCGGAGGCGTCGGCGTTCCCGGCGGGGGTGCCGGTGCAGGCGCTGTCGCCGCTGTCGTACACGCTCCCGGCGGGCCAGCGGTACGTGGTGGGCGGCAAGGTGCCGGGCGAGTACTACTACTCGGTCACCTTCGACACCGCCTCGCACCAGGTGGTGACCGGCCAGGAGCCGTACTACGAGATCCAGTTCGGGCACCGGGTGGAGTTCGTGCGGGCCTCGGACGTGGACGTGGTCCCGTCGCGGTCGTGACCTGACACGGCGGTACACGAAGGGCCGGGACCGTGTACGACGGTCCCGGCCCTTCGCGTACCGCGCGCGGCTCAGCCCTGCTGCTGGAACAGCTCCGCCGGCAGCGGCTTGAGCAGGGCGTACAGGTCGTCGGTGATGGGGCGGTCCCAGGCGGCGATGGTCACCAGGACGCCGTCGCTGCGGTCGAACTGCACGCAGGAGATCCGGCTCTCGGAGAGCTTGAGGCGGCGCACCACCAGAAGGTTGTCGCCCTGGAGCACGGGGATGTCCTCGGTGCCGACGACCGTGACCTCCTCGTCGTTCTCCAGCGCGAGCAGCAGCTGTCCCACCTCGAAGGGGATCTCGCCCTCGTCGACCTCGCGGGCGGGCGATCCCTCGGGCAGATTGCCGATGATCATCGCCGGGCCGCGACCGCCGAACAGGTCGTAGCGCAGGAAGACGCCCTGACAGCTGCCGTCGGGCGCGGGCAGCAGTCCCGCACCCAGGTTGCCCGGCCAGTCGCCCGGATCCATGGCCAGTACGTCGAAGTCGGGCCCGGCGGGCGTGGCGCTGCGGCGGCGGAGGAAGGACATGCCGCAATGGTACGTGCCCGGGGCGCACTCGGGCTTCCGGGTGACGGGTCCGGGGGAGGTCCGGGGAACCTTGGGTGAGGGGCGCGGATGTGCGTGCGCTCTAGCTCTTCCCGAGGCCGCCCAGCGGTGCCCGGCGGGCGAGGACCCTGCGGTGGCTGATGCGCCAGCCGTGCTCGGTGCGGACGACGGTGTCGTCGTAGGTGACGCTGCCGGAGGTGCCGTCCGCCTTGATGCCGATGCCCTTCGACAGGGCGTGGACCCGGTCCTCGGCCCGGTCGGCGAGCACGACGTTGGTGATGTGGTGGGCGACCGCGTTGGCGGCGCCCAGGGTGAGCGCGGCGTCCCGGATCGCGTCGATGCCGGTCAGGGGGGCCTGGCCGAAGTCGGTGGCGTCGTAGCGCACGTCGGCGGTGAACAGCTCGGCCAGCCGGTCCAGTTCACCGCCGTCGAACAAGTGGCCGTGCAGGGAGAGCAGTTCGGTGATGGCGATGCGGTCGTCGGCGGTGAGGGGCATGGGGCCGAGCATGGGGCGGGGCGGCGGCCGGGCGCAAGCCGTTTTCGGGGCCCGCGCGCGGCTCGCGCGGTGGCCCCTGGGCTCTGGCCCCCGGCCGTCGGGTGTGTGTGCTGTCAGGTCAGGTCGAACTCGCCCTCCCGGGCCCCCGACACGAACGCGCCCCACTCGGCGGGGGTGAAGATCAGAGAAGGGCTTTCCGGGCTGCCGCTGTTGCGCATCGCGATGAAACCTTCGACAAAGGCGATCTGGACATCTCCCAGCCCGCGGCTGCTGGAGTGCCAGTCTGCGTCGCTCAGGTCCAGCTCGGGCTTGTCCCAGCCCGCGAGCGGGTGCTGCTTGGTCGTGCTCTCGGCCACGTCCCTGCTCCTCCCGAATTCGTCGTCCGCGGGTCAGCCTAGCGATCGGTCACGGCGGCGGACAGGTCACGTAAGGGGGATCGTTTCAGGAGGTAGGGGGCAGGGCGCCGACCAGCCACATGGCGAAGAACTGGGAGCCGCCGCCGTAGGCGTGCCCGAGGACCCGGCGGGCCCCCGCCACCTGGTGTTCCCCGGCCAGCCCGCGCACCTGGAGGGCCGCCTCGGCGAACCGGATCAGGCCGGAGGCGCCGATCGGGTTCGACGACAGCACCCCGCCCGACATGTCCACCGGAAGGTCCCCGTCCAGTTCGGTCACCCCGGACTCGGTGAGCTTCCAGCCCTCGCCCTCCTCGGCGAACCCCAGGTTCTCCAGCCACATCGGTTCGTACCAGGAGAACGGCACGTACATCTCCACCGCGTCGATCTCCCGGCGCGGGTCGGTGATCCCGGCCTGCCGGTAGACGTCGGCGGCGCAGTCGCGGCCCGCGTGCGGGGACACGCAGTCCTTGCCCGCGAAGAGAGTCGGTTCGCTGCGCATCGCGCCGCCGTGCATCCAGGCGGGCGGCCGGGGCGAACGGGCCGCGCCCGTACGGTCGGTGAGGACCATGGCGCCCGCGCCGTCGGAGGACGGGCAGGTCTCCGAGTAGCGGATCGGGTCCCACAGCATGGGCGACGCCTGCACCTTCGCCAGCGTGATGCCGTGTTCGTGCAGGTGCGCGTACGGGTTCTTCAGCGCGTTGCGCCGGTCCTTGTACGCGACCAGCGAACCCACCGTGTCCGGCGCCCCGCTGCGCCGCATGTACGCCCGCACGTGCGGGGCGAAGAAGCCGCCGGCGCCCGCGAGCAGCGGCTGTTGGAAGGGGATCGGCAGGGACAGGCCCCACATCGCGTTCGACTCGGACTGTTTTTCGAAGGCGAGCGCGAGGACGGTGCCGTGGACGCGGGCCGCCACCAGGTTCGCGGCGACCAGCGCGGTGGAGCCGCCGACCGAGCCGGCGGTGTGCACGCGCAGCATGGGTTTGCCCACGGCGCCGAGCGCGTCGGCCAGGTACAGCTCGGGCATCATGACGCCCTCGAAGAAGTCGGGCGCCTTGCCGATGACCACGGCGTCGATGTCGGCGTACGTCAACTCGGCGTCGTCCAGCGCCCGTTGAGCCGCCTCGCGGACGAGTCCGGCGATCGACACGTCCCGGCGGGCGGCCACGTGCCGGGTCTGGCCGATGCCGGTGACGGCCACGGGCTCCTTGCTCATCGGGGATCCCCTTCCAGTACGGCGACCAGGTTCTGTTGCAGGCAGGGGCCGGACGTGGCGTGGGCGAGGGCGCGGTCCGAGGCGCCGCGGTGGATGCGGGCGGCGGCCTCGCCGACGCGGACGAGCCCGGCGGCCATGACCGGGTCCGCGGCCAGCGCCCCGCCGGAGGGGTTGACGCGCACGCCGTCGTCCAGCCGCAGCGCCCGCCGCAGGACGACCTCCTGCGCGGTGAACGGCGCGTGCAACTCGGCGGTGTCCACGGGCCGTTCGAAGGCCCCGGCGTGTTCGGCGGCCAGCCGGGCGGACGGCGAGTCGGTCAGGTCGCGGACGCCCAGCGCGTGCGCCTCGATGCGGTGGTCGATGCCCCGGATCCAGGCGGGCCGCGCGCACAGCTCCCGGGCCCGCTCCCCCGCCGCGAGCACCACCGCGGCGGCCCCGTCGCTGCTGGGCGGGCAGTCCCCGGTGCGCAGCGGCGCGACCACGTACTCGCCCTGCGGCACCGAACCCCGCAGCTGGGCGTGGGAGTTGGCGGTGGCATCCGCCCGGCTGCGGGCGGCGACGGCGGCGAGCGCGGGCTCGTCGGCGTGCCCGGCGTCGATGAGCGCCTGGGCCTGGAGCGCGGCCAGGGCGACGGAGTCGGGCCACAGGGGAGCCATGTAGTACGGGTCCAACTGCCGCGTCAGGACGTCCCGTACGCTGCCGGGCGACGACTTGCCGTACGCGTAGACGAGCGCGGTGTCGGCGTCGCCGGTCAGGAGCTTCGTCCACGCCTCGTACAGCGCCCAGGCGCCGTCCATCTCGACGTGCGACTCGGAGATCGGCGGCCAGGCGCCCACGCCGTCCAGGGCGAGGGTGAAGGAGAAGGCGCGCCCGGCGAGGTAGTCGCTGGAGCCGGAGCAGGTGAAGCCGATGTCGGCGGCCTTCAGGCCGGTCCGCGCGAGCACCTCGTGCAGGACGGGCATGAGCATCTCGACCTCGGAGAGGCCGTCGACGGCCCGGCGGTGGTCGGTCTGGGCGAAGGCGACGACGGCGATGTCACGCGTCACAACAACTCCTTGTACGTGTCGTACTCCGCGTCCGGTTCGCCGGTCGGGCGGTAGTGGTCGGGGTAGCGCGCCCCCTCGGTCCACACCGGCTCCACCCGCAGTCCCATCCGCACCCGGTCGTAGGGGATCCCGCCGATCCGGCCGTGCAGCGCGAGGTCGGCGCCGTCGAGGGCGATGTGGGCGTAGACGTACGGGACTTCGATGTCGAGGTTGCGTGCCTTGATGTTGACGATGCAGAACGTGGTGACCGTGCCGCGCGGCCCGACCTCGACCTGTTCCTCGGTGGCGACGCCGCAGGTGGGGCAGGCGCCGCGGGGCGGGACGTACACCTTGCGGCAGGACGGGCAGCGTTCGCCGACGGTGCGCCGCTCGGTGAGCGCGTTGATGTACGCGGTCTGCGCGCGGCCGGGCGTGTAGGTGTAGTCGAGGCGGGCGGGGGCGACGATGCCGGTGACCGGGTCGGCGAACTCACCGCTGTGGACCACGAGTTGTTCTTCTACGACTGGTTCGCCGTCGTACGGTTCGAAGCAGGCGATGTCCGTGATGGCGCCGGTGCGTTCCGCGGCCCAGCGGATCCGGACCCGCATGCCGGTGTGGACGGCGTCGGGGCCCGGGGCGGCCAGCGCGTGCAGCAGGGCGGTGTCGGCGCCGTCGAGCCGGACGAGGATCCAGGCGAACGGGGTGGCGAGAGGCTGGCCGCGGCGGGGGGCGTGGTTCCAGGCCCAGGTGGTGACGGTGCCGGTGGCGCCGACCTCGACGAGTTCGCCCAACTCGGCGGCGGTGACGGGGTCGTACTCGACGGGCGGCACCAGGACGCGGCCGTCGTCGGTGCGGACACCGAGCACGGTCCGTTCGCGCAGCCCGGTGAGGAAGGCGCTCTGCACGGGGCCGAGGGAACGGGTGAAGGGGAACTCGACGACTACGGGGGCGGTGAGGACTTCGGGCATCCCGGGGGTCTCCTTACGGCCCTGGTGGCTTCTGGCGGAAGGGGCTGGACTGCGGCCGGGGGTCAGGCGCGCCGGTAGACGGGCGGCCGTTTCTCCGCGAAGGCGCGGGCGCCTTCCTTGGCGTCGGCGGTGTCGAACACCGGCCAGCCGCGGGCGAGTTCGGCGGCGAGGCCGTCGGTCTCGGTCATCTCGGCGGTCTCGTACACGGACGCCTTGACGGCCTCGACCGCCAACGGCCCGCAGGCGTTGACCTGTTCGGCGATCTCCAGTGCCTTGGCGAGCGCGCTCCCGTCGGGGACGACGTGGCCGATCAGGCCGATGTCGGCGGCCTGGCGGGCGGTGTAGGGGCGGCCGGTGAGCAGCATCTCCAGGGCGTGGGTGCGTGGAATCTGCCGTTGCAGCCGGACAGTCGACCCTCCGATGGGGAAGAGCCCGCGCCTGACCTCGAACAGGCCGAAGGTCGCCGACTCCCCCGCGACACGGATGTCGGTGCCCTGGAGCATCTCGGTGCCGCCCGCGACGCAGGGCCCCTCGACGGCGGCGAGCACCGGTTTGCGCGGCCGGTGGTGGCGCAGCAGTGCCTTCCAGTGCAGGTCGGGGTCGGCCTTGAGGCGGGCCCGGTACTGTTCGCCCGCCCCGTCGCGGTGGGCGAGCGCCTTGAGGTCCATCCCGGCGCAGAAGCAGCCCCCGGCGCCGGTGAGCACGACGGAGCGGACCGTGTCGTCCGCGTCGGCCTCCAGCCAGCCGTCGTACAGGCCGACGAGCATGGGCAACGAGAGCGCGTTCCTGGCCTCCGGTCTGTTGAGCGTGAGCACCAGAGTGGCGCCCTCGCGCCGCACGGTGAGGTGTTCCGTACCGCTCATCGCTTCCTCCCGTCGGCCTGCCGTCCGCCGAACGAGAACAGGTTGCAGGAGCCGTGCGGCAACGACAAGAGTTTTCTGACAGGTAGTCAGATTTCTTCTGCGCGGGCCCTTCCCACCTCTGGCGCCCTTTGCTCAGATGACCGGCGAAACCGCTTCCGCGGCGCGGCGGCGGTGCCGGGCACGTCCGGGGTCAGGAGGAGCCGTGGAGTACAACCTTGCGGATCTGTTCGAGTCGGTCGTCGACGTGGTGCCCGGCCGTGAGGCCCTCGTGTACGTCGACCATCCCGGCACGGGGGCGGAGCGCCGGCTGACGTACGCGGAGCTGGACGCGGCGGCCAACCGTGTCGGCCACCACCTGCTGGCGGCGGGGATCCGGCCGGGCGAGCACGTGGGGCTGCACCTCTACAACGGGGTGGAGTATCTCCAGACGGTGCTGGGCTGCCTCAAGGCGCGGCTCGTCCCGGTCAACGTCAACTACCGTTACGTCGCCGATGAGTTGGCCTATCTCTACCGGGACGCGGACCTGGTCGCGCTGGTCTTCGACGCGGAGTTCGCCGAGCGGGTGGCGGCGGTGCTGCCGCGGGCCGACAAGCTGCGGCGGCTGGTGCGGGTGGGGCAACCGGCGCCGGAGGAGGCCCCATTGGTGGACCTGGCGCACTCCGTCGGCGCGACCGTCGTCGGCTTCGCGGACGCCGAGGCCGCCTCCTCGTCCGGGCGCGGGTTCCCGGCGCGGTCGCAGGACGACCTGTTCATCATCTACACCGGGGGGACGACCGGGCTGCCCAAGGGGGTGATGTGGCGTCAGGAGGACCTGTTCTTCGCGGGGTTGGGCGGTGGCTCCCCGACGGGCGAACCGGTGGGCAAGCCGGAGGAGTTGGCCGAGCGGGTCGCGGCCGGCGGGGAGGGCGTGACCTTCTTCCCGACCGCCCCGCTGATGCACGGCACCTCCACGCTGACCGCCTTCATCGGCTTCGGGTTCGGCCAACGGGTGGTGATCCACCGCAAGTTCGTACCGCGGGAGGTACTGCGGACCATCGCGAAGGAGCGGGTGACGGCCGTGTCGCTGGTCGGTGACGCCATGCTGCGGCCGTTGGTCGACGCGTTGGCCGGGCCGATGAAGGGCACGGACTGTTCGGGGCTGTTCAGCGTGTCCTCGTCCGGGGCGGTCCTCTCGGACACCGTGCGCGCGCAGTTCGGGGCGCTGGTCCCGCACGCCCAGCTGCTCAACAACTTCGGTTCGACGGAGTCCGGTTTCAACGGTACGGCGACCGAGGCCGCCGGGGCCGGGGAGGGCTTCCGGATCCGCGTCAACTCCCGTACCCGGGTGGTGGATCCGGCCACATACGAGCCGGTCGCGGCGGGCGAGATCGGGCGGGTCGCGCAGCGGGGCCATGTCCCGCTCGGCTACTACAACGACCCGGTGAAAACCGCCGGGACGTTCTTCGAGCGGGACGGCGAACGGTGGGTGCTGCTCGGCGACATGGCGACCGTCGACGAGGACGGCGTGGTCACCGTGCTCGGGCGGGGTTCGCAGTGCATCAACACCGGGGGCGAGAAGGTGTATCCGGAGGAGGTCGAGCAGGCGCTCAAGGCGCATCCGGACGTGTACGACGCCCTGGTCGCCGGGGTGCCGGACGCGGTCTGGGGCAACCGGGTGGCGGCGGTGGTGCAGGTGCGCGCGGGCGCGCGGGCGCCGTCCCTGGCGGACGTCCAGACCCACTGCCGTACCCGGCTCGCGGGCTACAAGGTCCCGCGCCGGCTGGTGGTGGCCGAGGCGATCCGGCGCTCCCCCAGCGGCAAGGCCGACTACCGGTGGGCCCGCGAGGTGGCGGGCGCGGGGGCCGACGGGACGGACGGGCACGACGGCGGCGGCGACGCGGACGCGTGAACGCGGCGGAAAACACGGACCCGCCTCTTGCCTGCCGCCGGGTCCGCCTGGATTACTGATCCCGAACGGGTCGACCGAATGATCGGTCGTCCGGATTGCACGGCATTGCCGGTGTCATCGAGGGAGAGGCGCGCCCATGGCGGACGGGGCAGGCGGGGCGGGCGCGGCGGGCGTAACGGGGTCGCTGGACGCGGGTGAGCGGCTGGACGCCACCGCGCTGCGCGCCCTGCAACTGGAGCGGCTGCGCGCGCAGTTGCGGCACGCGTACGAGCATGTGCCCTTCTACCGCGAGTCCTTCGACAAGGCGGGGGTACACCCGCAGGACTGCCGTTCCCTGGCCGACCTCGCCCGGTTCCCGTTCACCGTCAAGGCCGACCTGCGGGCCACCTACCCGTACGGGATGTTCGCCGTGCCGCGCGAACGGATCCGCCGGGTGCACGCCTCCAGCGGCACCACCGGCCACCCCACCGTCGTCGGCTACACCGACAACGACCTCTCCCTGTGGGCGGATCTGGTGGCCCGTTCGATCCGCGCGGCGGGCGGGCGGCCCGGCGACACGGTCCATGTGGCGTACGGCTACGGCCTGTTCACCGGCGGCCTCGGCGCCCACTACGGCGCGGAACGGCTCGGCTGTACGGTGATTCCCGCGTCCGGTGGCATGACGGAGCGTCAAGTACGGCTGATCCAGGACCTGGAGCCCGACGTCATCATGGTGACGCCGTCGTACATGCTCACCCTGCTCGACGAGTTCGAGCGCCGGGGCGTCGACCCGCGCGCCACCTCGCTGCGCGTCGGGATCTTCGGGGCCGAGCCGTGGACCGAGCGCATGCGGGCGGAGATCGAGGAGCGGTTCGCGATCGACGCCGTCGACATCTACGGCCTGTCGGAGGTGATCGGCCCGGGGGTGGCCCAGGAGTGCGTGGAGACCAAGGACGGGCTGCACGTGTGGGAGGACCACTTCCTGCCGGAGGTCGTCGATCCGATCACGGGCGAGGTGCTGCCGGACGGCGAGCGGGGCGAGCTGGTGTTCACCTCGCTGACGAAGGAGGCGCTGCCCGTGATCCGTTACCGGACCCGGGACCTGAGCCGCCTGCTGCCCGGTACGGCACGGGTGTTCCGCCGGATGGAGAAGGTGACGGGGCGCTCGGACGACCTGGTGATCCTGCGCGGGGTGAACCTCTTCCCCACCCAGATCGAGGAGATCGTCCTGCGCACACCGGGCATCGCCCCGCACTTCCAGCTCCGCCTGACCCGCGAGGGCCGCCTGGACGCGCTGACCATCCGCGCGGAGGCCCGCCGGGGCGCGACCCCCGAGCAGCGGGAGGCGGCCGCGGGCTCCATCGCGCGGTCGGTGAAGGAGGGCGTCGGGGTGTCGGCGGCGGTGGAGATCGTCGAACCGGAGTCGCTGGAACGGTCGGTGGGGAAGATCCGGAGGATCGTGGATCTGCGCACCGCCTAGCCGCACCGCCTAGTGAGCTGGTCTTGAGTCGGTAGCTCGCCTCGTGAGTTGCTTCTCGTTTCAGATCTTGGTGGTCCGCTGCGGGGAGTGGCCGGGCTGCGCTGTGCTGGGAGCGTGGGTGATCCCAGGCTGGAGC
>LJCV01000040.1 GCA_001298575.1 Actinobacteria bacterium OK074
GTCCACCGCGCCTACCACCACCACGAGATGACCTTCTCCATGGTGTACGCCTACAGCGAGAACTACGTCCTGCCCCTCTCCCACGACGAAGTCGTCCACGGCAAACGCTCGCTGGTGAGCAAAATGCCCGGCGACTGGTGGCAGCAGCGCGCCAACCTCCGCGCCTACCTCGCCTTCATGTGGGCCCACCCCGGCAAACAACTCCTCTTCATGGGCCAGGAGTTCGCCCAGGGCGCCGAATGGTCCGAAACCCACGGCCCCGACTGGTGGCTCCTGGACCCCGGCTACGGCGCGGAGCCGGACCACCGGGGCGTCCGCGACCTGGTCCGCGACCTCAACACGGTGTACCGCCACACCCCCGCCCTCTGGCAACGCGACACCACCCCCGACGGCTTCACCTGGATCGACGCGTCCGCCGCCGCCGAGAACGTCCTCTCCTTCGTGCGGTACGACGCGACCGGGGAGCCTCTTGTCGCGGTCTGCAACTTCTCGCCCGTCGTCCGGGACGGCTACCGAGTGGCCGTCCCGGAGGGAACGGGGGTGCTCCGCGAGGTGCTCAACACGGACGCCACGCGGTACGGCGGCAGCGGCGTCGTCCACCCCGAGCTGGTCAAACCCGAGTCCGACGGCATCCGCATCACCCTGCCCCCGCTGGCGACCGTGTGGCTGGGCCCGGCCTGATGGTCATATTGTGTGCTCTAGCTGGCGTTTCACGTGAAACACGACGCTTTGTCCCTACCTCGCCGTGCCGCCCACCAGCACCACCTCAAGGGTGCGCGGACCGTGCACCCCCTCGACCCGGTCGAGTTCGATGTCGCTCGTCGCCGACGGGCCGGAGATCCAGGTCAGCGGGCGTGTCGGGTCGAGCCGCGGCAGTGCCTGCGGGATGGACGCCACGACTTGGTCCGGCACCCGTACGACGCAGAGGTGGTGGTCCGGCACGAGGGTGATCCGGCGGCGACCCTGGTCCGGTGAACCGTCGAGCACGATGGTGCCGGTCTCCGCGACGGCGACCGCGCAGCCGGTGACCACGCTGTCGACGGCGTCCAGTTCGTGCGGGGTGCTCGCGGCGCGGTCGTGGACGCGGGTCGCGTCGGCCGCCGCCAGCCAGTGCGGCGGCAGTCCGGGCGGGACCAGCACGCTCTCCGCGCCCCGCGCGGCCAGGAGTCGCATCAAGGTCTCCGGCAACTCCTCCTCCGTGCAGCGGTGCACGATCGCGCGGTAGTCCGCCAGGTTCTCCGCGAGCAGCTCGATCGTCTGCTCGGGCGTACGCTCGGCGTGTTCGGTCAGATAGTCCCGGACGACGGCCTGCTCGTACGGCGTGTCGTCCTGTCCGGCGGACGCCAGCGCGCGCCGCACCCGGCCCAGGATCAGCTCCCTGCTGCCGCTCACTTCGCGTCCTCTCCGCCGTGCGTACGCTGCCACCAGTCGCGGAACGGCTCCGCCGGCACCGGCGGCAGATCCCGGGTGCCGCTCCAGGCCCGGCCGGGGCCGGGCAGCGTCCGCGGATGCAGCCGGCGGGTGCGGGACGCCAGCCGCTGTCCCGTCCGCAGCGCCCCCGGATAGGAGAACGCCCAGCGAGCCGCCCGCATCGCCGCGCGCTCGGCCGCGTGCCCCTTCGCCGGTTTCAGGACGGTCTTGGTGCCCTCCCGGGTCACCGGGCCGCCCTCGACGACCCGCTCCCGCAGATGCACCAGCACCTCGGGGATGTCGATGGCGACCGGGCACACCTCGTAGCAGGCCCCGCACAGCGAGGACGCGTACGGCAGCGAGGCGTCGATCTCGCTTGCCGTGCCCCGCAGTTGGGGACTGAGGATCGCGCCGATCGGGCCCGGGTACACCGAGCCGTAGGCGTGGCCGCCCGCGCGCTCGTACACCGGGCACACGTTCAGGCAGGCCGAGCAGCGGATGCAGCGCAGGGCCTGGCGGCCGACGTCGTCGGCGAGGGTGTCGGTGCGGCCGTTGTCCAGCAGCACGAGGTGGAAGGTCCGCGGCCCGTCCTCGTCCGTGGTGCCGGTCCAGGTGCTGGTGTACGGGTTCATGCGCTCGGCCGTCGAGGAGCGGGGGAGGGTCTGGAGGAAGACCTCCAGGTCCCGCCAGGTCGGCAGGATCTTCTCGATGCCGACGACCGAGATCAGCGTCTCCGGCAGGGTCAGGCACATCCGGCCGTTGCCCTCGGACTCCACGACGACCAGGGTGCCGGTCTCGGCGATCATGAAGTTGGCGCCGGAGACGCCGACCTTGGCGCGCAGGAACTTCTCGCGCAGGTGCAGCCGGGCCGCCTCGGCGAGTTCGGCGGGGGTGTCGGTGAGGCCCTCGGGGGCGGGGCGGCCCCACTCGCTCATCTCGCGGGCGAAGATGTCACGGATCTCGCCGCGGTTGCGGTGGATCGCCGGGACGAGGATGTGCGAGGGCCGGTCCTTGCCCAACTGCACGATGAGTTCGGCGAGATCGGTCTCGTAGGCGTGGATGCCCCCGGCCTCCAGGGCTTCGTTGAGGCCGATCTCCTGCGTGGCCATCGACTTGACCTTGACGACCTCCGACTCGCCGGTCTCCTTGACCAGCCGGGTCACGATCCGGTTGGCCTCGTCGGCGTCGGCCGCCCAGTGGACGGTGCCGCCCGCCGCCGTGACCGCCTCCTCCAACTGCACGAGGTACCGGTCGAGATGGCGCAGCGTGTGGTCCTTGATCCGCTTGCCCGCCTCGCGCAGCGCCGCCCAGTCGGACACCTCGGCGACGGCCTTGGCGCGCTTGGCGCGGATGGTGTGCGTGGCGTGGCGCAGGTTGCCGCGCAGCGTCTCGTTGCCGACGGCCTCCCGCGCGGCCTTCGGGAACGCGGGCATGCCCACGAAGGTGCCGGTCTCCGTTCCGCCGTGCCCGTTCACGCGGCCGTCTCCCCTTCCGTGCTCGCCAGGATCTCCGCGATGTGCACCGGCCGCATGCCGACCGCGAGCCGGGTCATCGTGCCGCCGATGTGCATCAGGCACGAGTTGTCGGCGGCGCACAGCACGTCCGCGCCGGTCGACTCGGCGTTGCGCACCTTGTCGGTGCCCATCGCCGCCGAGACGTCCGCGTTCTTCAGCGCGAACGTGCCGCCGAACCCGCAGCACTCCTCGGCGCCCGGCAGCTCCCGCAGCTCCAGCCCCTTGACGGCGGCGAGCAGCCGCCGCGGCCGGTCCCCGAGCCCCAGGCTGCGCAGGCCGTGACAGGTCGGGTGGTAGGTCACCGTGTGCGGGTAGTACGCCCCGACGTCGGTCACCCCCAGCACGTCCACCAGGAACTCGGTCAGCTCGTACGTCTTCGGCACGACCGGGGCCAGCGTCCGCGCCAGCGTGTCCCCGCGCCCCTCGGCCCGGGCCCGCTCACCCATCCGCGGATACAGCTCCCGGACCATCGCCCCGCACGACCCCGACGGCGTCACGATCGCCTCGTATCCCCGGAAGACATCGGAGAAATGCAGGGCCAGCGGTTCGGCCTGGTGACGGTAGCCGGTGTTGTAGTGCGCCTGCCCGCAGCAGGTCTGGGCCATCGGGAAGTCCACCTCCACGCCCAGCCTGGTCAGCAACTTCACCACCGCCCGGCCCGTTTCCGGATAGAGCGTGTCGTTGACGCAGGTCAGGAACAGGGCGACACGCATCGCGGCTCCTCGTGATCGATCATCGGACGATTGCAGGGTACGCGGTCGACCCCGTCCCGGGGGAGCCCCGGGCTCACCGGCCGCCGGACCGGGCCTCGGCCGCCCGCCCCACGGCGGTGTCCCCGCGCGGCTCGTACCGCGTCAGCGGCTGCGTACGGGCCAGCAGGCGCCGCATCGCCGCCCGGTCGCCGACGAGGCCGTGCGCCCGCGCCTGCACGAGGACGTTGCCGAGGGCCGCCGCCTCCGCCGGGCCCGCCACCACCGGCAGCCCGCAGGCGTCGGCGGTCAGCTGGCACAGCAGCGCGTTGCGGGCGCCCCCGCCGACGACATGGACGACGTCGACCGGCCGGTCGGCCAGCCGCATCGCGTCGGCGACGGCCCGGCGGTGGGCGAGGGCGAGCGAGTCGAGGATGCACCGGGTGAACCCGGCGGGGGAGTCCGGCACCGGCTGGCCCGTGGCCCGGCACGCCTCGGCGATCCGCGCGGGCATCCGGCCCGGCGCCAGGAAGGCCGCGTCCCCGGCGTCCACGACGGACCGCAACGGCTGCGCCTCCGCGGCGGCCGACAGCAGCGCCGCGAGGTCGGGGGAGCCCCACTCCCGTACGCACTCCTGGAGCAGCCAGAGCCCCATGATGTTGCGCAGGTAACGGACCGTGCCGTCCAGCCCGAGTTCGTTGGTGAAGTTGGCCGCCCGGCTCTCCTCCGTGAGCACCGGCGCGTCCAGCTCCAGGCCCGCCAGGGACCAGGTGCCGGTGCAGATGTACGCGAAGCGCTCGCCGCCGGCCGGGACGGCGGTCACCGCGGACGCCGTGTCGTGCGACCCGACGGCCGTCACCGCAATGGGTCCCGCGAGACCGGTCTCCGCCAGCACCTCGTCCCTCAACACCCCGGCGGAATCCCCGGGTTGACGCAGGGGCGCGAACAGCCCGAGGTCGATGCCGAGCCGCTCGGCGACGCCGTACGACCAGTCGCGGGTGGTGGGGTCGACGAGCTGGGTGGTGGAGGCGTTGGTGAGTTCGGTGCCCTGGAGGCCGGTGAGCCAGTAGGAGATGAGGTCCGGGACGAGCAACAGGCGCTTGGCGTGCGCGAGTCGAGCCGAGTCCCGGGCCGCCGCCAGCTGGTACAGCGTGTTGAAGGGCGCGTACTGGAGGCCGGTCGCCGCGTACAGCTCGGCCGCCGGGACGGTCGCCCACACCTTCTCCGCGACCCCCTCCGTACGGGCGTCCCGGTAGTGCACGGGGTTGCCGAGCAGCGCCCCGTCCGCGTCGAGCAGACCGTAGTCCACGGCCCAGCTGTCGATGCCCACGGAGTCGACCCGGCCCGCCGCCCGCAGCCCGTCCAGCACGCCGCCGTAGAGCGCCAGGATGTCCCAGCGCAGCCCCTCGGGCAGCCGGACCGGGCGGTTGGGGAAGCGGTGGGCCTCCGCCAACTCCAGCCGGTCGGGGCCGACGTGGCCGACCATGACGCGCCCGCTGGAGGCGCCCAGGTCGACCGCGGCGTACGACCTCACGGCCGCGCTCACCGCAGGAACGCGGCGGCGACACCGGCGTCGACCGGCACGTGCAAGCCGGTGGTGTGCGTCAACTCCCCACCCGTCAGGGCGAACACGGCGTTGGCCACGTGCTCCGGCAGCACCTCCCGCTTGAGGATGGTGCGCTGGGCGTAGAACTCGCCCAGCTTCTCCTCCGGCACCCCGTACACCGCCGCCCGCTGTGCGCCCCAGCCGCCCGCGAAGATCCCCGAACCGCGGACCACACCGTCCGGGTTGACCCCGTTGACGCGGATGCCGTGCTCACCCAACTCGGCTGCCAGCAGCCGTACTTGATGTGCCTGGTCGGCCTTGGTCGCGGAGTAGGCGATGTTGTTCGGCCCGGCGAAGACGGCGTTCTTGGAGGCGATGTAGACGATGTCGCCGCCCAGTTCCTGCGCGATCATCACCCGGGCCGCCTCGCGCGAGACGAGGAAGGAACCCCGGGCCATGATGTCGTGCTGGAGGTCCCAGTCGCGGGCCGAAGTCTCCAGCAGGGGCTTGGAGATGGAGATCCCGGCGTTGTTGACGACGAGGTCCACCCCGCCGAACGCGAGCACGGCGGACCGGAACGCGGCGGCGATCCGCTCCTCGGACGTCACGTCCACGGTCACCGCGACCGCCTTGTCGGGACCGCCCAGTTCCTCGGCGACGGCCGCCGCGTTCGCCGCGTCGAGATCGGCGACCACGACACACGCGCCCTCGGCGGCCAGCCGCCGCGCGATTGCCTTCCCGATGCCGCTGCCCGCCCCCGTCACCAGTGCCACCCGGGTCGCCAACGGCCTTGGCTTCGGCATCCGTTGGAGCTTGGCCTCCTCCAACGCCCAGTACTCGATACGGAACTTCTCCGACTCCTCGATCGGCGCGTACGCCGACACGGCCTCGGCACCGCGCATCACGTTGATCGCGTTGACGTAGAACTCGCCCGCCACCCGGGCGGTCTGCTTGTCCTTGCCGAAGGAGAACATCCCGACCCCGGGGACCAGCACGATCGCCGGGTCGGCGCCGCGCAGCGCGGGGGAGTCGGGCAGCGCGTGCCGCGCGTAGTAGGCCGCGTACTCCTCGCGGTACGCCGCGTGCAACTCCTTGAGCCGGGCGACCGCCTCGTCCAGCGGGGCGGCCGGCGGCAGGTCGAGCACCAGCGGCCGTACCTTCGTGCGCAGGAAGTGGTCGGGGCAGGAGGTGCCCAGCGCCGCGAGCCGCGGATGCTCGGCGCGGGCGAGGAAGTCGAGCACGACGTCGGAGTCGACGAAGTGCCCGACCTGCGGCCGGTCCTGGGAGGCGACGGCCCGGACGTGGGGCGCGAGCGCGGCGGCCCGCTCCCGGCGCTCCTCCTCGGACAGCGCCTCGTACCCCGCGACGACCGGCCCGAACGGCTCGGCCTTCCCCCGCTCGGCGAGGAACGCCTCCGCGGTACGGATGATGTGCAGCGAATTGCGCTCGCACTCCTCGGAGGTGTCCCCCCAGGCGGTGATCCCGTGCCCGCCGAGGACACAGCCGATCGCCCCCGGGTTGGCCTCCTTGACCGCCGCGATGTCCAGCCCCAGCTGGAACCCCGGCCGCCGCCACGGCACCCACACCACACTCCCGCCGAAGCACTCGGCGGTCAGTTTCTCCCCGTCGGCCGCGCAGGCGAGGGCGATCCCGGAGTCCGGATGCAGATGATCGACGTGCGCCGCGTCCACGAGCCCGTGCATCGCGGTGTCGATCGAGGGCGCGGCCCCACCCTTGCCGTGCAGGCAGTAGTCGAACGCGGCGACCATCTCGTCCTCGCGCTCCACCCCCGGGTACACCCCCCTGAGCGCGTGCAACCGATCCAGCCGCAACACGGCCAGCCCACCCTCGGCGAGCGTCCCGAGATCACCCCCGGACCCCTTGACCCACATCAACTCGACATCACCACCGGTCACCGGATCGGTCCCGGTCCCCTTGGCAGAGGTGTTCCCCCCGGCGTAGTTGGTGTTCCGGGGATCACCACCGAGCCGATGGGAACGGGCGAGGAGGGCGGCGGCTTCGGGATGGAGAGTCATGGGTGATTGCTCCTTACATGAGCCATGGCAGAAGAGAGTCGATCAAAAAGGGGCGCGGGGCTGTACTGATGTGCGGCTCCGCCGCGTGGGCGCGACCAGCCCAGGACGGCCCGCAGTCTGCAACGAACAGGACCCGGCAGACGCAGCGCAGCGCCTACGCCCCCCACCCCGCCTGTTGCCCCCCCACCCGCTCCGCAACGATCCTCGAACCCCACCCCGACCTCCGATACGCCCCCACCGGATCGGGATCCACCCCCAACTCCTCCCGCACCTCGCACAACAACGGCCGCACATCCGTGTTGTACGCATCCATGACCACCGCATGCGCCTCCAGCACATCCCCCTCTCGCTGCGCCACGGCCAACGCCGACCGATCGACGAGCAGCGCCTTCGCGGTGGCCTCCTGCACGTTCATCACCGAGCGGACGATCGCCGGGATCTTCGCCTCGATGTTGTGGCACTGGTCGAGCATGAACGCGACGTCCGGGGTGAACCCCCCGCCCCGGATCACCTCGTACATGATCCGGAACAGCTGGAAGGGGTCCGCCGCCCCCACCATCAGGTCGTCGTCGGCGTAGAACCGCGAGTTGAAGTCGAACCCGCCGAGCTTCCCCTCCCGCAGCAGCGTCGCGACGATGAACTCGATGTTGGTGCCGGGCGCGTGGTGCCCGGTGTCGACCACGACCTGGGCCTTGTCGCCGAGCTTGAGGCAGTGGGCGTAGGCGGTGCCCCAGTCGGGCACGTCCGTGGTGTAGAAGGCGGGCTCGAAGAACTTGTACTCCAGCAGCATCCGCTGGTCGGCGCCGAGCCGCTCGTAGACCGCGGCGAGCGCCTCGGCGAGGCGGTCCTGGCGGGCGCGGATGTCGTCCTGGCCGGGGTAGTTGGTGCCGTCGGCGAACCAGAGCTTGAGGTCCTTGGAGCCGGTCGCGTCCATGATGTCGACGCACGCGAAGAGATGGCCGAGCGCCTTGCGCCGCACCGCCGCGTCCGGGTGGCAGACGCTGCCGAGCCGGTAGTCGTCGTCCTGGAAGGTGTTGGAGTTGATCGTGCCGAGCTTCAGCCCCCGCTCGGAGGCGTACTTCGCCAGCGCCGCCCAACCGCCGGAACCGTCGGAGACGTCGTCCCACGGGATGTGCAGCGCCACCGTCGGCGCGATCCCGGTCACGGCGTGCACTTGAGCCGCGTCGTCCAGCTTCTCCCGCACCGTGCGCGGCACACCCTGCTGGGCGAACACCTTGAAGCGGGTCCCCGAATTCCCGTACGCCCACGACGGCGTCTCTACGGCCTGGGTCTTGAGCGCGGCCTTCACCGCGGCGAAGTCGGTCACTTCGGGGCTCCTGGGGCGTGGGGTGGCAGAGAAGGACAGGGGATGACAGGGGATGACAGCAGAACCGTACGGTTCGCGTGAAACGATTCAAGAGAGGAAGCTAAGAGTCCTCGCAAGGGGTGTCAACCCATCTGGCGCGACCGGGTTTCCGTGACCGGTACGTGACCTTTGGGTACGGGAAATTTTTCGAACCGGACCCATTGACGCGCCATGGGCCGCGTGTCTAACGTCCCGGCAACCAAGTTGAAACCTTTCACGACGTTGTGTGGGTCGCCCAGCGGCGTCGTCGAGGAGCCCCCATGACCCACCCGTCCGACACGGGTCCGGCCCCGGTGCTGGCGCTCGAAGGCGTTTCCAAGTCCTTCGGCGCGGTGCGCGCCCTGCGGGACGTCTCTCTCGAACTGTTTCCCGGTGAGGTGCACGCCCTCGCCGGGGAGAACGGCGCGGGCAAGTCGACCCTCATCAAGACGCTCGCCGGTGTGCACCGGCCGGACGCCGGCCAGGTGCTGCTCGACGGCGAGCCCGTCGTCTTCCACGGCCCCGGCGACGCCCGCGACGCCGGCATCGCCGTGATCTACCAGGAGCCCACGCTCTTCCCCGACCTGTCGATCGCCGAGAACATCTTCATGGGCCGCAGGCCCCGGCGCGCGCTCGGCCGGATCGACCACCGGGCCACCCGCGCGGCCACCGTCGACCTGATGAGCCGGCTCGGCGTCGACCTCGACCCCGACCGGCCCGCCCGCGGCCTGTCCATCGCCGACCAGCAGATCGTGGAGATCGCCAAGGCGCTCTCCTTCGACGCCCGCGTCCTGATCATGGACGAGCCGACGGCCGCCCTCACCGGCAGCGAGGTCGCCCGCCTCTTCAACGTCGTGCGCACCCTGCGCGACCAGGGCGCCGCCGTGCTGTTCATCTCGCACCGGCTGGAGGAGATCTTCCGGATCTGCCGCCGGGTGACGACCCTGCGCGACGGCGCCCTGATCGCCACCGAACCGCTGCACGGCATGACCGAGGACGACCTCGTGCGCCGCATGGTCGGCCGCGACCTCGACGAGCTGTACCCGAAGCAGGACGTCGAGCCGGGCGAAGTCGCCCTGAGCGTACGGCGGCTGACCCGCGAGGGGGTCTTCACCGACGTGTCGTTCGAGGTGCGCCGCGGTGAGATCGTGGGCCTGGCCGGACTCGTCGGCGCCGGGCGCACCGAGGTCGCGCGGGCCGTGTTCGGCGTCGACCGCTGGGACGCGGGCGAGGTCGAGGTCGACGGCCGGGCCCTCACCAACGGCGCGCCCTCCACCGCGATGGCCGCCGGACTCGCCCTCGTCCCCGAGGACCGGCGGGCCCAGGGCCTGGTGATGAACATGTCCATCGAACGCAACATCGGCCTCACCGGGCTGCGTACGACGGTGAAGGCCGGCCTGATGGACCGCGGCGCCGAACGCAGCCGCTCCCTGGACTGGGCGGTCCGCCTGCACGTGAAGTACGCCCGCCTCGCCGACGCCGTCGCCACCCTCTCCGGCGGCAACCAGCAGAAGGTCGTCCTCGCCAAGTGGCTGGCGACCGGGCCGAAGGTACTCATCGTCGACGAGCCGACCCGTGGCATCGACGTCGGCACCAAGGCCGAAGTGCACCGGCTGCTCAGCGAGTTGGCCGCCGACGGGGTGGCCGTCCTGATGATCTCCTCCGATCTGCCCGAGATCCTCGGCATGGCCGACCGTGTGCTCGTGATGCACGAGGGCCGCCTCGCCGCCGAGATCCCGCGCTCCGAAGCCACCGAGGAAACCGTGATGGCCGCAGCCACCGGGAGGGCCGCCGCATGACGGTCACCGCCCCCGAGACCCCCCTCGCCGAGGCGCCCGCCACCAGCGGCACCCGACTCGTCGACCGCGTGTTCAAGATGCGCGAACTCGCCATCCTGGCCGTCTTCCTGGTGATGATCGCGATCACCCAGGCGGGCAACAGCGAGTTCCTGTCCGAGCAGGGCATCAAGGACCTGCTGCTGAACGCGACCATCCTGGTCCTGGTCGCCACCGGCCAGTCCCTGGTCGTCATCACCCGCAACGTCGACCTGTCGGTCGGCTCCACGCTCGGCATCAGCGCCTTCGCCACCGGCCTCTACCTCCAGGGCGGCGGCAACCCGGTGCTCGCCGTGCTCCTCGCGGTGCTCCTCGGCATCGGCTGCGGACTGCTCAACGGGCTGCTGGTCAGCCTCGGCCAGGTGCCCGCGCTCGTCGTCACCCTCGGCACGCTGTACATCATCCGCGGCGTCGACTCCATCTGGGTCGGCTCCCGCCAGATCACCGCGGCCGACCTGCCCGGCGGCTTCGTCGACTTCGGCTCCGGCGGCCTGTCCGCCGTGCCCTACCTCGCGCTGATCGCGCTGGCCGTCCTGATCGTCACCGCGTACTACCTCAAGCACTACGGCAGCGGACGCGAGCTGTACGCGCTCGGCTCCAACCCGGAGGCCGCCCGCCTCGCCGGCATCCCCGTGCGCAAGCGGACCCTGGCCGCCTACACCTTCTGCGGGGCCCTGGCCGGACTCGCGGGCGCCATGTACCTGGCCCGGTTCGGCAACGTCGACTCGCAGACCGGCAACGGCTACGAACTCACCGTCGTCAGCGCGGTCGTGGTCGGCGGCGTCGTCTTCACCGGCGGCTCCGGCAGCGTCTACGGCGCGGCCCTCGGCGCGATGCTGCTCACCTCGATCAACAGCGTGCTGCCCGCCCTCGGTGTCAGCTCCGTGTGGGTGCTCGCCATCAACGGCGTCCTGCTGCTCCTGGCCATCGCCGTCGACCGGATCGTCGCGCTGCGCGTGGCCCGCGCCTTGAAGAAGCAGTCCGCACACCGGACGGACCGACCGAAGGGGAACGCCCGCCATGCCTGAGTCCCGCACCCGCGCGAGCCGCTGGTCCGCCGTCAGGTGGGACACGGTCGTCGGCGCCCTGCTGGTCGTGCTCCTGCTGTTCTCCTTCACCACCGTCGACGGCTTCGGCAACGCCCTGAACCTGTCGTTCCTCATCGGCAACACCCTGCCGATCGCCCTGATCGCGCTCCCGATGACGCTGCTCGTCGTCGCCGGCGAGATCGACCTGTCCGTCGCCTCCACCGCGGGACTCTCCGGCGCGGTCATGGGCAAACTGTGGAACGACGGCATGGCCATCGAGACGATCATCCCGCTGTGCCTGCTGCTCGGCGTGGTCTGCGGCCTGGTCAACGGGCTGCTGGTCACCCGCCTGGGACTGCCCTCCCTCGCCGTCACCATCGGCACGCTGGCCGCCTACCGGGGCATCGCCCAGATCGTGCTCGGCTCCGACGCCGTCACCGACTTCCCCACCCAGTACCAGGACTTCGCGGCCGGACGGATCGGGAACACCTTCCTCCCGCAGGCGTTCCCGCCCTTCCTGGTCCTGCTGCTGATCGCCGCGGTCGCGCTGCACGCCACCCCGTTCGGGCGAGCCCTGTTCGCGATCGGCGCGAGCGAGGAGGCCGCCCGGTTCGCGGGCATCCGCGTCAAGCGGCAGAAGCTGATCCTGTTCGTCCTCACCGGCCTGATGGCCTCGCTCACCGGCGTCTTCTGGGCCCTGCACTACGCCAGCGCCCGCTACGACAACGCCACCGGGCTCGAACTGTCCGTCGTCGCCGCCGTGTTGCTCGGTGGCATCGACTTCGACGGCGGCAGGGGCACGCTCGGCGGCGCGATTGCCGGGGTCTTCCTGCTCGGCGCGCTCCAGAACGTGATGAGCCTGTCGAACGTCTCCGCACAGTCGCAGATCGTCGTCACCGGCGTCCTGCTCGTCGTCTCCGTGCTCGGCCCGCGGGTCGCACGGCAGATCGCCACAGCGCGGGCCGGCCGCCGAGCCGCCTCGGCGCCGCTGTCCAGGACGCCCACGCCGACGTCGTAACCCCGTACCTTCGCCGCTCACCCCGTAAGGAATCCCGTCATGCGCAAGTCATCGATCCGTCGTGCCTGTGTGGCGCTCGCCACCGTCTCCTCCCTCGCCCTGGCCGCCACCGCGTGCGGCGGCACCACCAAGAACGACGTCGGCAGCGACAACACGTCGGCCGCCTCCGCGGGCAAGGCCGACCCCAACGCCGCCACCAAGAAGGGCCTGACCGTCGGCTTCCTGCCCAAGCAGGTCAACAACCCGTACTTCACCTCCGCGGACAAGGGCGGCGAGGCGGCCCTGAAGGAACTGGGCTCCAGCTACAAGGAAGTGGGCCCCAGCAGCGCCACCGACACCTCCGGGCAGGTCAGTTACGTCAACACGCTCACCCAGCAGCAGGTGAACGCGATGGCCGTGTCCGCGCAGGACCCCGGCGCCCTGTGCACCGCGCTCAAGCAGGCCATGAGCAACGGCATCAAGGTCGTCACCTACGACTCCGACACCACCGCGAGCTGCCGCAACGCCTTCGTGTCGCAGGCCAGTGCGGAGGACCTGGGCCGTACCGAGGTGCAGTTGCTCGCCGAACAGATCGGCTACAAGGGCGAGATCGCGATCCTGTCCGCCGCGCAGACCGCGACGAACCAGAACACCTGGATCGACTACATGAAGGACGAGCTGAAGGGCTCCAAGTACAAGAACATCAAGCTCGTCAAGGTCGCCTACGGCAACGACGACGCGCAGGCGTCCTTCCAGCAGACCCAGGGCCTGCTCCAGGAGTACCCGGACCTGAAGGGGATCATCTCCCCGACCACCGTCGGCATCAAGGCCGCCGCCCAGTACCTGTCCGGCTCCAAGTACAAGGGCAAGGTCAAGCTGACCGGCCTCGGCACCCCCAACGACATGCGCAAGTACGTCAAGAACGGCACCGTCGACGGCTTCGAGCTGTGGGACCCGGCGAAGCTCGGCGAACTCGCCGCCCGTACCGCCGTGGCGCTGGTGTCCGGGCAGATCACCGGCAAGGAGGGCGAGACCTTCAAGGCCGGCGACATGGGCACGTACACCATCGGCAAGGACGGCGTGATCACCCTGGGCAAGCCGACCGTGTTCACCGCCAAGAACATCGACCAGTTCGACTTCTGATCCCCCGGAGGCCGTCGATGCA
Source organism: Actinobacteria bacterium OK074 (assembly GCA_001298575.1). Lineage (GTDB taxonomy): Bacteria > Actinomycetota > Actinomycetes > Streptomycetales > Streptomycetaceae > Streptomyces. The sequence continues at coordinate 13,566 of LJCV01000040.1, forward strand.
GCGCGTGTGCTTCCTGCTCAAGGTCCGCGAGGAGCGGATCGCCGAGTACCGCGAACGCCACGCCGCCGTGTGGCCCGAGATGCTCGAAGCGCTCTCGGCCACCGGCTGGCACAACTACTCGCTCTTCCTGCGCGACGACGGCCTGCTCGTCGGCTACCTGGAGACCGAGGACTTCGCCGCCGCGCAGGCCGCCATGGCGGCCACCGACGTCAACGCCCGCTGGCAGGCGCGGATGGCACCCTTCTTCGAGTCGCTCGACGGGGCCCGCCCCGACGAGGCGATGAAGCCGCTCACCGAAGTGTTCCACCTCGCCTGAGACAGCCCCGTCTGTACGTCCCTTTCCGTACGTCCCTCTCGCCCGACAATGGAGTCCCCCGAGATGAGAAGACGCACCTTGCTGGCCGGAGCGGGCGCCCTCGCCTCCGCCGCGGCCCCCCCCCCCCCCGCCGCGGGCACCGCCCGGGCCGCCGACCCCGCGCCCTCCGTGACCCGCACGGGCACCACCCAACTCGACGCCCAGGCCGTGTACTTCGTCTCCTACGACGGCCTCGTCAACAACAACTCCTTCCAGAAGAACGGGCTGTTGACGTACAAGGGCTACCAGTACGCCGTCTGGTACACCGCCGCCCGCAACGCGGTCGTCGCCCGCCGCGTGCTGGGCGCCACGAGCTGGTCCACGGTCACGCTCTCGCACCAGCTCAAGAGTTCCGACTCCCACAACGTCATCTCGATGGGCGTCTCCAAGGTCGACGGCCGCCTCCACCTCAATATGGACTCGCACAGCGACGGCTACTTCTACGTCAAGTCGGTCGCCGGGCTGATGGACAACCCGTCGGGCACGGCATGGACCTCGGCCGTATTCGGCGCCGTCCAGACGTCGTTGGACGGGCTCGCGCTCACCAGCCAGTTCACCTACCCGCAGTTCGTCGCCACGCCCGAGGGCAGACTCCAGCTCAGCTACCGGGTCGCCGTCTCCGGCAACGGCCGCAACGCCCTTGCCGAGTACGACGGTTCGAGCTGGACCGCGCTCGGCGAGTGGACCGGCTCCACCGGCACCTACACCAGTGAGCACGGCTCCAGCACGGCCCGCAACATGTACCTGCACGGCATCGACTACGACGTCAACGGCCGGCTGCACGCCTTCTTCACCTGGCGGGAGAACGCGGCGGCCGTGATGTGCAGCAGCGGCGGCATCTCCAACCACGACACCGGCTACGTCTACTCCACCGACCGCGGCCGGAGTTGGCGCAACGACGCGGGCACCGTCGTGGGAACCACCGGGAGTTCGGACACGGTCGCGGTCACGGACGCCGGGCTCGTCGTGGACGCGCTCAACCCGGACCACTCCCTGATGAACCAGGAGAGCCAGTCCACCGACTCCACCGGCCTGCCGCACGCGATCATCAGCTACGTCCCCGGCCGCTTCGGCCAGTGCACCACCGACTACGTCGCCGACCGCACCGCGGGCGGCCGCGCCTTCCACGTCCGAAAGAACTCCGCCGGTACCTGGACGAAGACCGAGATACCCGTCGCGCTCAACTCCACCCAGCGCACCAAACTCGTCCTCGACAGGTACGACAACGCCTACGCGGTCATGCCCTACGGCCGGATCGTCGCCGCCTCGAAGGCGTCCGCGTACACGGACTGGACGCTGCTGTTCGACGGCGGCGACCTGAACGCCTTCGGCGAGGTGGTGATCGACGAGACGCGTATCGCGCAGGACGGCGTGCTGTCGTTCATGTACCAGGAGAAGTCCAGCGGCACGACCCCCTCCGCACTGCACGTCGTCGACTTCCAGCTGCCCGTATGAGCCGTGCGACCTGCCGGTCCCGGGGCGGCGTGCGGGTAGTGTGAAGTTCTTGCCCGCCGCCCCCGTCGTCACCCTGGAGGTTCCCGCCCGATGGCCCAGTCGGTGGGTATCAAGGACGTCGCCCGTGCCGCCGGAGTCTCCGTCGGCACCGTCTCGAACGTCATCAACCGCCCGGACACCGTCGCCGGCGACACCCGCGCGCGCGTGCTGTCCGCGATCGACCGGCTCGGCTACGTCCGCAGCGAGTCGGCCCGCCAGCTGCGGGCCGGGCGCAGCCGGATCATGGGCCTGCTCGTCCTCGACATGGGCAACCCGTTCTTCGTGGACGTCGCGCGCGGCGCCGAACGGGCCGCGCGCGAGGCCGGGCTCGGCGTGATGGTCTGCAACAGCGCCGAGAGCGTGGGGGAGGAGGCCGAGTACCTCGCGCTCTTCGCCGAACAGCGCGTGCGGGGCGTGCTGTTGACGCCCGCCGACGCCACCGGGCACAACATCGAGGCGTTCCGCCGGCACGGCATCCCCTTCGTCCTGGTGGACCGGGTCGGCGACGGCACCACCGAGTGCTCCGTCTCCGTCGACGACGTCGCGGGCGGCGCCCTGGCCGTACGGCACCTGGTCGACGCCGGGCACCGCTCCATCGCCTACGTCAGCGGGCCGCCCGGCTTCAACCAGGTCAGGGACCGCCGCACCGGCGCGCTGAGCGCCCTGACCGAGGCGGGCCTCGCCCCCGCCTGCCTGCGCGAACTGCCCACCGAGCGGCTCGACGTGGCCGCGGGCCGCGACGCGGGCGCCCGGCTGCTCGGCCTCGCCGACCGGCCCACCGCCGTGTTCTGCGCCAACGACCTGCTCGCGCTCGGCGTGCTCCAGGCCATGTTCGCGGCCGGGGTGAACGTCCCGGACGACCTCGCGATCGTCGGCTACGACGACATCGAGTTCGCCGCCGCCGCGGCCGTCCCGCTCACCTCGGTACGCCAGCCCGCCGTCACCCTGGGCGCCCTGGCCGCCGAACTCCTGCTGGAGGAGACGGAACCCGAGCCGGAGCGGGACTCTTCGTCCGGCCCGCACGAGCACCGGCGGGTCGTCCTCCAGCCGGAGCTGGTGGTGCGCCGCTCCAGCCTGGCGGTGCGCTGACCGACTGTTCAGTACCGAACTTCGGGGCCGGGCCCGGACGCGTGCGGATCATGTGCTGAACTGTGGAGCGCATCCTGTACACCGCACGTCTCGGGAGCCCCGTTGAGCCTCACCTATCGCCAGCCCGGTGTCGTCCTCACCGACCGGCGCTTCACCGTGCCCCTCGACCACGACGACCCGAGCGGCGAGCGGATCGAGCTGTACGCGCGCGAGGTCGTCGCGAGCGACAGCACGGACGCGGAGCTGCCGTGGCTGGTCTACCTCCAGGGCGGCCCCGGCTTCGGCGCCAACCGTTTCGCCGGCCGGCAGTCCTGGCTCGACCGTGCCCTGCGGGACTTCCGCGTCCTGCTGCTCGACCAGCGCGGCACCGGCGCCTCCACGCCCGCCAACCGCCAGACCCTCCCGCTGCGCGGCGGCGCCCCCGAACAGGCCGACTACCTCGCGCACTTCCGCGCCGACGCCATCGTCCGCGACTGCGAGGCCGTCCGCGCCGAGGTCACCGGCGGCGCCCCCTGGACCGTCCTGGGCCAGAGCTTCGGCGGCTTCTGCGCGGTCAGCTACCTCTCCCTCGCCCCCGAGGGCCTGGCCGCCGTCCTGATCAGCGGCGGCCTGCCCTCCCTCGACGCCCACGCCGAGGACGTCTACCGGGCCGCCTACCCGCGCATCGAACGCAAGGTCGCCGCCCACTACGCCCGCTACCCCCAGGACGTCGACCGCGCCCGCCGGATCGCCGAACACCTGCGCGACCACCGGACCGTCCTGCCGAGCGGGTACGAACTCACCGTCGAGGCGTTCCAGTCCCTCGGCATCCTCCTCGGCGGCAGCGAGGGCAGCCACCGCCTGCACTACCTCCTGGAGGACGCCTTCGTCCCCACCCCGCGGGGCCCGGCCCTCGCCGACGCCTTCCAGGAGGAGGTCCAGGCCCAGCTGTCGTACGCCGGGCATCCGCTGTACGCGCTCGTCCACGAGACGATCTACGGCCAGGACCCGCGCCCCACGGCCTGGTCGGCGGAGCGGGTGCGGGCGGAGTTCCCGCAGTTCGACGCGGTCAAGACCCTGACCGGGGACGGGCCCGTCCTGTTCACCGGGGAGTCCGTGCACCCCTGGATGTTCGAGGCCGACCCGGCCCTGCGCCCGCTGTACGAGGTCGCCGACCTGCTCGCCGCCCGCACCGACTGGACCCCGCTCTACGACCGCGACCGCCTCGCCGCGAACACGGTCCCGGTGGCCGCGGCGGTCTACTTCGACGACATGTACGTCGACGCCGGCCACTCCCTGGAGACGGCCCGGGCGATCCGCGGCCTGCGCACCTGGGTGACGGACGAGTTCGAGCACGACGGGGTGCGGGCGGGCGGCGACCGCGTCCTGGACCGGCTGCTGGCGATGGTCCGCGACGAGGTGTGACGCGGGCCCTGGGGGCCTTGGCGGGCGGGCGCGGGCGTACTCCGTTCGGGGGGCGCCCCGCCGCGGTGGGCGTCGTGGGGCGGCCCCCGGTGGAAGGCATGACCGTGGCCGTTCAGGCTGCCCTCCACCACGGAGCGACCACGGACCCCGGGAGACGAAGCCGATGACGTCCCAGCCCGCCCCCGCCACAGCGCCGCCGCCCGCGCACGTCTGGGCCATCGACGACCTGCCCGCGCTGGAGTTCGACCCGCTGCTGAGCAGGCTCCTCGCGGAGGAACCGGTCGCGCGGATCCGGCTGCCGCACGGCGCCGACCGGGACGCCTGGCTCGTCACCCGCTACCAGGACGTCAAGCTCGTCACCTCCGACCCCCGCTTCAGCCGCGAGGCGCTCGCCGAGCAGCAGGTCACCGGCATGACGGGGCACCAGGTCGCCGCGAAGGTCGCGCTGAACTACGCCGACCCGCCGTACCACACCAAGCTGCGCAAGATCGTCAACAAGGCGTTCACCGGCCGCCACATGAAGCGGCTGCGCCCGCTGGCCGTCCAGTCCGCGGACCGCTGTCTGGACGCGATGGAGGCGCAGGGGCCGCCCGCGGACCTGATGGAGCACCTGCACGGGCCGTTCCCGGCGGCCGTGGTCGGCGACCTGCTCGGCGTGCCGCCGTCGGAGCGCCACCGGCTGGCCTCCTGGAACGACCTGATCATGTCGTTCGGCCCCGGCCCCGCGGCCAGCAACGCGGCCCGCGCGGAGGTGCGGGCGTACATCGTCGACCTGCTGCGCGAACGCCGCGGCAGCACCGAGGAGGCGGACCTCGCCTCGGTCCTCGCCCAGGCCGTCGACGCCGAGGACATCAGCGAGGACGAGGCCGTCTCGCTGGCCACGGCGATCCTGGTCAGCGGGGTGCACGCGGTGCGCAACAACAGCGCCAACATGGTCTGGACGCTGCTGACCGAGCCGCACCTGATGGCCCGGCTGCGCGCCGAACCGGAGCTGGTCCCGCAGGCCGTGGACGAACTGCTGCGGCACATCCCGCACCGCAACGGCGTGGGCCTGCCGCGGATCGCCACCGAGGACGTCGAGGTCGGCGGTGTCCTCATCCGCAAGGGCGAGGCCGTCTACGCGTCCTACCTGGCCGCCAACCGCGACCCGGAGGTCTTCGACGCCCCCGACGCCGTCGACTTCGAACGCGCCGGCACCGCCCACCTGTCCTTCGGCCACGGGGCGCACCACTGCATGGGCGCGATGCTGGCCCGGATGGAGTCGGAGGTCATGCTGGAGCGGCTGCTGTCCCGCTTCCCGGCCCTCCGGCTCGCCGCGCCGCCCGAGGAGACGGTGTGGCAGAGCAAGGTGCTGATCAGGGGACCGCGGGCGCTGATCGTGACCTGGTGAGCGGTTCGGGCTCGCGGCGCGGTGCCACGACCCGGCCGTCCGGCAGCAGCTCTCCGGTGTCGTCGAACACGATCGTGCCGTTGCAGAGCAGGAACCAGCCCTGCTCCGGATGGGCCGTGACGACGGCGGCGGCGTGGTGGTCCGGGCTGTCGGAGCCCGGACAGGTGGGCCAGTGGGTGCACATGACGTCATCTCCCGTCTGCGCGTGGCGTCTCCCACTGTAGTAGCGGAGGTTGTTTTCGGCCGTGTGAGCGGAGGCCCACAAGCACCGGAATTCCGATGTGAGGAGCGCGCCGCCGGGGGTCAGTCACCCGTCCCGTGCACCGGGCAGCGCGGTGCTGCGGCTTCTTCCGGTTCCGCCCGCGGGGCGGTGGCCTCCGGCGTCCGCGCCGTCGTACCGGAGCGGCGCTCCAGGTGCAGGCGCAGTCCCTGCGGCATCAGGGTGAGGCGTTCGGTCACGCGCAGCCGGTAGGCCGGGTCCGGGCGCAGGTCGTAGCGGCGCAGCAGGAGGCCGAGGACCAGCGTGGCCTCGTGCAGGGCGAACTGGCGGCCGATGCAGGCCCGCGCACCCGTGCCGAACGGCTTGAAGGCGTGCGGCGGCCGGGACCGTACCGCCTGCGCGTCGAACCGGTCGGGGTCGAAGCGCTCCGGGTCCGCGCCCCACACCCCGGGGTCCCGGTGCAGCATCGGGATCAGGATCATGGCCCACGCGCCCCGGCGCATCGGGTGGACGCCGTCGAGGACCGTGTCCTGCCGGGCCTCGCGGGCGTAGGCGGGCGCGGTCGGCCACAGGCGCAGCGCCTCGTCCAGGACCCGGCGCACGTACCGCAGGCGGGCGACCTGGTCGTAGCCGGGCCGGTCCGTGTCGCCCCACACCCGGTCCACCTCGGCGCGGGCGCGGGCGGCGACCTCCGGGTGCCGGGAGAGGTAGTGCAGCGCGAACGAGAGCGCCCCGGAGGTCGTCTCGTGCCCCGCGATCAGGAAGGTGATGACCTGGCGGCGCACGTTGTCCGGCGCGAGGCGCTCGCCGGTCTCCGGGTGGGCGGTGTCCAGCATCCGGTCGAGCAGATCGCCGGTGCCCGCCCCGGTTCCGGCCGCGCGGCGGGCCCGGACGACCTCGTCGACCGTGCGGTTCAGCAGCGCGGTGTCCGCGTCGTTGCGCCGGGTGGCGCCGCGCAGCAGGAGTGAGGCGAGCGGGCCGGGCAGGGCGTTGAGGCGCTGGGCGTACGTCAGCGAGCCCACCATCGCGGTCACGAAGGGGTGCGGGCGCGGCCGTTCGAACGAGCCGAAGTCGTGGCTGAAGCCCGTGCGCGCGATGGTCTCCAGGGTCAGTTTGGTCATGTCGCCGGGCACGTCCACCGCCCGGCCCGCGGCCTGTTCGCCGTCCCAGCGGTCCAGCAGCTGTGCGGTGACGGCCAGCATCATCGGGTGGTAGCCGGCCATGGCCTCGCGGCTGAAGCCCGGGGCCAGGACGTCGTGCGCGAGCTGCCAGTTCGGCTCGTGGTTGTACGCCGTGAACAGCCCGTCCCCGGCGATCGGCCGCAGATTGGCGACCCCGAGCCCGACGTGCTTGGCGAAGCGCGACTCGTCGGCCAGTTCGGCGGTCAGACCGGCGCCCGAGACGAGCACGAACTCCTTGTTGAAGATCCTGCGCCGGAAGATCGGGCCCAGCCGCCGCGCGTCGCGCATCGTGTGCTGGACGGGCGTGCGCAGGCCGAGCCCGAGGACATCACCGGCGCCGGGGACGCGGTGCGGCGGGTGCGGGATGCGGTGCAGTTCCGGCCAGCCCCGTTCCGCGCTGCGGAACCCCTTGGGCGGAGTGGGGTCCGGGGCCGTCCGCATGGTCTCCGCCATGTCGCCATCTCCCTTGCCGCAACGGCAGGTTGCACTTGTTGGATACGAGTTCAATAACGGGCCGAGTCTCCCCCCGCTGTTGAACCCACGTCAAGTAAAGTGCTGCCATGGCCGCGAACCAGGGCGAACGCGTACGTCGTCGGCTGAGCACCGAGGAGCGCCGGGAGCAGCTGTTGTCCGTCGGGGCGCGGCTGTTCTCCGAGCACCCCTACGACGACGTGTGGATCGAGCGGGTCGCCGAGATCGCCGGGGTCTCGCGCGGGCTGCTCTACCACTACTTCCCGACGAAACGGGACTTCTTCCAGGCGATCGTCGAGCGCGAGAGCGAGCGCATGCTGCGGCTGACCGCGGCGGTGCCCGGCCTGCCGCTGCGCGCCCAACTCGACACCGTGCTCGACCAGTTCCTGGCCTACGTCGAGGCCCACGCGCACGGCTACCGGGCCTTCCACAGTTCCGAGGCCGCGGGCGACCCGGCGGTGCGGAAGGTCTACCGCGGCGCGATGGACGCGCGGGAACGGCAGACCCTGGACGTGCTCGCCGCCGACCCCGAGTTCGGCTGGACGCCCGAACAGCGGCCCGAACTGGGCGTCGCGGTCCGCGGCTGGCTCGCCCTGGTCGCCGCCGTCAGCCTGGAGTGGGTGCGGGACGGCGAACGGGGCGGGGAGCTGACCCGTGACCAGGTGCGGGAGCTGTGCGTGAAGGCGCTGCTCGGGGTGATCGCCCCTTAGCGGGCTGCCGTTCGCGGGCCGGGCCGGACCGAAGTGGTGGCGGGGCGGTGTTGGCGTACGCCCCGATCTTCTGTAAGTTAGGCAAGGCTTACCTAATAGGAGGTTGGGATGGGTGACCGTCACACCTGGACGGCCGCGCCTACCGCGGCGGAACGCGTCCGCTCCATGCTCGCGGCGGCATGGTCCTGCGCGGTGACCGGCGAGGGCGGACGCGAGGAGTTCGTCGGTGCGCACACCGTCGCCGCGGACGGCCGGGTGCTGCTGAACGTGCCGGAGGACAGCGAGCTGTCCACCGCCGCGAGCTGCGCGCCACGCGGCGAACCGTCCGCGGTGCTGGAGTTCGCCGACGTCGCGCCCGTTCCCGTACGGTCCAGAATCCGGGCCCGGGTCTGGATCGCCGGATGGTTCGCGCCCGAGGAGGAGCAGCTGGCGTTCCGGCCGACGCGGGTGGTGCTGCGGCAGCCGTCCGGCGCCGTAGTCGTCGACCTCGACGACTACGCGAGTGCCGATCCCGATCCGCTGACCACCGCCGAGTCCCGGCTGCTCACGCACCTCGCCGACTGCCACGCGGACGCCGTCGAGCGGCTCACCCGGCTCGTCGAACCCGACAGCCTGCACGGCGCCGTGCGCGTCCAGCCGCTCGCCGTCGACCGGCACGGGCTGACCCTGCGCATCGAGCGGGTGCGCGGCCACGGCGACGTACGGCTGACGTTCCACAAACCCGCCGACGACATGGCGCAGCTGACGGAGCGGATGCATGTGCTGCTGTCCCAGGCGGCACAGGCGTCGTGCCCGCGGGCGTTGCAGCGGCAGCGGATGGAGGGGGAGCGGTAGGGGGGGGTCGGACGGGGGCGTGCTGAGGGGGTGGGGGGATTCTTCCGCACCGAGAGGAAATAGGCGAAAGGGCGAGTTGCTCGCGGAGCGGAAAAAACTCTATAT
>LJCV01000041.1 GCA_001298575.1 Actinobacteria bacterium OK074
CTCTCACTGACCCGCAGTCGCGCATGTACCCGCACTTGCGCGCACCTGTAGCCGCACGTACCCGCACCCGCGCATGTACCCGTCCCGTCCCCGCAGCCGCGCGCACCCCCACCCGCCGACGTAATGAACACCCCCCGGGCCACTAGCCACCCCCCCCTCAGCCCGCCGCCGCGACCACCCTCCCCGTCACCTCACCCAACCCCACCCGGGTTCCCCCCGCCCCCGGCGCCCACGCCCGTAGCGTGACGACATCGCCGTCCTCCAGGAACGCCCGCTTTCCGTCCGGGAGTTCGAGGGGATCGCGGCCGTTCCAGGTGAGTTCGAGGAGGGAGCCCCGTTCTGCGGGGGACGGGCCGCTGACCGTGCCGGAGGCGTAGAGGTCGCCCGTGCGGAGGGTCGCGCCGTTCACCGTCAGGTGGGCCAGCTGCTGGGCCGCGGTCCAGTACATCGTCGAGAAGGGGGGCTCCGAGATCGTATGGCCGTTGAGTTCGACGGAGATGCGCAGGTCGTAGCCCTGGGGGTCGGTCGAGGTGTCGTCCAGGTAGGGGAGCAGGGGGTGGGTGCGCTCGGGGGCCCGCAGGCGGGCCGCCTCCAACGCCTCCAGGGGGGTCACCCACGCCGACACCGACGTCGTGAACGACTTGCCGAGGAACGGGCCGAGCGGCACGTACTCCCATGCCTGGATGTCCCGGGCCGACCAGTCGTTGAGCAGGCACAGGCCGAAGACGTGGTCCCGGAAGGACGACAGTCCCACCGGGCGGCCCCGCTGCGACGGCACGCCCACCACGAAGCCGACCTCCGCCTCGATGTCCAGGCGGACCGACGGGCCGAAGACCGGCGCCGGATCGCCCGGCGCCTTCCGCTGGCCGCTCGGCCGTACGACGTCCGTGCCCGAGACGACGACCGTGCCCGCGCGGCCGTGGTAACCGATCGGCAGGTGCTTCCAGTTGGGAGGCAGGGGGTCGGCCGCGTCGGGGCGGAAGACGGCGCCGGCGTTCCGTGCGTGGTGCTCGGAGGAGTAGAAGTCGACGTAGTCCGCGACCTCGAAGGGGAGGTGCAGGGTCACGGTGGGGAGGGGGTGGAGGAAGGGGGTGAGGAGGGGGCGGTTCGCCGGGGTCGTCAGCCAGGTCGTCAGGTCGGCTCTGATCTGTGACCATGCCGTGCGGCCGGCCGCCAGGAGTGGGTTCAGGGTCGGGCGGGCGAGCAGCGTGGCGTGCGGGGAGCCGAGGGCGGCGGCCGCGGCACCGGCGTCCAGTACGTGGTCGCCGAAGCGGACACCAACCCTCCGTTCGGGGAGGTCGGCCGGGGCCGCCGTCGAGAACACGCCGTACGGAAGGTTGTGCGGGCCGAAGAGGTCGTCCTCGGGGAGGTCGAAGGGGTCGCCGTAGGGGGGCTGGGACATGACGGGATGCCGCCTCGCTCTCGTCTCGGTGCCGGATCGCGCACGGTCACGTTACGTGCGGGGTGCCGTTCCGTGCCCGGGGGCGACGTGGATGGAGGCGTCGGGTGTGCGGGACGTATCGGGAAGGCACGCGCGCGGTGTGTCCGAAAAGAGATGCCTGAGAGGCGTGCCTAAAGAGTTTGCAATGTCCGAATTGGGCTTGTCGGAGGTGGCAATTCCGGCTTAGCGTCCTTTGGGGGACACGGACGGGGTGGGTCCGGTCCGTAGGGGGGACACGTGGGGGGACCCGTGGCCAGCAATGCTGTCAGCATGCCTTTCCGGGCCGACCAGGATGTGCCCGGACTGATCGTCAAATTCGGTGACTATCCGCTGCATCACGGCGGCGTCGGCGCGATCCGCAGTCTCGGCCGCCTCGGCGTGCCGATGTATGCGATCACCGAGGACGCCTACACGCCCGCCGCCGTGTCCCGCTATCTGCGCCGCGCCTTCGTCTGGCCGACGACCGGCACGGAGGATCCCGAACGCCTGGTCGAGGGCCTGTTACGGATCGGCCGGCGGATCGGTCGCCCGACGGTCCTCGTTCCGACGGACGAGGAAGCCGCCGTACTGATCGCCGAGCACCAGGACATCCTCGCCGACCAGGGAAGATTCCTCTTCCCGAGGGTGGACCCGGCCCTGCCGCGCCGCCTCGCCAGCAAGCAGGGGCTGCATGAACTCTGCGTAGAACACGGCATTCCCAGTCCGTCGGCAGCCTTCCCGGCGTCGTACGACGATGTCGTCGCGTTCGCCGAGAAGGCCCGGTTCCCGGTCGTCGCCAAGAACCGCGAGGCGTTCGTACGGCGCAGACGGCCCGCCGTGAACGGTACGACGAAGATCGCCACCCGGCAGGGGCTGCTCACCCTCGCCCGGGACTGGGGCGAGCCTCCCGGAGTGATCCTCCAGGAGTACCTGCCCCGGGAGGACGCCGAGGACTGGATCGTGCACGCCGTCTTCGACGCGGACTCGGCCCCGCTCGCCATGTTCACGGGCGTCAAGGTCCGCTCCTGGCCGCCGCACGCGGGAATGACGGCAAATGCATACGTCGTCGACAATCCGGAACTCTCGGACCTCGCCGCACGTTTCATCAAGCAGATCGGCTTCACCGGCATCATCGACCTCGACCTGCGCTTCGACCGGCGCGACGGACAGTACAAACTGCTCGACTTCAACCCTCGGATGGGTGCCCAGTTCCGGCTCTTCGAGAGCGAGTCGGGGGTGGACGTCGTCCGCGCCATGCACCTGAATCTGACCGGCCGCCCCGTACCGGAGGGAGAACAACGGGTCGGCCACCGGTACATCGTGGAGAACATCGACCTCCCGGCTCTGCTCGCCTACCGCCGCAGCGGCTATACGACACCGCACGCGCCCGCCCGCGCGAGCGGTACGGAACTGGCCTGGCTCGCGGGTGACGACCCGCTGCCGTTCGTCACGATGCTCGCGCGCTTCGTCCGGCCGGGGGCGAAGCATCTGTATCAGCTGTGGCGGACCAACCGCCGGGGAAGCACGACCAGTTCGAACACCTAGACCAGTTCGAGCACCCAGGCGGCCAGTCGGATGTCCTGGCCGCCGGATCGGTCACCGTACGGAAGCGGTGTGAGTGGTACGGCCGCGTGGGGGACGCGCGGGCGCGGAAGGCATGTTCCTGGGGAGGGACTTCGTGATTCAACCCGTAGCAGTCATCGGTGCCGGGCCGTTCGGTCTGTCCACCGCCGCCCATCTGCGGGCGCGCGGTCTGCCGGTCCGGGTCTTCGGCGAAACCATGGTGAGCTGGCGCGACCACATGCCCGTGGGCATGCTGCTGAAGTCGACCCCGGCGGCCTCGTCCCTGGACGCGCCGCAGCGCGGGCACACGCTCGCCGACTACTGCGACGCGGCGGGCATACCGCGCCTGGTGGCGGACGAGGACATCATCCCCGTCGAGACGTTCATCGCGTACGGCGAGTGGTTCCAGCGGAAGCTGGTGCCCGAGCTGGAGCGGGTCCGGGTCGTCTCGGTGGACCGGAAACCCGGCGGTGGCTTCGAACTCAAGCTGGACTCGGGGGAATTGTTCACCGCGCGCGCGGTCGTGATCGCCTCCGGGCTGTCCGGGCTGGCCCAGCTGCCGCCGGAGCTGGCGCGGGCGGTGCCGGACGGGCCCAGTCCCACGGGGCCGGTCTCGCACAGCTCCCAGCACCACGACCTGAGCAGGTTCGCGGGCCGGGAACTCGTCGTGGTCGGCGCCGGGCAGTCCGCGCTGGAGACGGCGGCGCTGGCCGCGGCGGCGGGGGCGCGGGTGCAGGTCGTGTCCCGGGGGCGCGGCCGGGTCGCGTTCGGGGCGCCGCCCTGGCAGCAGCCGAAGCTGCGGCCCGAGTCGCCGTTCGGGCGGGCCTGGTCGCTGTGGGCGCTGAGCTACTACCCGCAGCCGTACCGGTATCTGCCGGAGGGGACCCGGCACTACCTGGTGCGGCGGGTGCTGGGGCCGCTCGGGGCGTGGTGGCTGCGGGAGCGGTTCGAGGAGAAGGTGGAGGTGCGGGAGGTGTCGCGGATCGTGGGGGCGGAGGCCGCCGCGGGCGGTGGGGCGGTCTTGAGGGTGCAGGGGCATGACGGGGGTGTGCGGGAGCTGGCCGCCGATCATGTCATCGCCGCCACGGGGTACCGGGTGGATACCGGGGCGATGGATTTCCTCGGGCATGAGCTGCGGGCCGCGCTGGCCGTGAGCCGGGGGGCGCCGAAGCTGGGGGCGGGGTATGTGTCGTCCGTGCCCGGGGTGTACTTCACGGGGTTGCCGGCGGCGTCGTCGTACGGGCCCGTGATGCGGTTCGTGTGCGGGACGGAGTTCGCCTCGCCCCGGCTGGCCGGGCATCTGGCTGCCGCGCACGGGAACGGGCGGGGGTGAGCCCGGCCGGGATTGCCCGCGCCCACGCGGTGGAGCCGGACTTGTCACAGCCCCGCGCCCCCGACGATGCGCCCCCTACGGGGCGCGTGCGCCCCCGCGCACGTCGGCTGGTTCGCGCCGAGTCGTTGGGGTGTCGGGTCCGTATTCTCTGATCATGGCCGCACCCACCGCATATGCCGCAGTTCCCGCGTACCCGCTTCCCGCCTACGCGCTCATCGCCACCGATCTCGACGGGACCCTGTTGCGGGGCGACGACACGCTCTCCGACCGGTCCCGGGCGGCGCTGGCGCGCGCCGCCGTGGCCGGGGCCCGGCATCTCGTGGTGACGGGGCGGCCCGCGCCCAGAGTGCGGCCGCTGCTCGACGACCTCGGCGGCGGGGGGCTCGCGGTGTGCGGGCAGGGCGCGCAGTTGTACGACGCGGGCGCGGACCGGCTGCTGTGGTCCGTGACCCTGGACCGCGAACTCGCCGAGACCGCCATCGGCAAGATCGAGGCGGAGGTCGGGCAGGTGTTCGCCGCCGTCGACCAGGACGGCGTCGACGGGCTCACGCTCATCGAGCCCGGCTACCTCATGCCGCACCCGACCCTGCCCGCCGTCCGCGTCCCGGACCGCCGCGACCTGTTCGCCGAACCCATCAGCAAGGTGCTGCTGCGCCACCCGTACCTGTCCGACGACGAACTCGCCGCCGCCGCCCGCTCGGTGGTCGGTTCGCTCGCCACCGTCACCATGTCCGGGCCCGGCACGGTCGAACTCCAGCCGTGCGGCATCACCAAGGCGACCGGGCTCGCGCTCGCCGCCGAGCACCTGGGGGCGGCGCCCGCGGCCACGATCGCGTTCGGCGACATGCCCAACGACATCCCCATGTTCGACTGGGCCGGACGCGGCGTCGCCATGGCCAACGCCCACCCGGAACTCAAGGCCGTCGCCGACGAGATCACCACGTCGAACGAGGACGACGGCATCGCCGTCGTCCTCGAACGTCTCTTCCCGCGCGGCTCGCGATGACCGCACCGTTCCCGGTGACCCGCCGCCCCCGGGCAATCCCCCAGGGGCGGCGGGCCGGGGCTCAGTACGCCCCGTACACGTTGTCGATCGAGCCGTACACCGCCGCGGCGTAGTTGCACGCCGCGGTGATGTTCGCGACCGGGTCGTAGGGGTCGTACGACGTGCCGGCCACGTGGTAGGCGGTGAACGTCGGGTCGATGACCTGGAGCAGGCCCTTGGACGGGGTGCCCGAGGCCGCGTTGGAGTCCCAGTTGTTGATGGCGTACGGGTTGCCGGAGGACTCGCGGATGACGTTGCGGTAGATGCCGTTGTACGTGCCCGGGATGCCGTGCGCGGCCATGATGGACAGCGACTCGCGGATCCAGCCGTCCAGGTTGTCGGCGTAGTAGGTCACCGTCGAGGAGGACGCGGTGGTCGTCGTGGTCGTCGCGGTCGTCGCGGCGGACGCGCTGGTCGCGCCCAGCAGCGGGACGGCGACGGCGGTGGCCCCGGTGGCGACGACGACGGCCGTCCGAGTGATCCAGGTCGTGCGGGCGGGACGGTGCTGGCCTCTGGCGCGCATGGCGGTTTCCTCTCCTGCGCCTGCGAGGTGAGCTGTCGGGTTCGGGCTGGAGCTGCCCGGCCGTGCCCCTGAAGGCATGGCTTCACCCCGAGCCGGCACATGGCCGGCGGCTTACCTGGGTCCCCCGCTCCTGCCGTGCGTGAGTGTGGTCGGTGGATGGAGTCGCCCGGGTGGCGGCAGGATTAGGCGATCCGCCCGGACCGGGCCAGAACGTATGCGAGAGCGCATGTCGGGAACAAGTACTGAATTCACAGCCCGACCGTATTGACCTTGCTGGGAGCCTTCCGGTGGTTTTGATCGTTTGCGCGAGGGAACGCCCAACTTGCCTTCGGGCTCGGTCGCTTCGGTGGGGTGTCGTCAGACTCCGGGTAGGAGGGGTGGGATGCGGGTGGCGTGACCCAATTCACTGGAGGGGCGGTGAAATGAGAATGGAATTAAAGGGAAAGAGTTTATTAAAACGGGCATGTTGGACTTTCGGTGTGTCGCCCCGGGGCCTCGCCCGAGTGATCGAAACCTGACCGGATACGCTGACTTGAGTGATGTCAGCGACCTATCGACAAACCGTGTAATCGTCGGCAGAGCCGCAGTAAGAGCCCAAGTACCGAGCAGTAGAGCCGAGCGGTAGAGCCGAGCAGTGCCGAGCAGTAGAGCCGCAAGACACCAGCAGACAGGAGATCCCTCGTGACCGTCGTCGGGCCGTTCGGGCTGAGCGTGCGGGACCAGGCTCTCGAAGCCGATGTCCAGGCCGGATTGACGGCTGTCGAGGAAGGGCTGCTCGAAGCCACCAAGAGCGAGGTCCCCTTCATCACGGAGGCCGCGCAGCACCTCGTCCGGGCCGGCGGCAAACGCTTCCGCCCGCTGCTCGTGATGCTCGCCGCGCAGTTCGGCGACCCGTACGCGCCCGGGATCGTGCCCTCGGCCGTCGTCGTCGAGCTGACCCACCTCGCCACGCTCTACCACGACGACGTCATGGACGAGGCCGAGGTGCGCCGCGGCGTCGACAGCGCGAACGCCCGCTGGGGCAACTCCGTCGCCGTCCTCACCGGAGACTTCCTCTTCGCCCGCGCCTCGCACATCCTCGCCGACCTCGGCCCCGAGGCCGTCCGGGTCCAGGCGGAGGCGTTCGAACGGTTGGTCACCGGGCAGATCCTGGAGACGGCCGGACCGCGCGACGGCCGCGACCCCGTCGAGCACTACCTCGACGTCCTCGGAGGCAAGACCGGCTCGCTGGTCGCCGTCGCGTGCCGCTTCGGCGCGATGATGTCCGGGGCCGACGAGACCGTGGTCGACGTGCTCACGCAGTACGGGGAGCGGCTCGGCGTCGCCTTCCAGCTCGCCGACGACGTCCTCGACATCGCCTCCGACTCCCACGAGTCCGGCAAGACCCCCGGCACGGACCTGCGCGAGGGCATTCCTACGATGCCGGTGCTACGACTGCGGGAACGCGCCGCGCGGCTGGGGCTGGCGGAGGACGTCGCGCTGTGCGAACTGCTCGACTCCGACCTCGGCGACGACGCGCGGCTCGCGGCGGCGCTGGAGGCGTTGCGGGTGCATCCGGCGCTGGCGGAGGCGCGCCGGGACACGGTCCGCTACGCGGAGGACGCGCGGGCCGCGCTGGCTCCGTTGCGGGAGTGCGATGCGAAGGTGGCGTTGGTCGAGCTGTGCGATGCGGTGGTGCATCGGGCGGGGTAGTTGGGTTGCCGTTGGGTTGTGCGGCGCTTGCCTGGTGGTACGGGAGTCCCTGGGGCTGCGCCCCAGACCCCCTTTCGGCCTGGACGGCCTCGGCCTCAAACGCCGGCCGGGCTGGGTTATGTCATACCCCAGGCGTACGCCGAGTTGGCTCTGCGGGTTGACGCCTCGTGAGGGGGGATTTGGTCAGATGGGAGAGACCACTTCACAGCACTTCGGGTGACAATGGCGGTCTGGGGTGGACGAGTGCAGGAAGACGTAGGCCGCCGCCGCAACGGAGGTAAGGCACACATGGCACCGTACGGATCCGACGACAACACACAGCCGGGGGACGAACTGCGGGGCGGGCGCCACAAGGCCGCGCGGTACGCGGTTCCGGTCGCCGTCGTGGGGGTGGCCGCCGCGACGATCGGGCTCGTCCCGGCGCTCGCCGACTCCGGCGACCCCAACCTGCCGAAGATCAGCGCGCAGCAACTCCTGGAGAAGATCGCGGCGTCGGACGTCCAGCAGGTGTCCGGCACCGTGAAGATCACCACGGACCTGGGACTCCCGGACGTCAGCGGTCTGGCAAGCGGCCTCACCGGGTCGTCCGGCGCCGGAGCGGGCGGCTCTTCCGCCGATCCCTCCTCCCGGCTGCTCGAACTCGCCTCCGGCACGCACACCTTGCGGGTCGCCGCCGACGGCCAGGACAAGCAGAAGGTCTCGGTCATCGAGAAGGCCGCCGAGTACAGCCTCATCCACAACGGCGACGACGTGTGGGCGTACGACAGTTCGTCCAACTCGGCCTATCACGCGACCACTTCGGCCGACGAGAAGGCAGGCGGGAAGGCCGACGGCAAGTCCGCGGCGCCCAAGGGCGACAGTGAACTCCCCGCCACTCCCAAGGACTTCGCCGACCAGGCGCTGAAGGCGGCCGACAGTACGACGTCGGTGACCGTCGACGGTACGGCGCAGGTCGCCGGCCGGGACGCCTACAAGCTGCTGATCAAGCCGAAGGAGTCCTCCGGTACGACGGTCGGCGCGATCAGTATCGCGGTGGACGCGAAGACCGGGCTGCCGCTGAAGTTCACGCTGACCCCGGCGAGCGGCGGCGCGGCCGTCGTGGACGTGGGCTTCACGCAGGTGAGTTTCGCGAAGCCGGCGGCGTCGACGTTCGACTTCACGCCGCCCAAGGGCGCGAAGGTCACCGAGGACGGCGCGGCGAAGGGGGGCACGGGGAGCTCGGAGAAGGACAGCGGGAAGAACGGGCTCAAGCGTGACGGGTCCGCCCGCGGCGGCGCGAGCACCGGCGGCCTCGACGACCTCACCGGGCTCAAGACCCTTGGCAAGGGCTGGAGTTCGGTCGTCGAACTCGACTCCGGCAGCGACAGCGGCAGCAAGAGCGAGTCGCCCTCCACCTCCGGAGGCTCCAGCGACATCTCCGGCTTCCTCAACTCCCTCGGCGATCACGTCACCGGCGACTTCGGCTCGGGCACGGTCTACTCGACCCGCCTGGTCAACGCCCTGGTCACCGACGACGGCAAGGTCTACGTCGGCGCCGTCACCAAGAGCACCCTGGTGAAGGCCGCGGACGAGGCCACCGCCAAGTAGCCGAGGCAGCCGAGGCAGCCGAAGGCAGCCGAGCCGGGCAACAGCGCCGACAGCGCCGTACCACCCCGCACAGGGCCGGAGTTGGGAGCACGCATGGAGGAACTGCCCGCCGCGGAACGGGAGTCGGCGGTCGCGGACGAGGCGACAGGCGCCACCACAGGTGCCACTGCGGACGCCACCACAGGCACCGCCACAGGCACCACCGCACCCGCACCGCCCGACGCGGTCATCGCCACCCGTGCGCTCACCAAGCGTTATCGCGGCGGGCAGTTGGCCGTGGACGGGCTCGATCTCACCGTCCCGGCGGGCAGCGTCTTCGGCTTCCTCGGACCCAACGGCTCCGGCAAGACCACCACCATCCGCATGCTGATGGGTCTGATCGAGCCGACCTCGGGCACCGCGAGCGTCCTGGGCCGCCCGATGCCGCGCGCCACCCGCGCCGTACTGCCGCACGTGGGCGCGCTCATCGAGGGCCCCGCCCTGTACGGCTTCCTCTCCGGCCGGGACAACCTCCTGCGCTACGACGCCGCCGACCCGACCGCGGACCCCCGCACCCGGCGCACCCGGGTCGCCGTCGCCCTCGACCGGGTGGGGCTCACGGCCGCCGCGGGCAAGAAGGCGAAGGCGTACTCGCTCGGCATGAAGCAGCGGCTCGGGCTCGCCGCGGCGCTGCTCCAGCCGCGCCGGCTGCTGGTCCTGGACGAGCCGACCAACGGCCTCGACCCCCAGGGCATGCGGGAAATCCGGTCGCTGGTAAGGGAGTTGGCGTCCGACGGCACCACCGTCTTCCTCTCCTCCCACCTCCTCGACGAGATCGAACAGGTCTGCACGCACGCGGCCGTGATGGCCCAGGGCCGCCTGATCACCCAGGGCGCGGTCGCCGACCTCGCGGCCCGGGCCCGTGGCCGCCTCGTGGTCACCACGCCGGACGCGACCGACGCCGCCCGCGTCCTGAAGGAACAGGGCGTCGCCGACATCGCCGTACAGGAGGACCGGGTGACCGGGGAACCGCCGGACCAGGAGCGTGAACTCGCCGACATCACCGCCGCGTTGGTGGCGGCGGGGGTGCGGGTGCGCGGGTTCGGGGTCGAACGGGCCTCCCTGGAGGACGCGTTCGTGGAGCTGACGGGGGAGGGGTTCGATGTCGCGGGCTGAGGCGGGTGTGCGGGCCGAGGAGGACAACCCCCGTGCTGAACAGGGCAACTTCCGTGCCGAACAGGGGAGTTCGGTGCCCCGGACGCCAAGTCCCCTCTGGACCTTCGGGTTGTTCCGCAGTGAGCTGGGCATCACCTTCCGGCGGTGGCGGACGCTCGCGCTGCTGGCCGTGCTCGCCGCCGTCCCCGTGCTCGTCGGGATCGCCGTCAAGATCGAGACGGGGGACGACGGTTCGGGGGTGGGCGGCGGCCGTGACGGTGGCGGTGGGCCCGCGTTCATCGCGCAGGTGACCAACAACGGGCTCTTCCTGGTGTTCACCGCGCTCGCTGCGACCCTCCCGTTCTTCCTGCCGATGGCGATCGGGGTCGTCGCGGGCGACGCGATTGCGGGCGAGGCGAACTCCGGGACCCTGCGCTACCTCCTGGTCGCCCCCGCGGGCCGCACCCGCCTGCTGCTCGCCAAGTACGCGACCACGCTGACCTTTTGCCTCGTCGGCACGCTCGTCGTGGCGGGTTCGGCGCTCGCCGTGGGCGCGTTGCTCTTCCCGCTCGGCGATCTGACGACCATGTCCGGCACCCGCATCAGCTTCGCGGACGGGCTGTTGCGGGCGCTGCTGATCGCCCTCGTCGTCGCCGCGTCGCTCGTCGGCATCGCGGCGCTCGGCCTGTTCGTCTCCACGCTCACCAGCAGCGGCATCGCGGCGATGGCGACGACCGTGGGTCTGCTGATCACCGTGCAGATCCTCGACCAGATTCCCCAACTCCACGCGATCCAGCCGTACTTCTTCTCCCACTACTGGCTGTCCTTCGCCGACCTCATGCGCGATCCGGTCTACTGGCACGACCTCGTGCGCAACCTGGGCATCCAGGGCCTGTACGCGGCGGTGTTCGGCTCGGCGGCGTGGGCCCGGTTCACGGCGAAGGACATCACGGCCTGACGTGGTCACGGTCTGACGTCGTCACGGTCTGACGTCAGACTGCATCACATGGGTGACCTGAGCCCCGTCAGCCGTGCCAGCCGTTCGCACTCGCGCGGCGGCTGCCCCGACAGGTCCCCCAGGCGCCAGGCGGGCACCCACGGCACCCGGTAGACGTCGATCAGCGCCTCGATCTCCTTGACGCGCTGCGCGAGCGGGCGCGGCAGCCGTCCGGGCGCGTCCGCCACCAGGACGACCGCGTCGAGGTCCAGGCCGGGCGGCGCGGCGCCCCGGCGGACCATGTCGATCGTGTACACGACCGCCGCCAGCCCGCTCGCGTGCGTGCGCCCCACCAGGAGCAGCGAGGCCGGTTCGCCGCGTTCGGGGCTGGGCCAGGCGCGCCCGGCGTCGTGACCGCCGAACACCGCGGCGAGCGTCGTGGCGCCCGCGCCGCCGTGCGTGGCCACCCAGGTGTACCGGCGCGGTCCGGCGCGATGGGTGCGCGCGGGGCCGTACGCCGGTACGCCGTGCGCCGGGTCGTACGCCGGTTCACCGTGCGGCGGCTCGTGCTCCGGCGCGTACGCCGGTTCGCGCGCCGGGTCGTACGGTGACTCCCGCGCCGACGCCGGCTCTCGCGCCGCCGGGTCCGCGGACCCGTCCGCCGTCGACCGGTCCGTTCCGGTGGTGCGGACGGGGCCGCGCAGCCAGATCTCGGGGCCGTCGGGGAGCTGGTGCGCGTGGTGGGGGACCGGTGGGACCGACTGCATCGACACTCTCCTCGGGTGGCCTGCGGGCCGCGTGGACGGTGTACGGCGACGGTAACGGGGCCGGAGCACCTGGGACGAGCCTGTGACGTCACGGTTACCCGTGAGGGCAGGTGCGACGCGAGACTTGACCGTGCCGCCCGTGCGCACCCTGCCTCGGTACGGAACGATTGACGAACCGGAACAGTCCCGGCACCGCCCCGGACCGCCCGACCCGAGTGGGGGAACCATGTCTCGACTCAACCGCGAACACCGGCGGGCGCGTTCCGCCGCGGTCATTCCGGGCACGCCGTCCGTACCGCCCGCCCCCGCCGCTCCCGCCGCGCCTCCCGCGCCCCCGGTGCTCGCGTCGCCCGCCGCCGTCGCCGCCTTCCCGCTGCCCATCGCGCCGGACGTGCCGATCGACGTGCACGTGCCGGTGGGGGCGGGCGGCGCGTCCGCCGGTACGGCCACGGTCGGCGGGCTGCTGGTGACCGCGGGGCCCGGCGAGGCCGTCCAGGACGCGGTTCTGAACTACCTCCACGGCCTCACCCTCGCCGCCGGCCAGCCGGTCGTCGCCCGCGTCCACGACGAGCGGATCGGCTACGTCGTACCCCTACGGGTGCACGCGGACGGGTCGAGCGAGTACGCGGGCGAGCCGCAGCCGGTGGACGCGCCGACGGCCGTCGAGAAGGCGGAGCCGGACGCGGTGGCGGAGCCGGACGCGGTGGCGGGGCCGCCCGGCGGTGAGGTGTCCGGCAGCGTGCCGCTCGGCGGCGATGTGCCCGGCGGCGATGTGCCCGGCAGCGATGTGCCCGGCAGCGAGGTGCCCGGCGCGACGGTCGTGCTGCACGGGGTGCCCGACCTGCCGCCGCTGATCACCACCACGCCCGGGCTCGGCCAGCCCGTCCCCGGCGCCCTGGCCGACGGCGTGCCGAACCCCGACGGCCCTTCCGGGTCCGTCGCCCCCGGTACGGTCCTGCCGCCGACGGGCGTGTTCGGACCGCCCCCGGAGGTGCCCCCGGCCCCGTCGGCCCCGACCCCGGCTGCCCCCGCGGAAGTCACCGGCACCGGCACCGGCACCGGCTCCCGGGCCGACGCCGACTCCCTCGCCGTATCGCTCTTCGTGTCCGAGTCCGCGGCCGTCGCCGACGAGGACAAGGAACCGCCCGTACGGGAGTTCGACTCCGTCGTCGACGTCGTGCTCGGCACGGAGCCCACTGACGACGGGACCGGGCCGCTCGCGGCGCCGACCGCGCGGATCGGCGAGGCCGTACGGCAGGGCCGTATCGACGAGGCCGCCGCGCTCGCCGAGCGGACGATCGCGGAGGCCGCCGGGACGTACGGCGCCGACCACCCCGCGGTGCTGCGGGTGCGTGAACTCGCCGCGTACATCGCCTACTTGGGCGACGACCCGGTGCGGTCCTTCGATCTCTCGCTGGACGTGGCCCGGGTGCACCACGGGCGCGGGGAGGCGCGGGCGGCGTACGGGAACGTGCAGAGCGCGGCGGCGGCGTGGCGGGCGGTGCGGGATCCGCGGGAGGGGTTGCGGCTGGGGGTGGATCTCATCGCCGTGTGGGCGGAGGTGGCGATGGGGCCGGGGCCCGCGGCGGAGGATCTTGATCAGCTGGAGAAGGCTCGGAACCGGATGTTGCGGCTGGCCGAGCGGGCTCAGGGGTAGCGCTCCGCGGGGGTGGCTGGTTCTTCGGCTGCGGGTGCGTTGTGGCTGGTCGCGCCCACGCGGCGGAACCGCATATTCAAACGCGGCCCCGCGCCCCTGCCGGGGCGCTCTGCGCTGCCGTCCGCCGCCGTCGGCATGCGCTGCGGCGGAAATACCGGCCGCACCCCCCGCCGCGCCACCCGTACCGCGTCGCCGGTCAGGAGGGTCAGGGCCAGCCACACCAGCGCGAAGCCCGCCCAGCGTTCCGGGGGCATGGCCTCGTGGAAGTAGACGATGCCGAGGACGAACTGGAAGACGGGGGCGAGGTATTGGAGCAGGCCGAGGGTGGAGAGCGGGACGCGGATCGCGGCGGCGCCGAAGCAGACGAGGGGGAGCGCGGTGACGATGCCGGTGGAGGCGAGCAGGGCCGCGTGGCCGGGGCCGTGGCTGCCGAAGGTCGAGTGGCCCGTCGCCGACAGCCAGACCAGGTACGCCGTCGCGGGCACGAACTGGATCGCGGTCTCCGCGGCCAGTGACTCGACGCCGCCGAGGTTCACCTTCTTCTTCACCAGGCCGTAGGTGGCGAAGGAGAAGGCCAGGCAGAGGGAGATCCACGGCGGCTGCCCGTAGCCGACGGTGAGGACGACGACCGCGGCGAAGCCGATCCCAACTGCCGCCCACTGCGCGGGCCTCAGCCGTTCCTTGAGGAGCAGGACGCCGAGGGCGATGGTGACGAGCGGGTTGATGAAGTAGCCGAGCGACGCCTCGACGACGTGCCCGGAGTTCACCGCCCAGATGTAGACGCCCCAGTTGACGGTGATGACCGCGGCGGCGACCGTGACCAGGGCCAACTTCCGCGGCCGGCGCAGCAGTTCGCCCGCCCAGGTCCAGCGCCGCAGCACCAGCAGCGCGACGCCGACCACGAGCAGGGACCACACCATCCGGTGGGCGAGGATCTCGACCGATCCGGCGGGCTTCAGCAGCGGCCAGAAGAGCGGGACGAGTCCCCAGATCCCGTACGCGGCAAAGCCGTTGAGCAGTCCTGTGCGCTGTTCCGCGCGCTGTTCACCCATCGGCTCGGCGGCCACGGACCCTCCTCGTCCCTCGCACCCGCCGTCGTACGACAGCCGTACGCGCGCGGGGACGGCCGTAGGCGCACCGCCGTGAGGACGGTAACGCCGAGCGCCCCCGCCTGTCATGCCCGTATCGGGATACGGTCATGACAGGCGGGGGTGGGGTGGAGTGACGGGGACCCGGCAGGGTCAGCCCTTCAGGGCCGCCGCGATGGAGTCGGCGATCGGGGTGGTGGGGCGGCCGGTCAGGCGGGAGAGGTCGCCGGAGGTGACCTCCAGCTCGCCCTGCTCGATGGAGGCGTCCACGCCCGCGAGGATCGCGGCGAACGGGCCGGGCAGGCCCGCGCCGGTGAGGATGCCGGTGAACTCCTCGACCGTGACGGGGTTGTAGACGATCTCCTTGCCGGCCTGCTTGCCCACCTCGGCCGCGTACTCGGCGAAGCTCCACGCCTCGTCGCCGCCCAGCTCGTAGGTCTTGTTCTCGTGGCCCTCGCCGGTCAGGACGGCGACGGCGGCACCGGCGTAGTCGGCGCGGGAGGCGGAGGAGACCCGGCCGGTGCCCGCGGCCTGGACGACGGCGCCGTACTGGAGGACGGGGGCGAGCTGCTCGGTGTAGTTCTCGTTGTACCAGCCGTTGCGCAGCAGCGCGTAGGGGAGTCCGGAGGCCAGCAGGGCCTTCTCCGTGCCGCGGTGGTCGTCGGCGAGGGCGGCCTTGAGGGTGCCGGGGGCGCTGGTGTAGGCGAGCAGCGCGACTCCGGCGGCCTTGGCGGCGTCGATGACGACCTGGTGCTGCTGGACGCGGCCCTTGTCGAACTCGTTGCCGGAGATGAGCAGCACCTTGTCGCCGGCGGAGAGGAGGGCGGCGAAGGTCTCGGGCGCGTTGTAGTCGGCGACCGCGATCTTCACACCGCGGGCGGCGAACCCGGACGCCTTCTCGGGGTCGCGTACGACGGCGGTGATCTGGTCGGCCGGAACCTTCTCCAGCAGCTGCTCGACTACGTGACGGCCGAGGTGGCCGGTGGCTCCGGTGACGACGATGCTCATGAGGGGCTCCTTGAGTGCGGATGTGACGCTAACCCTAGGGGATGCGCTAACTCAAAGAAAGTACCCACTTTGAAGTAAGGTACCGGCATGGACGTAAGTGAGGCGCAGAAGGACGCGTACGCGGAGGGCCGGTGTCCCTACCGCCTGGTCCTGGAACACGTCACGAGCCGCTGGGGGGTCCTGGTCCTGATCCAGCTCCTCGACCGCCCGTACCGCTTCAGCGAACTGCGCCGCGCGATCGGGCGTGTCAGCGAGAAGATGCTCACCCAGACCCTCCAGACCCTCGAACGCGACGGCCTGGTCCACCGCGACGCCAAACCGGTGATCCCGCCCCGCGTCGACTACTCCCTGACCCCCCTGGGCCACGAGGCCGCCGAACAAATACGCGAGCTGGCACTGTGGACGGAACGACGGATGGGGCAGGTGTCGCGGGCCCGCGAGGAGTACGACACCCGCAAGTCGGCGACGGGCTGACCGCGAGAGGGTGGTGGGCCGGCCTCGGGGGCCTGGTCGGCCGACTGTGGGGGTCCGGCCGGTTGACCGCGGGGTCGGGCCGGTTGGCCGCGAAGATCCGTCCCGCCGGCCGCGCGGGCCCGGTCGGCCGGCCGCGGAGACTCGCCCCGCCGGCCGCGAGGGGCCCGTGGCACATGCCCCCCGCCCGTGAACGGCGCCCACGGGGCACACGCGCCAAGACGCATGGCCCCGCCCGAGCCCCGTATCCCCCCGTGCGCCCCCTCTCCGCCTCCCATGTCCTCTTGAGCCGCCGGGCACGCTGAGGGAAGGGACGACGGGGATCCAGGGAGTTGCCTTGACATGGCCACACAGATTCCGGCCATGCGGAGATTCGGTTCCGCAGTGGTGGCGTGGCTCGACGCGGTCCGGGCGCCGTTCGCCCGCCCCCGGCGCACCACTCACGCCACCCGCGCCACCCGTGACACGCGACACACGCGCCGCCGACGGCAGGAGGACCTGCTCCTCGAACTCATCGGGAACGTCGCCCGCCTGCGCGTCGAACTCCACTACGCGAACGTCATCCAGGCCCACCGCTTCATGTCCGAGCACCAGGACCGCGCCATCGACGACCCCTCCCTCGCCGCGGCCCTCAGCACCCTGAACGGGATCAGCGAGGACAAGCGCCGCCAGATGCTCTTCGCCAACCGCGAGTACGCCGCGATCCTGCTCGCGCACCGCGTCGGCGCCTTCGGCTGGGACGAACTCCTCGGGCATTTACGGGTGTTGTGCCGCAACCCCGTCTTCGCGGAGTACTGGGAGCGGACGGTGGAGCATCGGCGGTCGCTGGCGGCGGAGTCGTTGGACGCGAAGGTGGGGCGGGCGTTGGACGTCATATTCGACGAGTTGATGGACGACCCCGACGAGTGGTGGGTCGTGGGACCGGACGAGTGATTGAAGTAAAAACAATAGTGTGTTAAAAGGCGTTGAAGTGCATTCCGTGATGGTTTTTGCGCCATGAGTCACACGCGCGCCCGAACATCCCCGATCGCCCGCCGCCTGGGCGATTCCCCCCGCCGCAGAGGCTGTGCCACCGGCGAGACCTGCCCCGACCTCTTCGAACTCGCCGACGGCAACTTCGCCGTCATCGGCACCGAAGCCACCGCCGATCTCGACCCCCACCTCCCGCCGGACGCCGCCCGAGGCGCCCACGAGCGGATCGTGGTCATCACCCGGGAGACGCTCGTGCGGGCCAAGAAGGACATCCCGGACGCGTAAACGGCCGACGGGCCCGAGCGCACCACGACGGCGCACCCGGGCCCGCCCGCATCGCGAACCATCGCGAACGAACCGAACCGAACTGACCTGTCAGCCCCCCACCGTCCAGGTATCCCCACCCGCCAGCAGTGCCCCCAGATCCCCCATCCCCTTCTGCTCCACCGCCGTGTCCAGCTGGTCGGACATCTGGGTGTCGTAGACCGGGCGGTCCACCGAGCGCAGTACGCCGATCGGGGTGTGGTGGAGGGTGTCGGGGTCGGCCAGGCGGGAGAGGGCGAAGGCTGTGGTGGGGGAGGGGGTGTGGGCGTCGTGGACCAGGATTGACGCCTCGTTCTCCGGGGTCACCGTCACGACCTGGAGGTCACCCGTCGCCGGGTCCCGTACGACGCCCCGTTCGCCGTCCGCGCCGAAGCGGATCGGTTGGCCGTGTTCAAGGCGGATCACCGCCTCCTGGGCCGACTTGCGGTCCTTGAGGGCCTCGAAGGCGCCGTCGTTGAAGATGTTGCAGTTCTGGTAGATCTCCACCAGGGCCGTGCCGGGGTGGGCCGCCGCCTGGCGCAGGACCTCGGTGAGGTGTTTGCGGTCGGAGTCGATCGTGCGGGCCACGAAGGACGCCTCCGCGCCCAGCGCCAGCGAGACCGGGTTGAAGGGGGCGTCCAGCGAACCCATCGGTGTCGACTTGGTGATTTTGCCGATCTCGGACGTCGGCGAGTACTGGCCCTTGGTCAGGCCGTAGATCCGGTTGTTGAAGAGAAGGATCTTCAGGTTTACGTTGCGGCGCAGGGCGTGGATCAAGTGGTTGCCGCCGATGGAGAGCGCGTCGCCGTCGCCCGTGACCACCCACACCGACAGGTCGCGGCGCGAGGTCGCCAGGCCCGTCGCGATGGCGGGCGCGCGGCCGTGGATCGAGTGCATGCCGTACGTGTTCATGTAGTACGGGAAGCGGGACGAGCAGCCGATGCCCGAGACGAAGACGACGTTCTCCTTCGCCAGCCCCAGCTCCGGCATGAACCCCTGCACGGCGGCGAGGATCGCGTAGTCGCCGCAACCGGGGCACCAGCGCACTTCCTGGTCCGACTTGAAGTCCTTCACGGTCTGCTTGGCCTCGGCCTTGGGGACCAGCGACAGCGCCTGGATCCCCGCCCCCGGGACGATCGTGTCAGCCATCGATGGCCTCCTTCAACGCCGTGGCCAGCTGCTCCGCCTTGAACGGCATGCCGTTGACCTGGTTGTACGAGTGCGCGTCCACCAGATAACGCGCCCGGATCAGCGTGGCCAGCTGCCCGAGGTTCATCTCGGGGATGACCACCCTGTCGTACCGCTTGAGCACCGCGCCGAGGTTGCGCGGGAAGGGGTTGAGGTGGCGCAGGTGCGCCTGCGCGATCGGCTCCCCGGCCGCCCGCAGCCGTCGTACCGCCGCCGTGATCGGGCCGTAGGTCGAACCCCAGCCCAGGACAAGGGTGTTCGCGCCCTGCGGGTCGTCGACCTCCACGTCCGGGACGTCGATGCCGTCGATCTTCGCCTGGCGGGTGCGGACCATCAGGTCGTGGTTGGCGGGGTCGTAGGAGATGTTGCCGGTGCCGTCCTGCTTCTCGATGCCGCCGATGCGGTGTTCGAGGCCGGGGGTGCCGGGGATGGCCCAGGGGCGGGCCAGGGTCTGCGGGTCGCGCTTGTAGGGCCAGTAGACCTCGCTGCCGTCCTCCAGGACGTGGTTGGGCCGCGTCGCGAACTGCACCCGCAGGTCCGGGAGTTCGGCCGGGTCCGGGATGCGCCAGGGCTCCGAGCCGTTGGCGAGGTAGCCGTCGGAGAGGAGGAACACCGGCGTCCGGTACGTCAGCGCGATCCGGGCCGCCTCGATGGCCGCGTCGAAGCAGTCGGCCGGGGTGCACGGGGCGATCACCGGGACCGGGGCCTCGCCGTTGCGGCCGTACATCGCCTGGAGCAGGTCGGCCTGTTCCGTCTTCGTCGGCAGACCGGTCGAGGGGCCGCCGCGCTGGATGTCGATGACCAGGAGGGGGAGTTCGAGGGAGACGGCGAGACCGATGGTCTCCGACTTCAGGGCCACACCGGGGCCGGAGGTGGTCGTGATGGCGAGCGAGCCGCCGAAGGCCGCGCCCAGCGCCGCCCCGATGCCCGCGATCTCGTCCTCCGCCTGGAAGGTGCGGACGCCGAAGTTCTTGTGCTTGCTCAGCTCGTGCAGGATGTCGGAGGCCGGGGTGATCGGATACGAGCCCAGGTACAGCGGCAGTTCCGACTGGCGGGACGCGGCGACCAGCCCGTAGGACAGGGCGAGGTTGCCCGAGATGTTGCGGTACAGGCCCGGAGGGAACGCGGTCGCGGCCGGGGCGATCTCGTACGAGACCGCGAAGTCCTCCGTCGTCTCGCCGAAGTTCCAACCCGCCCTGAACGCCGCGATGTTCGCCGCCGCGATGTCCGGCTTCTTCGCGAACTTCGAGGTCAGGAACTTCTCCGTGCCCTCGGTCGGCCGGTGGTACATCCACGACAACAGGCCCAGCGCGAACATGTTCTTGCTGCGCTCGGCCTCCTTGCGGGTGAGGGCGAACTCCTTGAGCGCCTCGACCGTCAGCGTCGTCAGCGGCACGGGGTGGACGCTGTAGCCGTCCAGCGAACCGTCGTCGAGCGGGCTGGTCGCGTAACCGACCTTCTGCATCGCCCGCTTGGTGAACTCGTCCGTGTTGACAATGATCTCGGCGCCGCGCGGCAGATCCCCCACGTTCGCCTTCAGCGCGGCCGGGTTCATCGCCACCAGGACGTTCGGCGCGTCGCCCGGGGTGAGGATGTCGTGGTCGGCGAAGTGCAGTTGGAAAGACGAGACGCCCGGCAGGGTGCCCGCGGGGGCCCGGATCTCGGCCGGAAAGTTGGGAAGAGTGGACAGATCGTTGCCGAAGGACGCCGTCTCCGAGGTGAAGCGGTCGCCGGTGAGCTGCATGCCGTCGCCCGAATCCCCCGCGAACCGGATGATCACCCGGTCCAACCGGCGAACGTCCTTCGCGCCCGCCGGCTTGCGCTGTTCCCCGACGACGGCTCCGTCGGCCTGCTCCGCTGGGCTGCTGACCTGGCTGGTCACTGAAGTGGACCTCCTTCGAGGCGGCTGTCGGGAAGCGGCTGTCCCACCGTCGTTCCCAGGTTCAACCCTACGTCGCCGAGGGTCGCCTTCCCGTAGCCGATCGCATGATGGACGTCAATATGAGACAGCCGGGCCACCTGACTTGTCATGATTTAACCGCCCGTAAAGACCTGGCTGTCATGGGTAGTGCACAGAAGAGTGATGGGAAGAGTGTGGGGGCGGGCCGGGCGCCCGTACGGGTGACGCACGGACGGGTGACACACGAAAACGGACGAGTGACACACGAAAACGGACGGGTGACGCGCGGAATCGACAGTGATCGAACCACGACACCCCCCGTCGCAACCGCTACCCGCCATTGGGATATGCGCGGCACCGTTGTGGTACCTGCACACGCCACGGTCGCAGGCGATCAGGAATTCAGGTAGGTGAGGACCGCCAGAACACGTCGGTGATCCCCGTCACTAGGTGACAACCCCAGCTTCAGAAAGATGTTGCTGACGTGCTTCTCCACCGCCCCGTCGCTCACCACGAGCTGCCGGGCGATCGCCGAGTTCGTCCGCCCCTCGGCCATCAGACCGAGCACCTCCCGCTCCCGGGGCGTGAGCCCGGCCAGCACGTCCTGCTTGCGGCTGCGGCCCAGCAGCTGCGCGACGACCTCCGGATCCAGCGCGGTCCCGCCCCGCGCGACCCGCACCACGGCGTCCACGAACTCCCGCACCTCGGCCACCCGGTCCTTGAGCAGATACCCCACGCCCCGGCTGGAACCGGCCAGCAGTTCGGTGGCGTACCGCTCCTCCACGTACTGCGACAGCACGAGCACCCCGAGCCCCGGGTGCTCCTTCCGCAGTCGTACGGCCGCGCGGACGCCCTCGTCGGTGTGGGTCGGCGGCATCCGTACGTCCGCGACGACGACGTCCGGCAACTCGTCCCGGTCCGCGAACTCGGTGATCACCTTGATCAGCGCGTCCCCGTCCCCGACCCCCGCGACCACGTCGTGCCCCCGGTCGGTCAACAGCCGCGTCAGCCCCTCCCTGAGCAGCACGGAGTCCTCGGCGATGACCACCTGCACCCTGTTGCCTTCTGTGTTTCCCACGGTCCCCGCACTCACCACGACGTTCGGCCCCCTGCCCGGTCGGACTGCACCGGGTCCAGCATTCCAGGGTGGGGGCGGTTGTGGGGGCGGGCGCCGTGAATAAGGGGTCACCCTGAGACGAGGGGGCGCAGCCCTCGCTTTCAGAGGCGCGGGGAACGGCGCGACCAACCACAACGGACCGGCAGCCGCCAATCCTCCTGTCCACCCGAGCTATTGGGCGCCCCGGCTACGCCCTCGTCCTACCCCCGCTCACGACCGCCACGGCAGCTCCGCCGTAACCCGGGTAGGCCCCCCGACCGGCGAATCCACCACCAACACCCCATCCACCGCCCCCAACCGCTCCACCAATCCCGCGAGCCCCGACCCACCCCCGACAACACCGGCCCCACCCGCCCCATCGTCGAAGACCTGAAGCATCAGCCGGTCCCCCGCCCGCCACACGTCCACACTCGCCCGAGTGGCCCCCACCGCATGCTTGCCGACGTTCTGCAGCAGCTCCGACACCGTGAAATACGCGATCCCCTCGATCGCCGGCACCGGCCGCCCCGGCAGGTCCACCTCCACGGCCACCGGCACCGGGCACCGCGACGCGACCGACGACAGCGCGGCGTCCAGCCCCCGATCGGTCAGCACCGCCGGATGGATTCCGCGGGCGAGATCGCGCAGTTCCTGCAACGCCGTCTTCACCTCGCCGTGCGCCTCGCCCACCATCCGCGCCGCCTCGCGCGGATCCTCGGCGAGCTTCTCCTTGGCGAGACCGAGCCCCATCGCGAGGTTCACCAGCCGGGCCTGTGCCCCGTCGTGCAGATCGCGTTCGATGCGCCGCAGGTCCGCCGCCGCGGTGTCGACCACGACACCCCGGTCCGACTCCAGCTCCACCACCCGTGCCCCGAGCCGCGACGGCCCGAGCAGCCCCGTGACCATGAGCCGGTCGACCGTCGTCAGCGCCCGTACGATCCACGGCGTGGCCATCGTGAACAGCAGCCCCACCAGCGCGGTCACCCCGATCTCGAACGGGTTGTCGAGGTAGACGGAGTGGTGGTCGTCGCCGTACAGCTGGATCCCGCCCTGCCCGGCGTACATCGGGAACACCCAGAACCACAGCGGGTACGTCAGCAGCGTCCACCCCGTCGACCAGAAGCTCAGCCCGACGACGAACGAGAACACCGCCCACGGGAACTGCACCACCGCGTACAGCAGGTGACGCCAGGACGCGCCGCTGCGGAACACCGCGCCGACCCAGGCCATGAAGCCCCGGCCGCGCATCCGCAACGGCTCCGGGGCCGCCACGTTCAGCCGCAACAGGGCGCGCGCCCGGGCCCGTTCCAGCGCGCCGAAACCGCGGCACGCGGCGAGGGCGCCCGCGAGGACCGGGACGCCGAGGAAGGTGACCAGCAGCCCGGCGCCCACCGACACCGTCGTCACGGCGAACACGAACATCACGATCCCGATGGGGAATCCGAGCAGCACGTACCCGAACTCCCGCCAGGTCTGCGCCTCCAGGGGTGCCCGTAGGGGGGTGGGGATCAGCTGACGGCGCCGGGGGCTGCCGTCGTTGTCCCAGTCGCCGTAGCCGTATCCCTGGTCGTACCCGCCGTGCCCGTACTGCGTGGCCATCGCCGTCGTCCGTCCCCTCGCGCCCGTGTGCGCCCACCTGTTGGTGTACATGTCCACCCTGCTGCGGGCGGCCGGGGCGGACCATGGAGCGGGTCGGCGTCTTGGACCGGGGGTTTTCCCCACCCTCCTTAAGGAAGCGGCAGTTTTCAAAAGAGCATGAGGCGGTCGTACGCCCACGCGTACGACCGCCCGCCGGAGTGCCGGAGTGCCGGAGTGCCGGAGTGCCGGGGTGAACGACCGCTACCGCCCCGGTGGTTGGCCCTCACGGTTGCGCCACGGAAGCTCCGCGGTGATCGTCGTCGGGCCGCCCTCGGGGGAGTCGATGACGAACAGGCCGTCGACGGCGTCGAGGCGTTCGGCCAGGCCCGACATGCCGCTGCCGCCGTCGAGCCGGGCGCCCCCGCGGCCGTCGTCCCAGACCTGGATGAGCAGCCGGTCGTCGGCCCGCCACACCTCCACCGCCGCGGTTCTGGCCGCGCTGTGCTTGCTGATGTTCTGGAGGAGTTCGGAGACGGTGAAGTAGGCGATGCCCTCGATGGCCGCGGCGGGGCGCGCGGTGAGGTCGACGGTCACCTTGACCGGGACCGTGCAGCGGGTGGCGACCGAGGAGAGCGCGGCGTCCAGGCCGCGGTCGGTCAGCACGGCCGGGTGGATGCCGCGGGCGAGATCGCGCAACTCCTGGAGGGCGAGCTTCACTTCGCCGTGGGCCTCGTCGACCATCGCGGCGACCTGCTCGTCGGCCTGCCCCTCCAGCAGCTTCTCCTTGGCCAGGCCGAGCCCCATCGCGAGGTTCACCAGCCGGGCCTGTGCCCCGTCGTGCAGATCGCGTTCGATGCGCCGCAGGTCCGCCGCCGCGGTGTCGACCACGACACCCCGGTCGGACTCCAACTCCGCGATACGGCGCTCCAGTTCGTCGGAGGGCGACAGCAGCGTACGGACGAGGGCACGGTCGACGTTGGTCAGCCCGCGCGCGATGTACGGCAGCACCGGCCACAGCACGAACAGCGAGGTCAGCGCCGTGGTGAAGGTGAAGATCCCCCAGGGCAGTCGGATGAACCCGTACAGCACCGTCCGCCAGCCGACCGGGTCCTTCAGGCCCAGCCACAGGCGTTGCAGGAACCCGCCGCGGGAGCGCAGCGGCAGCGGACTGGGCTCCTCCACGCGCAGCCGCAGCAGCGCGCGGGCCCGCGCCCGTTCGAAACGGCCCAGCAGCCGCGCGCCGCCGAGCCCGGCCGCGAGCACCGGGATGCCGATCACCGTCACGGTCAGGCCCGCGCCCGTGGCCATCACGGTCACGACGTACACGAACCCGGCCAGCGCCATCGGCAGGTTGCAGAGGAGGTGCGCGATCTCCCGCCAGGTCTGCGCACCGAACGCGAACTGCACGGGCGGCAGGGGCTCTTCGGGGACACCGCCACCGGAGACGTAGGAGGCGTTGCCGTACGAGATGCCGGAGTACGAGGTGCCGGGGTACGCGGTGCCGGGGTACGCGGAGGCGCGGTCGGGGCCGGGGCCGGCTCCGGGCCCGGAGCCGAGGTCGGACCCGGAGCCGGGTGCGGGCTCGTGGCGGCTGGGATCGCGTTCGGTCATGTCGGCCAGCGTGCCGGTTCGCGGGCCGGGGCGCCATGCGGTGGGCCGCCTCGTTTTGCTGGGGAAAACCCCACCCTTGGCGGCCGTGCCGTACGCGGGTGCCGGACGGTTGCTTACCGTCTCTTTAGCAGGCCCTAGACTCGCGTGCGTACAGACCGTCGAAGATCGCTGAAGGATCGTCGAACACGGTCACCGGGTCTGGGGCAGGGAGCGAGGGACGGACGTGCCGGAACCGACCGCCGCCGTGGCAACCGCGGTGGGCACAGCAGGACCGGGGACCGCGCGCACCGGCGGCTTCGCGCTCGCCGCGGACGGCTACTTCCACTCCTACGCGGTCGTCGGCGTCCTCGCCGCCGTCGGCGTGCTCTTCGTCGCCGTCGCCTTCGGCGCGGGCCGCCTGCTGCGCCCCGTCGTCCCCACCCCCGAGAAGCTCCTGACGTACGAGTGCGGCGTCGACCCCGTCGGCGAGGGCTGGGCCCACACCCAAGTCCGCTACTACGTCTACGCGTTCCTCTACGTCATCTTCGCCGTCGACTCGATCTTCCTGTTCCCCTGGGCGACGGTCTACGCCCAGCCCGGCTACGGCACCACCACCCTCGTCGAGATGTTCCTCTTCCTCGGCTTCCTGGCCGTGGGACTGCTGTACGCGTACAAGAAGGGCGTCCTGACATGGACGTGACTCCGGAGCCTGTTCTGTTGCCTGAGCCCAAGCGTCTGGGTGCCCTGTCCCGGCTGGCCCCCGAGCCGATGAAGGTGATCCTGAACTGGGGGCGCCGCTACTCCCTCTGGGTCTTCAACTTCGGCCTCGCCTGCTGCGCGATCGAGTTCATCGCCGCGTCGATGTCCCGCCACGACTTCATGCGCCTCGGCGTGATCCCCTTCGCACCGGGCCCGCGCCAGGCCGACCTGATGGTGGTCTCCGGCACGGTCACGGACAAGATGGCCCCGGCCGTGAAGCGCCTGTACGAACAGATGCCCGAGCCGAAGTACGTCATCTCCTTCGGCGCCTGTTCGAACTGCGGCGGCCCGTACTGGGACTCGTACTCCGTCACGAAGGGCGTCGACCAGATCATCCCCGTCGACGTCTACGTCCCCGGCTGCCCGCCCCGCCCCGAGGCCCTGCTCCAGGGAATCATCAAACTCCAGGAGAAGATCGCCCGGGAGTCCCTGGGGGAGCGGTACGCGGACGCCTCCGACGGGGGGGGGGGGGGGGGCGGGGCAGTCGGCGGGGCTGGGGGGTCTGCTGTGGGGCGCCCTTCGGTGACGGCGTTGCAGAGCGGTTTGGTGAAGCCGCTGGAGACGGGGACCCCGAAGGCAGGGACCTCGGAAGCTCCGGACGGTTTGGACGGTTCGGACGCTTCGGTGGAGGACCGATGAGCGGCGGCGACGTCGAGGGCGGCACCGGCTGGCTGCCCGCCCCCGTCGAGGACCTGTTCGGCACGGACGCCACGGCCGAGGAGTCCTACGACGTCCTGACCGTCGACGTACCACCCACATCCTGGCTCACGGCACTGACAACGGCCCGTGACGACCTCGCCTGCACCTACTTCGACTGGCTGAGCGCGGTCGACGAACCGGGCACAGGCCTGCGCGTATCGGCCCACCTCGCGGCCCTGCCCGGGTCGCACACGGCCACCGGTTCCGCCCCGTCCCCACTGCGCCGCCTCCTGATCCGTACGACGGTGCCGCACACCGCCGCCGCGCTGCCCACCGCGGTCGACGTCTACGCCGGCGCCGCCTGGCACGAACGCGAGACCCACGAGATGTTCGGCGTGACCTTCGACGGCCACCCGGACCTGTCCCCTCTCCTCCTCCCGGACGGCTTCGAGGGCCACCCCCTGCGCAAGGACTTCATCCTGGCGGCCCGCGTGGCGAAGGCATGGCCGGGCGCGAAGGAACCGGGGGAGTCGGAACACGGCGGCCCCAAGCGCCGCCAGATGCTCCCCCCGGGCGTCCCCGACCCGAACGAGTGGGGCCCTCTGAAGGGCCAACTCCCCCCACCCCCGGCCCGCCCGACCCGAGGCGCGGGCCGCGCGGCGGGAGCCGGTACGGCAGCGGGTACGGGCCCTCGTGCGACCGCGGGTGCAGGCCCGCGTGCGACTTCGGGTGCGGGTGCGGGTACGGGCGCGACAGGAGCCGCCGCGAGACCCGCGACGGGCGACCGCCCGGTACGGCGCTCCCGCACGACCGCGGAAGGCTCCGCAAGCCAGGCGCTGGCACCGACGCCCCCCTCGGCTGCACCCGAAGAGTCGTCCCCCGCCACGACCCCCCGCCGCACCCGAAGCGCGAGCCAGGGCTCAGCCTCCCAGCACCCCGCCCCGCCGACCGCCGAGACCACCCCGAAGCCCAGCCCCACCACCGAAACGACCCCTGAACGCCGCCCCCCGGGCACCCCCAACCCCCGCACCACAGACGCCCCTTGGCACCACGCCCGCCCAGCCTTCGCCGAACCGTCCCCCAACCCGGAGCCGGAGCTGGGGGTAGGGCTGGGGCCGGAGTCGATGCG
Source organism: Actinobacteria bacterium OK074 (assembly GCA_001298575.1). Taxonomy (GTDB): domain Bacteria; phylum Actinomycetota; class Actinomycetes; order Streptomycetales; family Streptomycetaceae; genus Streptomyces. The sequence goes on from LJCV01000041.1 coordinate 27,380, forward strand.
GGGCCCGGAGGCGGAGCAAAAGCCGGGGCCCGGGCCGGAGCCGGCACGGGAACGGCAGCCGGAAGCGGACCGGAAACCGGGCGCGGAGCCGAAGCCGGGCGCGGAGCGCCAGCCGGAGGCAGAGCAGGAGCCGGCCTCGCCGCCGGCACCGACGCCTGAGCCGAAGCCCAACCCGACGGCGGAGCCGCATCCCGAGCCGACGGCGGGGCCGGAACCGAAGCCCGACCCGGAACCGAAGCCGGGCCAGGAGGCGGGGCTGAAGCCGAAGTCAGAACCCACGGCAGAGCCTGAACCGACGGCGGAGCCGAAGCCGGAACCGCCCAGCGCCCCCACCCCTG